>NZFO01000008.1 GCA_002690705.1 Magnetovibrio sp. | reverse complement strand
TCCGGCCGCGTTGAAGTATCTGAGACTAACCGAATGCAGCCCCCATTCTTGATTAGCTTGTACTAGATATTTTTCAATGTGATGTTTGCCTTCGCCATATGGGTTGACGGGATAGCGGGGATGTTCCTCAGCTATCGGTATGACTTTGGGGTCGCCGTAAACAGTGCATGAACTTGAAAAAACAAAATACTTGCAGGGTGTCTCTCTAATAACGTTTATAAGTGTCTCTGCCCCACCAACATTGTTGTCATGATAAAGGCTCGGGTTTTTCATGGATTCACTGACGTAGGCAAATGCTGCAAAATGCATTACCGCGACAGGCTGATAGCGTGAAAAGACATTTTTAAGAAAAATTATATCGCGCAAATCACCTACCTCCAAGGGCCCCCATTTAACTGCTGAGGTATGACCGCGGCTGAGGTTATCAACGCTGATGGGTAAATAGCCACGCGCGCTCAACGTTTTGCAGGCATGGCTGCCGATAAAGCCGGCCCCACCGGTAACCAAGATGGGTACGTTCATGCGGGGGTTCCTTTTGGTTTGCCAAGTTTCGTTGAGGTTTGTCTTATAATTTCACGGAAGGTACCTATGGCCATGTACTTCCATACAGTTGTCCCAAAAAAATCGCCGCGCAGCGCGCGCTGATAATCTCCAAAGGCAGCGACCCACTGGCCGCGTTGAAAGCGGCTCCAACCGGCGCAGGCATCGTTCAACGCGCGCCTTTTGGAGATCTTGCGTGCCAGAGCTGGATTGGTCGCATCCAGATGCGAGAAATGCTGCTCTAAAATGAACCGTTCACACTCTTGAAAATCAGGGCCAGCACTCATGTTGGCATCATGAAGAACGTAGCTACCTAAGCTTTCGTGCAGGTAATAGAACTTTCTACCTACACGCGCGAGCCGCATCCACAAGTCGTAATCCTCTACTCCATGGCCTCGGCGATCTTCTGAAAATCCACCAAGTGATACCACTGCATCGCGACGGACGGTGACAGCGGAGGGTGATAGGCAATTACCGTGGAATAAGAGATCAAGGTATTTTGTGCGGGGTCCATATCGATGATTGCGAACGGTGGTTCCTGCTCGGACAAAGTATTCGTCGTGGCAAACTAAATCGGCACCGGTTTCATGTAAGGTTTCGCGTACACGTTCAAGTTTTTCTGGTTCCCATAGGTCATCAGCATCAAGAAATGCTAGAAATTCTCCGTGTGCGACAGTAACGCCCGCATTTCTTGCACCGCCTAGACCTTTGTTTTTTTGATCGATGATAACAAAGGGGAAGCTTGCGTTAAAACTCTCCAGAACGTGCAATGTTGTATCGCTCGAACCGTCATTTACGGCGATAACCTCAAAGGCTCTCTCATTTTGGGCAGCGACTGAGTTCAGCGTCCCCATTACACTGTGAGCAACGTTGTGGCAGGGTATAATTATGGAAAAAAACGGCAACACGGTATTTTTCCTTAAGCGTTTTTTTGAAATATCAAGTTGAACATACCATCATGTTTTTTTCCACTTGATACTGCGAAAAACCCAGCCGTTTGGAATAGATTTTCTACCTTAGTTCTCTCATCCATTGTTACTTCGATTAGGACATGGCGCAAAGATGGTTCACGGAGCGTTGAGGCTGCACCGCGCACTATATCGAACTCTGGACCGTCGACGTCGATTTTGAGATGGGTAGGGTTTGGTAGATGTGTGGATTGTTGACAGAATTCATCGAGCATCCAGACATTAATTCCCACCACGTGGGCGGCCTCCCCGGCCTCGATCATTCGCGGACCATGCAAAGCACTGCCGCCCTGCAAACTCGATAATGGCAACCTATCTAGCCGGCTAAGGGCGCCAAGGCCGATTGGATAAGCTGTGAACTGTTCAGTAAAATCATTGGCCAGAATATTTTGATTAAGCCTGGCAAAGTTTATGGGTTCAGGTTCAAAACAGACTGCACGGACTGATTTGGGGAAAAGATGGGCTGCGTAGAGGGCGTATAGACCGATGTTTGCGCCTACATCGTAAATTACACTATCGGGAGCAATAGTCCGCTCTAGCCACGCAGTGGTCTCTGGTTCTTTGGTGAGTAAAGTGTCTGCCCGCCAGCGTTCTATTGGAGATCCGACATGGACAATGATCTTGCCATGTGGAGTGAGAATTTGTCGCCGGTCGTCAATGCTGGATAAGCTGAACGCCGCGGCTTTCCGCATCCACTTCGGACCATTAGTGGCGGTACCAGTTATGCTCGAGACTAATTTTTTTAAATTGTCCTTTATGATTTTGTTCATGACCGAAAATTCGCTCTCGCAACTGTATCGGCCAAGTCACCGATATCCGCCGTTCCCTTGGGCCAAACATGGCCTTTTAGCTCTGACTCTGTTAAAGGCTTGCCCGCATGGTAATCTAGGATGTTGGATAGCATGGTTCCTAGATGGTCGGCATCATTGGCCGTGTAGGTCGCGCTCCGTGACCCTTGCATGGGTGGTGTGGTTCTTGCCGGTACATGCCGATAGCGTGCGCTGCCGCCCCATAATAAAACTGGGCAACGGATGTTCAAGGCTTCTTCGATGGTAGTTGATGCGTAACTAACAAGAAGGTCTGTGTTCGCGAGATCATCAAGAAAGCTTCCGTCAGTCTTGATTTCGAAACATGCTGATTTCGGTAAGAGCTGTTTGAGGGCTTCAACGTCGCACTCTAGCATTGGCCGAAATCTAATGACTAAATGAGTGTTTTTCAAACCCTCAACAGCATGAACGAGGTCAACTAATCCGTTGGCAAACTCGTTTGAAGTTTCATATATCCAAGGCCGCAGGCCAACCAGGTTTTTGTACGTGCCTGCATGAAGAACGCGCCTGTAAGGGGGGTTTAAGCCTTCAGTTTGGATCGGCTTGTATCCCCACATTGACGGGAGAGAGCACGATCGTCTCATTTCTGGCATAATCTCTGAAGCCAAAGCGGCACTATAAGGTGATTGAATGATTGCCGTATCAGCCAGGCTGCTTACCAACTGACCCTCTGCAAGTGCTCGTTGTTCGGTAGCAGCGGCCAAACTCTCGCCGGGGGTATGGCTGCCGTGGGAGACCAAAAACCGGTGCAGTCCATGTCGCCCTGCAGCTTCTGCAAGTGCTACGTCGGCGCCCCAATGAAGGGCGTTTAGAATCACTGAGCTGACCCTTGTCATTGCCAAGAGTTCAGCGGCCTCATTGGCGAGCAGTTCGGTTAGTACAGCTTCGGTTATCAGTTCATCGCGATATGGCAACAACCCAGCGCGAATCACAGGGTCGGGTAATGCCTCCCAAACATCTGCAAGTTTCTTTTTGAGTGCGCTATCATGATCGTGAGATGGCTTAGGGGCTGCGATGGCTGTAATTACGATCTTGCCGGCCGCCGCCTGAACAAGGGTACGTACCGGATGGATCACATCGCGCCATGTGCCGGTAGTCCCCCGTATCTCGACCGTTCGCTTGGCGTGACGCCGGTGTATTTCATCGGTAAGGTTACCCATCCCGTAAGAACATCCTGGTATGGCGACATGGCGACCGATGCCGCACAGCCGCAGAACTAAGCGGCTCATGATACGGGTCAATCCCCCCGCGAAAGGTAAACGTAGCCAGGCGCGAGCCGATGGAGCTGTTTGGCGAAGGGTATCCATTAAGGCTGTAAGCGCAGCGTATCGTGCCTCGAAAACTACCCACTTTCCCTGAGGTGACGGTATTAACCAAGGGCCGTGTCTTCCAATCAGTATCCATAATGCCAAAGCTGAGGCGGCCATATAATGTAGATCGCTCAACATGGTCAGTTTAGCAGCCTGAGGGATACTCGGAGCCGACTTAAAAATCTGCTGGCAATCCCTATCAACCCGTCGGGTGCGAGCAACAATTCGCAGGTGGGCACGATCATCGAGGATGTCACTGGACACAATAATTGGCCAAGGACTCATAGCTAACGCCGCACGAGCATTGGGTGTCATGGCGATAACAGCGCGGCAGCGGGGACGTTGGAAGAGGAGGCGAGCCGCATCTGCACGTGTGTAGACTAGAGCTAGTGGCCATGACGAGGAACTATCTAAGGGTGCTAATTTGGTCATTATTTCTGGAATGAGTGGGTTAAAGCGCGATTTTTAAGCGTTCAAGGTATTGTTCTGCTAACCAGCGACCATCATCATCACGCACATCGATGGTTGCCCAGAAACGATCTATAGGTATGATGTCGACTTGGTCACCGAACGGGTTGTTTGTCGCAAGAAAATGGGGGCGGAAAAGGGAACATATACCAGTTAATTCTTCGTAGAGAGCAACTTCCGAGTTTTCACCAGCGCCGCTAATTCGATTCATCTGTCCCGCCTCACCGCGACGCCAAAAATTATAATGTACTGGATGGCATGTGATTAACGAATCCGATTCTTGAGATTGGGCATTCTTAATTAGGTCATCAATAATTTCTCTTGGGCGAAGCGGGTGAGTAATTTCCAAGAGCATAAGATAATCCGTGCTGATAGCCTTTTGGTCGAGCCAATTTGCTACAAACGCAAGAACATCGATTGTAGTGGATTTGTCGCTACTCAGTATTTTTGGACGCAGACACTGTTCAATGCTACCGTGCGGGGGTGTTAAATGTTTTACGAAGCGTTCGTCATCGTAGGCGACCACCACCTTGTCGAGTTGTGCTGACCGGCAAGCTTGCCGGAGAGTGATCTCCCATAGTTGATGGCCGGCCAGCAGCATGCGCGGCGTGCCATCATCAGCAAAGCAATCGTCATATCTAATTGGAATGACAGCTGAAACCTTCATAAGTCCCTCACTAATTTAATGTAACTCATGTCAGGTCTCTTTGTATTAGCTCTATAACGCGAACAACACGTTCCGCCCGTTCTTCGCTTAAGGCGTGGTGAATTCCGTGGTGATGAAATACTCTTGCGGTGGGTTCATAAATAATTCGATGATTATTACTCAGTACTTTCTTCGCCCAGTCTTGGTCTTCTACGCCATGGATGTTTTCATTAAATGGCGTATTTTCCCAAGTTGTGCGGCGGATCATTGAGTTTGCGTTGTGGAAAAAATAGTCTCGTTTCTGGGTTTTTCGATCGAGACCAAAAGTGATCCAGAGATCGCGCTTATCAGTTGGCGCTGTATCGGGAAGGGGTTCTTGCCGTCCGTAAACCGCAACGACGCTCGGGTCACTGAAATGCATAGCTAATCTACTGAGCCATTGATCGTCAGCCGGAATGCAATGCCCGGATACCATGGCGATAAGTTGTTTTTTTCCGGTCGCGATACCAATATTTAGTGCGCGTGAGAAATTGAACTCTTCGTCGGTAATGTCAATAATCTCGCAGTCAAATGCTTCTGCGATTTCACGGGTTTTATCTGTCGATTGGTTGTCTATCACAATAGTCTCAAAGTCGTGGTAGTCCTGCATGGATACGGCATCTAAGCAAGATGCCAACCACTTGGCTTCATTTTTAGCGCGTATGACGATTGAAATGCTGCCACTCATAGGAATTTCTCCAGCATAAGATGACCAAATGTGAGGGGCTCCCCCGGTTTAATTGTATAGCGCAGAACTCGGCCAACAACCCGGTCACGCAAAGTTGGGGACAGGCCGCGCGAAAGTGTCAAGTCAACACTAAGGTCCTCAAGCAATAGTGTCTCTCCGACTTTCATTGTGCGTGCAACAGTTAAGCTAGTCTCGCGGCCGAGAAGATGATCGATTTCAGCTGCTGAAGTGGGGCGAGGTTTTCCAGTCGCTCTCGGTAAAACAACTCGAATAATCGGCTCCAGTTCGATATCCGCAGATTTAGGGATCACCAAATGGGTAGCGCCCATCGCCGCAGCCTCAACAAACCTCCTGGTATTTTGAGCCATGATGGCGAAAGGTGCGGGTTGGGCAGCGAGCCAAACCAGTTGCTCTAAATATGAGATTGAGTCCTGTTCTTGGGTGTCGAAAAAATTGATTAATTTTCCCGGCGGTACAATTGCTGATACGGCTGCATAGGCCTTGGTTCCAAGACCATTTACGGAGACCATTATCGGCTTGCCGCTGGCCACTAGGCCCTCTAAAAGCTCGGTATTTCCCGAGATTCCAGAAGGGGACAGCCATGCCGCGACATCAACGTTAAGGGCGGATTTATCGGTGTCCGGCCCGGCAGTTGCTAAACCACCTTCAACGGGAAAGTCTTTTAAACATGTGTATACACCGATGTTTACAGGACCAAATATGCCGGTTTCATCGGGCGTCTGGCCGAACCAAATTTTCATAGTTAAACCAAGTCTAGAGTTATATTAAAATTTTTGGATAAATTGTGAAATGCGGTTAGAGTTTTGGAATCAATTGGAATACCAATCTTTCTTCGAACTACGGCCTCCCGAATTTGTGGGTCGCCGGGAAACATGACGCCTCTTGGGTCTTTTGCTGGTTCAGCACGCGCCATGTCAGTAAGGCTTTGCATCCGTCTACAAAAATCGTCTTTTTCCCCAACTATATCAGTGCGCATTACTAGATAAAATTGCCCTAAATGCCGGGGTTGGTCCATAGGAGCTGTATACATGGCTGGAATGTCTCGACCTACGGCCATGCCACTCAACACCCCGCAAAGAATTTCTACCATTGTGCCTAGGGCGTAGCCTTTGTATGCGGCGGAAGGGCTACCTAATGCCATTAAAGAGGTCGCGACGTCGGGGTCTTGGGTTGGCAGACCGGCGTCGTCTGCCGCAAGGCTATTTGGAAGCTCTAAGCCAGTATCGCGATGGATTTTTAGCTGGTTCCATGAAATTACACTAGTTGCCATATCTAAGCAGTAGGGCTCAATTTCCTCGCGTGGTGCTGCCATGCAAATGGGGTTCGTGCCGAACAGAGGTCGCCGCCCCCCGGCGGAAAGTACAAGGGCATCGGCATGAGTAAACGCAAAGGCAATATAACCTTGCCTTGCTGCTTTAAGGACAAAACTTGCCATGGCCCCGGGATGACTTGAATTAGCAACGACTACACCACCGATGCCCGAAGTCTGGGCCATTTCCATACCGTAATCAATGGCCTTCATACCGGCTGCATGACCAAAGCCATTGTCGGCATCTAATAGCCCAAATGCCGGAAACTTATGAGCGAACACCATATTCGGGACAGGGTTTTTTCGCCCCTGCATTGCTGACTTAACATAATGGGGTAATAGCCTGACTCCGTGAGAGTCAACGCCACGGAGTGATGTTTCGCAGAGGCCGTTAGTAACGGCGTCGTTTGAAAACTCGTCTAGTCCAGCGTGCGCGAGTACTTGATAGGTGAAAGATGTTAAATTATCAAAGGTAATGTGTTTCAAAGCTTCACCTCGATTGGGGCATTACTTGCCCGGAGGCTAGCGTTGGATGCATCAATTACGGCAGTTGAAATCAGACAGTTTTGGAAAGATGGACGGACCCGGTCGAGATCACTCAATGAGACTATACCGTTACGAAAAGCAGTAATATCGCGGATGAACTGGATGACGCTATCAACTCCATACCCCTGAAATGTAGAATTGCCAGTCAAATCGTCGATCCACTCAGTAGTGAAATATGGGTTGAGGTCCCGGACCCCATTTTTATCACGTACAGTTTGGACACCGCGGTTTTTCTGATCCGCTTGGAACCGACCTAATGTTCCAACCACGTTAATTTTCTGGTCTGACAGAGCAGAATTGTTATCGGGATCTATCCAATTCGAAATGTGCGTTGAGATGAAAGACGTGTCATTAGGCTGGCGCCATTCAATCACGGTCTGCATTGCATCCCATGTATCAACCCCATTTGAGCGCAGATAGCTTTTTTGTCCCCAAGTGGTAACACGGTGTGGTTTAAAACCAGTTGCCCAAGAGAGAAGGTCAACATAATGAACGCCGAGATATTGAAAGATGTTACTGTTTTCAGCCCATGAACGGAGTGTATCTCTCGGAACCGATTTGCGTTGGCTATATTCAATGGTGGCATACAGCAAGTGCCCGAGATCTCCGTTGCACACGGCTTCGCGAAATAGGAGATTAGATTGGTCCAACCGTTTATGAAACTCGACTTCTGCAACTACGCCAGCTTTCCTTGCTGCATCCGCCATTGCCTTGGCATCCTCCATTTTTGCTGCCATAGGCTTAACTACTAAACAATGCTTGCCAGACTGAATTAGTGGAATGCAAACTTGTGCATGAAGGTGGTCTGGAATACTGACAATCACGGCGTCAGGTTCGAATATTTTGGCCGCTTTGACAGGCAAGGTTTCAGCATTATAGATTTCAATATTGTTTCCACTTTTGGGAAAGACTTCGATGTCTTTCCCAACGCCCATTTTATCGGCAAGTTCAACAGCCTTCGAGCGAGCTATTTCAGCGCTTTCCAGCCGTGTTGTGGTTATGGCTATGCGCCCAACTAGCCCGGCGCGGCGCGCCTCAAGGACGGCGGGAAGTATTGTTCCTTGATAATCGGGCGCTCCTCGTCCGGTTACATACATCCCTCCTCCGACTATAAGGATATCTAGCGGTGTCATTTTGAGTTGTTCGCCCATTCCATAGTATTTAATCGATCCAGACATCGCTTGGTATTTTAAACTCTTTGCGATCATCTCTCTTTTGAAACGCGCCGACTAGCAATAAGTTTTTAGGCAAGCGAGCAACCGAGCTAAGCCAGCGCATGGATCGAACCCAGTCAAATCTGTTATGGTTGCCAAATGGTAGGTTAAATCGTGCAAGTATTGGTGGCATCCACGAGGATGAAATTCGCGGCACCCGTAATGGATTATGGATAGTGATTTGGAAGGTCATGAACAGTTGCTTATAGCCGTTTACTTCATAAAAACGTTTGTAGAGGCTTGGGTTGACATTGACAAAGCCGTGATCAAAGAACGTTACTGGAGTGATATGGACGATTACGCCACCCGGCTTAAGCAATCGATTCATATTGCGAAGCGCAGTTGGTAACTCAAAAATGTGCTCTAAAGTACCCGAATCCAGCACCATGTCCGCAACCGCGTTACAGTCTTTAGGTAACGTTTGTGTAAGGTCTAAGATCCTCCGTGCTTGATCATTAATATCAACATCGATGTAATCTGAAAAACCCATAGCCTGAAAAATGGGTGTTGGGTTTTCCAACCAACCAGAGTCAATAACCGTTTTGAAACCGTTTCTGCGGAGCCATTGGTTAGCTTCGCTATTAGAAAAACTGCAAATCTGGGAGCCCATGGCCCACAGATTTCCTCGCGTGAAACAGCTCGAGGCCGCTTTATGGATGATATCGAGGGATTGAATTCGAATTCCCATATAAAATACCTTAAAGTATATAAATGCGGACGCAACATTGGGAATTTTTAGAATTCCAAAGTGCATCCGGTTGTGCCGTATATTATCTATGTGGTCAAATTAAGCCCGTCTCACCGGCTAAAAATTCGACATGTTCGGCAATTGCAAGGGCACTGGTAAGGCCGGGTGACTCCATGCCCCAAAGATCAAGCCAGCCACCTTCATCTGCCCAATCAAAAATAAAATCTGGTGCCCCATTCCCGGGTGTTTTAATTTTTGGTCGGACGCCTGCGTAATCAGGGCTTAGTTTTAACGTATTGTAATTCAACAAATAACGCTGAATTAGGGGTGTGAGGCGTTCTTTCAAGTTATCCGCCACGCGATAGTCTTCGTATGATGCTGCGGCATCGACACTTGGGCCAAAGCGCAATTTCCCGTCAATGCCGGGAGTGGCATCGACCCTCTCAGAAATTTTGCCCGGGATTAAATCGGGATAGATTATACGCGACACCGGCGAAGGCCCTGTAAGTTGGAGGTAAGATCCTTTCACTGGGTGTGCTTCGGGAATAGTGCGGAGTGGAAAGGTTGACCGGCTGATTCCAGTTGCCCAAATACCGGCTGCATTTACGACCCAACGCGCGCGGACAAAAGTTTTTTTACCACTTTCGTCAATAGTGTACACGCGCCAGAACCCTTTTTCCGGTTTGCCACTGATTACCCGTGATCGGGTGGCCAGCGTAAGCCCGTGGTTCCCGCCTAGTACAACAAGTGATAGCATTAGGGCGTAGCTGTCTACAATTCCACTTTCAGGGCAAAGGAGCGCAGCATCGCATTTTAAAAATGGTTCAAAACGATGAATGTCGGGTCCGTCAATCTCAAGTAGCGGACTGAGACCATTGCTCTCTGCAAGATTTTTTATTTTAATTAATCCGTCAATGTACTTCGGAGCTGTGGCGAGAAAAACCTTACCAATTTTTTTATAAGGGACGTCATATTTTGAGCAGTGGTCATAGAGCAACTCGCGGCCACGCAGGCACAGTTGCGCCTTTAGGGACTTTGATGGATAGTACGCTCCTGAGTGGATACATCCAGTATTTCGCGAGGACGCGCCACCGCCAAATTGATCGGCACGTTCTATAATCAAAATTTGTTGGCCGCGCCCGGCTAATCGCTGGCCAATTGCAAGTCCGATTACCCCTGCTCCGATAATTACAACGTCAAAGTCAAGCTGGGACATATGGTTTACATTCTCTTAAATGTAATCAGGGCGGATTTAAAATTTTGAAAAAATCGGTTCATATACTCTCGCGGCGCACCTGTCACGGTGATGCCACCGTGAAACGGCGCGGGCCACCCGCCCCGAATACGTATGTTTTGTCCCCCTAAAGTTTTGATAATTGACTGCGCCAAGTCCGGGTCGCCCAGCTCTATGTAAACGAAATTACCGGTAATACCACCGTTGTGGGGAATGTTTATATTATCGAGGGAGTTTTTTAAAAAATGAAGTCCTACTTTAACCTCCTTGATGTATTCGTTGATGATGTCAATTCGATCAAGAAAAAAGCAAACTGTCTCTGCCGCCAGAGTGCTGGTCTCGTAACCCGTACGAGTGCGTGCGACGAATTCAATAATTTTAGCGGGGCCGGCAACAAATCCAATTCGAACGCCGGGTAAACCAAATCCTTTTGAAAATGATCGCATAATGAAAAGGTTTTTATGCTTTTCGATCAGACGGATCGCTGTCTCGCCACCGAACAGATAGTAGACCTCATCAATAACAAGTGCTGCGTTAAAGTGTGCACAGTAGGTTGCAATGCTATCAATCTTTTTTAGTGTCAGATACCCTTCAATGGGAACGTTTGGATTGGGCAGAAAGACAAAAGCGGTGTTGATATCGATATTTTTTCTTAGAGCATCCAAATCAATTTCATAATTTTCAGAATAACCAAAAATTCGAGGTTCAACGCCAAACATCTGAGCATATATTGGATACAGTGCAAATGTTGGTGATGGAAACACGATATTAGTTCCTGCTGGTGCGAGAGATTCCAGCAATGCCTTAATTGCTCCGGAAACGCCATCCGTAATAAATAACTGGTCCGCATCTAAAGCGGACCAATCAGCAACCCGTTCATATAGTAATCCAAGTTCTGGGTACTGGTTAGGTCGACACTTTGCGAGATGCTCACCGAGCTCAGAGAGAATATCAAATGAATAAGGGACAACACGTTCGTTTCGGTCAAGAAAAAGGTCTGGTGATGTCATTCTCTCTGACGAACCAGCGCGTGCTCGGCGAATATTTAATAAATTCTGATTAAAACGAAATTTCATACTCGAGATTAGTCTTTTTCTGGGTTGATCTTGATCACGGTCCAAATAAAAAACCGACGTTTGACAATCCGTCCCATGGTTTTGAATTTAGCTTTTTTTATTCCATTTATTGAACTTGTATTGCTCAAGGCACAATAAATGTATGCATTTCCCTGCTGTCTACTGCCGGCATCCTCGCATATTCGATTTAATGCCATTGCGTAAAAACCGTTGCCGCGAAATGATGGGTTCGTTCGACATGGACCAATGCAGATATCTTTAACCCCACCGAAATTCCCCAGAAAGGGGCCAAAATTACGATCGCGTCGATCTGCCATCATACGGCTGAAATGGGCTAATTTTTTTTTAACAAATAATGCGTAGAGCTTGCCCCCAGGCATAGCCGGCGCAATTGCATCATGCAGGGCTTCTAACGAACCTAATTCATACCCTTCATGGACGATATCTAGAATTGACTCGGGCTGATCAAAAACTTTGATTTCAACGTTCAGAGGGTTTGATGGTGTATCGCAGGTTAGCTGTCGACTGAACAGAATGAACTCTTCTTTTGAACTGACTTGTCCAGAGAGAGTGGCACATATGTCGTGATACAGTCCAGAGAGAAGCCTACGTAAATTTTCTGGAGTTAAGTTAGCATAAGGTAGGGTCATTTATAATGCTTTTTGATGGCGCGATCTAGACGATTATCGTATTACTCGCGTTGAACATTGGTGTCTCTCCTAAATTTCTGAATAAAGCCATAAAAGTATGCGCTATTTTTCGAAAAAAAGCTTAATCATTTTGCCGGCAGCGGTATTTCTTTCATTGGGGGCTCTTGAATTCGGCTTATGGGTATTCCGGCCATGGGCTTGGTTTCATCCGCGTGGGTTTAATGCCGCTAATTTGCATTACCAAAGCACGATTTATGGTGACTATATCAATAATGCAACAGATGTTGATCCTATGACAGGTGACTTCCTTGCGACACCGATTATGCGTCAAGCGACAATTATTACAGATTCTTACGGAGAGCGGAATGACCGATCTCCCCATACAGCATTCGCCGTAATGATGGGAGATTCAATGGCAAACGGTGATGGAAATTCGCATAAAGATATTCCTACTCAACAGTTGAGCCGAATGATTAAAAAACGCGTAATCTTGCCCTTTAAACCGAGGGGGTATGACCGCTTTGGCGCTGCAGCCCTATACCTTCGACATCGCAAACCGACTAAAGCTGCAACATTTATTTTTTTACTTCATGACCAATGGTTTAGGGAACCACTTGCTAGCGTTGCGCCCATTGATCAGATTGACCGGGCGTACTTACGTGACGACTTTAATAATCTTGACCCAAGTTGGCAGGCTAATTTTCAAAACTTTAAAGCCGAACTTCGGGCTTGGTCGGGTAATGCGATCTTGGCGCGCAAAACCAAGACTACTATTAAACGCACCATAATTCAGGCTGTTTCAAAAATGGGGATTTATCATCATAAGACAAATCTTGTTTATCTTCCAAATAGAGGTAAAAAAATAATTTTTGAGCAATTGCCCGAGGATATTGTTGATATTACCCATGGACACGCTAAATTCGATCGATTGTTCTCTGGCACTAAAAAACTCGCAGCTATTGCGCAACGTGAGGGTGTAAATTTTCTCGTCGTTCTAATTCCAGCTAAAGAATATCCTTATAATCAGTTTCGGTCTTCACCTGTATGGATAGAGAACTATGGGCCTGCATCGAAATTTAACCGTGCTCTTGTTAATGCGGGTATAAACACAGTTTTTTCTCATCCAGTATTATTTGACGCAGTGAAGAGAGAGATCGAAGATGGTGCTCCACCTGTGTATTGGGGGGATGATGGGCATTGGGGCCCTTATGGTATTCGCATAACGATGGAATTGATTCGCGACAAGCTAATTTCGCTTAGGATTTTAGAGCATTAAACGGATTATAAAAAAGTCTGGTTGCAAACATTTCGCTTAGATTAATAAGGTTGTGTGCGATGGGTTTCACGTCCGAAGTTTTTATTTTTTATTTTTTGCCACTCACATTGCTTCTATACCACATAACATTGCGCCATAGTATTCCTGGTGCGCTAGCTTTTCTTAGTTTCGCAAGCTTAATTTTCTACAGTTGGGAAATGCCATACTACCTAGTATTATTGGTTGGCTCGATTGTGGTAAATTGGATGTTAGCCCATTTTATCGTGCGGACAAAGAAAAAACCCTTCCATATAGCCGCTATTTTTTTGTCTGTAATAAGTAATTTGGGGCTTCTTGGCTTTTTTAAATATGGCGAGTTCTTTTATCAAAACTTCACTGATTTTTTGGGCATAGTTGGCACGGGTCAGAGTGCAGTTGAACACTCTTTTTTGCGAGATATTATATTGCCGGTGGGTATTTCCTTCTACACTTTCCAAACGATTAGTTACCTGATTGACTTATACCGTGGAAAAGTCTTGGAAGCTCGGTCATTTGTAGAATTCCTCTGCTACGTATCCAGTTTTCCACAACTTGTCGCCGGCCCAATCGTTCGTTATTCGGAGCTCCGTGATCAGTTTGCAAAACCGAGGGTTTCATTAAACACTATTGAGTTGGGCTGTTTTATCTTCATTATGGGTTTGGCAAAAAAGACATTGATTGCGGATTCCCTTGCTCCGCTCGCAAACCATATATTTGATGGCTCATTGGCTCATAATGCGTTGATTACTCTGGCGGGCGTTACTGCATATACCTTACAACTCTATTTTGATTTCTCTGGTTACTCGGAGATGGCTGTTGGCATAGGTTTGCTCCTTGGGTTCCAATTTCCACAAAATTTTAACTCACCATACAAAGCTTTGAACATTAGGGATTTTTGGAGGCGATGGCATATCACTCTTTCAAGCTGGTTTCGTGATTACTTGTATATCCCGATGGGAGGCAATCGCAATGGCGAGGCTAATAAAAAACGAAATTTGCTCGCGACGATGGGATTAGTGGGCCTGTGGCACGGTGCTGGCTGGACATTTGTTATTTGGGGCGTAGGCCATGGGGTGGCGTTGGTGATAGATGAGTACCTGTCACGCTTTTGCCAAAGCACTGCACTCAAAGCCCTTCGTCGGGCGTGGGTGATTTTTGTAGTTGTATTGTTATGGATACCATTTCGCGCTGAAAACTTGAGCGTGACCGGTCAAATTATTGAACGGATTCTTTTTGGTTGGTCAGGGCTAGATGAAGCCGTGCGGGATTTAATCGGATTGCCGTCTGAGGTGAAACTTGCGTGTTTAATTTTACCGTTTTCTATCTGGGGGGCTTTGCGGCTCCCGAACGTATTTGAAATGAGTCCGAAAACAAGTCTGGCCAAGTCCCTTATGTTAAGTGTGTTACTAGTGATCAGTATTTACACTTTGCTGGCGCGGGATTACGTGCCATTTTTATATTTCCAGTTCTGAGGGTTTGCGAATAGAAGTTAAGAAGTTTTAACAGACGTTACGGTAGCGTGCGCGGGTAGCTTTCACCGCAACTTCGGCAGGGGCTGTTTCCAGCTCTTGTTGTAAAATTTTTAGGTAACAACCTGTGCGCTGAAAGGCCCGCCCGTCCCTGTGCGGATCTAGGTCATCGGCAAACTTGCCACTGAGCTTTACACATGCGTCTATATCCCGATCAACATGATTTCGGACAACTCTCTTTAGAGCTTCAAGGCTGTCGAATACGACTCGATTATGAAATTCCACAGGTAAAAAATGACGCGTGAGTCTGGAAAGGTCGATAAAAAGTGTTGGCGTTCCAGACAGCCAGCACTCAATTCCTGCGGTACTAAACATGGCAGTGATGGCGAGATCACTTATATTTGCAGCGGTGCTTGGTGCAGTTTTGATTGTGTCTGATTTACCCTTTATAATATGTATCCGCCTGTCTGCTACTAATTGTTCGATTTCAGGCAGTTGATCCATGATTTTGCGGACCATTGAGTTTCGTTTTGGTTTCCAAACAATGATGATGCTCGGCATCTCGTTGAGCATCTCAATTAGCGTCTGCCAGATTTCAAGATGCGTCGCAGGACTCAAATAACAATCAGTGTACATGCCTTGGTCTAAGAATGAGATTATGAATTTTCCTGAATACGCCGCAGGGGCTGTGCCAGGGTCTGGAGCCAGCTTATAATCTTGGTAAAAACCTGCAGTGACGATATCCATGTGTTTATGACGATTAAAAAACTGGCGTTGATATAAGTCACCCCAGGGAAAAGCAATATCTTCCAAATGCTCTACTTCTGGAACATTGTAAATATGATTGCTAAAATGGCTACCAGCACTAACACCGCCACAAATTCGAATCGCTTGATGGTTAAATGGCCCTTCGCCCAGCATGTCATCCATATGCCAAATAATACTTATACCCAGACGTGTAAACAGGCGAGCACGATTGTGAACGTGGAGCTCAAATATTTTTAGGTTGAACAGTATCCATGATCTAAACGTAGACTCCGTCCCCCAAACGAGAGAGCAGGCTTTAGCCATGCAGGCTAGTTCTTGAATGTCTAGGCCCATCCCGGGGCCTGGGACAATGTCATCATTTGGGTCGGGTTTTAGCCAAGAAGCCCGCCAAAAGGGCTTTGCAAGATGTAATAGTCTAAACCCATATCGGCGGGCAAGGTTTCGATCTTCTTGTGTTAGGGGGCTAACATCTGTGATGATAGTGATTGAGTCGGCTTCAATTCTTGAGCCGGGCCACCAATACATGTCATTTAGTTCATCAAAAGAAAATGGAAATGGGATGCTTCTCAAAACTGCAATCCGGTTTTTTTTTATACTTTCTGCAAGGGGGGGAACGCTGCGTAAACCTGATAGGCAAGCCTCAAATCCATAGCGAACCGTGCGAGCAAGTTGGCGAACCGGCCCGCCGCAGTAGGCGCGCATCATAGTCATGTCTGCATCAAGGCTATGATATGGGCGAGGTGTGTAACTCCATCGAAACTTAGGAGGGTTAAAAAATTCGAAGGTTCGGTCAGAAAACTTTTGTTCGATGAACTTACGAAACGGATTTTGTCGTAAAAGTAAGATGCTCGGCGCAGTGTTGTACAGTGATGAAACAGTCGACAATTCAATTGGACGTAACAAGTATCGCCATGCAAGTCGGCCTAGGTGTCGGACGACTAATTCTTCATCGAATTGGTTCCCACCGAGAAAATCAAGGACATCGAGGTTGGTTCTCCATTCGGAGATAAGTTCGTCAACCATGTTTCGGTTTGTTTGTTCAATTTTCTCGGCGACCGAAGTTTCACCGGAGAAAGTCCTGCCGTAATCCATATGTGTGAATTGGATAAATGGCTTTCCAATTACCATACTAACCCATGGCACTAGGTGATTCATTGTGTCTGTTGAGAGGTAATAGTATATACACTTAACATTCTGTCGATGATTAATCTTAAAAATCGTGAACAATGATGATAAACAAAGAATGTCAAGCCAGACTTCTACATCTTCACTTTTGACATCAGTTGGCGTCGAATTTTGAGGATTAGCGCTCTGCATTATTTCTTTGGGCCAATAGGGCGATGTGTTTTAAAACCGGATGGATAACGAAATAGGTGTCGCCTGCCTCGCGTGGTTCTGAGCAGGCTGGCAATACACCTGTTTCCTTATATTTGCGCAAAACCTTAACAAGAAGGTCGGCACGGATAGCGTTGTCATATAGACTATCTACGTCAATGTTGCTCGGTGGCGCCGGGTAGCGTTGGCGGCTGACAAGTGGTCCCTCGTCAATTCTAGCATTAAGAAGTATAGCGCTAACCCCGCAATCGTCGCCTTCGAGTAAGGAGTAGTAGATGGTTGTGCTGCCGCGATATTTAGGTAACCAACCCGCATGCATATGGAGGAATGGCACCCCTCGCGCTAATGTTTGCGCTGCAATGATTTGCCCACCATAGCCGGAATAAATCACTAATTTTGGCGCAAAACGAAATAGTATTTTTATAAAATTTGCGTCGTTCACATCTTTAATTGCGGTATGGGAGTGATCCCACCCTTCTCTGCGAACAGTTGTTAATAGTCGCTCGCTGAGATCTGGGAGGAATAATTCTGGTGTTGAGGCAGCACTACTTGATCGCACATAACGTTGATCCTTTGTCTGCACGGCCTTTTTTTCATGAATTCCTCTCGCCCCATATGTAAGCATTTTCATGGGAGCCAAGCCGGCATGGGTCATTGCTTGGGCATAGGCCTGAGAGCGAGCTGTGAAAGCTGCTATAAAGACGACACCATTAAGCAATAAGGGGCACCCCAACTCGCTGGGTAATTATGTTTACAAATTGTCGCTCGCTATCTACCAAACGTGATAGCCGAGCGCGTTGAACTTCAGAAAGGCCCTGTCGAAGTGCACACAATGTATCCATAACTTTGAGCATACAATTGAGGCTGGAAAGCGCCAAATTTGTGTTAACAGCACATTCAAGGACCTCTGCTAACCTTAGATAAAGTTCCAGATTCTTGTGGTCTTCCCGATCAATAGCTTTGAAAGTACTATCGTAGCCTGAGTGTACTCTTTTTGTGACCTCAAATTTTTTAATTAATTGAGCCAACCAAAATTGTGCGGCGTTACTTAATTCCGACTCCCGCAAGACTACAGTTAAGATAGCCTCAAGAAGATTAGCCGTCACCACATTAGCGCCGGGGATTGGTAGCTCTCTTACCATCGGGTTTGGTGCTGGTGCAGGGGCTATGCTTATACGAGCGGTTTGCCGGTCATTCTTCCAAGCTTTTAAAAAAGTTAAGCCTTGATAGTCAGAATAAAAATAAGTTTGGCGATCATCTAACAATGGACCGTGGGCATAAGGATACTCTAGGCTCACTCAATAACTCCAGCTGCAGTTAGCACCTTGGTGGCTATTTGTTTTGGCGTGGAGGAGCGCGTCGCGTTTTTAATTATAATGTCTGCTGCAACTGGTTCCGGGAAGGGTATATCGATGCCCACAACATTATTGATATTCCCCTCGATTGCGGGGGCGTATAGGTCTTTTGCGTCATTCTCAATTAAGTTTTTCATGGGTACTGAGACATATACTTCAAAATATTCAGAAAACTGTTCGCGATTAGTGGCACGCATCTCGGGAAATATCGACAGAATACAGCAGACAACATTGATGTCTTGGTTGTCCAGCCAAGAACAAATTTTGGTAATGCGTTCTGCATTCGCCCGCCGCCCAGCAAGAGTATACGAGTTTGGGTTCTTCGTTTGGCCAACTATTGCGCGAATTTCATCTCCATCAACAAGCACCGTATTTGGCGCACTTTTTTTCCATTGGTTGCAGACCTCCCTCCCAATTGCAGTCTTTCCCGCGCCTGAAAGTCCAATTATCCAAATAACCACTTTTCTTGGAGCCTTTAATTTGAATCAGGATTAAAAAATTCTAAGATAGTGCCGTCAGACATCATAGCACAGGCGGTTTCGTAATCTGAGACTGTGTCGAACTCAAGCCATCCACCATCGATTGTTACAGCGTGGATTTCAATGCCAAGAAGTATCATTTCCATTAATAGGTCTGTCATATAAGCATTTTCAACTCGGCGATCCTCCATCCATGACCGGTAGGTTTTTTGTAAATGCGCGCGTGCTCTCCTTAAGCTAGACACGCCATTTCCTTGAAAACGCATAAGGCCAATGTATTGTCCGTCAATCTCCTCAATTTGGCTTACTTTGGCGCCGATGTTAAGGATGCGCTGAGCGCAATCCATTTTTAGGCTCTCCGCATCGCTGAGCGGGTTGTCAAACCTAAGTTCCCAATAGGTTTTCCAGTTTAGGTCAATTATGACTGAAATTTCGTGGGGGCTTGCTAACAAGGTCCGTAACACGCGTGGTTCGTATACAATGTCGCCGTAGGAAACTATAAGGTCGTTTGTAAAATATTCTTCGCCCGAAAATAGGGACTCAACCATATTTGTTGTTTCCCACTTAGCGTTATGTGCCTCGCGTAAACCCGGCATTTGGAGCATTTCGCGTTTATATCCTGTAGCAACAATGATATTGTTGATGGTCTCGGCGCGAAGTGTTTCGACTTGACGTTCAATAAGGGTTTTGCCGCCAAAAACTGTGAGGCTTTTTGGATATTTTTCGGTGTACGGGTGCAAGCGGCTTCCGCGCCCTGCAGCCAGTATTATTGCATTTATTCCCATGAGGCTTCTCCCTCAATTAATGCTCGTACAAGGCAAGAATCTCCTATTGGAGCACCCGTGCGTTCCGGATGCCACATCACCCCGGCGACAGGTAGTTTTTTGTGGTACGCGGCTTCGATATTACCGTCACAGTCAGTTGCCGCAATTTGAAAGTTTTCTCCAATACTGTTGGACCGGAATCCAAAGTTATGGAAAGAATTCACCCTAATCTGCTTCCCATATATTTTATGCCATGCGGGCTTTATGGATACGTCATGGTAAACCGCGGTATGTCCTGAAACCGCGTGCAGTTCGCCCCCGGCCAACTGGCAAAGGACCTGGAGCCCCCGACAAACGCCAAGAAGTGGCAAACCACATCTGTAAGCGCGCTTGATAGTTACTTCCTCAATAATATCTCTTTCTGGCGACGTCCCGCGCTCCCCGCCGCCAGTTAATATAACAAGATCTGGAGATAGGGCATCTAAATAGCGTTCGGGATCGCTAAGGCCGTTGGGGACTAGGACAGGAACCATGCCATTGGCCTCTAGCCAATGGATCCAATCTGTTGCTAAAGCGCTACCGATTTCTCGTGGTTCGCGGTTTTGGAATGTCCGCATTGATAATGCGACACGATACACCATCAGTATTTTGCCGATTTGACTGAGCGGGCACCGCAATTTAACTCAATGACCGATGCATTCTGAAGTTCACTGAAAATTCTCTCTCCACATCCGATGGCGGCAGGCAAGCTAAACTCTGCACATCTGATAGCCATATGGGAGTTTGCCCCGCCAAAACAGGTGATTAGACCTTTAATATCGTGCGAAAAAACCCAATCAAAACCGGGATCTGCACTTTCTATCATTATAATGTTCCCATCAAGCCCTACAACATTATGAGCTGTTAATCTCAGGCTTGGCCCTATCACTGCGCGTCCCGTGATAAATGTTGGGTGACCCAAAGGGATCCCGAAAACATCAATTTCATGGGGCTCGCGGATAAGGTGTGGCAATCGAAGTGCCCGTGAGAGATTATAGGAATTACGACGGAGAGGAAGACTACTTTTAAGCTCATCCGGTGTTTGACTGAAAATTTCTTCAATTTCAAAGAATGATAAGTCATCAGGTTCTAGTCCATTGGAATGACCCCATTTTGTAAGCGCTACAAGCGTATCACTAACGTATCGGCTAAAAGCGAATTTAGACTCTTCCCGAGCCTTTACAGAATCAACTATGTAAGCTAGGAGCTCGTCAGCGGATAGATCATATCCGAAGTCTGAAAGTAATTCACCTATTTGTATTTTTTGTGCTGCTGTCGGTTCATGCACATTGAGTTTAGTAGCGGTATCGCGTCCAGAATGACCGAGATAAAGGTCAGGTTGCTCATCATAACGTTTAGACAGAATGTCATAAGTTCCGGGCCGCAGGTGGCCATACCTGCCGAGAAACTCTACGTCCGTCACCTCTTTTAACCGGAGCTTTCGCATATCGGAGACCAGTTCATAAGCGATGGTGTGGATCCCATGCATGAACCCTTCGGCCTCACTAGCTGAGAACACACCGCGCTCAACTAAGCTTCGTAAAAACGAAACTGCGATAAAGCCATGCCTAGCTAGTCGGGCAAAAGGAAGTGTGCCTTTTGTCCTACATGAATCTAATAACGCGCGTGCATCGTCAAGTGGGGAGATTGTATTAGCATTGGTGGCCTCTTTAAGAAGTTGGCGCGTTAGGTTTAAGTCTGCAGACATGGTCCCGGTGCGAGATTTAATGGCCGATTTTGTAAGCGCTTTTAAACTTTGTTGAAAAACGTTTAAATCTCTATACGTAAAGCCGGCTTTAGATAATCGCATGTGGTGTTTAGGGAAGGAAAAGTCTAAGCAAGTGACAGCAACGTCAAATTCGATTTTATCGTGCAGCTCACGCCGCTGACATAAAAGATCAAGCTGGTAATTAATTAGTGACTCAGCGAACTCGACCTCAATATCTTCTGGGAGAAATGAATTCAGGCTAAGTCTTACGTCAACGTATGGCCGCCCAGACAAACTTATAATCAAAGGACTGTTGACCCGGCGATACCCCATATCGGCTCNGGCAATTGCCCATACCTTGTCGGTTATCAGGGTTCGATATAGAGAAAAAGCGAGAGGTCGAGGAGTGTTACCGATAATTTCTGCCGGGTTCCAATCTGGCATCTCACCAAAAATAGTTGCCGTGCCAGAGAGTCTTTTGGCGGGTGCCATCTTTGTTGTGAGGTCTTTTTGAATGTTGGACAAGGTATAGTTAATGAGCTGGTCAGTGATTAAGGTCCAATTTTTTCGCGCCGCAAGTGGACGAACTTGCAAAATGTAAACTTCATCATCGGTATTGATACAAAACTCAATGTCAAGTTCATGATGGCCTGTGGCCATCTCAATTTCTATTGCACAGTCAATCAACTCACGAAACCGAACCGAGCGTAGTTGATTTATCGCGGCGCGACGGATGAGAATCGTTTTACTCTCAGTCCCTGAAGTTACGGTATCCGTGCGCCCGCTGAAATCATCATAGTTGACCACATAATAGGGACTTCCTGTGTCTAAATCGCGTGTGAGTAGAACACCAGAAACGGCAACCTTAGAAACCATAGGTTGAACCAAAACCTGATCTCCAGAAACGGGATTTTGATAACTTGAAAAAACTGAGTTGACTGCCGTTAAAATATTCTCTTGTGTTGGCTCAACGTTGATCAAACTTAAATTCACACCTGCTTGAGAGTCATTTAAACCATCTTCATTCGCCGCGCTTGATCGGATTGCTAGTGGACTTTTGCCAAACTTCAAGATGATCTGTGCAATTAGTCGCGATTGGTTCTTCAGCCAGCTGTCCTCATCGATGGCAAGTTGAGAGCAAAAACGTGCCCGTTTCACAAGACCTTGAAGAACCTTAAGGGTCCGCGCTTTGGATGTGAAATGGAATTCACTTGATGAGCGGGTTAATTTGGTGTTTTCCATACTAATATTAGCGCCAGCAAAAATTGAGGGTATTCCTAGGAAATGGGCTGAAGTAGACCGTAAATGTTGTTTTCATAATAACTCGACATGTCCATCAGTTGCTCAAAGAGATTGTTGGAAATACCTGATTTCAGAGTCTGGAGCTTCTGGTTTCGGGCATTTGGATCCAGCACTCTGGGACAGTTAGCCTTTTTAAGAGAGTGTTCTGTCCAAGCTGTTTGCTCGCGCTCTAGAAATTTGCAAATTCGACTCATTTGAGTATCTGTGTGTTGGACCATATCTTCAAAAGTTATTGTGAGAATGCGCTCGGGTCTTTGGGCCTTCTTGTGCTGTGAAATAGATTGCTGAAGGAGATCAATGACGGTTCGCACACATCTTTCCATGGCGTTTAACGTGCACCATTCTTCTTCATATCCAGCGCAGTACCATGGTAAAATATAATGTTTATGTTTAATGCTTAGCGTAAAGGACGTCGGGTCATCTAAAAATCTTTCACCCCAACCTCGCGTGTACCATGAATAGATATTATCAATAGGATGCCGGTAGAGTTGTATCATTCTGTAGTCGAATTCGAGGCTATCGAGATATTCAAGATGAACCATAAAATCATGGGTTTGGTAGGGAAATATGCATTTTTTTTCGCGAAGTTTTTCGATTACGGCTGAGCCATCCTCATGGGACAGCCTATCGATATAGAGCTTCGGGTTATAATAGTTTAAAATACTCGTTTGGTCGTTTGGCCGGAAATTAGCGTTGCGTGATAAAAGGGTTTCGTAGGCAACCTCATTAAATATCGTACGCATTGAGGATTTTGCGAAATCGCGATCGATAACACCAAAGAATAATGAAGGGACGATATGTTCGAGAAGTGTAGTGAACCTTAGGTGTTCACAATCTTGGATTGTGCCAATTACGCCCGAAAATATTGATTTTCCGCACCGCGTAATGCCATCAACGAAAAGCAGGTTGTGGGCTATGTTTTCCTGCAAGGCAAATTTAGGATTGTGGGGCATGATCTTAATGTCCTTGTACTAGACGCGTGCTTTTACAATTCACTCCACACTGACCAAATAGGTAACTCGACGCCGGCAGCGATCAATTTCCTGCGGGCTTGGTAAAGTCCGTCCCCAACAAAATTAAACAGATGTGCGGTAGCTACAGCATCAACGCGAGGGTCTGCGAGCCCCTGCGCTAAATGACGCGAATTACCTGCCCCCCCCGCGAGAATAATTGGAACGTGCAGATGAGAAGGTAAATTATTAATTATATCCAGATCATACCCTTGTCCGGTCCCATCTCGGTCCATGGAATTCAGGTATATTTCACCAACAGGGAGTTTGGAGATTTTTCTAAGCCAAAACGATGCGTTATTCTCCAATAGTCTTCCACCGTTTTCGACCCACATATGGTAGTCGTTGCCAGTATCCCGTTTTATATCGATTGAGGCAACGATACATTGTTGGCCAAACCGCTCAGCAAGTGATTTGATAAGGTCTTGATTTGAGTAAAGAGGTGAGTTGACAACAATCTTATCTGCGCCTGAGCACAATAGACGGTCAGCATCCTCTATTGACCGCACGCCGCCACCCGCGGCTATAGGCATGAAACAATCTTCCGAGACCCTTTTTAGGTGTTCACAGAATGTATAGGGATCGCGGTTTTGCCTTGATACGTCGAGCACGATTAATTCATCAATCGATAGTGAAATATTGGAAAAAACGTAATTGGTCTTTAACCAGTTGAAATCCCCGACTCGCTGGAGTCGAAAATTCCGGCTCAACATGAAATAGCCTTGATCATAAAGGAGAGTAAAAATAAGTCGACGCTTAAGCAAGGTTCACTTATCTCAAAAAGTTCTGCAGGAGAGCGAGACCGTTAGTCTGGCTTTTCTCAGGATGGAACTGAGTAGCAAAAATATTATCATTTTCGTAGGCGGCGGCAAATTGGTCACCGTGAACACATGTAGCTACATGGCCGTCAAGTCCTTCAGCAAGCATTCTGTAGCTATGAACAAAATAAAAGTCTGCCATATCAGGAAGATTGACAAACAAACGACTATTTTTAGGCCGCCGGACAAGATTAAAACCCACATGAGGAACTTTAATGGGTTTGTTTTTTGATTGGTTGAATTTAGTTACTACACCCGGGATAAGGCCGAGACCGATCACTTGACCACCTTCCGTGCTTGTGGCTCCCAACAGTTGCATTCCGAGACAAATACCTAAAATTCGCGTATTCCTGTTCTCAGCAGCTTTCTTAATAGCTATATCTATGCCCCTTTCGCGGAGTGTCTTCATTGCTAATGGGAAGGCTCCGACCCCGGGAAGAATTAAATTTTCTGCGGTGGATATTTCAATCGGATCAGAACTTATATGTGGACTAAAACCAAGAAAGCGGAATGCGCTAATTACTGACCATAGATTACCCATCCCATAATCGACAACCGTGATTGTCTTCCTCTGAGTCATTGTACGGTAAACGTTTGCTGCCATCGACCGTTAATTTTTTCAAAGAGTTCTCTGTTTGCGAACCGGTCAATCGCGCGATTAAACTCCACTTGGGTCATCTGGTAATAATCCAAATACTGATCGATGAATTCCTCGGGATAACGACCGTCGTACATGCGAACCAACTGAACCGCTTGTTGACGGTCCATGGCACCTCTTCGAACCTCAATACAAGCATCTTGATTAGCTCGGCCAAAACCGAATTTTAGGAACATTAAATATGTATGAAGTGCATATAAAATCTGATCATTTTGGGCAAAATTGGTGAAAGTACCTAAATTGCCCAGTTCCGCCTCTTGGAGGCCGCAATGTTCCTTGGCAGTTAGAAAATTCCGGTAAGGGTCCCAATTTTCAAAGTATGACCAAAAATACTGATAAACGGGACTTCTCTCCAGCTCTTCTTCAGTCGGCCACTTGAAGAAATAAGGGTTTGCGGTCGCACCGATTTGTGAAAAGACTCTCTGATGCCCGTCTTCAAGCCATGCATTCTTAATGTACTCGATTGTTAATTTTGGTGAGTTGACGTTTTCTGTTGAGCCTCCGTATTCAACCTCTCCGTCTTCACCATAAAAAATTAAGTTGATCCCTAGGGTAAGTGCCATTCGGACCACGGCGGTATGAATTGCTGTCATCCAACCATAATAGGGGAAGCCAATCTCTATAAAACCGGCCTTGTTGAGGGCTTGCATAGCCTTTGGTTCTGGGTCGACTGAGATCAAGTCATAACCACTTTCTTTAAACGCACGCAGGTTCCGTTGTCCAAGGTCTAGAGGTAGAGGTGGGGGAATAGTTATTGCAAGCGGATTCATCCCGTAATTATGTTTTAGATTGTAGGTTACGTAAGACCCATCTTTTCCACCGCTCACTGGAACTAGGCAATCAAAAGAACCATCTTTCCGTCGGTGACGGTCTAAGAGCTCTCCCAACTCTGCCTTACGACCCACCCAGTCTAATGATTGTTTATTTTCTGCCCAAATACAGGCGTTGCAAAGCCCTCGCTCGTCAAAGCTAATTCTCGGGCGTGTTGACATGCTTACGCAATTGGTGCACCAGCTCAGGAGTTTGGGTGCAGACTTCATAGTACGTAGCGCCTAAATATTTTTAAATTCATAGAGGACTTATAGACTTGCGTGTTAGGCAGGGATCTATAGGGCGTTCAGGAGATGAGTTGAATCTTCTCGGGGAATTTCAAGCCCAATCCCGTCTAACCGTGTAGAAACCACATGGGGTATCATATCAGAGCGAAAGCCACAGAAAACCCCAAGCCTATTTAAAATATTTAGCGTTTCTGCCGAGTAGGAGTTCAAGGGATGCGCTACGCTTTCAACAGGATTGCCTGTAACTGCCCAAATATGATTTTTGTTTGATCGATACTGTGCCTCTTGATCCTTCAGAGGAAGTTCTTTTAACACACTGGGGTGATCATAGGAATGTAATCCAATGCAATGACCAGTGCTATTCAGGTGTTCAAGGTTTTCATTCGTCATCCATATATCTCTGGCAAGTTGGCTGACCTCAGTATCTTTTGATAATATGAATTCATCCATCATTTTTTCGTATTCCCTCCGCTGCAAAATAAAGTTACGGACATAACGGAATTTAAAATCTCCACTTGTAAAAAATGGTGCTTTCTGCCCCATCATGGAGAAATACTCGCGGTAGGCAGGTGTGTGGAAGATATTATTTTTGATTGCCCCAAATTCAATGAAATCGCGTGTGAAATCATCAAAGCTGGAAAAATGGGTTGTTGCAAAACGATTATAAATCTCGTTCTTATCTATGCCGCCCTTGAACACAGATGAGAATATGAACCAAAATGCTTTTATGCCAAACTGCTCGAGTACTGGCAGAGCAACGTTGTATTGGCTTGCTAAACCATCGTCCAACGTGACGCAAATATCTTCTGGTTCGAGTTTTCCATGCCGTATTTTTTCAAGCCATTCATCAGGGGAAATAATTCGATCTATACCTACCATATTTATGATTTGTTCGAATTCGGTATCGGAAACAGAGCCTTGTCCTAAAGGGCGCGTTCCCGATTTATGAAATCGATGAAACATCAGGCCATGTGGTTTTGTGTTTTGGTAATTTTGAAGCATCTTAAAAATTAGTCGAAATAACTCTCGAGCGTGCTGTTTCGAACCGTATCAAGAGTAGCGCAATGGATCCCGCCACCTTGTGTATAAATATGCCGCATTTTTATGGGTATGACTCTAATTCGATATGATTCTAAAATTTTTATTAGGTTAGTTTGCCGTTCATCTACAATAACGGTTTCTGGGTCGACGGATAGCAGATTTAAGCCGACCCACGGTGATGACATGTCGTGTAAATTAGTCTGAAAGCCTAGAGCTTCAATTTCACTGCCTATCGGGTCGCGAACTTCGTTTTGGAATTTAAGTTCAATTTCGGAGGTTGGCGCAACGTCGGAAAAATAGATCTTATCCCATTTCTCAAAAATCTTTGGACAATTATCCTTGTTGACGCGAGTACTATTAAGAAGCACGAGACCCGGACGGAGACACATGACAGTCGAGTCGATATGGCTGGAGCGATAGATGTCACGGGTTGTATGGACACGATATTCGTCACCTAAAACGCTCTGCAGCCATTTGGCAGCAATCGCATTGCCGGAAGACGAAATTAAGTATAAGAGATCTTTTCCCATTCGTACGGTGTTGGCAGCTTCGAACAAAATTTCACGTTCACTCAACTTATGAAGCTTTTCGACCCGTCCGCCAGTTAACTCTTTATGGCGGATATCCTCTTCAGAGAGAA
This sequence comes from Magnetovibrio sp., assembly GCA_002690705.1. Classification (GTDB taxonomy): domain Bacteria; phylum Pseudomonadota; class Alphaproteobacteria; order Rhodospirillales; family Casp-alpha2; genus TMED8. Next base: position 228,087 of record NZFO01000008.1, on the reverse strand, counting down.
CACGCTCGTTTTCATCACGGTAATATGGAAGTTTCACGTCATAGTCGAGCCGGGGTTTAGGTCCAGCTATCCAGCAAAAACCCTCTTCAAAATAGTGATACCAAATAGAGTACATTGCTGTTGTTTCATAGTATCGGCTTGCCATGTACGAGGGGCTCTCTACCACTTTATTGCCGACTACAAGGTTTAAATCCCGCGTATTATAGACATTATTAGTAGTCGATGACCAAAACGGCGAACCATATATTTTAGACTGATCAAAAACTGTGGGGCGCAGAACTGTGACATCTTGGGTTATGAGAACATCACACAACCCCTGCAAGTCCTCGCCAACTTCATCATAGAACCATTGGGGTGAAGCCTCTCGAGCAAGCTTCAATCCTTTTTCTAAAATATCAGCCGGGATAGGGTCGGGGCGCATCCATGTTAAATTGGCTATAGTTCCCTCAGCAGTACCGACGACAACTTCTCTCAGTTTATCCCACTCGTTATGGCTGTTGATTTTATTGGGTTTGGCGACAGTCATTTTTAGCCTCCGCGATTAGGTTCGGAAGGTGGAGTACGGAACACCAGTTCCAAACCTATTCGTTACCGGGTTTGTATGCGATAAAGTCAGCGTGGCGATTTCCGCAAGAGCCTTTGAAAAGGTGCTCGGTATTAACTATGAATTCGCGGACTTTAGTGATTTTGCCCCCTTTAACTACTTTTATAAAGGCCATGGCCTCTTCTGAAAACAAGGTAAATTTCTTTTGTAAACCCGAGTATACAGAGAGGGACGAGAATTTATCACGTGCTGAAATTATGTGGGAGTTGAATGCTGCCTGATCAATTTGCGAAGAGGCATTCAAATTTTCAACGTAACTCGTTAGCACGGAGAAAGCCTGAGCAAACGGTTGGCATAACTCATTTGTAGCTGCAAGAAAAGATGTGTCGGGTTCTGTCTGCATCATCCAAATTAGTTCTGTGATAGGGATCATGTTGCCTAGGCTGAAGGGATCGAGAACTGGCTTTTGATGAAGGGAATCACCCAACATCGCAGGTGTTACGGGTGGAAATGATGAATAGAGTTGCAAACCTGAGGCAGTTGCCCAAGCCAACACTTCACCGACTGAAGGGTCATCTTGAGATTGTATTACCCAGCGGTCAAAAATTATAGCACGGCGTGTCCTTGGGACGGTAGCTTCGCTTCGATCAATATCCTCTTTAAAAAGTGTCTCGCTGACGTCAACCATCTCATCGGCTGTTTTGGCGAAAGAGTAGACGGCATAACGTTGCAGCATGTTCTGAAAACCACCAGCTTTGTTTGGATCCCCGAAGATAAGATAACCCCCCGGTTTAACGTAAGCCGCGATTTTTCTGAAAGCCTCTTCTTTGGCTGCGGTGTGTGATAAGACGCCGCGGCAATGGACAATATCGTAGGATTCTTGCCGACTCGAAGTGAAATCAAAAATCGAGGCGTTTACGAATGTGTGATCGTCTGGGCGAGCCGCATATTTTACAAAAACTTCCTTTGAAATATTCTGCGCTTTATTGTTCATTTCAACTAAAGTGCAGGTTGCTCCCCAATTTGCGAGATACACAGTATTCTCGCCTGTTCCGGCCCCAAAATCAATTAATGTCGTGCCGTCAAACATTTTTGGGGGGAATTTGAATAAGTCCCGATAGATACTTTTGGCCTTGCGCACATATTCCTTATATTCCTCCTCACCTTTGTGAGAAAAATACATGGAGGGAATTTCCTCTTGAAACGTCGCCAATGTTTCGGATTCAGTTTTTTGTCGTTTTTCAACAGATGTAGAGTCAAGTGTCACTAAAGTCTCCAAATTACTATGGGAAAGCGAGTGAAGCCGCAAACTTTAATGCGACCGCTTCTATCGATTTTTCAATCGTATGTCGAGGATAAAGTCGTTCCTAAAATAACGGAAAATGTTTCATTTCCGGTTTTATAAAGTTAATTTTGTAGTTGGAGGCTGGTATTATATTGATCCATTCTATTACCAAAAGCTTACTTAGTCTTACCATGCACTCAAGCCGCCATCGACAATTAAATCTTGGCCGTTGACGTAGGAACTGGCATTGCTAGCAAGGAAGAGGAGGGCAGAAGCGAGCTCTAATTTTTCGCCCATACGATTAGCCGGCGTTCGGTCGGCATATTTTGAGATGAAGGCATTGTTTTGGCCGGAGACAACACCACCTGGGACTAACGTGTTTGCTCGAATGCCCTGGGCACCGAATGTTGTGGCCAAATAACGGGTCATTGAGGATACCGCGCCTTTTGATGCCGAATAAACAAATGGCGTGTTAATTAATCCGCCCATTTCTGGGTAGTCCGAACCTTGATAAATTCGCTGGTCTGGACCAAGAATACCATAAATTGAGCCAACATTAATAATCGTTCCGCCACCACTCTCTATCATCCCGGGGATTAGCGCGCGAACCATCAAAAAAATTCCGGTAACATTTACACGCATGACTTGATCCCACTCTGTAAGAGGAAACTCATCAAGTGGGGCAAAGAAATTTTTTGATTTAGTTGCAGCGCTGTTGACTAAAACGTCAACCGTAAGTTTTCTCTCTAACAGGGTATCCTTGAAGGCTGCAACCGAAGTTTCGTCGGCTACATCTACTCCAATCCCAAATGAATTGACTTTAAAACGGTTTGTGAGCTGCTCGGCACCGTCTTTGCATTTATCATTGTCAATATCCGCAATTATTACCGACGCGCCTGCCTCGGCTAAAGTCTCGCAAAATACAGCTCCAAGGATGCCTAGCCCGCCTACGATGACAATATTTTTACCGTCCAATCGAAAAATCTTATTAATCATGCTGATTATGTTTTTTCATGAGCATTTCGACAATTTCAAAATCAAGGGGGGAGTCGATATCGATGGATCGTTCTCTAGGCATAACATGCAGGCGGGTCCCTTCACTGAACAAGGTTTTATCAAGCTGTTCGGTCCACCAAGTATAGATTGATGCATTCATCGCGTAGACCGTGGGAGCATCTTGGCGCCGGACGACAGGCAGACTTGTTACTTTGCTGAGCTTGAAACCTCCTTGTCGTTTGGGCTCGATCATATTGAAGTAAGGATTCTTTTCTGACTCGTACGCCGTCAGTACCACCGATACGTCGTCCGTTAGTAGCCTCAAACACGCGTCAATATCAGAGACGTTGCGCAGCGGTGACGTTGGGTCAAGATCAACAATACGATTGACGGATACACCAGACTCAATAACGTGGTCAACTAGGTGGCGAATTACTGGAAGCTTACTAGCCCGCGGCGTTGACAAATCGGGAGGCCTTAAAAATGGAACTTCTGCGCCGAACGTTTTAGCTACATCGGCGATTTCAGTGCTATCTGTAGAAACGAAGACTTTATCTATCCCTTTGCACTTTTGCGCCTGCTCTATAGAATAACCGATTAATGGCTTTCCAAAGAGAGGACGAATATTTTTCCCGGGGAGTCCTTGTGATCCCCCACGCGCGCAGATGGTTGCAATTGTTATCATAGACTTCTTAATTTATGCGCTGGGCATCATTTTACGCTATAGAATTCCAGCAGATTGACGAGCTCTCTCCGCAAGACGCAAAGAGCTTAACCCTTCTCTTAGAGGCAGTTTAGTCGGGATGCCAGCCTCAACACAATCAAGGAAGTGAGCCATTGCTGTTCGTTCGGATGCTGAAAAATTAAAATCCTCAGGGCGTGCAATATTTTTGCGCACTCCTGTTTTGACGTTAAATTGAAATACTTGGCCGTTAACGGCATCGTAATTCAAAGTTCCCGACTCCATTATAATGCGTCCCGATCGATGCCCTTCTCGGTCGAGATAATCAAGATGCACGCACACATCTAATTTATTTGATGAAAGTATAATGTCAGCATGATCTTCACTGTTTATGGCTAGTGCTCCTGTGTTTCCTGCAACAGCTGAGACATTCGTAAATTCACCAAACCAAAAGCGAGCGAGATCAATCTCATGTATAAGATCAAGAATTACGCCGCCACCCATTTTGGCAATAGCGGAATAGGTCTCGGTATAATCCCGACCACGCCGCCAGTCGGGAAGCCATCTGCCTACGCTCATGCTAGCATGAACAACTCGGCCAAGGTGGCCTCTTTTGATTGTTTTTTGTATGATCTTGAATCCTTGAAGAAACCTCAGATTACACCCGGCCATGGTCGTTGTGTTTCGCAGCTCAGATGTGATGACTGCATCCTTTAAATCAGCGCATCTCATAGCAATGGGTTTTTCCACGTAAGTGGCAATGCCCTCTGCAAGAACTGATTTTGCCGCAGCTGCATGCAATGCTGGTGGCAGAGCGATAATTGCGGCTGATGGGCTAAGGGTCAGACCTGCTTTAATACTCGGGACGAGTTCCATGCCCGTCCCAAGAGTAGTGTCATTATGGTCGTCTCGAACTGCAAAGAGTTTGGCATTTGGTCGTAATGCTCGAACAGACATAGCGTGCCGATAGCCAAACCCGCCAGTACCGATGAACAAGATTTTCATATGGTTTTAACTAGGACCTTAGTATTTCTGCAACCGGGTCGTAGGCAGGTTTCACATCGTTCTCGCGCCCAAGCAATACGGCTTCTGCGAGTTGAATGTCCTCTTCATGCTTAAGAATAATAGTTGAGAAGAAGCTAACGGGAAAGTATCCAACTTTACCTGACAGTAAAGCATACCCGTTCTTCGCGTAGTGATCCAAAAAACTAGAATACCGCCACATCATAACTGAATATACCATGCACTGAACTGGGATCAGATCTTGCGTTTTGGCGAATAGCTCCTCTGTATCGTAATTAATCGGCAGACCCTTGTAGAGGCAGTGAGTTTGTTCATTTTTGACGGTGATGAGGGTATCAAGTTCATATTTAAGGAAGTGCGAAACAGCATTGTTGATCTCTTCGGCTGGTTGTAGCGGTGCAATAGGATTGACCCAGACCAACACATCGCCGTCAAAGCGCTCCATAAAGTCCGCAATAACATCGTCTGAACGGGTTTGGGAATTGGCAAGCTCCGCCGGGCGATGGTAGAATTTAACCTTATGTCGTTTAGCGATTTCGTTAAAGCAGATTCCGTCGGAGTTAAGAATAATATCGTCAAAAATGTTAGCCTTTTTTGCTGCTTCAATAGCGTAGCTGATAACAGGTTTATTGCGAAGTAATCGTAGGTTTTTGTATCGCAGCCGCTCGCTACCAGTCCGTGCTGGTATCATAGCAATTATTCGTTTTTCTCTCATTTCACAGGCTTTTAAGCGAAGATTTTTTCAATAATAAACACCAAGTTTTTATGCAGTTCAATGTGAGAGAGCGTAACGGGTAAATTGATCAGTTGAGCTGTCCATATACTCTATAATTTCGCCATCGGGCGTAGCAACTTTGCGGAATAAACTCTCAAGATTACTTATGCGTGTAACAATTTTTGATAGAGCATTAACATCGGTGCCGTAGCGGCTAAAATGATCTTCGCGCATCAGAAGCTGCTCCTCGGTGAAATGAAACCTATATTTAGCTGGCGTTTTGCACTTGAATCGGGATAAGGGCATTCCTTTTTCAGCCTGAAGCCACGCAGCTACATGAAACTCATAACTATCTTCGATATCGGATAAATCAGCACTGACGTCCAAAAGCCCATGTACTTTATGGCGACAAAACCTCTCGATACTCTTGATTTCTGAGGTTGTGGAAACAAGTGCGGGACCATCTCCAATCTGCTCTTCTGCAAGCTGAAGAAGCTGAGAAGACAGATAATCGATCCATTGTGATGTTGTGAATGCAATACTCTTAGATTTGTATTTATAAATCAGATTGCCGCCAACTTCGCCGCGGATCAAGCTCTCATAATTCTGCGATTGGCGGTAGAAATTTATCAGATTCTCCTCTGAATCCCATAACTCATCGCGTGTCTCGCCCAAAAAATCGGTCATAACAGAACGAACAGCCTTGGGCGCTGAATTTAGATTATCGTAAATACGTCTCAGAAAGCGAGGAGAGCTTTCACCTAGAATTCTAGCGTAATTGAAGAACTCTTCAAAAGGACGACCGTTCAGCAATGCTTCGACCAACAAAGCGTAGCCGCGCAAATACACGTAATCCTCAAATGACATATCTTTATTTTCAATGCAGACTTCTTCATAATCAAAGATCTTAGTTTTCGCGTATTCGCCAAAGTTAAGAGGCACGATACGATATTTTCCCTTGATACCAAACTTCCTCCGATAGGCGGGGTCTTTGAATTCGGTACCATGAAGCAGCATTAAGGTATAAATCGTCGTCGAAGATACGCCGGCATCAATTACCTGCTCAACGCCGCGGATAAATGATTCTCTTGTTTCTCCGGGTAAACCGATAATAAGCTCTGCTTTTGTGGCGCGTCCAGTTTCACGCAGATGCTGGTTTACGTCGACATAATGCTGCAATTTAATATTTGATCTTTTAATATTTTTGAGAACTGTCTCGTCCATAGATTGCACCGACATATTAACAGAGAACATTGACCCCAATATCCCGGTAATTTTGATGACCCGTTCCTTGTTATTTTTACCCGTTGTCGCCATGACCTGAAGTGGCCAACCACATTTCTGTTGAGACTCGTAAAGGGCTTCGCAAATTTCCCGGTCTCTTGGAAACATGCCAAAATTCGTATCTGCGATATGAAGATTTACAATACCTTTTTCGGCCATTCTTGGGCCAATGTAAGCAATTTCTTCCCTGACTCGGTCGGTTGAAAAACTATTAATTTTTTGAAAATAATCAGCACCAGTATGACAGAAGGAACATTTAAACGGGCACCCGCGATTTGTTTCGATAAAAGGTGTTAGGCGTCCATCAAAGAACACATCGAGTACACCAGTTAAATAAGGAGATGGAACTTCGTCGAGACAACGAATTCGGTCAGGTTGTTCGCCCACCATCAGTTGCATATTCGCAGTCGATCGTGTTTCTGGGGCAATGAATACATTCCCTGGAATTGGCTTTTCGAAAATGCTACTTCTACTATCGCGCGCGTGAAGAACACGTTCTATGATATTTGAAAATGCGGTTTCTCCCTCAAAGATCGCATGAATGTCTGTTTCTGGATGTTTTTGCAAAACCTCAAGCTGATGGTCTGGATGATGTGGAAAGTTTGTTCCACCTTGAACGGTTACAACATTTGGATTGGCTTTCTTACAAAGCCCTGCAACGTATTCAGAGAGGTTGCTGTTCCACGAATAGTTACTGAGAGCAATGATATCCGGAGGGAAATCTTGGATCGCGCGTATAACCGTTTCGGGATATTTAAATAGCGAAATAGTTATATCCGTGCCAAATTTCTTTTTCGCATAGGCGCCGATAAACCCAATATTAATCGGGATAGTGTCGGAAACCAAAACAATCGAATCATGTGTTAAGTCACACAGAAAAATTTTCAAGGGGCTCATGGCTTTAGTCCTCAGCAACTCGCCTTGTTTAACACATTTTCAAAGCTTATTACCAGATTATCAACCTTGCTTATCACGACGACAATGTACAGTTTTTAATCATTTCAATAACCCTATCCTGTTCTATTTTGCTTATATCTGGCGAACAAGGTAAGCTTAAGGCATTATTATGGAGTCGTTGGGATACAGTACCGCCAATAAACTGGGCCCTATCATGAGCAGGTGAAAATTGGATGGGCTGCCATAAGGGGCGGGTCTGGATTCCTGCACTAGCAAGTTTTTGCATAACTTTATGCCGATCCATTCCGAACACTGAGGAATCGATCAGTACAGTATACATCCAACATGCGCTTTGCGACCAATCTGTGCGGGGCATGGGTGTAATTCCAGGAATAGGCTTAAAGGACAGGTCGTAGTGTTGCGCTATCCGTTTTTTAGAGGCTAATAGTTCATTAATGCGCTCCAGTTGAGCGCAGCCCATTGCCGCTTGAATATTCGTTAGGCGATAGTTGAAGCCAATTTCATCATGTATGCTTTCTACGGGGTCTTTTTTTGCCTGTTTTGAAAGGTGGCGTATTCGGGAAGCAAGCACAGAGTCATGACAAACTGCCATGCCCCCGCCTCCAGTCGTCAAAAGCTTATTTCCATTAAAACTAAAACATCCAATTTGTCCAATCGTGCCAACTTTATTCCCTTTATAGGTTGCGCCAAGGCTCTCTGTGGCGTCTTCAATGATGGGTAGCCCATGGTCCAGTGCGATCTCGACAATTGGGTTTAAGTCGACCGGGTGGCCGAGAATGTGAACTGGTATGATAGCACCAATCCGACGACCTGATTTTTTATTGTGCAAGTATCCATTTAGTGTTTCACAGCTACCATTGATAAATGTTTTAACTACACTGGGGTTCATCCCCCAGGACTCGTTGCAGGCATCCACCAGAATTGGCCAAGCTCCAACATAGCGAATTGCGTTGACGGGAGCGATAAATGTCAAATCTGAAACGATCACCTCGTCATTTGGTTCAACGCCAGCCGCGATTAAAGCTAAATGCAATGCAGACGTCCCGCTGGACACTGCAATTGAGTGGTTAATGCCTAAATAGTCTTTAAATTCATGCTCAAACCGTTCGACAAATGGACCGGCTGAGGAAACCCAATTTGTGTCAAGACACTCTTTTATATATGGCCACTCCCTACCTTTAATGGACGGGATGCAAAGTGGTATCTGCGGTGACTGGATGTTAGATGACATATTCGTTTGTCTTGAACTTTTCAGAGTTTTCTTGAACCCATTGGATAGTAGCTTGTAACCCTTGGTGCAATGAAGTTTCAGGTTGCCAACCCAAAATAGTTAGTGCCTTGGTGTTATCCGAGAGCAATCGGTCGACTTCACTGTCAGATGGCCTAAAGCGCCTAGTGTCGGCTACTATTTGTACGTTGGCTTTAATTAATCTAGCAATTTTTTGGGTTAGGTTCTCGATGCTAATTTCCCTACCTACCCCAAGGTTAATAGTTTGGCCGATCGCACTGGGTACTTCGGCAGCAGCTAAAAAGCCTCTGACAGTATCCGTTACAAAGGTGAAGTCGCGGGTAGAGGAGATATTCCCTAGTGTGATTATGTTATCACTCAGGCATTGGCTTATTATCGTTGGAATAACTGCCCGGCTAGATTGTCGTGGCCCATACGTATTAAATGGCCGAATAGTTACAATGGGCAGTTGATAACTGCAACCAAAAGCCTCAGCCATTTTATCAGCTCCGATTTTGCTCGCTGAATATGGTGATTGGCCACGCAACGGGTGAGACTCATCAATGGGAACTTTTTGTGCGGTTCCATAAACTTCGCTAGTTGAGGTATGCACGACCCGGGTTACACCGGACTCTCGCGCCGATTGTAGCACGTTTAGCGTCCCGAGAATATTTGTTTGCACATAGGAGCGCGGGGCAATATAGGAATATGGTATTGCAATCATTGCGGCGAGATGAAAAACAATATCTATTCCTTTCATCGACGCGGCGACAGTGCTGTTGTCACATATATCGCCGGAAAAAATTTCCATTTCTGAGGCCAACGGCGATATGTCGAGCCACTCCCGGCTACCAAGACTATTGTAAAGAACGAATGCTCGTGTTTTGGCACCAGCCTCTACCAACGCTTCTGCTAAATGACTGCCGATGAACCCCCCTGCCCCAGTTACTAGAACGCGTTTATTTGTCCAGTTCACGATTTAAATTTTCCGCTCTCTATATCTTTTTCGGCTCGTGCGAAATCTTCTTGCTGGCCAATATCGAGCCAATACTCCCGGATCGGGAAACTAACGACATTTGCCTTATCTTCTATGAGGTTACATATTAAGTCAGTCATATCAAACCTTGTGTGTTTAGGTATGCGGTCGCGGACGCTGGGTTCTAGAAGGTAAATCCCGGCATTTACAAAAAATTGAAGTTGTGGTTTTTCTTTAATTTGCGTTATTTTAATTCCATCACATTCCACCACCCCGTATGGCACATCTACATCGTATTTTCGGACAGCAGCAGTCAGCTCAGCGTGATGGGTCCTATGATAATCTAACATTGCAGTGAAATCGACATTAGTCAGAATGTCGCCGTTTATCACTAAAAGAGTTTCGTTCCATGTGTCGAGTAGATCAAGAGCCCCGGCAGTGCCTAATGGTTCATCTTCGTTCACGTAGTTTATTTCAACACCATGCGCATCTCCTTGGCCGAAGTAGTCAGTAATTTTTTCCGGTTGGAAATGGGTCGTAATGTTTATACGTTCGACGCCCGCATTTCGTAATTTCTCTATAGTCCGTTCAATAATTGGGCGACCTCCAAGATGGAGCATCGGTTTTGGAGTATTTGCCGTTAAAGGGCGTAATCTCGTGCCAAGTCCTCCAGCCATAACAACGGCTTGAAAACCAGGCTGGAAGTCTTTCGCGAGATCACTTAGTAGTGCAATATCAACTGCGCGACCATATTCGTCTAAAAGAGGGATATGCCTCAAACGCAATTCCACCATCATATGTAGCAATGTAGAGTCCGGACAATCTGCTGATGCAGTTATAGGAATTGGTCGCATAGGTTCGGATTTGAGGGTTAATAAAGCCGCTAAAGGATTGAGTAAATTTATTCCTGCCATTACACCACGTCTAAAATCCCCATCAGTAATTGTTCCAACTAGGCGTTCGTCGGGTCCAGCAACAAGTAACACACCCTGCGCTGTTTCATCCATACGTGCGATTGCGTCGCGTATGAGCGTTTTATGGGTGAGGGTGAATGTCTTAATATCGGGTATGAATGGCCTCATTTTTGTGTCCTGTTTGTGGCGTTCGCGGGGCCTGCGGGAACGCCAAAGACAGTCATTTTTGGCTTGATATCGTTAATTACCGCAGAACCAGCTCCAATAATTGCTTCTGACCCAATTTTAATTCCCTCCTTTAGAACAGCGCCGGCACCAATATGGACCCCGTTACCTACACGTATGTCTCCAGCTAGTTTTGCGCCAGTAGCAACGTGGACGTGATCCCCAATCTGACAACCATGTTCAATAATTGACCCAGAGTTAATTATCACATTCTTGCCAAGTGTGGCTCGTGTGCTAACTACAGCCATCGCCAGAACCACCGACCCTGGGCCGATATTTGCATGTTTGGAGACATAAGCACTAGGGTGGACTAAGGTAATTGCCTTCAATCCAGCGTCAGTTGCTTGTTTATACAAACGTTCGCGCGCCGTTGTGTTTCCGGTAGACCCTAAGCCAACGATAAAGCAAGTTATGCCCTCTTCCGAGAGCTTTTTTAAATAGTCGTCTCCCCCGATTATGGGAACGCCAAGTACATGACTTTGCGATAGCATGCGGTTGCGGTCAAGAATGCCCGCCGGTTCTACAACCTCGGACTCCATAATAAGATCTATAATGACAGAGCTGTGGCCGCCACCGCCGATTACAACGCACCGTTGAGGTTGAACTATAGTCACTCTTCCAAATGATCCACAAATGCTTTCCCAAGTAATCGATCATCAATGGGCACAGTTAATAGTTTATCAACAATTTTAACTGCCGCATTGCCATTCCCGTGAGGGTTGGGGGTGTTTTTAATGCTGCTTTGAAATTCAGCTGATAATGCTTTTTCTATTCCAATGACTATTTCTGAGCTTATACAATCGACATCAATGATATTTGCTGCTCTCAACCGACCGTCTTGGCGACGCCCAATATTGACAACCGGGAGTGCCAAAGAAGGAGCTTCGATTAGACCACTTGAGGAATTTCCTACCATGGCTCCTGCAAGGCCCATTAACGTGAAATAAGCTTGGGTACCAAGATTTTCACAGATGTAAGCATTTGTTTTTAAGTTAACATAGGAACCAATTTCTTCAAAAATTACTTGATTTTCAGGATCAGCGTTTGGCAACGTAAAAATGACCTGATTTTTAAATGTGCTAACGCCATCCAAGATAGTACGAATTTGTTTTCTTGCTTGTCCAGGCTCTAGAGTTGCTGGATGAACTGTGACTAAAAGTAGCTGGTTGCATAGAGGCAACCCTAGTTGCCTCTCTAATTCCCCTCGAGAGAGGAGTTTTAAGATTTTTAAATTATCAAGACTTGGGGCGCCACTCACTGTAATGCGCCAATCCTCCTCACCTAACTGGCGAATTCGACGCGCATAAGTCTCGGTTGCCGCAAAATGCAAGTGACTTAGCTTAGTCATTGAATGACGCAATGAGTCGTCGAAAGCACCGAGAGTTAATTCGCCACCATGGATATGCGCTACAGGGATGGCAAAAGGAAGCGCTGCAATTGCAGCAGAATACATTTCGAAACGGTCACCCAGAACAACTAGAATATCGGGGGGCTTTTTCGCAAAATAATTGGCAAACCCTTCAATGCCCCGAGCCATCGATTGTGCAGTAGTATTGGCTGAATCCCCATCAATAAGCATGGGAATTCTCGCCCCGATACAAAACCCCTCGGCCTCAATTTCCTCGACTGTCCTACCGTAGGTCTGAGAGAGGTGCATCCCGCAGACTAAAACACGAAAATCAACACGTTTAGAATTTTGCAGTTTATCCATAATCGGGCGTGATATCCCGAAATCAGCCCGACTACCAGTGACGTAGCTGATTCTCCTCATCTAATCATATCTGCAGTTAAAGGGGTTCCGCAGGGTATGGAGTAACGTGCCCGTTTGCCGATAATGCTGTCGATTTCGCGCGGAGCTAAGCCAGATCCTGGCCGGCGCACGACGACCATGTCGCGTTTTATAATGGTATTTACGGGAATGATTCTCGCAGCGACCAAACTCTTGCGGGCTGCAGCGGCGGTGGGGATCTCGGCTGCTACCGGCTCCTTGACGCCGTTTCCGAGGGCAACCTCAATATTTCGGATTCCTCGTATAAGTTTACTCAATTCGATCGGCTCTAGCGAGGCCTTGTGATCTGGCCCTGATTGTTCTCGAGCCATTGTAAAATGCTTTTCTATAACGGTTGCACCTAGGGCGGTAGCGGCAAAGCTAATTTCACAACCCAAGGTATGATCAGAGAAACCAATCGGCACATCGAACTGTTCGGCTAACGTTTTCATGGCGCGTAAATTAACATCTTTCGGTGCCGTAGGGTAAGCACTTACGCAATGTAAAAGCGTAACGGGAGGATTTCCTGCCAGTTGAATTTTATCTATCGCCGCTGCAATCTCATTTATGGAGGACATCCCGGTAGATACAATCAAAGGTTTACCTTTGGCAGCAACATGTTGAATAAATGAAAGATTTGTGATTTCGCCAGATGGAATTTTGAATATCGGCATACCAATCTCTTCAAGAAAATCTGCGCTAGCCTCTTCAAAAGGTGACGAGAGAAAAAGGATGTCTCTATCTTCGCAATAACATTTTAAAGTCTTGAATTGGTCGTGAGTTAGTGCGAGCTCAGACAGCATTTTTGCCTGTGGTTCTGTATCTTTGGTGCTTGTCTGTTGATATTTAGCTTTTGGGGCAGCCTCGGTGACTAATGTATTTACATCAAAGGTTTGAAATTTCACGGCATCGGCGCCGGCGGCGGCGGCCACATCGACTAATTTTTTGGCATTAATCAAACTGCCGTTATGATTAACACCGGCTTCTGCAATTATGAATACGGGCGTTTTAAGTCTGTTCATCTTTCCAAAATCATCTCTGAGGCAGTTTGCGGCACCTCAATGTCTGGTAGAGAAATTCCAAGATCAATAATCTTAATGTGCTTTTTGAGAAAGTACCAAGAAATATCACCGACAAGATTCCAATCATCGATATGAGATAAAAATCTTGCCTTATAAGCTTTTTGATAACTGCGGACAGCGGGGTTAACTTTTGAATGGTCTAATTTGGAGAACATTTCTCTTGTTAGCGCAAGAATTTCATCGGAGCTATTTTCAACGAACTCCATATTTATGTTCTTATAGTAGTCGGAAGTAAAAAGTCTCGGGTTTTGGGGATTAAATAAGCCGTGGGCAAAGGCTGTATTAAGATCGATTAATTCATGGCTTTCAGTGTTACGTAGAAGTTTTGGGATAAAGAGATCCCCGCTACGAAATGGCAATACACTTAATGGCGTCATATTGGCATGCGCTATTGGCACATCGAAAACCCACGCCACATTGAAAAGTCCCCCTGTACTCCCAAGAAAAAAACGGCATTTGGCTGTTGCATAGATATCCATGAAATCAGATCGATGATCGCTTGCGTAATCAATGATCATGGGATTTCCCTGATGCTCAAGGGGTTCGCTGACCAATGCTCCCATTCGTAAAACATAGCCGCCACGGGCGGTAATCTCATTCATGGCGGGCAAATAGTTCGCAATAGAACAATCGCGATAATCGTGATAGTTCCAATCACCGGATGGATTTGTTTCTTGCAGGTAAAGGCTGTCACGGGAGTGCACGCACACAAACCAATCACTTGAACCGATACCCATCATTTCTAGTGCCTGTTGTCCACGGCATTCTTCCTCTGCAGAGAAAAACAAGGTTCTCTGAGTTGTGGCGATTTCGTACAGGCAGTCAAATTCTTGCCATGTATCTGGTTCGTAGAACGGTGTTTTACGAAGAGTATCCTCGATTATAAAAAACAGCCGAATCAGCCAAGCACTCTCAAATATAATCAAGTGCCGCTGTAACATTTTAAAAAGTTGCCGATTTACAGGCGGTCCGGAGACGAATATGTGTATTTCGTTTGGAGGAATGGCACTTATTTGACGTTGACGTAGGGCAAAATCGGAATTTCCAGCCAAGTGGCCAATTCTATTGTAAATTAGCTTATGAAGTACGACCCGTCGATAAGGTTTGAGCAAATACAGAAAAGGCAAAATACTAAAAATGAAAACTAATCTTATAGCGGCACGAACAAAGGGAACCGCAATCATCTTCATCGCTGTTAACATATGAAATCTCTTGAAGTTACAATAAAGCACGCCACACAAATTAGTCTATGCGTGCGGCACCTCTGGCTTTATATTAAACATGTCAAAAACTTATCAATCCCCTGATGGTCGGACTCGTCAGGAGACCATGGAGCAAAAATAGTTTTTGAGCGATCAAATGGCCCTGTTGTTGTCTCATGAAATATAAACCAGTCTGACATGATAATTAGAGTGTGAAACTGGTCAGCCGGCATGCGGTAATAGAATGAGTGGCCGGAGCTGTGAGGCCCTAGATTTATTGTTTGCAATACTCCTCCAGCATCATCAAAGACTACGGCTGTTGCTAAACCCTCAATAATATGGTGGGACTCAACTTTATTGGCATGTTTATGCGGACGAATATAAGAACCCTTGGCATGAACGATTAACATTTCATGCAGCGATGATGAGGGTGTTACGTGAGTACAAAGACGGCACCGCTGACGAGGGGATTGTCGTGCCCGTTCTTTGAGATATTCCATGTCGCTCTCAGTAAGCGAGGTTATATCCGTATTAGTATACAGAACTTCTGCGGACTCTTCAGAGAAAGCATGCATTAATGTGCTGCGGCTCCGATCATGTTCCTATGCCTTGATCCCAGCATAACGGGGGATAGCCTTTCCTTTTGTCGCCGTTGCAAACGGTTTTTCTGTAGCAGCTATATTAGTATAATCCACCCGTCGATACATTGCCGCGATGTGCGAGCGGAGTAAAATACGACCCAATCCAATCACTGTAGTACCATATTGTTTAATATATCCTTCAATCATTAATTTTTGGTTTTCTTCATGAAAAACCGTTATTGCAACTCCATTAGGACGGTAAACATCCATTGGGTCGTCGGTAAAGCTCTGTCCCGCTAATGCTACAAAGTCAAATTTATAGATATCAGATGACGTTCGGTCTGGGTCTAATACATTTTTTTTGCGGTTTAGACTAAAGCGGAAGAGTTCTTCCAAATATAGATCTACTTTTTTCTCTAGTGGTTCCCTTTGAGCGAGCAACTGTCGCGCTACTGTAAAAGCTATATCATGAAGATTTTCCATGTTCTCAAAGACCGCTAGCGCACGGGCTCGATAGAGCTCATTTGCTCCAAACTCACCTAGTGCGTAACGCTCAATTACCCCCGGCGAAGCAATGAACGATTCAACCTCCTCAAGATGTTGCCAAAGGTTGTCATCTTCTTCTTGACGGTAGTTCTGGTAAATCTCCCAAATCGGCCCTGGCTCAGAGGTTACATGTTGATGAATAGCTTTTATGAAATTAGCGCGTGATACACCATGTTGCTGAAGAAACAGTCTTAAATCATTAAATAGCCCGCCGTTATTAAAAATCTCGACGCTTAAATCTAAGGCTCTGCAATCAAGGTAGTCCTCATGCGGCATAGTACTATTAGCGATGCAAATCTCTTCGATTTCGGCTACAGGAAAAACTTTGCCTCGGAAATTATACATGCCAAAGCACCTAGGAAGTACTCTGTAAACTGTTTGCATTTCGTGGTTTTGACGAGATTTTTCACTGGCGGCTTCAGTGCCATTCAGCATCATGAACTGATACATTCGAACATAATTTATTCCAGAGTCGATCATATCAAAAACTGATTTAAAATGGGCGGCTTTTGAATCTCCCGGTAAGCACAGAATAATTTCGGAGAAACTATTTGCAGCTTCAGTTTCAGCAGTTTTAGCCACTTCAAAAATCGCGTCTAGGGGCAGGTTCTTTCGCTTAATAGTTTTTAAAATGGTTTCATCGGTAGTTTGAATTGATGCACCAGGAGGTAACGCGCCGCGCAATAGGTTTGCTGCTTCAATTACGCGTGCCTTGTGATTTTTTGCGGTAGCCACACTAACGTACTTTGGCCAATTTATTGAGTCTTGGAGCGTTGCTAAATCCTTTGTAGTTTCAATGTCCTCTTTGAACATTCCGAAATTCGAGTCCACCAATTGGATATCAGGTACTTGCACACGTTCTGCAATATAATGTAACTCCTCTCTAATACGTTCTTGGCTAAATCGCCGCGTTTTATTGAAATAACGTTGGCCCTCATGGCAGAAAGTACATGAGTATGGGCACCCGCGACTAGTTTGCATCATTGGGATTAGTTTATCGTCAAAAAATTTATCACACATACCATTTAAGTATACAGATGGGATGATATCCATATCGCTGATACGAGGTAACATGTCGCCGAAAATTAATTCGTCCGAGATCATATAATATGTGTTTGGGATTTTAACTTTTTCAGTCTTTAGGAGGTTAAAGTTAAATTCGTATCTTTCTAGAATTTTAAAAAGATGAATAAAGGCCTCCTCCCCTTCACCGTCAATATAGAAATCTATTTGCGGCCATTGCTTAAGAAATGCTGCCTGTTCGTTGCGGGCTGTGGGGTAATTTGGGCCGCCAAAAATACAGATAGTTTGAGGCGCAACCTCTTTCAAGCGGGTTGCAAATTCATGAGCGAGACGAATGTTCCATGAAAAATTAGAAAAACACGCAATCTTTGGTGTGGTCTCCTCGAGGTATTTACTAAAATCTTCTGGATACCGAAAGATCTCAAAGTCGATGGCATCACCAAGCTCTTGCTTAGCATGCGCTGCTACCATGGCCACCCCAAGCGGGACTGTATTCGCTGCGATAATCTGCCCGGTGTGTGTGAGATCGGCAAAACTAATTTTAATAGTCACAATATCTTCCTCGGAGGTATTTTAATGTGATGATCATTTTTTCTAAAAAGTAGCGCGCGGAAAAAACGACCACGACTCGTTGTTTTCTATCATATGATGTGTGGAATTAAAAAGGTCGATTTACTAATATTCATTCAGGTGCTTTTACACTGGATATGCGGCAGAGGTATAAGGAATATCCCTCCTCCCTTTAAATAACGCTCATGGTGAGAGATTATATTAGGGGCATATCTCCACGCGAAAATAATAATAACACCGGGCCTTCGACTATAAATTTCGTCGGGGGTGAAGACAGGAATGTTATATCCCGGTCCGTTTAGGCTGGGATTTTTATTCGGATCGTCATCCACAAAAAAATCAATTTCGCTGGTAAGCCCAAATTGTGGCAACATTGTTGTTGTCCCAACCGAGACACCATATCCTGCAACGGACTGGCCATCGGACCGTTGCTTTTGAACAATGTGAGATAGTTCTCCTCGGATTGCTGAAATTTTTTTAACAAACTGGTTATAAATTGCTACATCATAAAATCCGTCAGTGTCTTCCTTTAAAATGAGCTCCTCGACAATTGGAGACGCATAGCGAGGACCACCTTTATGCTGTGCAGTAATCCGAATTGACCCCCCCTTTGTATTGATTAGCTCAACCTCAATTAGTTGCATATCATGGCGCTCAAAAAACATTTTTAATGGTTTAACATTAAAATATGAAAGGTGTTCATGGTAGATGGTGTCAAGCAACATGTGTTCGATAACATCGACACCATATTGAGTCTCGGCAACAAATATTCCATCTTCGTCGAGCAAAATTTTGATTCCCTTGGCTATATCTTCCATGTCATCAATATTTGCTATAACATTATTTGCGATCAGGATTTTTGCTCTGCCATGATCGCGCAATATATCTTTAGCGGCTTGTTCTGAGAAAAATCCATTTATGGTGGGGATGCCAGAGTTTGTTGCAGATTGTGCGATATCTACAGCTGGATCAATGCCCACGACATGCTTTCCGCGATCTTTAAAAAACTGAAGTAATGTTCCGTCATTGCTGCCAAACTCAACAACAGTTGAGCCATTTGGGAATGCTGTTTTTGAGTCAATTTTTTTTGCAAAATCTTTAAAATGCGCCTGCAACCCAAGAGACACAGAAGTCGTGTAAACATAATTGCTATATTGAAGCTTGCGGTTTCCAACATGCAAAATCTGCAGATGTCCACAGTGTTTACATAAGCATAATTCTAGGGGAATGGCATCATTAAATATACCCGTATTTTTTATGGTCTCTGTGACTTTAAAATTTGGCGTTGCAATTGGCATAGGCTCAAGCTTAACAACAATCTCCAAGTCGTTGCTTGCGCAAAGCCGGCATGTCTCGCGTTTAAAAAATAATTCGGCCATACTTAGTCCTGTACCTACATCATTAAATTCGTAAATTCACCCGATGATTCGAACATACCTAATTATTATCTTTTATCCACGTACATCTGCCAAATTTCCTCAGCGAGCTTAATATCAAGCAGCGAGTCTTCGCCCGAACAGATCGGAACTTTTTTTTCTGAGATGTCATCTAGAAATGACTTAGCCTGTCGCAAGAATGCCCACTCGCTGTGTTTATTATTAATTATTGTTTTTGTTCCGGAGCGATCCGAAATGGTAACTTTAGCGCAGTGACCTTCGGCTAAAGGAGGGGGCAAACACACGTGTAATGATCCTTTTTCAAAAAATATTTCAATTCCTTCATGCCATTCAGAGTAAGCTACCTCGCCAAATTCGATGACAGCAGAATATGTGTCAAAATCTAGTGTCACCAACCGCCCATTGTCATGCGATAAATCTACGGAAGAGACACGTGGCATTGACCCGGTAAAATATCTGATAAGGTTTAACATGTGAATATTAACATTGAGAAATTGAGCATAGTCATTTCTCAAAGGTTTTGGGAGCCAGTTTGGTGCTAAAGACCAAACATCTAGACCATCCGGACGGGCCTCAGAGGTCATGGTGTAACCCTTGTCGGAAACGCCAATATCGCCACCAAAGCAATAGCATCTCATAAATATGATTTTGCCAAGCTCACCACTTTGGCGATATTGTGAGAGTAAGGCATGAGCTCTTGCAACCCCAATATCGTGGCGTTTCATGTAACCGATACTGTAAATTTTATTATTTTCTTTAGCAGCAATCACCAAGCGATTTGCTTGATTAATCGAGTGCGCCATAGGTTTTTCTGACAACACATGTTTACCTGCTCTTAAGGCATCAAGGACTATTGCGCCCGTCGCTTGACGCCGAGTGACTACGACAACGGCATCAATGTGAGGGTCGCACAACAGTTGTTGATGATCTGGATAAACTTTAGGAATTTTGAATAGGGAAGCTGCCTCTCTACCTAGTATTGGTCTTAGCTCAGCTAATCCAGCAGCCTCGCAATCTGATAAAGATGTGAAAGATCTGATATGTGCAAGTTGGCCGATCATTCCCGCACCAATAAAGCCAACGCCAACTTTATTCATATTAATTGAGCCTTTAAGTTTTGAAATGTTTATTCGAAGAAAATAAAACCATAGTCTCCGCTATATCCAGCCTCATTAAAAAACCAAAGCCATTCATCTGGCGTGAAAAATGTTTCGCAGGTCAGCTGCCAATAGAGTAAGTTAGCTTTTTCAACTTCGTTCCTGTACGATTCGACGCAGATGTATTTTTGCCCAGAACTAACTCGTTCCATTTCTTTGAGGGCAGAATTTAATTCGAAATTATATAGATTGTGGAACACGTTGGACGAAAAAACAAAATCAAAACTATCATCACCCCAAGGCAAAGCTTTGCAATTCCCGGTCTTTAGAAACGGCTTTACCTCCTCTTTCGCGTTATTAATTGCATATCTAGATATGTCGAGACCAGCTATCTTAATGCCGGGAACGGTCTGAGTCAGTTCATAAAGAAAAAAACCTTTGCCACAACCGACATCAAGAATTTTCATTTCCGGCTTAAAACCGTAGTGATCGGCAATACGCTGCGCTATTGGAAGCCAGCGGCCATCGTAGTTCATTCCCCCATATCCATGCTGTCGAGCACCGTCCCAGTAATCGTACCCCCACTGTTTAGCTATAGATGCGCATTTAGCTTTATCATGCTCGACCACACGTTGAATGTAATTACGTGATGTTTTCACGTGATTGGCACTAATGAAATCAATCTCTTGCATTAAAAATTCCTAATTTGATAAAATTTCGCATAATTAAATCAGTCATTCTTCTCATAAAATTTTTTCATTAGTTAACTGGGTCCGGAGTGACCCCGTCGATTTTTAAGCGCTTTAAAACTGTGTCTGCAAAAAGGTTGTGTCCCGCATGTGCATAATGAGAGCCGGGAAACAGGTTCCAGGGTTCAGGTAAATCCTCTTTAAAAATTGGAAGCAAGTCGATGATAGGTATTCCGGCACGTTCTACTATTGAGAGAACGTTTTTGCGCTCATAGTCATACTTACGAAGAACAACGCTTGAACCAGGGTAGCCTCGATGACCAAGAGGACGATAAACAAAATATATTTTCCCATTCCAAGACTTAACAACCTCAAGTGCTCGGCTTATGACCCTTTTAAACAGATTCAAATCGTTTTGCTCCCGCTTAAAATACACTTTAAAGACATTTCTAAGGTATCGGAGCGCCAAGACGTTAAAAAAATCAACCGTAGTTGGAACCGGCTCACTAAATTTTAAACCGCGCTCACCAAGCAGGCCTGTGCCGCGTGTTTTCATGAAGTTGTTAATATATTTCATAGTGGCGGCGTCGACTTTTTTTTGGTGCTCAAACATGCCCTGGCGAAAATTTTTATGATTTATGTAATTTGATAGTACATCATTACTAATTTCGCTTTTCATGTCCTCAATATCATTCTCGTAGTGAACCCAAATTACGACCTTTGGCCTAATCAATGGGCCATACTCAATCAGCGTTGCGAGATACTGTAGGGCACCACGGCCAGAAAAGCCTAAATTAACCATATTTGGAAAAATTCGACGAACCTGCTGCATTGCATGAGCCTCATTAGGCAAACAGTACCCGTGGATAAAAGAGTCACCAATGATTGAGAGCTGCACTGGATTGGTATCCCATACGTAATCAGGATTGTTGAACCCGTATCTATCTGCCAAGTAGGTTAACCAGGTTCCAGGCTCTTTACAAAGGACCGTCGGTTTCTTTGAAATCCCAGCTAACGGGACAAATTGTTGATTCTCAACCATGATTGGTGAGATCAGCCTACCGTTAGTCCAGTTTCCATGATCAAGAAGTTCGCCGCCACCAGCATAGGGATACGCATCGATTCCCGCCTTACGTAAAGCCATAACATACTCTTGCCTTGATCTGGCATCGTTTGGGCGCCCTGCAGATTTAGCAGCCTCAACTTGATATAAGATTGCGGGCTTTACCGGTTTAAATGCAATGTACAGCTCTGCAGCATAAATTCCTATGATGATTGTAACACTATGGATAAAAAGCTTTTTACGAACAGCGGCTTCAAGTCTTAATACCAATAATGCGCTGATAGAGAGGGCTGCTGGTAGAACATAAAAAACGGTAAGGCCAAGTTTATCAAACTGTAATAAATCTATGAAATCTGGATACGAGAACTGACTGTATTTATACAAACTTCGGCCAAGAACAAAAATTCCAGAAACACTTAAAAAAATAAAAAATAATCGAATAATGTTTGTCATTGGACGGCTTAGAATGTTGTGTATGAGATCGGCACGATTTCTACCCCCTTCGCAAGGGCAATAATTAATCCGAATATTATGACTAAAAAAATGACCGGCTTTAGCCATTCTTTTTTATTTTCTATCGCCACATTCCAGATTTTTTCAAGCCAAGGCACTAATCGATTCCTGATGATCATTGCACTTTACATAGACCCAAAAACTTTGTTGTAATCCGAGTAGTTAATTCTCTTATCATAGCTTTTCCAGAGAGTTGATCAACGGATATCGGGACGTAAGAACGTTCGGTTATATTTGGAGATTGGAAAACTACGTCGTAATACAGCCTACCTTGGCTCTTTCCGCCACCCTGATACGCGTAGTTAAAGTCAGCATCCGTTTTTTTATGCAATATGTATGTAACACCAACTTCTACATTTGCAGGATTGAGTGAGAGTAGCAGTTTGCGTGATAATGGGATGTGGTATTGTTCTTTATCAAGCGTGACAACAAATCCCGCAAAATAAATGCCATAATTATTTGACGCGGCCATCCCCTCAAAAAAATTTTCATCAAAAGTATAGTACCCGTTCCCGGCAAACATGCCTTGGGTAATCCACATATACCCACCCGGCTTGCAAAGCCGATGCATGGTTCGGTATGCCTCACCCACATTAAAAGCATGCTCGTTATTCCCAAAATCCGTGACTAGATCTGCAGCGTGCCACAGATCTTTATTTTCAAGAGGAATGTTCAAATCAATCTTATGAAATTTGTGAGAGCTTTTAATATCCGTGAAAGCATAATCAGTCACTCCAAGTAGAGACCAATAAGCTTTAGTTGAACAACGAGGTCCGCCGGGATAAGCTCTAAGATCATCGAACATTTCGGGTTTATAGCCCTTGATCTTATGAGCTTTCATTAACCAATCCAGCTGACTGAGAGGCATATGTATTTCTTGAGCGCCCATATCAAGCACGGATTTTATATTGTTGAAAAAACCGCGATGATGCAATTCTAACCCCAACGCAATGTCTGAATTCATTCCCATCTTACAATCCTACATCAATTATTTTTGCGCTTAACAACACTAGAAAAAATAGAAGATAATCACACTGCTTAGAGAGCGGTCTGCCAAATAGATAAAATTTTCATATTTTCTGTGTGGGGCAAAAAAAGTAAATAAGGAGCAGGCAACCCACTATTCGGTCTTCCAGCTCATAGCAAACAGCTTTTCATTTAGGCAGTCAACGAATTTGTCTATTTGTTTAACACAACGGTTGTTGATGGCCCCATAAACGAACCGATATGGTTTACATGCTGCCTATCAGGATTAACTTGTTGTCAAACAAAGGCTTTAATATAAATGTTGTTTGAGACATGAATACAGATTTAAAATCCCGTATTGAATCGTTGGACCTGTTGCGCGGTGTTGCAGCGCTATCTGTCGCGGTGAGCCATTTTTTTTTAAGTCAAGATCCTCTGAACTCGATTGCCTCGCAGATATCGGTAATCTCAGTAGAATTATTTTTTGTTCTGAGTGGTTTCGTTCTGGCACCACAAATTATTACTTGTATCGCGCAGAAGAACTTTCGCACAAATATTAAAACCTTTTTGATACGGCGTTGGATGAGGACAATTCCCCCATATTTAATAGCTCTGGTTTGCGCATCTTTGGCTTTCTCTGAAGTACGGTTGGCAGACTTTTTTTTATATGCGTTCTATGTTCAAAACTTTTTCAGTCAACATTTGTCTCAAGATTATTTTTTTGTGGCATGGAGCCTCTCGGTCGAGGAATGGTTTTATATACTTTTCCCAGCCTTATTATATTTTTTACATAAAAAAATATTTAAGAAACATGACTTTGCATTTGGAGAAAAATATATGATCTCTGCTTTAATGATCATATCGGTCATTGCATTGTGCCGGTATTTTTTTGCAGACCAAAATTCTTGGGGTGAGAATGTTCGGCGTGTCGTTGTTTTCCGCTTAGACTCAATCGCATATGGATTTATCGCCTACATACTTATTTTAAAGCTGCAAAAAATCCATGTGATAATTACTACGGCTTCTGCAGTCATCTTTTTTATGATTGCGTTTCTGCTTGCTAACCAGATTACGAATGCAGATCAGGACGTTTGGAAAGATGGGTTTCTTTATGCATCAGCGGGATTTGGTATTTGTACGGTGACGGCATTATACACAATTGATTCTCGTGCTTCTATGCGACCGAAAATATTTTCAAGGTTTTGCTCAGGATTTGGTCAAGCGTCCTATTCAATTTATCTTTTTCACTCTATCGTTCTCAGTTTTATTCCCATGTTACCGGGTCTAGATTTAAGTCTGTCGTTGACCGTCTATTGCGTCGTTGTGGTCTTGTTTGCGTATGTCTTTTACAGAGTAATTGAAAAACCAATTTTAGCTCGTAGACCCCATTATAAAATCCAGATACCTAAATTATAAATCAGGGCTATGAAAAAATAAAAACAGGGTTTTTACATCAACGCTCGCGCTCAACCCTATTTCATAATGACGCTTTGAGGACATAAATGCATAATTTTTTGCACACTCCACAGGTCTTCGACTCTTTCGATGTCGTCACTTGTGTATATCGATAGCCCCTCTAAAGCAGCATGTAAGCTGGCCCCCGAATTGATGATGCTAGTATAGATTTGAAGTCGCTGGTAGGCGGCTTTAGGGAGCATAAAAAGGCTATAAGTGGCTATTCCATTACCTCGTGTAAGTTCGTTCATTAATTGGCGTAATATAATAAAACATCCGGGCATTGCGTATTCAGTGCTACTCAAAAGATAAGGAAAGCCAGCTTTTCCGCAGTAATCTCGAATTACGAGGTTTTGAACGTGTTGGGGAACCCTCTCACCGAGAAAGGGGCGGCTTGATACGTACCCTCTTAATTTGCAAACGTCACTCATCGAAATTTCTGGGTAACTCGTATTGCATTGCAAAGCGAGTATTAGCGCGAAGCGTAACGGGTTCGAAAAACTCACCCAATTTCTTGTCGGCGTAAGGAGAGAAAACACTTTTAAACCGGCAGTTCATAGACCACCGCGTTTTTCTTTCAATGTTTACGCGATTACCATGCATAAGCGTCTGGCTAAATAAAAGGACATGCCCAAAAGGCACCTCTAAAAATTTTGCAAATGGTTCAATAGCTGCGAAGAGATCCTCGCTACTTTTGCTATTAAAGGCGGCGAGCTGCGCTTGTATCTCCCTGTCTTCGCGAGGAGGCATCAGATACATCGACTTGGTACTGGCGCAATCCACGAGAGGCACCCAAAGGACGACTTCAAATGGCGAGTCTCCAGACCATACGTCAGCATGGACGGGCAGTAGCGAGCTATCATCGTCAGGTATTTGAATACTTAAATTGATCCGGCGTTGCATGGATAATTCGTTACCCACGATATTATTAATCGCGCTCCGGGCTAGCGATAGATATAAAGGACGCATCCATGCTTGTGCATTCATAACATCAATTAGATCTAAACGAAAATCATTGAGTTTGTCGACGCTAATGTGGTCAGCAATGTTGTCTAAAAAAGATTGGGCATTATGCGGTTCGGCCAACCCGAGCTTAGTGGCTGCATAGCAAGCCACAAAGTTTTGCATGCGAGCGAGCTCATCTTCCGACTCAGTGCGCAAAATTACATAACCGTTCCGAAGGAATTCTTCAGATAAACTAACATCCTCTGGGAGGTGGAATGAATTTCTTGTCACAGAATAAACTCTTAGTTTTCAACCATGGAGCTGCGAACTGCCGCAGCGATGCTCTCCGACGTCAAATCAAATGACTGGAGCAAGCTGTCTTGTGAGCCGTATTCTCCAGGAAAAACGTCCGGGATTCCCATCTTTTTAATCATTGGGAACCGCTCCCAGTGAGCTGAGGCGAGATAATCGGTCACAGCGCTCCCCAGTCCTCCCGTCATTAAGTGTTCTTCTACAGTAACGATGATCTTAGCCTTCTGAGCGGCATACGCTAATGCGTCGAAGTCAAGAGGCTTTACGGTATGCATATGGATTACCCCACACTCGACATCTTCGGCCTTGAGGATTTCGGCTGCCTTCAATGCACGCTGGGTCATAATGCCTGTGCTGATAATTACAACCTTTCTTGGCTCACGCATTACAACAGCTCGGCCGATTTGAAAATTGTTGACAGGGCTGGTAATTATTTCATCACCCCCCTTTGCAAGCCGGATGTAAATCGGGCCAGGGTGCTCCAAAGTGCTGGGGATGAAGCGCCGCATTTCCTCGGCATCACATGGAGAAACGACACTCATATTCGGAAGTGCACGCATAATAGCGATATCTTCGATAGCTAAATGAGTCGGGCCTAGCGGCGCATACACCAGTCCGCCCCCATTTCCTACTAGCCGCACGGGAAGATTATGCAAACACAGGTCCATGGCAACTTGTTCGTAGCACCGCCGCGAGAGAAAAGTAGCTATAGTATTAACAAATGGGATATAACCCTCCATCGCCATTCCTGCGGCCATACCGATAACGTTTTGCTCAGAGATACCCTCCATGAAAAACCGATCAGGTATTTCGTGGCGGAACTCATCTAAGGTGCCGGGGCCGAGATCCGATCCTATAAATACGACCCTTTCATCCATTTGCGCCAATTCAAAAATAGAGTTGAGACATGCTTTTCTCACGTCTTGCGCTCCAAAGCGTCATATATTTCTGCAACTTGATCCGGCGGTAGGTTCGATTTATGATGCCATGAGGGGTTATTCTCAGCGAATGAAACGCCCTTACCTTTCACGGTATGACAGATTATAGCGGTTGGCCGCCCTTTTTGTATTGGTAAACTGCTAAGTAATTGACGAAGAGCATTTACGTCGTGACCGTTGATTGCGGTCGCAGAAAATCCAAAAGAACGCCATTTATCAGCTAGAGGTTCAAGCGGCTGAACATTCTCAGTAAACCCGTAAGATTGGATCTTATTATAATCGATCACTGCTGTCAGATTATCCAAATTGTGTTTTCCAGCACTCATGGCAGCTTCCCAAACTGACCCCTCATTTATTTCGCCATCACCCAGAACAACATACACCTGCCACGCAGCTTTCTTCATGCGTGCAGCCAAGGCCATTCCAAGCCCGATGGACAGGCCATGACCCAATGCGCCGGTAGACGCTTCAACGCCTGGAACTTTTCCAAATTCTGGATGACCTCCAAGAAAACTCGATTGGCGGCAAAAATGGTCAAGCTCCTCTATAGAAAAAAAGCCTTTATCAGCCAGAAGGGCGTATTGTGCGAGGCAACCATGGCCCTTGCTGAGAATAAACCGGTCTCGGTCGGCCCATGTTGGGTCCCCAGCACGTACCCGCAATATATCATCATAAAACACCCGTAATATCTCGATTAATGACATCGAAGATCCAATGTGTCCCCGCCCTCCTCCGACTAAGGCTCGAACTACAAGTCCGCGCAGTTGCATGGAGCGTTTATCTAATGCGCTAAGTTGCGCTGCCCGCGTCATCAGTTCTACCTCAGTTTCCATCAGTAAATATTCCGTGATGCTCGTGCAGTCTAAAAAGCAACTTCTCAGCTTTAACTAATTGCCGCGATTGTGCGGTCGTTTGATTGAAACTGGTGCCGGCATGAACGCGCTTTTTCCAATGGTTTGCGTTAAACTCGTTTAGCAAAATCATGCACCATCTTAGTCCATATAATGGGAAAAGAGCGGCTGTCCGGACACGGAAGGTTTTATCGGCATCAAACACGTTAAACGCCCCTCTTAAAAACCGTCGTTTGAGGGGATTACTGATCTTCATCGCAGGATGCAATAAAAAATCACAGGTAAGCTTCACAGGGTCATCCCATCCAAAATATTCAAAATCCATAAACACCAGACTATTATTTTGCTGTTTTATGGCATTATGAAATCCAAAATCTGATGGGCTTAAGGTCTTTTGTTTCAGTTTGATTGGCCTTGAGAAATCAAGTCCAGCACTAAAATAAGCTCGTTTTGAAGCCAAACTGATTTTTTTAAACGCAGGCGCAAATAAACCATCAAGGTAGTTCTCTAATTTTGTATTTTCACGGGCCGTCTGTTTTAAATTTTGAAAGCGTAATTCGATTTGAGTCTCCACGTCCATACCGGACAGGCAGGCTTCAGAAGCTGGACGAATTCTCATCGCCCCCGGCGCAGTTCTTATTTTATGAAGGTCACAGATAAAAGATATAGCGGCGTCGATATCGCTTTTAGTTATCGATTTGACTGGCGCCCCATTTACCCATTCATAAATGGCGCAATTTGATTTCCGTATTTGGCCGATAGGTTTTGGAATTGGGCCAACGCCAGCTCTATGAAGAAACAATAAGCCAGTAAATTCAGCGCCAATTCTATCTCGGGCATCCGTTTTGATTTGTGGATAAATTTTAACCGCATAAATTTTTTTCTTACATACAATCCTGTAAACTTGGCTGTTTCTGCCGCGTAAAACTGGCGTAACGTCAGAGACGGATTGACCAAGAATGCGCTCCGCTAATGCAGAAATATGGTTTGTATTTTTGGCGAAGACGTTATCCAAAAATGTGTGCCTGTATTTCAGCCCAATTTTGAAAAATTGAATAAGCACAATCATTTGGCTCCATTCGATCTCTCGAAAACAGTAACCCCTTAGTCCTGCTGGGAAAATTGGGTTCAAGGAAAATTTCTTTAAGATCATCAATAAAGAAGGTGCAATCGAGGTCTCGTATTTTATTGATTTTTGCGCACCTCGTTGGTTCGAAAAAAATATGATCCTTAGAAAATTTCATGCCATTTGGGTCAAAAAACCCCTTGCTTTTCATCCATGATTTTGCGGCTGCTCGGAGGTTTACCTTGGTATGGTCGTAATGACTGTAAACGGTTTTATGACTAACAATAAAAGTGGGAATTTTTGAATTGTTGCAAAATTGGACAAATTGTCTGAATCCAGAAAACAGAGTGGCATGATGGATTCCTTGTCCATAGGCGTAACCTTGGAGTTGTTGCCACCTCAAGTCTCCGTCTGGACGGTTACGGATCGTGTCCCTCACGGCTCTTTTTGAAACAGGCGTATCTGGGGGCAGAAGACCTTGACCACTTGCGGCCTTGTGGAAAACTTCATCATACCCGGCGATGGTATTATCAAAATCAATTCCTACCCGCATTCTTTTTGTACTCGCTACTTCTGCTGTGGCACTATTTTAGATCTACTTTTTGCATTAACCTAATGTTAAAATATCTAGGGTCGTCCATGGGATTTGGAACCTTGCCCGCCGTGAACGCGGCCTCTAAGTCCCGAACCGCATCTTCAATTGTGTGGGTTGGTACAAAACCCAATTCGCGTTGCATCTTCTCAGATGAAATATGATACGATCTATTATCATCGGAGGGTGTTGTTTCAATCTTGACGCTTCTACCCAGTACGTTTTTAACCATCTCAGCAATTTCACCCACTTCAAAGTTTTCCCAACCCGCATTAAAAATTTGTCCATCGATTTGAATATCGGGAAGTGTCATGACGTGAAGGTATAGGTTAACCATGTCGTTTATATGTATATTTGGACGCTTTTGTTTGCCACCAAATACCGTTATTTTTCCATTATTTATAGCGTGGTTGGTTAAAATATTGACTGTTAGGTCTAATCGAAGACGTGGCGCGTAACCACAAACTGTCGAGGGTCGGATTGTTATTGTAACGAAGCCGGGCTCTCGCTCCTCCTGCAGAATGGTCTCGCACAACGCTTTATACTTTGAGTAATCAGTCAAGGGTTCCAAGGGAAGGTCCTCGGTTACCTCAGGGTTTCTCTTAATGCCATAGACACTGGATGAGGAGGCGTATACGAACCTCTCTACTCCAACGCTCTT
Source organism: Magnetovibrio sp. (assembly GCA_002690705.1). Classification (GTDB taxonomy): domain Bacteria; phylum Pseudomonadota; class Alphaproteobacteria; order Rhodospirillales; family Casp-alpha2; genus TMED8. The sequence continues at coordinate 197,980 of NZFO01000008.1, read as the reverse complement.
GGCCGCAAGGACGAGTGGACGGAAGGCATCAAAATTTATTGATTTCGCAAGTTTTGGATTGAGGTCGTAAGATGGATCATTTGAAATGCAAGCTAGATGTATGACAGCGTTGCATCCTTCTAATGCCTTGACCACTTCTTGCTTGTCACGCAAGTCACCGCGTATTTGCTTGAGATTAGGATTGTCATGAAGATCTGCAAACACATTATCGCCATAGAGATAGAGGTCGAGGACTGTGACTTTATGACCCGCTTCAATAAGTTTAGGGACCAGCGCACTTCCAACATATCCAGCTCCCCCGGTTACAAGAACGTGCCAGTTTTTATTGGTCATGTTTTCTCTCGCGGTTGCTTTTAAGGTTTGTTGAATTTGGACTGACGGCCTTGAGGATAGATTCAGCGACGATTTCATATCCCTTACCTGAGTAATGTGACCCTGGAAAATACATAAGTTCATGAGGATTTGGATGGCGTGCAAAAACTGGATCTATATCCAATGAGTCCACACCCAAGCTCTTCACAATGTTTAGTACACGGTTGCGCACCCAAGTGTCGTTGCGAAACCAAAATGGGGCCTGCAAATATCGCGCTGAATTCGGAAGGGAGACGAATAAGAGTCTGCCACCCCATGATTTAATCAACATATTTGCCTGGGAGAGAGTTCTCTTAAACAACTGGAAGTCATGGCCGGGTTTACGAAAATAAAGCTGTAACTCATTTCGGATAGTTCGTAATAACAAAAAATCCATAATCGAAGATTTATTTTTTTTTCTAGGTTTCTCTGTGGTCTCAGTCATACGAAATTCTAATATTTCCTTTTCGACGAGTTCACGGATGGACTTATCTATGGCAGTTTGATGCTGAATAAGTCCCACAGGTTGATTAGTGATTGTACGCTCCATGTACGCATTAAATTTTTTTTCCTCTGCGAGGTCGACTAGATCGTTTTCATAGTATAGCCATATAACGGTCTCTGGTTGCATCATTACTGCATATTCTTGAAGCGCTGCGAGATAGCTCAAAGGCCCAGCTGGTGCGCCACTTAAGTTTATCGTTCCAACACCTTTTCCGCGTAATTGATTGGCAATTTGTTGCTGTAAGGGGACGCAATTTCCAAGTCCAAAAGAGTCACCAACCATTATCGAGTCAATTTGTTTCATATCCCAAACATAATCGGGGTTATTGAAGCCGAACCGATCGCTCTTATACATGACATAGCTGCCGCTTTCGTTACACTGGACTATATTAGCTAAAGCAACGGTACCGATTGCACCGACTTGCCGGCCTTTTATCGTTAAAGGCCAATTTCCCCCTGAAATTTCAGCCTTACGCGCTGACCACATGAATCCTAGTTGTGTCATTAATGGGAAGGTCTGAGGCTCCAATTGTCGCATTTGTTCAACGACTTCTAACCTCGAACGAGGATCAACTGGCCGTCCGGCTAATTTTGCGGCTATTGTAACAGAATTCTCAATTGGTTTGTATTGGACCAAGTACAGCTCAGTCATGTAGAGTCCGCCTGCTACGGCGCTAACTAGCAAAATGTATAGGATACGTATCGTCTGGGAAAGTGCCAAGGATGCACAAAACCCTACAGCAAGCCCTCCAGGGATTAAATAATATAAGACGATGCCTGTAGAATCCAGCATAGCGGTTTCGCTGTTAGAAACCGCCCAAGCTAAAATCGAGATGCATATTGTTGCTCCGACTGCCGATAAAACTGTATCGAAGCTGCGGGTTAAAGCCATAATCGTCTCTCGTAAAGCAGTTGGGAGAGTAAGTTAATTATTTTAATAATGTGGAAATATATCTCATCAAGGGCACTTTTTCTATGAAAGTCCTATGACCGACAATACCAACTTTCATCGCGCCGGCCGCATTGCCGATAAATCCAATAAGCTGCATAGACCCGCCAGCGGCAGCCAAAGGTGACGTAATAGAAAGGAATGCATCACCAGCGCCCACCGTATCGACTACGGTTTTCGTAAATGCTGGAATGCGGACTGGCTGCCCACCCTTACTGAAAGTAACGCACCCCTCGCGGCCATGAGTAACGATGAATTGATCACAGGAAATCAGTTCTGGAAGCGCCTCAGATATTAGAGTTTCAACATTGCTAAACGGGTCTTTAGTAGCTAGCTGTGCCTCTGGTGCGTCAATGCAAACATAATCGGCTTTTGCGTAGCGTGATACTAAGTTATAACCAATGTTAGCGCTATTCGTCTGCGTATTTACCGCAAGAAAACGCGCCCTTTCGCTTAATGTATCGATTGTTCGTGGCGTAATAAGTCCATGGCCAAAGTCTGCCGCAATTACCACGTCAGCAGACGGCGCTCGTTTTTTTACCAAATCGACAACACTATCCTCAAGCGCCCCGTGCAGCGGAGTGTCATCAATGGTGTAAACTTCAAACAGTTTCCTTACGTAGTTTGGTTCGACAAACCGACATTTACGAGTTGTTGGCGAACCACGTTTTTGGACTGGAGTAAGTTTAACATTTTTTCTGAGATTTTTACGGATAAAATCTTCTAACCCGTCATCGCCGATACACGTGATAATTTCCACCTCAGCACATATGCTGGCTACATGATTAGCTGCCGCAAATATACCTCCTGCAAACATTTCCTTGTCTTGGAACCGTGTTGCAATAATGTTTTCTTTTGCGGACTTGCCCATAGGAGCGACATACTGATATTCATCGACAATCGCGTCACCAACTAATAATACTCGATAGTCCTTAACGCTCTCAACTAGAGTGGTGATTTCGCGAGCGGCATCGGTTTCACGCAAACCCTTAAGATAATCTCGAAGAGAATGATCATATATGTCTAGATAATTATTGATAAGGGAAGATGAACTAAATGTGATTTCTTTGGTCAAAACTAGCTTGCCGCCATGCTGTTCCGTCACTTCGCGTTCCAAGCCGATCTGCCCCGTAATGTCGTCATCAGGATTTTCATAATCGGATCCTTTGACATATACATTCGGCTGGATAGTTGTGATAACAGTCTTAGCGTTTGATTCGTAATTAATTCCTACGAAATCTATGTACTCGATAGCACCAAGCATCTCGGCACGCATTTCTTGCGTAAATATCGGTCGACCCGGGCCTTTGTTTACGAATTTGTCTGCGGTCAGAGTGACAATCAGCAAATCCCCCTCTCGGCGTGCACCCTCAAAATGGCGGACATGCCCCATGTGCAAAAGATCAAAAACTCCATGTGCTAAAACTACTTTTTTACCCGCTGTTTGAGCCTGACGTGTAATCGATGCAAGCGCTTCAATGGATTGAAGTTTGCTGCGTGCAGAAAAATCAGGTTGGCGGTTCATTATAATACCCCTAGCCTTATTTTTTGGTTTGTCCTAAATAAGTGAACCAATCGGAAGTAGCTGTGGCGATGCTCTCGGGCTCCCAAACTGGCGCCTCCCGCCAATATTCTATTTGATCAAGCACTGCTGCAACGCCAGATTCAAACGACATTTTTGGACGCCAATTTAGGAGGGAGCGAATTTTTGTAGTGTCGGCGAATGTGCAGTCCGGCTCTCCCGGACGTTTTGGAATAAATACTTTCTCACCTCCTATTAAATCAGTTAATTGGTTAATACTATAATGTCCGTCTGATCCGATGTTCATAATTTCACCAGAAATATCTGATTTTGCTGCTTCAACGAATGCTTCGGCCGCATCTGTTACGTAAGTGAAGTCTCGGGTCTGCTTCCCGTCCCCGACAATTGTAAACGGTTTCTTTGCTAGTTTCTGCGCAAGGAAAACCCCAAAGACTGCGCCATAGGTTCCAGATGTCCGCGACCTTGGGCCAAAAACATTAAACATGCGCAATGATATAGCAGGAAGTCCGAATACCTGTGCCCAATGCATAGTATATGTCTCTCCGACATACTTCGTTAAAGCGTAGGGGTACATTGGGCGAATTTCTGACGTTTCACTCGTCGGATAGTTATCAGGAATACCATAGCATGAAGAGGAGGCTGCATATATGAATCGTTTAATGCCGCCTGCGCGTGATGCCTCGAGTACAGACAGTGTGCCGCTGACGTTTGAGTGATGGTAAGGAACTGGTTTTTGAATTGACGGAACAATATCTGCCAAAGCTGCTAGATGAAATACCCAATCAACTTTTTCAAACAAAGGTGTGATTGACTTAAGGTCAGTGACATCGGCTTCATAAATTATGAGCCTAGTGTGGTTGGAAACGTGTGCCAAATTAAGAGCCCGTCCGGTTGAATAATTGTCAATGACTGTAACTGTGTGGCCTCCCTGTAGAAGTAAGTCGACTAAATGACTCCCTATAAATCCGGCTCCACCCGTAACTATACATTTTTTTGGCATTGCATTTGACTTTTCTGACATAATTTGGTTTGGCCGTTTCAGGAGCGCGTGTGGCGGGTCATATACGCAACGTCTCTCTTGGATCTGACGTATTTATCTAATTTTAATTTGATATTTTGCACTGGCAGCGTCGGCGTGAAACATTTTCACCGTTTCCAGTGAATATTCAGCTAAATCTTTCCCAATAAGAGGTAATTTCACCAAGACGTCGGTGGTTATTGTAATGATATGGCATCCAATTGAATCAGCATGAAGTATGTTAAGAAGTTCTCTTGGGCTAGCCCAAATTAACTCTGCACGCGGTCTCTGGGCGAGTTCTTCAACGCAATTACGCATTATTGGAACGGGGTCGCGACCTGTATCAGCAATGCGGCCAGCAAAAACAGATACGAATGCTGGGGCGTCGTCGCTTAGACATGCCGCAACCTGTCTAACCTGTTGAACTGTCATGATTGCCGTAATATTTAGATGAACGCCTGCGCTCGATAGGCGTTTGATAAGATCGCCGCTGAAGTCACCCTTTGTATTGGTAACGGGTATTTTGACATTGACGTTTGATCCCCAAGATGCGATTTCAAGGGCTTGTCGTTCCATCTCGTCTGGCTCATCAGCGAACACTTCAAACGAAACAGGAAGATTAGGAACAGCTATCAAAACCGAACGTGCGAATAATTCATAATCTTCAATACCAGCTTTGCGCATAAGCGACGGATTGGTTGTAAAACCTCTAATTTTCGGATTATTTGCCAATGCCTGAATTCCCTCGAGATCAGCGCCATCTGCAAAAAGTTTCACATTTGTGCCTGTATCGATTTCCATGATTTTTCCTTCTAAATCGTACTAAGTGTCTTAAAAAGAACCTTGATTGGGCAACTGTTTAAAACAATTCATGTGTTTAGTGGGGTGGGATTGAAAAATTAGAGCGGATAGTGGTGAGATGCGAGGTCTAGATTAAATTTACTCGCAAGCTTTTGGTTGTCTTCCCGAAAGAAATCCTCGAGGCGCAACCTCATACCCTCTTCCCAAGTGATTGATGCGGGCGCGCCCTTATTTATTGCGCTATGGAATTTATGAGAGATAAACTTGGGAATTAAACGCGATAATCGACTTTTGGGTAAAAACACTTTTCGAACTTTCCTGTAAAAAACCGACTGTGCTGAGACCCGGGCGTTTTCACTGACGTTAGCAGATATATCATGTTCAAGTGACGATAAATTCATAATGGACGATATATTGTTAATCTCTCTGATATTATTCGCACGAAAATCTTCATAGAGTAAAATCACTAAAGAGTCGCGCCCTACTAGTTTCTCATAACTATGCAAAAGATTAAAATAGAGTAAATTGTGTACGGGGGAAATGCGCGGCATAGGTAAAGTGTCTTCAATGAAATTCTGAAAAGGGATTTCTACGCCGCCTGGCCGTAAATACCATTTTAAGGCCTGGAAATAATACGACTCGAGCTGTGTTATTTGATTCCGAACCGAAACAAGTAGTTTAATGCCTCCCAAAATATCATTGAGGCGCCTTACCATTGTTAACCGGTCAACAAATTCATAACTGGTCAAGTCTTCGTCGGATAGAGCTAAGATATTTGTATTGTTATCGAATACCTCATAAACCGGTTTAAATAGCTCTTTTGCAATGCTTGGAAGATAGGAAGCCTCCTCGGTGTTTTTGATATAATTAATGAATTTAAGCGCAGCCAAATTATTGTAAGGCGCGCCCAAATAATTTATTTCAGGATGTTTAGAAAAAAAATTCAACTGCAGTGTTTTTGTACCAGTTTTGTAAAACCCAACGTGAATGATAGCTTTTGGAGCCATTACTTTAGCCTCAGTCCAGTTGTTTGCTCATGAGTTTAAAAAGATACTCGTGGCAAATTGTTTATCTGAATATTGACTAAGTGAGGAAATTTTAAGTCGCGGTCTGATATTTTTGGTGTGTCAAGAGGCCAAACAATATTAAGTGTTGGATCGTTCCAAGCAATTCCGCCCTCATCCTCACGGTTATAGGTTGTAGTGACTTTATAATGAACCTCAGCATGGGTTCCAATAACACAAAATCCATGTGCAAAACCTGGTGGCATATAGATTTGCTTAAAGTTCTCCCCGGTTAACTCCACGCTGTACCACTTGAGGTAGGTGGGTGAGTCCCTTCTAAGATCAACTACAACATCAAAAATAGCGCCAGAGGAAACATAAATTAATTGCGCCTGTGAATTTTCGATTTGATAATGCAATCCTCGTAAAACATTGATGGATGAGCGAGAATGATTGTCTTGAAGAAACTCATCCTCAATTCCAGCCGCCTTGTATGTGTCCTGGCGAAAAACTTCTACAAACGCACCTCGTTGGTCGCGGAACACCTCTGGCTCTATGGTTACAAGACCGGGGATATGGGTTTGCTGAACGTGCATGGCGGTAAAACGATCTTAGTTACGCTCTAGTATTTCAGTGAGATAGCGTCCATAAGGCGTATCAGCTATGGGTTTTGTCTGCGCCTCCAGTTCTTTTGCATTTATAAAGCCCATATAAAATGCAACCTCTTCGGGACAAGCAATTCGAGTGCTTTGGCGTGTTGCGATTACTTGGATATATTGACTTGTTGCTGAGAGGGCATCTGGAGTGCCAGCGTCAAACCACGCAAAACCTCGGCCTAGTCTACGAGCCTCTAATTCGCCGCGTTTTAAGTATTCGAGATTGACGTCTGTAATTTCTAATTCACCACGGACCGATGGCCTTAAAGATTTAGCAATATCGATCACGTCAGGCTCGTACATGTAAAGGCCGGTGACAGCAAAACTAGATTTTGGGACCTTCGGCTTTTCTTGGATGTCAAGAGGCCTCCCCTCAGCATCAAAATTGATAATGCCATACCTTGAGGGATCGGCGACATAATACGAAAAAACTGTAGCAACCCCGGATCGCGCAGTTGCATCCTGTAAAATGTCAGGAAGGCCGTGGCCAAAAAAGATATTATCACCCAATATCAATGCAACTGGGGATTGACCAATAAATGCTTCGCCAATGACAAATGCCTGTGCTAAACCTGCAGGTGAGGGCTGAGGTGCATAATCCAGAGCAATTCCCCATTGGCTTCCGTTTCCTAACAGAGCTCTGAATTTCTCTAGATCTTCTGACGTCGTGATGACTAAAATTTCTTGAATTCCTGCAAGCATCAGTGTTGTTAAGGGGAAGTAGATCATCGGTTTATCATAAATGGGGAGAAGATGTTTATTGGTTACACGTGTCAGGGGATACAGCCGAGTTCCTAACCCGCCAGCCAGGATGATCCCTTTTCTCTTCATGATGGACCTCTTTTGTTAGCGCCTTTCCCAGTGCGGGTCCATCGAGGGCTTGAGTCCGCCTTTCTTTCTAGGTCGTGACAACCAAGCTTTAATGAGGCCTCGTGAATGATGGCAGAAGACCAATCGGTATTAGCTAAATACCAACAAACCGTTTTTTCTAACCCGGAGCTAAAGGTCTCTTGTGGTGTCCAACCCAATTCATGATTAATCTTATCTGTATTCACGGCGTATCGCCGGTCATGGCCCGGACGATCAGAAACGTGGCGTAAAAGCTGCGCGTGAGGGGTGTTTGGAGAATTTGGAAATTGGGCATCCAAAATAGATGTCAAGCTTTCTACCACCTCCAAATTGCTGATTTCACAGTTGCCGCCAATGCAGTAGACTTCGCCGACAATACCATTGGTTAAAATTTTAATGAGTGCATTGGCATGATCGTCAACATAAAGCCAGTCACGGACGTGTAAACCGTCCCCGTAAATGGGGAGTGATTCTCCATTTAGGGCATTATAAATCATAAATGGGATGAGCTTTTCTGGAAATTGATATGGACCGTAGTTGTTTGTGCAGTTGGATACTAGGGTGGGCAACCCATAAGTCATATTCCAAGCACGAACAAGATGGTCTGCTGCCGCCTTGCTAGCTGAATACGGTGAGTTAGGTTTGTACCGGGATTCTTCTGAGAACTCGCCACTTGGGCCCAAGTCTCCGTAAACTTCATCCGTTGATACATGAAGAAACCGAAACTTTGCTCTCTGTTCATTACTGAGAGTTGACCAGAAGCTAAAAGCCGCCTCAAGTAAAGATAAGGTGCCAAGTACGTTCGTATTGATAAAAGTGGCAGGACCCGCAATGGATCGATCGACGTGGGTTTCAGCGGCGAGGTGAATGATTCCGTCCGGTCTAAAATCTGCGATTATTTGGCGAACACTATCGTAATCTTCAACATCAGATTCAACAAATTGATGAAAAGTATGCGGAATAACTTCGCTAAGATTTGACAGGCTACCCGCATAAGTCAACTTGTCCAGCGTTAAGACGTGACAATGGTATTTGGCGAGCAATTTTCGAACGATAGCGGAGCCAATAAATCCGGCGCCACCAGTGATTAAAATACGGCTGTGTATCATTTCGGTTTCTGTGATTTTTGATAATTTTACGAGTTCTTAGATTTTAGTAATCTAATGAAAAATTCATGGAGTCCCAATTTTTTTAAAACGCAGGAAGCTAGTTGCCGACGTTTCAACCAAAGTTGCTGGAGGAAGGTCCTCCAAAAAAACCTGTTAAGGCCTGCGACATAGGCCATACGATAAAAGCCTAAAACATTAATTTCTGATAAATTAGCTGCAGCTTGGGCCCCAGCGGTATGCCATTCTTTTTTTAGCAACTGATAAGCAACATGTTTCGCAAGATCGCCCCCAAATTGTTGCCATTTCTCTTCAATGCACCACTCTTTTATGAGGGATTTAGTATAATCGATGTAGCCGAGCCAGCCCGCGGCATTCAATTGTTTGTTGAGTTGTTCTTCGTGGCGGCGCCAATACAATTTAGCTGTCGAATCAAAGCCCGTTTCTCCAAACGGAATGATACCAAACAAGATGCTGTCTTCTATTGCTCTGTGATATCCACCACCGTTGATCAAGTCTTTAGTCCGGACCACAAATATATCTCCAGCCGCAACCAACATTCCGCCACCCTTTAATGTATCAAGGGCTAGTTTATGGCCAGCCATGAATTTAGGCCGCATAGGTTTTTCATCTTTAACCGGCGCGATAACATTACCGTGGATATCAACTCCCTCCATCATACCGGAGGCGGATGTGCATCGGGGATTTTCATCGAATAAGGCTATCATCCTCTCAAGAAAGTTAGGCGATAAAAAATCATCATATGATAAATGGAAAATGTACTCACCCCGAGCAGCTCTCAGCGCGGCGTTCCAACACTTATCAACTACGATGTGCGGATCATCCCATGTGAACTGGTTTATTTTAAAATTAATCACACGAACCCGTTCATCGGCTTTCGCAATCTTGTCAATTTCTTGGGAGACCTCGTATAGGGCGCCATTATTGACGATAATTAATTCAAAATTTGTGTAGCTTTGGTCAAGAACAGATCTCGCGCTTTGCTGAAAAAACGTTGCCCCGTGATAAGCATCTATAAAAATACTAAAAATTGGAGCCACTTGTAATCTCAGCGATTCAGATTTGTTGCCCTGAGGCGGATGTTCGCGAAAAATTAATTATTTCACTAATTCCACCTTCCAAGCCATCTTTAAATTCAAATCCAGCACGGCGGAGAAGATTGTTAGACACATGGTGTAAGAGTTGGTTCATTATCTTAATCTGAACGAATATTGGTATCTGTGTCTTAAAAAATTTGAGATAGATCCCCGTCGGTAACATCAACCCTAACTAATGCAAATTGCATAGTCTTTGGAAAATTAAAAAATAATGTATACCGTTGTTTAGCCAGATTATCTACACCTACAATGTCTATACCATCAATTAACATTGGAATATCGCGAATTAATCTTGATTCAATTTGCCGTGGGCAATCGGTTATAATGGCTCTCATTTCAGGTGACGAACCTGCTTTTCAAATGATCAGCAAGCCGGAGAGAGAGTGCTACAATCGAAACCGTTGGGTTGGAATAACCGTTTGTTGGGAATACTGAGGAGCTAGCAATAAAAAGATTACTCAAATTATGTACTTTACAGTTTTTATCGACAACGCCGAGTCGCGGGGATTCTGCCATACGAGTCGTACCGTAATGATGTGCCCCACCCATTGTAATAGCATCTTTCCAACTATTGTCATGCGCGGTAATCCAAGGGTCAAGATGAACCCGTCCTAGGCCTAATCTAGCTAACTCAACTCCTACAGCATAAGCAGCTGTTTTAAAGGTATGCAACTCTAATTCGCCAACGCGGTCGTCGACATGTGCGCGGTGTAGGCCTAAAGCATCTCTCTCCTCGCGCAGCTTTACACGAGATTCCGGATACGGCGCCCATTCGCAAATAGCCCAGAGACCGATTAAGGGCTTTGCGGGAATAATCACATCTTTGCCTCGGCGTGCGCGGAGAAATTGGGCTCCGACCTCGTCAAGATCGGTTAAAACGGACCAAACTTGAGTAGCAAAGGGTTTGTCAAAATTCCAAGCTTTAATTTGGCGCCACACCTCAGTTGCTGCTCCGACGCCAGAACTCATATCGTCTTCGCCTACTAAATAAACAGATATATTAAGCGCCTCTTCTTTTTTTTGTATTTGTTCTGACAGTCGGAGTGCCGCCCGTGTTTTTGCAGGCCCAAGTTTTTTAAAACGCGAATATAATTCAGATATTTGCTGCGGATTTTTAGCTAACAAGCTGCCAATGTTTGCGTAAGGATGGCTGGCAAAATAGCGGCCAACAAGGTCGTGGTTGTTTCCAACTCCGGCGGGTGAGGCACTTTGTGAGTTCAGCATTAGCCGGGGTGTTTCAATTCCGCCGCATGCGATGACAAAAACTTTAGCATGGATCGTAGCTTGATTGCCGCTGAGCGATTGAATAGCCACATTGTTAATACTATTACTTGATTGGTCCGGCCGAATGTCAATTGCGTTGGCGTTGAGTAGGACATTAATGTTTTCAGCAGCCTTTAATTCGGCGCGATAAGCAGATCCAAACCTTACCGGACCCTCCCAATCCCAATATCCCTCTTTGATGTGGCCACTATATTGTACAAAATAGGTTTTGAACTTCCTTTCATCAAAACCATGAGGAGTAATCCCAAGCATTTCCCAGACGCTTTCGTCGTAGGCATATGGACCAAGGTCCATTAAATTTTGGGCACGTTTGTAGTACGGCTCGAGCTCTTGTTTACCGAAAGGCCAACCACTATGTGGTACCCAATCACGGACCTGAAAATCAATTTCGTCAAGAGGGGATGACTCGCCAACATAATGGTTCGTGGTGCCGCCGAAGTATCGAAGCCGAGAATTGGTGAGGTCTTGGTAATTTGATGAACCGGCGTAGAGGTCTTGTGTTAGTTCGTCATAATCAAAACTGCCACTTTCTAGAAGAATTATACTAGTTGAGCGAGTGATAAATTCTCGTGCAATGGATATGCCTGCCGCACCGGCACCAATAATGCAGATATCAGCAAAAAATTGGGATGGAGGGTTGGATTGGGCGAAGTCGGATATCATAAAATACAGACTAAGATGTCAAGGCAAGTGTACAGAGGGTGACTTCGGTTTCTGACAAAACCCAACCGTTTACAATAACAACTCTGGCGGTGATAAAATCATGCTTAATAAGTTTTTTAACAGTCCTTTTTTTTGTTGGAGCGTCATAACCGGATATTACCTGTAACAATGAATCCATTTTCTTTCTAATTGTGAATGGGTCTCTCGTTGATTGAATATAATCACGGCCTATGATCTGCGCTGCCGCCTTATCTGAAAATAAATCAGAAACTAGGTCATCGATAGGATGGCCACCAACCCCAATTTTGACCCTTGTCAATACTAACAATGTTATCAGACAGCTTAGAGAAAACCTTCTGCGTGATATACAAAGGTCTAACCCTTTTATTTTTTTACTCATCGTTAACCTTTGGGCAATTGAGACGCACGAAAATTTAAAAAGGTATTGTAACCTCTCACATAATCATCCTCGTTATACGGCGCATCACAAACGACAAGTAATACGGTCTTTTCATCTTCATAATTCTGTTCGGCCCATATTGTAGGAGGAATATGCAATGCTATCTTTGGGCCGCACAACATTATTTTTTTTCTCGACTGCCCATCGTCGCATGTTACCTCAACTGCGCCTGAAAGGCATATAAGAAGCTGGTTAAGTTTCCGATGTGCATGACCACCGCGCATCAATCCTTTTGGGACAGCTGTGATGGAAAAAAAACGTTTTATCGGAAAAGGTATGTGCAGAGAATCTTCAGCAGATATAAGTAAACCTCGATTATCTTGGCTAGCGGGTAATTCAATTTTTGACACGTCGGATAGAATTGGAAAAAGAGTTTTAGGTTCAATCGAGGAGTTTTTAAGAGTCATTCGGGGAGGCTCGCTATGGTGTCAGAAATTTCTGTCAACCGACGAAATTTTTCATTTCGTTTCACTAGTTGTTCAAAGGTTCCCTCATCGACTAACCGACCGGCACTTAGGTAGAGTAGTTTGTCACATGATCGAACAGTGCTAAGCCTATGAGCTATCACTATGACGGTTTTTTGGCCTTTGAGAGAATTAAGAGCGTTAGTAATTTCACGCTCTGTTTCGTTATCAAGTGCAGATGACGCCTCATCGAGAACCAGAACTTCTGGATCATTATATAAGGCTCTGGCAATACCGACCCTCTGGCGTTGTCCGCCGGAGAGTCGAGCACCTTGTTCTTTAAGCTCTGTGTTAATACCGTCAGGAAAGCTCTTAACCAAGTCTGTTAAATGGGCGAGTTTCAGCGCCGAATTCACTTTTGTATCATCAATCTCTTCCTCATTAATTCCAAACGCAATATTTTTACGTAAAGTGTCATCGATTATATATATGGATTGTGGTACATAGCTTACACTGCAATATTGATCGGTAAGATCAGATAGCAGTTTTCCATTAAGCAAAAGAGTTCCATTGGTTGGAGGCAGGAGCCCCAATATAATGTCTGCAAGCGTTGTTTTTCCAGCTCCGGAGGGACCGACCAATCCTATAGATTCACCCCCTCGTATGTTTGTGCTTATTTCGTGAATCGCGGGTGCTCTGGTGCCCGGATAGGAAAAGGATATATTTTCTAACTGTATAGATTTAACTCGTATTGTAGCACGCGGTTGTCTATTTATCTCCGAATTTACATTAATAGATAATCGCTGGAATTCATCAAAGGTCATCTTCACCGCGGGCTTACTGCCTCTTAAATTTTGTAGGCTTGCAGTAATTCGATTTACTGATGGAGATAGTCTCAGAGCGGCGGCGGCAAAAAGCCCCAAGGATGCGATAACATCGCTCACTGAGGTGTTTGAAAGGAAAACGACAATAATAACAGTACACATGCCTCCAAGAAGGACTGTCTCATTTAAAAGCCTTGGCAACTGTGAGACCAATTGATGGTTGCGACGATTAATCATTTCACGATCTTGTATCTGACTAAAAGCGCTTAAGAAATATCCAGTGCGCCCTAATATCCGTGTTTCTTTGATGGAGCCTAAACTCTGTTGTAGGGACTGCAAAGCTCGTTGGGATAAAGAAAGCCTCTCATAGCCCCAGCGCTCAAAGGCTGGCCCCAGAATCCGATAAAAGCTAAAAATCAATCCGCAAACTACTACGCCGGCAAGGAGGGTCGCTTTTGGTTCAATAGCAAATACGATTATCGTTACTGAAATGATAAGGAAAAATTCGACGGCAAGATTTATCAGACTGATGATAAACGTGCTATACACATCATGAGTCGATTCACGAATGTTTCGAATGAGAACAGTGGAATTTTGGTCAATTAGACTGAGGTAAGGTGCATGAAGGTATCGGCTAAACAGCTGGTTGGACAAGCGTACGATTCCCGAAAATGCAAAAGTATACTGGGCAAAATAGAACCCAACCATAAAAATAGTTTTTACCAAGAAAAGGCCAAAAAAAGTAACGGTGCATAGAATCACAAAGCTTTTTGATGACGATAATTGCAGGGTGCTGTAGACCCAATTTAAGTATTGATTGGTTTGTATCGCGGTTGGGTCTGTGATCAACTTTAACAATGGAAAAATTAATGAAATCCCAAGGGCCTCAATCAGAGCACCTATCAGTGTCATTAAAAACAAGACACCTAACCAACGTCTAGCGATGCCGTCTAAAAGCGACAGGGCATTTTTTATTGTTTCAAGCATAGTACTGTATCAATTTAATTTGGCAGTGAGGAAAACGCCGAGATGGTTTTCTCTATTCCCGTTGCAAGGTCAATTTCTGGTGCCCAGTGTGTGGAGTTTTTGAATGCTTTAATATCTGCACAAAAATTCCGGTATTCTATCTGATTGGTGTGGGGAGGCCATGAGGAGTGTACTACCGGAACTGGCTTCCCAAATGTTTTTTCCACATGCTTTGCGACCATTCGAAAAGCTTCGGACAGGGAATGCGGTACTCCACTGCCAATTAAATATTGTTGACCAGATAAAGTATCAGCGTATTGGTTAGCGGTGAAAAAAGCCTCGACGGCGTCTGAGATATAGATGTAATCTCGAACTTCATTTCCGGCGCCAAAAATTGAAATAGGTTCACCTTTGATTGCGGCTTTAGTTACCTTATTGAGAATGCCACGGTCACAACTAGAGCTTTCGACTCCCGGTCCATATACATTTGTAAGGCGCAACACTATGCCCTTTATTACGCCTAGTTTTGTGAAATGCTTTATGTATCGCTCGGCCGCAAGCTTATGAATATCATAAATTGTAATCGGGTTATCGACGGCAGTTTCATTAGTGGGCACAGTTCGAGTCATGCCGACTTGGGTAGCCGCCCCGGCTGCAATGATCAGGGGTTGATGTACGAGTCCCCTGCAACTTTCAAGCATTTGGATTACAGGCATAACATTCGCGTAAAAATCACTCTGTAAATTATTATTAGCGGAGTATGCGCTGGTTTGTGCAGCAAAATGAAAAACAAGGTTGGTTCCGTATTCTCGAAACACACGATCCCATAAAGCACGGTTATCGATCGCTGATTCAAGATCTTGCACCCCAGCGATCTTTTTCGGTAATGGCCTTAATCGGTTGCGATCGCGTGTTATGCGCAGGACAAAACAATGGCTATCAAGAAGGCGATCCACGAGGGCGCTACCTAGATATCCACTTGCACCTGTTACTGCGATGGTTTTGCCGTTGAACCCGTAGTTTTTTCTAATCATGGTGGCGCTCTGAAAAAAATTCCTGAAGCGAGGCGATAATGGTTTTCACCTCCCCATTAGTAAGTTCCGGATATAACGGTAACGAGACAATTTCAGCTGCAGCAGCCTCCGTACAGCCCATATTTTTTGCTATTTTGAGGCGATCACTATAGGCTGGATGGTGATGTACAGGCGGGTGGTAGTGAATTCCCGCATAGATATCTGCCTTCTTCATATGAGAAATCAAAGCATCGCGGTTCTGATGTCTGATCACATACAAATGAAAAACATGTTCACAATCTGCCCGTTGTGCTGGAGTTTGAATATCCATCTTACCTAACTCTCGATCATAGGTGTCAGCAATTTTACGACGCTGTTTGTTATCCGTGTCCAGTGTAGGTAATTTTGCTCTAAGGATTGCCGCCTGAACTTCGTCGAGCCGCGTATTCCAACCTGGAACGATTGCACGCCGCTCTTTGTCCCAGCCGTATTCACGAATACGTCTACAGCGATCAGTTAAATAAACGTCGTTCCCTACTATCATTCCGCCATCACCAATGGCCCCGAGGTTTTTTGTTGGGTAAAAACTAAAGCACCCGAGATCGCCAATTGATCCCACCCGTCTACCTTTGTATTTTGCTCCGTGCGCCTGTGCGCAATCCTCGATGACGTGGATTTTATGCTGTCGTGCGATATCCATTATTGGATCCATATCTGCGGGCTGTCCGTAAAGATGAACTGGCACGATTGCCTTGGTCCGGTGGGTTATTGCATTAGCAACTTTGGTTGGGTCCAAAGTAAAATGTATTGGATCAATATCGATGATAATGGGATTGGCTCCTACTAATTCAATGGCAGAAATTGTGGCCGTGGCTGTGTGAGATACAGTGATTACATCGTCTCCGTCGCCAATATTTGCCGCACGAAGTGCTAGATGAATGGCCTCGGTTCCGCTACTTACGCCGACACCCACTTTTGTGTCGCAGTATGCCGCAAATTCATCTTCAAAGTTTTTTACTTCGGTGCCAAGAATGTATGTTCCGCTATCTAAAACACGTTTCACCGCAGTGTCGATGGCAGATTTATGCGATAAATATTGAGCTTTTGGTTGAGCGCAAAAAAGGCTCATGAGATACACACTGATGGAATGAATTCTATCCACTGTCCACCTGATTGCCGAAAGGCGTCTTCTTTCGCAATGATTTCTAACTTGTGGTTCCATGCAAATAGAACGGCATATTCTGGGTAGTCGGAGATAAAGTCCTGATAGGGTTTTACTGGAATATGGGTACCTGGTGTAAACTTGCCCTGTTTTGCGGGGGTTGTGTCAGAAACAAATTCAATGTGATCGGGGCCGATAGAACAATAGTTCATAACTGTGGTACTTTTTGAGGTTGCTCCGTAGCCCACAACACGTCGATTCTCATCGCGAAATTTCCCTAAAAGCCGTGTGAGTCTGTGCCGTGATGTCTCGCAGTTTTCACGAAAACGTTCAAATGTTGCCGCTGAGCTGAGACCGAGTTTGGTCTCTCGAGCGAGACAATTGGTAACGGCGGTGGAGGTTTGCTGCCGGGTATCCAAGGCTAATGTATATCTCATAGAGCCACCGTGTGTCTTTTGCGGCTCTACGTTGACGAGTTTCAGGCCATGTGGGGCAAACGCATTTGCTACAGAAGTTGCTGAAAATACGAAGACATGTTCGTCATAGATCTGGTCATAAGAGGTTTTTTTGATAATATCCCCTAAATATGGATCTTCAAAAATCAGTACACCTGACGGCTTAAGTAATTTAGCTATCCCCGAGGCTACAGAATTCAGGTTGGGAATATGGCACATGACGTTTGCGCTGAGCACTACATCGGCAAGGCCATGTTCGGCGATAAGCCGATCCGCCACCATTTCATCAAAAAAATCGCTTATTGTGTTCACGCCATGCCCACGTGCTATCTCTGCAACATTCTCTGACGGCTCAATACCCAAATGTCGAATGCCTGCGTCGGCGAAATTCTGCAGCATAATCCCGTCATTGCTTCCTAGTTCGACTACAAATGGATCGTCGTAATCGGTGAGATGGGAACCGCAAACTTTAGCAGCAAATTTCGCAAAGTGATCCTGCATGTATTTTGATGTGCGGGAAAAAAATGCATAGTTTTCATGAAACATTTTACTGGGGTCAGGTTGGTCAATAATTTGCAAAATATTACACGCGCTGCAAAATGCGGGAGCAAGTTCAAAAAAATACTCGCTATCAAATTGCTCGGGCAAAAGGAAACCGTTTGCGACCGGCATTTGACCAAAAGTCATAAAAGGTGCAATTGGAGAACCGCATATCCGACAATCTGTCATTTTTTTTGACGTCCCAGCATGAGAGGGGGAGTGAGGAATTAAGACACGCTACCGCAGTCTGGGTGAAAACACCGAGACATTTTTAGGCTCAAAGATTTAGCTCGGTTAGGCTGTTGCCGCTACTGAGCCAATGGCTAATCGGACTTTTACCCGACGACCTAACATATCTAATAAAACGATGATACGCTCATCATCTGTGGCGCAATCAAAAAGCCCAAATTGCCCGCTGAATGCACCGTTAACAATTTTTACTGATTGGCCCTTCTTAAACACATCTGCGGAAGACAGAGTTACAAAGCCATTTTCATCTTGTCGAGATATAATGTTCTCGACTATTCCTTCAGGCATTGGTGCTGGAACATCCCCATAACATACTAAATAGCATGCGCCGAAGGTGGAGTGAACGGCACGCCATGGTTTTAACGTGGGGTCTAAAGCGACAAAAATGTAACGGGGAAACATTGGGGCGGATACGTGATCAATTCGACGGGCGTGAGAACGGCGTTTAAGATATTGCGGCGAGAATGCCTCGAATCCTTGTTGCTTTAAATTTAAGACAACTTTTGCTTCCGCGCGAACATGAGTATGAACAACATACCAATTGATCATCTTTTGTACCACTCAGCTTGAGTTGAGATATTTGTGTTTAGACCGAGTAATGGAAGAGCTATTATGTTTTTTTTCGGCATATACCTTGAGGCGTAATTGAATGTTTTCTGCGGTTGTCTCGTGTCCGTTACGATTGCCGCTTCAAATTCAATCAACGACTTAAATGATTTAAGTGCGGGGATGTCGAGTAACGAAGAGCCAGTAAAATTTGGATCGACAACACCAACTATTTTAACGTTGAATTCTTGTGCTGAAAGAATTGCTATATCGGTTAAATCGCCTGCCCCACACAGCACGATATTATGCCAATTTTTGCTAGTGCAAATCGTGAAGGCATCGGAACATTGCTGACGCGCGTCACGGAAGAATTTAAAGGATTGAGATAGATACTCGGCAGTTAGAGAACTCTTTTCCGTGAAGCCCTTTGGTGTTAGGTAGTAGAGGTATCGATTGGCTGGAGCATGTAACGCCTTTATGTAACCTTTTTTCACAAGCCGTTTGAGGTATGCATTTGTAAGGCCCAGGGCAATACCAAGTTCTTGAGCGAGTTTTCGCTGAGTGACATCGCTACTTTGTTCGACTGCAGCAAGCATGCCAAGCTTTATAGACGGTTCCAAACCATCCTCGGAATTCAGGGTTTTTTGCTTACCAGACACAGCCTTTACCTTTTGTGTTCATCATCTGAACGCCCTAAACAATGTTTACAGTGTTCACGTGGTGAACGTCAATGAAAATTGTCAGCATACACTTACGTTTGATGGTGAAATCGACCCTAGTATTTACTGCATTTTACTGCAGATTTATTGATTTGAGTAATTTAGGAATCCAGTGAAAACCAAGTGAGAAATAGACGTATACAAAAATGGTTAAGACCAGAAGATCACCGCACATTAGAGAAAAATTAGACTCCGGGTAAGCAAGCCGGAATACAATACTCAACCCTATGGCTCGCTCAAATGGCGGTGTAGAGCGATTGTTGAAGAACGAATCGATAAGTGCAAAGAAGATGCCGATAATTACCATACCACCCAATACGCCTGTTGGGCCGAAATTGGCAAGAAGTTCGACAATCCATGGAATGTTTATGGAAGTGGTATCATTCACTGATATTAGTCCAAAACGAAGCGCAAATTCTCCCCCGAATCGTTCCTCTGGCTTGTCTGACCAAAGTGCGCGCGGAATAAATTTGGTCAATAAGGGCTTGTATGTCTCGCCACGCCAATAGGGAACGGTATTTGGCGTCAAGGAATGAACATGATCAAATAGTGGCATAATAAAGATGCGACGCCCAATAGTTTCAAGTGAATGGGTTGGCCCTAGTTTGTATATTTGATCTTCGAATGTAACGGTTTCTTCACCTTGCCAAACTGATAGGCTGAGTTTCAAAAAAAATAATGAATTGCGTATCGAGGTGCTATTTGATTTGGAGGAACTAGAAATGTATTCGGTCAGACTTGTTTGTGCCCGATACTGCTGTGCGGGAACATAAAATAAGAATAGAAAAATCGCCGAAATAACGGCGACTGTAGCGGCTTGTTTTTTATATTTTGGCCAGCTCAGGAAACA
Source organism: Magnetovibrio sp. (assembly GCA_002690705.1). Classification (GTDB taxonomy): domain Bacteria; phylum Pseudomonadota; class Alphaproteobacteria; order Rhodospirillales; family Casp-alpha2; genus TMED8. The sequence goes on along the minus strand of NZFO01000008.1, from coordinate 177,946 downwards.
AACCAATAAACATAACATTAGTATGGGAGAGTAGAGTCCGGAGATTGTTCTATACAAAATTAGTAATGGTAAAATACCAAAAAAAACCATCCCAGCATCTGCTTTTCCAATTAATCTCTGTTGATAGGCAACAAAGAATACAGCAAAAACGACAAACTCAATTCGACCAAAAAGCTGGCTGAGTGACGGTGCTTTTCGAAGGAAAGGTATAAATTCATTAGCAGCAAAACCTAATAACAACCCATAGGCAAGTAGCCGGGTCACCCTTGGGGTTGCAGCGGTTGGGAATTGGAATTCTCCGATTAACTTATTGGCTGGTTTTTGAGCAGCAGCGAAAGATATAAAACATGTCAGCATACCCGCGAGCACGAGCCACATGCTCTCCAAACTTGCCAAGCCTTGTTTTATGGGGAAGTTAGTGGGCCCAAAATATGAGATCTCTCGAAAACCAGTAGGCCAAATAAAATCAATAATCAAGAAAGGCAATCCAAAGGATATCGAATAATACAGGCCTAGCACTGGGAAAAGCGGATAAAAAGATGAACCGCCAAATCTTAAATGCCAAGCGATGGGCAACAGGCCTACGACGAAGATTGCAATCGCCAATGTTAGTTGCGCTGGTGATACGTAGTTTGACCTCGTCAGAAATAATGCAACAGTAAGCCCGGTAAATAAAAATAAGCTCCAAATGATTTTGGTGCGCGCCGATATTTGACCCATAAATTAATGACCACTGTTTTTCATGAAAAAAATGTTCTAAGTAGGTTAAGCCCAACGCAGATTATTGAGATTCCTGGAGAACTACAACAGCTGAGCGAGAGTAGAGAGAGTGTTTATAAAAACGACTGATAACGCTTCAAAACTTCTTAAAGTAATTTTTTGGCTCTGGGTTATTTGGTTTGGATTTTTATATCTCGTCCAATTCTGTGATCTGTTAATGCCTATTCTTTCAATATTTGGTTTCTGAGACCTTTTATGAGTTTCCTCGCGGTTTCCCTTATGCTGGCGAGTTGCTACGGCTTTGGTGCCGTGGCGATGCGATCTATTGACGTGTGGCGAGATTTGCCGCGGTTAGATGAATTAGTATGGGCATCTGTACTTGGCTTGGGGATCAGTGGTTGGCTCGTTTTCTGGCTGGGTGTAGCCGGGTATTTCAGCGAGTTTTGGTTTTTGGGGATGATTGCTGTGGGTGTTAGTTTCGCTATTATTTTGCCCCCGGTTCGGTTCTTCAGACCCTCTCAGCCGCAGCATCCTTCGGGGGAAACCAAAGTTAGTGGTTCAACAGTATTATTGTGGGGTGGTTTAACCCTCGTTTTTTTATTTGATCTTGCAGAGGGGCTGTCGCCTCCTGCAGATGCAGACACTTTGGCATATCATTTTTCCGTACCTAAGCTTTTTGTTGAATGGGAAGAAATAAAATTTATTCCGCGGGCAGTAGATGGGGGTGTCCCGCTTTTGCTGCATTTAACTTACACCCTCGCTTTTGTTGTTGGGGGAGAACTTGCAGTTACTCTATGGGTGATGATTACGGGGTGGTTGTGTGTCTTATCTCTTTACTGCTTGATCAAACCGTATACTGGGAAAAATTTAGCTCTTGCTGTGGCATTGATTTTGGCAACGACGCCTAGCGTTGTTTATGGGGCAGGGACCGGGCAAGTCGAATTTCGCAATGCGCTATTTGTTATGGTCTCAGCCGTGGCTTTAGCGCGAGGTGTTATGGACGGAGATTGGCGTTTTATTTTAGTCGCCGCTGTAGCTGCTGGTTTTTTTGCTGGTGCTAAATACACGGGACTAATCTACGTTGCCGCATCGGGTTTAACACTTATTATCTGGAGGCCCGAATTAAAATTAATATTCATTTTTGGGATAGTAGCCCTGATCAGCGGCGGCCAATGGTATGTTTGGAATTGGTATCATACAGGAGACCCAGTTTTCCCTTTGTTGTTTTCAGTTCTTGATTATCCGGTTTCGGATATATGGAGTAAGGCTCACCATAAAGCCTTTCAACAAGGTTTTTTTGACGCTGAAAAAGCCGTACCGGTGAACTTTTTTGAGTTTATTGCCTATCCTTTTCGAGCAACCTTATTCTCACCCGGTCAATTTGAGTCATTGCGTACGGGGTTTGGGCCGTATGGTATTCTTGTAGCGCCATTTGCAATATTTGGGTTATGGTTGAGACGGAAAAACGCTGCGAACAGTCAAATCTCGATTTTAGCCTTAGTCGCAATTTTGTTTTATACGTTCTGGTTTTTTACAGCATCATCCCAGCGGATACGCCATTTACTGCCGGTCTATCCATTAGTTTTAATTGGTCTGACAGTGGCCACCCATAGAATGCTAGCCAAATGGGATGCAGCGAAGCCGTTCTGTTTGATACTAATTTTTGTGGTAAGTATCCAACTGGCCGGACATGCAATTTTTACGGTTAAGTTTATTAAATATTTGATATCACCCGAATCGCGATCTCAATTTATTGCCCGAAATGTACCACTTTCATCCCCCGTGGGTTGGATCAATAAGAATTTGAATCAAGAAAACCGGATATTTATAGACACGCGTTATTTGATTTATTTAATAAAAGTGCCATATTTCTATGGCCATAAGTTTCATCAGGCTCAAATTAATATTCTAGAATCCGCAAACGACCCCATAGCCTTTTATGATCAACTTAATCGTCAGGGAGTTGATCACATTCTCGTTTCAAATTGGTTGGATGATCCTATCCAGCGGCAAGATTCTGGCCTGCTTGGCCTAAGTTCATCGGTTTTGGCTGCAAACTGTGCGGAGGTTGTTCATAAGTTTAAATCAGATAGATTTTTATCTCGGACGTTGCCAACTTTACACGTTGCCCATCAGTCCGGGGTAGTATTGCGGCTTATGCACGATGAGTGTCGGCTGAAAAATCCGCGTGAAATTAACTAAGTGTGAAATTAACTAAGTGTGAAATTTTTTATGATGGCTCGAAGTGTGATACGCTTTGCTCAAGCCCCTTTTGTAACTAACATCCGATACGAGGATTTTCCATCCACACTCTAACCCTAGAATTTTGTACTTATGATTGAGCGTCCACTCTATGATGGGGTGGATCTAGAAGTTTTGGCAGAAATGCCAAACTACTATGGTTGGATAATGCAAATTTTCCAAGAGCACTTGTGCGGAAAAGCAATAGAGTTTGGCGCTGGTTCTGGCTCTATTTCATCACGTTTGTTGCCTTGTGTGGATGAGCTGGAATTAGTTGAGCCGTCTGCCAATTTAGTTCGTCTTTTGCGGTTTCGATTTGGTAATTTACAGACTGTGAAAATTTCACCCAAAACGTTGGAACAGCGAATCGCTGAACCGCTAGCTGGGTTGCACCAAACAGTTGTAGCGGTAAATCTACTTGAACATATCAAAGATGATTTAGAAGCTTTGAACGGGTTTTGGCGGCTGCTAGCACCAGGGGGGAAATTATGTCTATTCGTGCCAGCGTTGCCCATGCTAATGAGTGCATTAGATCGTAAATTTGGTCATTTTAGGCGTTATTCACTTAATCCACTAACTGACATGCTAGCTAATGCAGGATTTTTGGTGATTCGCGCTGAATATTTTGACTTTTTGGGGTTAATTCCATGGTTAATTGTCAATCGGTGGGGTGGTGTAGTCAATTTCAATTCAGCGGCGGTCAAAGTATATGATAGTGTTGGGGTCCCTGTGACAAAAGCCCTAGAGTCGTTAATATCTCCACGGATTGGAAAAAACATTATTGTAATTGCTGAAAAGCCCCGGTCATGATCACAGTCAGTGTGATAATACCCGCTTATAATGAAGAAAAAACAATTTTGACCACCCTTGAGAGAGTTCGGGCACAAAACGTTGAAGATTGTTGTTTCGAGATCATCGTAATTAATGATGGTTCAACGGATGGCACCGTTGATGCACTGCGTGCCAACCCAGAGTTATACGATCGATTAATTGAGCAACCTAGTAATCGTGGAAAGGGTTCTGCTGTGCTTGCTGGATTAAGCCAAGCGAGAGGAGACTATGTCTTATTTCAAGACGCCGACCTAGAGTATAATCCTGTTGAATATCACAAACTTTTGTTTCCGATCTGCAACTTCGAAGCTGATGTGGTGATGGGCAGTAGATTTATGGCTCCTCGTTATTCGCGGGTTCATTATTTTTGGAATATGCTGGGTAACAAATTCATTACGTTAATTTTTAACGCTCTATACAATACAACCTTTACCGACGTCTATTCGTGCTATTTGTTGTATAGAAGAAAGTTAGTTGATCCTCGCGATCTCAAAACACTCGGTTGGCAACAACACGCAGAAATTTTGTCAATCGTCGTTACCGGGGCTGAGGTAATATACGAGGTTCCGATCAGTTATCATGGAAGATCACATGAAGAAGGAAAAAAAATTAGAGCCCATCACGCGATTGGTGTGATATGGACAATAATTAAAAAAAGGTTGCTATGGTGAGAAACCGGGCATGCCCTGAAGTAGGTTGAGTGGGCTTGCAATATGTTCAACGCATTGAATAGAGCTTTTGGCACTGGTTTTGGTGCCGTGATACTTGTTCTCGTGCCAACAGGCTTGTTTATTCCACGGGGGCTCGCTCCTCTCTTTGTCCTCCTAGTTGTACTAGCGATCCACCATTGTGTTCGTCGCCGCCACCTTATCGCTGAATTACCCGTGCATTTGATGTTTTCAGCGGTGGCATTCTGTTTATGGGCTATATCCAGTGCATTTTGGTCTATTGCTCCATTTGAAACCTTTCGTGCTGGGGTTACTCTGATCTTGATTGTGTTCGGTGGCTTTTGCATTTTGTGCGCAGTGCGAGATATTAGTGGTCGGGAGCAAAAGTGGGTTGAGTTTGGACTTATCGCGACGGTTTTTTTTGGCGCGGCACTTGTTTTAATCGAGGTAAATGCCGGATTACCACTTTCAATCGAAAGTAAACTACTTTTTAAGAATAAGATCCCAGTGATAACGAGTAATCATATGATCAGTCGGGGTATGACGGTTTTGGCTTTATTGACATGGCCCGCCGCATGGATCTTATGGCGAAGAGGATATAAATTGACGTGTTATGCTATTTTAATTTTTGTTTTTTTGGCGCTTGCCAGTGGGGATAGCGGTACAGCAGTTTTTGCACTTTGTGTTGGCGGTCTGGCGTTTGGTATTTCTGTAATATTTGCGAATCGGTGTTCATCTATTTTCATTGTATTGATTAGCTTGGGAGCGCTCACGGCTCCTTTTGCTGTTTTGACCCTTCCAGATGCTAGGACAATGAGCAAGTCGGTCCCTGGTTTGGGGTACGGTGTGTACCCGAGACTTTTCATATGGCAGTCGACCGCAGGCTATATTATTGACAGACCGCTGTTCGGGTATGGGCTTCGGTCTGCGAGGATATTATCTTCAAAAGCTGATAGCCAATTTGTAAGAATTGGACCGACGGATATGAATAAGGTGATGATCGAGCCGATTCCTTTGCATCCGCACAATGCTTTCTTGCAACTTTGGTTAGAATTAGGTTTTTTTGGCGTGTCATTCTGCCTTCTGACTATTTTGGGTGTTGTTACTAGGATTAAGAGGTTGCTTCTCAGCGAAGTCCATCGAGCAACTCTTTATGCAACGTTGTTTACGGCCCTGTCCCTCCTCAGCATGACGTATGGCTTGTGGCAGGGTTGGTGGCAGAGTTTATTGTGGATAATTGCGGGTATATCTGGATTTACGGTATTGCCTTTGAAACAGATATATTTACCGGGTTTGGGCCCGAATTAAGGGTTAATTTACCGGAGGCTAGGGAGAGTGAGCTTTTCCGTAAACCATAAGACCGTGGCAATTTTTGATAAAAATAGGATACTGCGACAAATTTGAACCGTCGAAATTACGCCCCCGCCATTTTAATATGGCAATGTGTTCAAAATAACCTGCGTCAATCAATCCGCCGACTCCGCCTTTCTCAAATTGGACCCCCTTTTTCCGGTCCCACTCATATGAGAATTCCATTACAAAGTGGTCATTTGCCGAGACCATCCACGGTAACATGAGTCGAGGATCATCTACGAAAATTGACGGCGAGAGATTTTTCAAACATTTATTTTGGTTAGCGAGTAAGTCATGCAGAGGCCTCACAGAAAGAGAGCCTTGCAAGCCCAGAAAAACAGTCGAAATGGCTACTGTGTTTAGGATGAATCCAACGCTTAAAGGCACCCAAACAGCGGGTTTGATTAGTAAGTCACCAGACTGAATTGCTGATATCGAAGCAACAGTAGCGAATAAAATCATATGAAAATAATGATTTTCGGCTGCTGCGACTATTGCACTCGTGGGAATTGCTTCAAATGCGGCGATAATAGTTCCAAGAAAAGGAAGTATTAAAAGGGAACGGTTGTGGATAACTTGGACCGAGAACTCACGAAGCGGTTTCTCTGATATTGCGAGCCATACCAAAGCGGTCATCGCTGCCAAAACAGGCGCTGTTTTTACAACCGTATTGATTAGATTGATCCTAAATTGTTCAAAAGTTAGAGATATCTTTGTATCACCGAAAAAGAGCATTTTACGATATTCATCGCCACCTATAATCATGGTTACACCGCCGGCAAAAACCATAATAAGGGACAAGAGGAGGGCGTGCCTCCAATCTTGGCGGAGAATTAGGAACAGCCCAATAGTCGCTGGAATATATATAAAGTTTTGTTTAAAGGCCCATGATAGATATGAGATTACACAAATTCCTATGACCGTGTGTAATGGATGGGAGTCGTAAAATTTTACAAATAACCACAGGGCGCCGACTGCCCCAACCATTGGCCAAATATCAGGCGTTGTTGCTATAGCAAAATATCCGGTCAGGGGGCCAAGAAATACGGAGGCTGCTAAACTCGCCGTCACCACTTTCATGGGCCCCTTTGATGGAGGCAGAACGCTAGAAAGAGCGAGGTAGAAAATAACCGTCCCTGTGATGGAACCTACTAATGTTGTAATTCGCGTAATTGTTGGCAGCCAAGTATCACCCAAAGAAAGCCCGGCTTGCACCAAAAAAGAAATACCCGCGTAAAACGAGTAATAGAGCCAATTATAATATGTTCCCGTATACGGAATTTGGGTAATTTGTGTGTATAAAGCATGTCCTTGAGTTACTTTCCAGATAGGAAATAGTGACTCGTATTCCGCTCCACGCGTCTGACCTTGCATGGGCTCAGCAAGCGAAATGGCGTGGTACCCTCGCGTTGATAGCAAGGCAAGGCACGCAAGTAAGCTTAGAAGAGCAGTAAAGTAGAGGAAGCGTAAGCCAATGATGTTCATCTTCATGATTAGATCTTTCCAAATTAAGTGCTGAACACCCTCAGTTAGCTTAGGTATATTGAACCAATCCAATGATTTCAATGTGGCAACGGTGTATGATTAAGTTAGATGTATTCAGTTACATCTTTAATGGACCAAGAAGAGTTTAGAGGTGCTGTTTTGAACCAGCCTAAAGATCAAGTTTGCAAATTGGATGACCCTCCTATTTCACCAGCTAATTACCAGCATTATTGCAAGCGGTTGGGATATAACTTATCAGCCTTGTTGGATCAAAGATTCAAGTTTTTACAAGATCATATCGAAACCGGAAATACTGTTCTTGAAGTGGGCGCTGGCCAAGGAGTGACCAAGACTTTCCTTCCCGGTATTAATTTGATCCAAACGGATGTTCACGCGGCCCCATGGCTGGATGCAACTACGTCTGCAGAAGCTTTACCATTTGGTGATGCGGTGTTTGATGCCGTTATTTGCATAGCTGCCCTACACCATATGAATTTTCCGTTGCGTGCTATTGCTGAACTTGCTCGAGTGACGCGGAAAGGAGGCAAGGTCCTCGTTTTGGAGCCTCATAATAGCTGGTTGCTTCGACAGTTATTGATGCTCAGCGGGTATGAATATGTAGATGAGGGGGTCGATCCATTTGGCGCTGAGCCATGCCTGCGCAGCGAAGATAACTGGGATGGTAATAATGCGATAGGTGATCTTCTTTTTGGCGATCAGAAGCGATTACGAGAGTCTCTTCCTGACCTAGAAATTATTCATCACGAATATTCCGAATGTTTGATGTTTATGAATTCTGGTGGTGTAAACCACAGAACTCCATATATACCGCTGCCGAGAATGATTTTAAATTTAATATTGAAAATTGATAAACTTTTGTGCCGGTCCGCACCTAATATTTTTGCGCTGGTTCAAGAGGTGGTTTTACAAAAAACATAAGTTTAACTGACATTGCGGCAGAGCAATGTCAGCTTTTTCATTATGAAATTGGAGTAAACCTGTGCTGGAGCTATTGCCGGTTGCATTCTACCGGCGATGATTAGAAAAACCATAATTCCTGCCGTAATTAAAATTTGGAAGATAATAATTATAAGCATGCCGATTATTTGTGAGGTCCAACCGAGAATTGGCAAGTCTGTGAACAAACGGATGGCAACAAGACCTATTACGACGCATAGGGTAATAATCCCAAAAACTCCTGCCGTGACAAGTATCCGCGCGCCAATAATCTCTGCGTGGACCGCAAAGCCACTCAATGCATGTAGTAACAGTGGCACGGTGCTCATTTTGCTGATGCCCAGTGTTCTTTTGCCTCGATCTGAGCAAATTGTTGAAAAAGGGAGCTTAGCCCGCATTATTGCTGCAGGGTAATGGCTCCACAGTTCTGAAATGTGTGCGACACGCGCCAGCAGAACGTAAGGAATTGCACTAAAATTACCGATCGAAATTTTCATGCCAGTTAAAATGTTGTACAATTTTTGATAGATAGCGTAGAAAAATTTAAACTGCCACCCCTCAGATCGTTCGCTTCTCTCGGCAAAGACAATTTGACGGTCGTCGTAACTTGCGCATGCTTTAATAAGCTCAGGGATATATTTAGGTTTATCCTCCTGATCTGAGTCCATCAGAATTAAATAATCGCCGACTACTGTATCATTACAATACGCAATCCCAACTGCGTTGGCTCTTTGGTTGCCTTGATTTCTGTATAGTTCGAGACACTCAATGTGATTGATTGAGGAGAGCTGTGCGTCAAGCAACTTGGTTCGGCCAGTCACGTCGGTTGAGCCATCGTCAACTATCACAATGTGACCTGAGAGATCGTTCTTGACTAATTCATTATCAATTTTTGGTACCAATTCGGCAACAGACTCCCAATCATTGTAGGTTGCCATTAATACCACAATTTTGTCTTTCTTCATTCGATCTTCACCCCTTGGATCGTGCCGTTATCACTAGCTGAGAGCTTAGTTATTGCCAACACTTAAAGAAATGCCTTTGGCTCGGTTAATCATTTATAATATTTCGATATTTATCGGCTTTATACCATTGTTAACTAGTGTATAAACTTTAACTATTATTGAGGCCTAGAAGCAATCGAATGATTAAAGGCATTTTTATGATAAATCCCAATGTAATTGACCCATTAACTGCTGAAGAAAAAACACGTTGGCCAGATGAACCTCTAGTTACTTTGGATAAACCGTTTGTTGACGTGCGGGGAGAGATTCAGCCACTCGTGGATGAGTTAATGAAAAGTGCTGTATTAATTCGCTCAAAAAAAGGCACGCTTCGCGCGAATCATTACCATCTCACAGATTGGCATTACTGTTATGTTCTCACCGGGGCAATAGATTATTTCCATCGGCCGACGGGCACTGACGAAAAACCGGAGCGCATCACTGTTGGTTCTGGACAAATGGTTTTTACGCCACCGATGGTTGATCATGGTATGACTTTCCCAGAGGACACTACGTTTCTAACTTTGTCACGAAATCCCCGAGACCAAAAGTCATACGAGGCCGATGTGGTAAGAATTGACATGATTTCCCCGGATGGATTAACCAGCTGGAAACCCGAAGCTTGACTAGGCTATGAATAAAGATAGTTTTCGCCGATACGATTGCCGATTGTGTGGGAGCAAGGATTTAGTCTGTGTTTTCAAATTGACGCCAACGCCACCTGCGAATGCTTTTGTTTCTGCAGCGTCAAGCATAGCAGGACAACCGTTGTTCCCTTTAGATGTCTATTTCTGTAACAAGTGTACCCACGTACAGCTGTCCGACGTAGTTAATCCAAAACTATTGTTTGAAAATTATGTTTATGTGTCCGGAACCTCCCCTTTGTTCGTCCAGCATTTTCAAAAGTATGCCGAAGAACTTGTAAAAAAATTTACATTTAAACCATTATCTTGCCAACTCGCCATTGACATTGGTTCGAATGACGGAACTTTATTAGAGGCCTTTAAAGGTCTTGGATTATCTGTTCTAGGAATAGACCCTGCATCTGACATTGCTGCTGCCGCAACACGGCGTGGGATTGAGACCAAAGCGGCATTTTTTTCATCTGCGTTAGCTGCAGAGATAAAAAGTACATGGGGACGCGGAGCTCTTATAACCGCGAATAATGTCTTTGCTCATGCGGATAATCTTCATGACATAACCCAAGGGATAGCTGATTTGCTTGCGCCAAATGGCGTCTTTGTATTTGAGGCTTCTTATTTGGTCGATGTCCTAGAGAAACATTTTTTTGATACTATTTATCATGAGCATTTAGCCTATCATTCGGTAAGTCCGTTGGTAGAATTTTTTCGTCAATATGGGTTAGAGCTATTTTCAGCCAAGCGGGTGGATAGCCACGGGGGCTCGGTGCGCGGCTTTGTCGGCCATAAAGAGGGGCCTTGGAAACCGGATGGAAGTGTAACTGACCTGATAAAGATTGAGTATGATCTCGGTCTACATTGCGCAGACACTTTCGTTCAATTTGCAACTGATATTGAAGCAATCGGCAATCAATTTCGAGATGTACTTACTGAGCTAAAAAATAAAGGTAAATCTGTTGCTGGTTTTGGAGCACCGGCTAAAGCTACGACCTTGATGTATCATTTTGGAATTGGCCCGGACATGATCGATTTTATTATTGATGATAGTCCACTAAAGCAAGGCTTATACTCACCTGGTATGCACATCCCGGTAGTATCTTCTGAAGAGTTATATTTACGTAAACCGGATGCGGTAGTGATTCTGGCTTGGAATTTTGCCAACTCGATTATGGAAAATCATAAAAAATATAGGAATGATGGAGGGACCTTCATTATTCCGCTTCCAAGCGTACAAATCCATTAAATATCTCACGGGACTACCAATCAGATGATTTCGCCTCGCAAGGTCCAAACTGTGGCCTTTGATCATGGTGTCTTCGATTTAATTCTGATTTGGGACTGGGCGTCAGGGTTGATTTTTCGAGACAAAGGTTAAAAACACGGGCTTTTTGGAATTGGTCACGTTGAAGTGATGCGCCTTTTAGCGTTAAACCGTGTATACGGATACCGGTAAAATCCACAGAATTGATGAGGGTGTCTTTGAAAAAAATATTTTTTCCTGTAGCTCCATTAAACTGCGATTCACTTAAATTGGTCTGCATAAACACCACTGTGTTCAAGTGTGCATTAGATAAATTTGTTCCCACCATGTTGCTATTAGAAAATTTGACTTTTGATAGGTGCAGGTTACGCAAATCGGCGTTAGGAGCTAACATATTAGATATGGTTACCCTGCCACCGTTTAAGTTGGGTAAAATTTTTTTGATAAATTTTCTGAGATTAAACCACTCTTCATTTGATTCATCGATCCGGATCAGGTCGCCAAAACAATTATCAACAAAAGCATTCGTTAAGGAGGTTTTCTCAAATTGTGTTCGCGTCAGATTACAATTACTTAACCTAGCATTAGATATAATTGTCCTTTTTAAAACTGCCCGCGAAAAATTCGTAAACACCATAATTGCGTTTGTGAAATTGACGTCAGTTATAACACTATATGAGAGATTAGCTCGCGTTGCATTCACATCGGTTCCTCTCGTTCGGATTAAAGTGGCTTGAGACAGGTTAGCTTTTGAGAGGTTTACATGGCTCATGTCTGTGTCGGTCAATGTTGATTGAAATAAAACAGATTGCGTTAAATCGGAGCCTGTTAAAAAAGCGCCAGATAAGTCAGATTTTTCAAAATCTGCCCCTCTGAGATTCGCGCCACGTAAGTTAGAACCTCTAAAATTAGCATTCCGTAGAATGGCGTCTGATAAGTCAACATTTGTCAAGTCACGATGGCTTATGTCGCACTCTGTCCAATTAACATTGGGTGCCGGCGGCGCGAGACAATCAGCCTTCATTGCATCTATCAGAGGGATGCTGCCTAGGACTAAAAAAAATAATGTCAAAAATGATAAAAATTTCAAAAGTGAGCTGATACTTTTATCCATATTACACAATCCTCACCGATGTATGTAATCAGTAATATGTTAAACTTCAAATTCTATACCTTGCAGCACAGCAATGAGCAATTTACAACATAACCATTAATTTTGTTAAAAAAATTGCGATCATTTTACGTTACTACAACAAAAATCACTTTGGACTTTTAAAATCTGGTGTAAGAGATTTCAACCGACTTGTTTTTTGCTATGCCGCTGTGACCGTCAAGGAAGTCGAATGATAAAACCAAACGTCCTTAGCAATTTAGACAGGGATGACGATGGGATTTATGGCACAACTGTAATTGATGCGGCACAATCCTTGGAGGCTACTCTGAGGGAGCGAGTCGCTCAATTTCATTATAAAGATTATTTAGCGTCTATATCCCACCATCATAGTATCCCGGTTATGGACCATGAAGTGAGACGTTTTGTAGACTCCATTCCAGCGAGAGGTATCATTTGTGATGTTGGTGGATGTTGGGGATGGCACTGGAGAAACCTCCATGAATACCGGCCCGATATTACAGTTGTCATCGTTGATCTAATCCGAAGCAACTTACACCATGCTAAAAAATTTTTGAAGGAGCAGATTAATAAAAATATTTGGCTTGTTCATGGAGACGCGACAAAATTAAATTTTAAAGATAATTCTTTTGATGGTTACTGGAGCGCTCAAACTCTCCAGCACGTGCCGCAGTTTAAAGATGCAATTCGGGAGGCAAACAGAATTCTTAAATCAGGAGGTCAGTTTTCATGTTATTCCCTATATAATTCTCCGTTGTTCAGGTTGGTATATAAATCATTAGGTAAAGATTATGTCACAGACGGCATCGTTGAAGGGCACTACTATTTGCATCGGGCTGATTTGCGTCAGAGGAGGATTGTCGCTGACGTTTTTTCGAATTTTGTATCAAGCCGATACAGCGAAATCCTGTTCAAACCAGAATTGAGACTTAATTTTTTTGGTCGTGAAAATACTTGGCTTGGCAAGCTCGACGCTATTCTCTCGGGAAAACACCCGTTCCTATCCATTTTAGCAAGACAGCTATCATTTCACACGACAAAACCATTTGACCCCATTCCTGATAAAGATCTTTAGATATTCCTTTAATAAGTAGTCTCTCTTATTTCCTGCCGGTCAAGCGCACTTAACTACTTAAAATTTCTATGATTAAATGTGATCGGTTGACTTACTGACCTTGTTTTCATAATACAGTGAAAAGTCGGATTGAAGAACATCACACGGGTATGTAAAGCGCTAGTATGAAAATGCTCCTTTATCGATGGTATTAATGAACCCTTTTACGAATAGGGATTCAAAAAAAGACTGAGGCGTGCCTTCATTCAATTGTAACAGAGTAATAAAATGCAATCATTTCTGCTGGAATCTGATGTCGATGAGATTGTGGGGCGCCTAACGGGCGTAGCCCAAGCCTTTTCTGGAAAAACAGTTTTGCTAACTGGAGCAAGAGGTTTTCTCGGAAGGTATTTCATGGAAATTTTTGCGGGTCTTAATGAGAAAGTTTTGGATGAACCTGTTCGCTTGGTTGGTCTTGATAATATGATTACTGCGGGGAAAACTGGCGCTGAAATTCCAAATCACCCGAACATGGAATTTGTTAATCATGATGTCATCCTGCCCTTCAATTGGGAGGGGCCCCTTGATTTCGTCATTCACGCGGCAGGAATTGCTAGCCCGTATTATTATCGTGCATATCCACTTGAAACTCTTGAAGTTGCGATCACCGGCACTCGTCGGATGCTAGAACTCACGGACCAACATGGCGCGCGCCTCGCATTTTTCTCATCTAGTGAGATTTATGGTGATCCAGACCCACAACACGTGCCCATGGCAGAGAGCTATCGAGGGAATGTCTCGTGTCAGGGGCCGCGCGCCTGTTATGATGAAAGCAAGCGTGTAGGAGAGACGCTTTGTCATATTTTCCATACAATGCGGGGCATTCATACAAATACGATCCGCCCATTCAATGTCTTCGGTCCGGGCATGCAGGAAACAGATTATCGCGTATTACCGAACTTTGCTAGTCGTCTTAAAGCAGGGCAGCCCTTAAATGTATATGGTACGGGAAATCAAACGAGGACGTTTTGCTACATTACTGATGCGATGGTTGGATTTTTTTTGGTTGTTCTCAACGGTGTACCGGGCGAAGCCTACAATATAGGAAATCCCAAACCAGAGATTTCTATGGTCGAGCTCGTCCAATCAATTGAGAGGGTGATGGGCTGCTCAGTGATTCATAACATAATTGAGTATCCTGATAGTTACCCTTCCGATGAGCCAAACCGTCGTGCGCCTGAAATTCGAAAAGCTCGTTTACAATTGGATTACGAGCCAGTTATCGAATTAGATGAGGGTCTTCGGCGTTTTCTCAAATGGACCGATACGGTTTATACTGGGAATCAGTAGGCAGGGTGGGTTTTAAACCGCCTAAATGCCTCAGATACTTTTGCCGTGTCCAGCGTTTGGTGAACAGGTAAAAGGATTGTTGTTCGCCTAAGTTCGTTGGCAACAGCATGGTTAGTTGGTGTGTTGGTGACTTGTGCTGGAAGGTCGGGCCAGCTCTCTACCGGGCAGTCAGAAGCAAGCAAATGTCGATAAATAAGCTCAGCCCTCTCTTGATTTACACATCGCATAACAGCGCGATAAGGAGTCCATGTGTCAGGGAGCGATGTTAGTGGATCCCACCCTTGAATATTCTTCGCCTCTTCAGTCACATAGCGCCAATTTTTACGTCGGGTCTCGCTACATTTTTTTAGGTTTTTACTTGCTTGTTCTAGCATTGTTTTACCAAATCGACTGCATAAAGGTTCGGTTGGCAAAGTTTTAGAAGCACCGTCCTCCAGGAAGGATTTTTGGTTACGTTTTGTTATTGCCCTCAGTATTTTAGGTGGCAACATTTTTTGGGCGGTTCGCTTTGTTAGCCAATTAGCTGATGACGGAGCCTGTTCAGCCATATTCCTACATGCGGTTTCCAGCTCGGAGGGGAGAAACCGTGACCTATCCTTTAGAACTACCAATGAGCCCTGTGGTATGGGCAGATGTTTATGGGGGCTATAGAAAGTTGCATCACCATAGGCTCCAATGCCCGGGCTTGGAGAGAGGGCGTGAGCAGCATCCTCTATTAGCAGAGCCCCAGTTTTCTGGCAAAAATCAAAAGCCTGCACGCCTTCCGAAGGCTGTCCAAAATAATGGACGATAACAAACAAGTCGGGGGTTTGTTTTTGTGCCAAGGCGTAACATTGGTCCCAATCCGGTGCGAGGTTTAAGGTGATGGGATAAAATTGAACTCTTGCCCCGATTAATCGTAAGGGATGTAAGGTATCGTCGCAAAAATAATCGGGAAGCCACACAATTGGCTTTTCCCCTAGCTTAAATTGAGCTGTAATTACAAGGGCCTGAAGCCCCCAAGCTGAACGTGAAAATATAAATGCAGTCTGGTTTTTAACAAGCCATGGCCCAGCTATATCGTGTTTACTGCTTGGAATTCGGATGAACGCCGAGGCGATATCCGGAAAGCTAGGGAGCGGAGGGAGTGTTAATTTTTTGATCATTCGCTTCGTTCATACTTGGCTCAGGGGTTTGCGATAATAAGATTCGTAAATTTATTGTGCCGTCAGAACTCTGTGTGTTTGATTGACCGCCCAGTTCATATGGCGTATCCGTAAGTATGGGTATCAACGAGTTACTCGTCCATGATCGTAATAAGTGATCTCCGAATTGCCATACTTGGGTTAGGGTATGTCGGCTTGCCTCTTGGTCTAGCCTTATCGCGCCATTTTCGGGTTTTTGGTTATGACTCGAACCCAATCCGGCTACGAGAATTACGCCAGAATGTCGATAGTACCTCAGAGACCTCGTCGTACACGTTGGAACACAGCAAAATTACTTTTCTGGAAGATATCAAGGACGCTCAGGATTGTAACGTATTTATTGTCACTGTGCCGACGCCGATAGATTCAAATAACATACCAGACTTAAGTGCACTATGTGCCGCCTGCAGGGATATTGGAAGCGTATTGAGTTCTGGAGACATTGTTGTATTTGAGAGTACAGTTTATCCGGGGGTCACAGAAAATATTTGTGGCCCAGAATTGGAGAGCTCATCCGGCTTGCAATGTGGCAGTGGCTTTTTCTTAGGGTATTCCCCGGAACGTATAAACCCAGGAGATAGAAGTCATACGGTCGAAACGGTGTGTAAGGTTGTGGCTGGCCAAACAAAAGGAGTCACTGAGCTATTGGAGCGTATTTATGGCACAGCTCTCTCAGCTGGTGTTCATGTCGCACCGAATATTAGGACTGCTGAAGCTGCAAAAGTCATTGAAAATGCACAACGCGACGTAAATATCGCTTTTATCAATGAAGTAGCAATGATCTTTAAGAATATGGATATCGATACCGGTGATGTCTTAGCTGCTGCTCGAACAAAATGGAATTTTTTAGATTTTGAGCCCGGGCTTGTTGGTGGTCACTGTATCGGTGTTGATCCTTATTATCTGGCATTTGGAGCGCAGCAAGCGGGGCATGAGCCTGATGTTATTCTTGCTGGGAGACGCATTAATGACGCTGTGGCATCATTTGTTGTTGATCAAATCGCTAACATGTTGCGCCCTTCTTCGCGAATTTTAGTTTTAGGCCTGACATTTAAGGAAAACGTATCTGATCTAAGAAATTCTAAAGTTGCCGAGCTAGTCACATTATTGACGCAAAAAGGCTTTCAAGTTTCAATCCACGACCCGCGTGCAGCAAGGTTACAGGCCAAAGCGTTTTATGGAATTGATCTCGCAGAGGACCTTGACGAAAGTTACAGTTTCGATGCCGTTATAGGGGCGGTCGGTCATAAGGAGTATAGAGCTCTCGATAGCTCCAAGTTGCTTCGGATGGTTAAAAACGATGGTGTGATAGCAGATTTAAAAGGAATCTGGCGAGCCTATGATTTTCCGCCGCCAATACGCTATTGGCGATTGTAGTCTCGTTTGGCAATGCTTCGAAAATTCAACATCATGATGAATGATTACTGGGCTTAACTTAATTCTAATTTTAGTGCTTGGTTTACCCGCCATCCAATTAATCGATTAGCGAGCCGGGAGTCTTCTGAAAAGACGGTGTTGACTAGTCGATACGGTTTGGCATTGAGCCCCTGCTTAAAGGTCAGAATGCCCTGTGGAGTTTTGACGGGGTCTTGGCCGCTGACATCAAGATTAATTATTCCGTTTTCTTTAAGCAATTTGATTCCATGCCAAAGAAGGAGTTGACCCGCGCCGCATTTTCGTCCGATTGAAGAGGTATTTCCCGCAAGATATTCTGCAGATTCTCCATAGTAAGCCAAAAGAATACTCCCTACGTGCTGTGTCCCCATATGTGCATTTATCACCAACATCTTCCGCTGGGGTGGAAGTAGATCTTGCATTGCGGACAAAAATTGTGGAGTAACCGTTGTTTTAAAGTCTTTGTCTTTAATCGCGCGCTCGTGAGCGGAAAGAAAGAGGTTGAATTTTTCGGCCTCATAGCCCGACCTGATAATCATACCACTGCGCTTCGCCCTGTTTAGATGGCCACGCCATTTACGGTTCAATTGTAAGCGGATATCATCAAGCGATGGACTTAAGTTCAACTTAGCAGACGCCCACCCTAGGTCATTACCGACCTTTAAGCCCGCTTTTTCAATATCCACTGTATTGATTTCGCCGACTTCAAGAGGCGGGGCAATTCGAAGGTAATATCCTCTTTCTTTTGTGTAGTAATAGACCAATGCGGACAAATACCTCGAGGTATCTTGGGCAAGATTGTTCAGTTTTCCAAAGCCGATTGGCGCGCGGTTGATCCATGCCAATCCTCCAAGCCCAAAAGGCAAAGGGCGAACAAGTGATTGTGCCATGCCGACGCGTTCTTTTCCCTTTTGAAGGAAGCCGCGCTCAACCTGCCACGAGGTGGTTTGCTGTTTAGCCTCGCCATATTCCCAAGTTTGAACCAAGCTCATGGTGTGGCAACTACTAGAAAGCCTGTGCCATTCGGCAGAATCGATTGTTTCAGGACGAAAACAAATTACCACGTTTTTTAGGGGCCAGTCATGAGTCAAGATTCATAATAACGTTCAAATAAATTACGATTTAGCCTAACCGACGTCGTTAAAATTAAAAAGGAAAATAGATTTTTTCAAATATTTCAAATCAATTTTTACTAGTTGTGGAGATCTTTCTGGTGGTGCTAAGGGCTGAGTTAAGGTCGTTTAATGAGCCGTTTTGGTCTGCAAAACGTGCATCTATTCTAATCTAATCTTTCAAAAAAGTTTTTCGTGGCCGTCGTCTTTATAATCAACGTTCGCCAATGCAAACGCACCACATAGAAGGACAGAAAATTGCCACCATGAAGACCAATAAGAAAAGTTAAAAAGTCCTGAGCACAGATAGCCGCCGCTAATTGCTATAAGTATTAGATAGGCACTGTTGCTAGTTGATATGAAACGATTGATCGCGTGAAAGAGCATGGTAATGACTAATAATACATATGATGCAAAACCTAAAATACCTGTTTCCGCTAGTATCTCTACACCCCAGTTGTGCGGATGTCCTGGCATAAACCGAGTATCATTGGTGCCGGGTATTATACGATCAGCCCCTCCTGTAAAATTTATGGTGTCTGCGCCTATGCCAAACCATACTGCGGTGGTCCATTTTTCGAGCGCAAATTGCCAGATGGCCTGCCGCTGAAAGTCGATAAGCCAATTAGGAAAGAATAATTGAGTTATTTCAGGCGACATTGGTGTGAATGCAAACTGATCGTTCCAGCTGGCTCGTAGCCAAAACATGACTACCATCGAAAAAGTTACAACAAAACCCATAAAAGCAAATCTTACCTTTGAGGGGCGACAAATGATCAACGCTACTGAGGACAAAGCCGCTGCACCCAAAAGGCCCGCAACTGATGCCCGACTTCCAGATAGAACCAGTACAACGATCAATAATAAACAGGCTAAAAATGAAGCAACTTGCCAAACTCTGGTCTCGGATCTAATCAACCAAATTAGAATAGGTAATAAGATAGGGGATAAAGATGCGAGTGGCTTTAACTCTGTCAGCAACGGGGTCTTTTGCCATGGCTCTAAATGTAAAATAAAGTAAAGACCAGGGTGAATTGTTTTAGACAAACACGCAAAGAGCGATACGAGTGCAACCGAGAGAACAAAGCTTCGCTGAAAAGCCTGTCGAATGATTTGGCGGTCCTCCATCAAAACCCAAAAATAACAAACTAAAACAAACAAGCCAAAGGTTCTCAAAACGACTTTTACAGAGCGCAAAGGGTCCGAGGAGAAGAAAATATTGGGGAGCCAGCAGATAAGCGTGATAATTAATAAAATTAAAAGCTGTGGAGGCAACCGTGCTTTTATTTTTGAGAGGGGTGGTTTAACTCCCCTCAGAAACACGCAGATAAAAAAAGCAAAAGCTATTGCTAGCCCCATAAATGTTTTGCTTAAAAACATTGTTGGGATGCTCATGCCGAGCAGTATGGCGAAAGTTAAATTTAATTGCCTAGAGTTTAATTTCACTGCTATTGCCTAAATAAGGATGGTTGGAGACTAGTGATGGTCAATTTGCCTATATCCATAATTTTATTATCTATCATAAGGAACTCATGATTGAGACTTTCTGATGGTTCCATTTTTTAAAAAATTACACTAGTTATGATTTTTTTGGAGACTGCGTTTGATACTCACAACGCTACGATTTCCAATTATTTTTTCTATAGGTCAGAGTTTTTTCGGTATTTGTGAGAGAGAAGCAGGCGTGTTTTGTAGGTCGTGGGGGCGAGTCCCTAAATCGGTATTACGTGATTTAACTACGAAAAACTGTGGAAGGAAAAGATTAATCGTTGCGGTCAAAGGTGGCTAATGTGTTCCCAAAGATTACCCAGATAACAACGAGGGTATGGCGCGTGTGGTTCATTATGACATTGCGGTAATTTACGGTTTCACTCATGAGATAAAAGTTTAGAGCCCTAAACCTCGGATTCTCGAGCTAACCGCCATTTAACTAATGTCGTTTGTTTAACATGTTGACCTTTGATAACGAGTTGATGGGTTCTTTGGGTAATGCCGTTTGAACCATAGATGCTCTCATCTAATTGCAACTCACCCTCAGAAATTTGTAATCTCCACACACGTCCAGTAGGCAAGCGCAGTAGAGCGGAATGTCGGTTCTCGACCAAAGTCACCCTAACGGTGGGATAAAGGTGAAACCGAATATGGAAAGGCTGAAAAGTAATTGTCTGGGCTTTTAGGGCATCTTCCCCACGTAAATCGAAACCGTCGTTTGATAAGAAAAGGCTTCGCTCATGAACGAGGCCGAATTTTAATAGATAACCGTCGTGGCTAGCCTCTACCAAGATATTGCCGTCTATTTCCCGGCGGTGAACAGATAAATTTTGAATTCGTCGTAGGTTGAAGTCATCTTGCCTAAGGTCTGAGGAATTTGTGTCTGCTACGGTCACTGTACTATGCGCAGCTGTAGTCTTAAGGGCGGATGAGAGTTGGCCTTGCCAGACGCTGCTACCGCAATTAACGACTAAAGGGTTTTTTCCAACGCTCATTTCAAAGGAAAACGTCCCTGCATGTCCCTGATTTGGTGGCCGACCTACGTCAAAAATAAGTCTAGTACGCTGAGCTGATAGCCGGTGAAATCCCATATGGGGGGCGCTTGATGCCGTTTGTGCTTCGCTGCCAGATAGCTCAAATACTTGTTTTATTGTGTCTGGATTATTCGTCGAACCCCCATTGAACTGAGCGAGTTGATTGTCACCCATGATGAAAAACTTAAGTATAGGTGCCATACGGTCAATGGCTTGCTGCAGAAATGGAGGAACCTCAATCTTTGCTTCAATCATATTTTGCCGGACTTGGATCAAAATAGACATAGCCTCTAGATGTTTCTCTGGGTTACGACTTACGTGGCCACCATCAGGCAGAATTTCAGTTCCAATAACTTCTTCCAGTATTTTGAGCGCTGGCTCCAAACGTTTAAAAAAATCAGGCAAGTAAATCGTTGCTAATATCATACCACGACAGGTTTTTAGAGTGTGGGTCGCGTGCCCAGTTATGACCCGCGGTCTGAATAAATGGTGGGCATGACGATTAATTGCTGCAGCTAAAGCTTTGCCGATAACGCCTTGCCCGTCGTTACAAATTAAATAATAAAACGTTAACCAGTGAGTGAGACGCTCGCTCACAAGTTCAGTTGTCCATATTCTCTTCGTCCAGCGATTATTGAGTAAAAGCCATTCCTTGATCTGATTTTGGATGGCGTGCACTGTTTCAGATGGCGGATTACTACTAAGTTTGTTTAGATACTCAAACCCATTCGGATCGGGGTAACTCGTAATGGGGTTCGACCACAATCTTGATGGAGAGGACCTTGTGAGCTTAATGCTGTGGCCAAGAGTCCGATTATACAGGCGACTACCTAAGAGCCAGGACTGCAATCCAGTGGCCATTCTTCTAATCCAGTTTAAAATTATTCTTGTAGTTCGGGGCAAGTTCAGAACTTTGGTCCTCTTTGCGCATTAGCGAATTGCCTACCGCCAAAAACTCTATATCAGTTCCCATAAAACATCCAAAGGCATCCTCTGGGGTACAAACTATGGGTTCGCCTCGCACGTTAAAGCTGGTGTTTACGACAACAGGACATCCGGTAATTTCCTTAAAACGACTAATAAGTGCGTGGTACCGTGGATTAGTGGTCGCATGAACGGTCTGGATACGCGCAGAATAATCGACGTGTGTAACGGCTGGAATATCTGAGCGTGGTACATTCAACTTCTCAATCCCAAACAAAGCCTTTTCAGAGTCCGTAATTTCGTGACGATGACTCTCTTTCACATCCGCGACCAACAGCATGTAGGGACTATCGTTGTCAATCTCAAACCAGTTAGAAACATCTTCCCGCAGTATTGACGGCGCAAATGGGCGAAAGGACTCTCTATATTTGACTCGCAGATTAAGCGTTTTTTGCATTGTTGGCGACCGGGGGTCTCCAAGGATAGACCGCCCCCCTAGAGCCCGAGGGCCAAATTCCATTCTACCTTGGAACCAGCCAACCGCCTGCCCGTCGGCCAGAGCATTTGCTGCAGCATCGATGACCTCCGTGTCGCTCAAGGTTTCAAAGATTGCGCCAACCGTACTCAGGCGATGGTTTATTTCGTCTTGCTCAAATTCAGGGCCAAGGTATGAGCCCTTCATGTCGTCAACGGACCGCGAAGCTCGCGTTTGTCCTTTAAAAATATAGTAAGCTGCTAATGCCGCACCTAGGGCACCACCTGCATCTCCAGCTGCAGGTTGTACCCAGACATTTTCAAATGCTTGGTCACGTAGGACTTTTCCATTGGCTACGCAATTGAGCGCAACTCCGCCCGCTAGACAAAGATTTTTTGACCGCGTGTCCTTGGCCAGTGAACGAGTAATGCGTAGCACAACTTCTTCTGTGACGACTTGGATTGATGCGGCTAAATCCATATGTCTCTGCGTTAGCAGTTCATCTGTTTTACGAGCTGGGCCACCGAATAATTCATCGAACTTCGAATTAGTCATACTAAGGCCCGTGCAATAATCGAAGTAGGCTTGGTTTAGTCGAAAAGAACCATCTTTCTTTAAGTCAATTAAGTTGTCGAGAATTAGATTTTTATATTTTGGCTCACCATAGGGAGCAAGACCCATCACTTTATATTCTCCAGAATTGACCTTGAAACCCGTGTAATAGGTCATGGCAGAATACAGTAACCCTAGGGAGTGCGGAAAATGAATTTCCCGGATCATGTCTAACTTGTTGCCGGCCCCCATTGCTACCGAGGTGGTTGCCCACTCGCCAACGCCATCCATAGTAAGCACAACAGCGTCTTCGAAAGGAGATGGAAAATAGGCAGACGCCGCGTGGCTTTGGTGGTGCTCAGTGAATAGTAATTTTTCTTTCCAATCAAAATTTTTATCAAAAGTCACAAATTTTTTTCTTAACAGATCCTTTTGGAATAGCTTTTCTCTCAACCAGATGGGGATCGCCATCTTGAATGAAGTAAAACCGCTTGGTGCGAAAGCTAGATAGGTTTCCAATAATCGTTCAAACTTCAGGAATGGCTTATCATAAAAGGCTACGTAATCGATTCCTTCAAGACCAATCCTGCCTTGTTCTAAGCAGCTTAAAATAGCCTCTTCGGGAAACCTTGCATCATGTTTTTTGCGCGTAAAGCGTTCTTCTTGAGCGGCTGCGATTATGTTCCCATTCTCAATTAGAGCTGCGGCACTATCATGGTAAAAGGCAGATACCCCAAGAATACGCATCAACCTCGCCTAGAAAATTGTATAGATGAAAGGTGCGACGGCTGAGCCTTTAGTAAGAGCAATTAAACCGCCAAAAATCAATAACATAACGAAGATCGGAAGAAGCCAAAATTTTTTCCTGACTTTTAAAAAAAACCACAGTTCTATGAGAAAACTCATGCCCCCCCCTAAAACTGCCGGCGCATGCTGTCGGGCTCTGGGTCATCCTGGTCCCTAATTATCCAATAGCTATGTGTATTCGAGTCAAAGTTGCGAGAGAGTGGATCTTTACCCATGCTCCGCATGATCAATGCGATAGGTGTGACCGTAAAAAAAAATACAAACCCCATCACTAATGGGTTAACTATCTTGTGCAATACTAGACCCAATTGGAACCAAACTAAATTTAATGGTTGGAGAAGTTTAGGTATCAAAAAGCTAATACCTAAAAAAAGACTTGCAGTTATAGCTGCCCAAATCCGTATGTCGCCCCCATCAATAAGTGGCCAGCTAGCAATAATTAAAAATAGAATTGCAAAGACGATACCGAAGGACCGTTCAGAGCCTATCTTTACCTCGTCCTTGGTATCTAGATTCTCGTGGAAATCCAATAATTTTGTCATCATAATACCTTTAGCTGATAGGCTATTTACTGCTTTTACAAGAAAAAGCAAAGGGATATTCGGGTGGTCTAGATCCTTGAATATCGGCATGCAAAAAAACCATCTATGCCGCCATCCTCCGCTAATTGGAAAGGAAAAGACCTAAAAGTACCATTTCGAATAAGGTAGCGGGGTAAATCCGCTAATTCATCTGGCGAAATAGGGTTTGGAATCAGTGGTATACCCGCTCTGTTTACTGATTTAAAATTGTATTCGCCCTCTTCTGGTTGGAGCGAGCAGGTGGCATAAACAACTATTCCCCCGGGTCTAACCAGATTTGCTGCATGGGCCAGAAGTTGGTGTTGCAAAGACGCTAATCTGTTCACATCCTGTATCGTCTTAAAAAGCCCGACATCGGGGTGACGGCGGAGTGTGCCCGTGGCGCTGCAAGGTGCGTCAAGTAAGATGACATCGGCTTGCTTCTCTGGCACCCAGCATGTTGCATCAGCTTCAATAATATTAGCGTGCAATTGTAGACGGTTGAGGTTTTCGGACAGTCGTTTTAGTCGGCTTGTGGAGCGGTCAACGGCAGTAACTTGTGCGCCAGCTGCGGCTAAAGCTGCTGTTTTGCCTCCTGGTGCTGCGCAGAGGTCAATTACGGATTTACCATGAACATTGCCGACCAGCCCTGAAACCCAGTGTGCTGCGGTGTCCTGTACCCACCATGCACCGTCACTATATCCTGCCAAGTTTGAGATTGCGCCTGGCCGATTGAGACGAACAGTCCCGCCGGGCATAAGACGACCGCCTAATCGGGTAGCCCACTTTCCGGGGTCTGCTTTACAAGTCAAATCAAGGGGGGCATCTAAGAGATGTGCGGCAGCGATCTGACGACAGATTTTGGAGCCATAAAACTCCTTCCAAGTGTGCCATAACCAGTCAGGTGTATTTAGCCGGGGTGCATCCTGTTTTGCCACCAATACCCCTCCTTCTCTGGTGATACGGCGCAAAACGGCATTGATGAGCTTTCCATATCCTCCTGAGCCATGGGTTTTAAATAATCTCACCGATGTGTCCACAGCTGCGTGATTGGGAACCTCCATAAATAAGATTTGTGCAATCCCAAACCGAAGAATATCTCTCGCAACTGCGGCTCTGGCGGGTAAGGGATGTTCTATGCATCGAAGAATTAAGTCATCGATTTGACCAAGGCGTCGGATCACTGTCATTGTTGCGCGCCGCGTGAAAGCATGATCTGGCCAAGAGAGGCCAGCGGCCTCGTCTGCCTGGCTCTTCAAGGCTCTATTTTGACGAAGGACGGCATGCAATATCTCAAGTACACGTGTGCGAGCAGGATCGTTCATACCTTTTGATGCCCGAATATAGGTTTGATCTCAAGCCTAACCTCTTCAGAACCTGTGAAACTATCGGTTGAGTTTTTTGATATAATACAGTCAAATAAGGAATTAGTGTGTCAAAGGAGCCGTATGAAAAATTCACGAAAAGTAACCAATACCATGGGTCATCTTAGTCGGGCTTACGCGATGTTGAACGCTAAGGCGCCCGCGCAATCAACCAGAATGAAGACAGCGTCCCCTCAGAAAGGCACAGGTAAAATTAACAGCCCATCAACGGAGATCGGGGGACCAAAGGGCCTTGACCCAACGCGCTACGGTGATTGGGAGCGAAAAGGAAGATGTATAGATTTTTAACAGGTTAAATCCAAGTGGTCAGCTTCTAAAAATGTTTGCAGGATTGAGGGAAGTTCCACTTCGCGTATAACGCCTTTATTGATGTTGTCGGTTTCGAATTAGATCATCAACAACCTCTGGGTCAGCTAATGTTGAGATGTCGCCGAGCTCAGAATAATCGTTTGCTGCTATTTTTCGCAAAATTCGGCGCATGATTTTTCCGGAACGAGTTTTTGGAAGGCCAGGAGCCCATTGTATTAGGTCTGGCGTTGCAATAGGGCCAATTTCCGCGCGAACTTGATCTTTCATCTCTTTCTTCTTCTCCTCTGTACCCTTAATTCCAGCCTTCAAAGTGACATAGCAATAAATACCCTGCCCCTTGATGTCATGCGGATACCCGACGACAGCAGCTTCAGCGACGTCCGAATGGGCGACAAGCGCGCTTTCTACCTCTGCAGTTCCCATACGGTGGCCAGAAACATTTAGAACGTCGTCTACTCGACCAGTTATCCAGTAGTAGCCGTCTGCATCCCGACGGCATCCATCGGATGTAAAGTATTGGCCTTTAAAAGCTGAAAAATAAGTCTCCATGAACCGGTTGTGGTCCTTATAGACCGTCCTAACTTGGCCTGGCCATGGGAGTTTGATAACCAGCGCCCCCTCGCCCTCACCCAAAATCTCATTGCCGTCGTGGCCAATCAATGCCGGCTGCACCCCGAAGAAAGGGCGTGTCGCAGACCCCGGCTTTAAAGATGTTGCCCCAGGCAAGGGCGTGATCATAATTCCTCCTGTCTCCGTTTGCCACCACGTATCAACTATCGGGCAGCGGCTGTCGCCGACAACATTATAATACCAGTTCCAAGCTTCTGGATTTATCGGCTCGCCCACTGAGCCAAGCACTCGAATGGAGGAACGGTCTGTTTTAGATACAAATTCGTCTCCGGCTCCCATCAATGCCCGGATGGCCGTGGGGGCCGTGTAGAAAAGTGTGACTTTGTGTTTTTCACAAATTTGCCAGAAACGCGAAGCATCTGGAAAATTGGGAATACCTTCGTAGATTACCTGGGTCGATCCGTTTAGCATTGGGCCGTAATTGACGTAAGAGTGTCCGGTAATCCAGCCAATATCCGCCGTGCACCAGAAAACATCATCATCTTTATAGTCAAAAATATACTCAAAAGTGAATGAGGTGTAGACACAATACCCACCAGTCGTATGCATGGCTCCTTTCGGTGTTCCTGTTGAACCTGAGGTGTATAGAATAAATAATGGATCTTCTGCATTCATCTCCTCAACTGGGCATTTTTCTGAGGCATTATTGACGATATCGTGATACCAAAGATCACGGCCATCTCTCATATTAATTTGGTTGTCAGCAGTCTTGACGACAATCATGTTTTTAAGGTTGGAGCAATTTTCTGCTGCCGCATCTGCATTGAGTTTTAGAGGAATGGGCTTTTTACCGCGGCGACCCGAATCAGCGGTTATCAGATATTTTGACTCGCAGTCATTAATGCGTACCGCAAGCGCTTCTGGCGAAAACCCACCGAAAACGACAGAGTGCACTGCGCCAATTCTTGAGCACGCCTGCATAGCGAAAATTGCCTCTGGCACCATTGGCATGTAAATTGTTACAACGTCCCCCTTTTTAATTCCCAAATCCTTCATTGCGTTTGCAAGGCGACTGACATGTGCTTGAAGCTCGCTGTAGGTGACCCTCATGCTCGGCTCATCTGGGTCGTCAGGTTCCCAAACTAGGGCTGTTTTATCTCCCTTACCAGCGGCCACATGCCGGTCAATGCAGTTATAGGATGCATTTAACGAGCCATCCTCATACCATTTAGTGGAGACATTGGGAATCAACCAGTTGACGTCGCTAATTCTTGTGTATGGCCTTATCCAATCAATACGAAGGCCCTGTTCACGCCAAAACCCCTCATTATCCTCTATCGAGCGGTTATACAATTTTTGGTACTGCGCATCGTTACAGTTTGTTTGCGCGGCAAAGGTCTCTGGTACCGGATACATCTCAAAGTCATTCATTTGATCGTTCTCCTCCCCATATTGAATAAAGCCCGGTCGCACAGATAGCACGCCTGTAATTTTTATATGTTGTCGGATAGCAATATCATAATCTTATCAAAAACCTCAAGCTAGGAGGCTTTTTACATTTATTTTGTAAATGCAGGCTCCGTAATGAATACCTCGTTCCCTCGAAGTTCCCAAGGAAGAGCTATTAGATGTTCCCCCGCACAAGGACCGGATACACAGTAACCATCTTCAATGCGAAAAAGCGCACCATGTGTACTGCACAAAATATAGGTTTTATCTCTATTTAGAAAGTTTCCGGGACGCAAATCTAGGGGCGTGCCAATGTGGGGGCAGGAATTCACATAAATAAAAAGGCTTTCCGCTTCACGACGAATAACCATTACGCCGTAGCGACCCCGGTCACTCTGTAGTAGAAAACCATTGGTGCTGTTTTGGGGAATTGCATTTAGTGCACATAAGCGAATGCTTTTCTGAATGCTTGAGGATCGAGATTTTACTTCATTAGGCTTGGTCATTAAAAGAACCTTTATGGTAAGGTTATGTTCAGTGTTCTCAATTATCCGGGCTTTTACTTATGGACAATTCCCAATGATAAATAACGCTGCTCGGAGGCAAGATAGAGAAAATTTAATCTATTCTATACCGAGCTTTAATTTTCATTAATCAGGGCATGGCTTGCTCGTTTTAATGCTTTAAATTTGCAGGATAGCGCTTAATTTTGCTGGATACCGGTAAAGGGTGACTCGGCACCAATTGGTCGAGATAATAACATTTTAATAATCTCGTCTATCTGTGCTCCATCCCCAACAATTGCATTTACCGCGGTGCAAATTGGCATCTCAATGTCGAGGGCGTCTGCTAACGTCGTAACAGCGGAGGCCGTATCCACTCCCTCTGAGACTGAGGTACGCTCAGATAAAACATCATCCAGCGATCTGCCTCGACCGAGTGCAACACCCAACGAAAAATTCCTAGACTGCATGGCGTTACAGGTCAGCGTAAGATCACCAATACCGCAGAGACCCATTAGCGTCTCTGGGTTACCACCTTTGGCCACGCACAACTTAGCCATTTCTACTAATCCACGGGTAATGATTGCGGCGCGGGCGTTATCGCCAAGTCTTTTTCCTTCCACGATCCCACATGCTATTGCCAACACATTTTTTACTGCGCCACCAATTTCCGCACCGATAACGTCTTTGCTATGATATGTGCGGAATCTGGGCGTGCCAAGCGCAGCGCATAATCGTGACCCAAGTACAGAATCATCGCATGCTAGAGTAACTGCTGTAGGGAGATTTTGAGCCACCTCAATAGCGAATGTAGGGCCGGATAGGATGGCGAGAGGTTGCTCGGGCATTAGGGCTTTTACAACTTCGTTCATTAACGCGCCGCTAGAAAGCTCAATTCCTTTCGTGCAGATTACGATGGCGGTTTGTTTATTTAGATGTGATGCCAAGGCTTCAGTAGTTATGCGGAGAAATTGCGCTGGGACAGCCAGTAATAGGGCGTCTGCATCGGCGGCCCTCGCTAGGCTCGCAGTTGCGCGTATTGAGTTATGCAAAGTAAATCCCGGTAAAAAAATTGAGTTTTCATGACTTTTATTCACACTTTTTACAACGTCTGGCTCTCGTGCCCAAATAGCTACTCGCCGCCCGGCCTCCGCAGCTACTTGCGCCAATGCTGTGCCCCACGCTCCAGCCCCGATAATATTAATCTGATCCATATGCTACGTTGTAGCGTGCCTTGGCGTCTCGACCAATAGTTCTTGGTGAAATATTTTACGTGTTTTTTGCTGGTTGACACATCAAGCTTTGACCCCGGCGTAAGCGCGGCGGGGTGCATCGGGATCGAGGGGCCATCGCGGGCGTGGCTTAAAATCTAGATTATCTGTATCGCCGATCTGGAGACGTTCAAGCCCGGCCCAAGCGACCATGGCACCGTTGTCAGTACAGAGCTCAATCGGCGGCGCTGCGAAGCACATACCGTGCTCCTTTGATAGTATTTCTAATTTTTCTCTGATGAATTGATTCGCAGCAACGCCTCCTGCCATAACGAATGAGCTTGGTTCATGCTGATCTAGAAAACCTCTGATTGCGTTTGCGCTGCGGTCTGCTAAGACTTCGCCAACAGCTGTCTGGAATCCCGCACAAATATCTGCGGCGTCCAGATGGCTAATTGGACCATCGGGCAGTGACTCAATCGTTTGACGAATTTTTGTTTTTAGACCAGAGAAAGAAAAATCACATCCATCCCGTCCTTTCATCGGTCGAGGAAGCGCGAAGCGACAAGGATCCCCTTCACGTGCCAGCCGCTCAACGGCGGGACCACCAGGATAACCCAGCCCCAACATACGAGCTGTTTTATCGAAGGCTTCGCCTAGAGCATCGTCGATAGTTGTCCCAAAGCGCTGATAGCAGCCGACACCTTTGACGTTTAATAATTGACAATGGCCACCTGATACCAAAAGGAGTAAATATGGAAAGGAAATAGATGTTCCATCTGAGTTACCTGTAAGCCGTACAGTTAATGCGTGAGCCTCCAAATGGTTGACTCCTAAGAAAGGGATTTGGCTGGCCAAGGCAAGAGCCTTAGCCGTCATGACGCCAACCATGACACCTCCTATTAACCCCGGCCCACCCGTTGCGGCGACTCCGGCTAAGGCATCAAAGCCAATGCCAGCCTCAGACATTGCCTTCTTGACAATAGAATCGATGGCCTCCACATGTGCACGGGCCGCGATTTCGGGCACAACACCGCCATAAGGCTTGTGCTTGTCAATTTGTGAGAGGATAACGTTGCTAAGCACACGGCCTAAAGGTCCGTTGTCATACTTTTTTTCGAGACGAACGACAGCAGCGGCCGTCTCATCACAGCTGGTTTCAATACCTAAAACAATCATATATAAAACAGTACAACAGTGGTTTAGCTTAGATGGAATATATGCATTGCCAAAGCATACGCTTGCGGAAACCCAGTGGCCAGCATTAAGGACCAACGTTTAAAGCGTGACACATAACGAGGTTAAAGATCTGAATAAAATGCATACCGCCCCTCTTTTACGTATCGGTACACGCGGTTCGCCGCTTGCTATGGCACAAACTATTGAGGCGCGGGATCAACTTTTAGCATTAGTTCCCCATTTGGATGGATCTGACAATGTCGAAATCAAGGAGATCAAAACAGAGGGTGATGCTATTCTTGACAGGCCTCTCGCGGAAGTGGGTGGCAAAGGTCTTTTTACAAAAGAATTGGATTTAGCATTATTAGATGGTCGGATTGATATTGCTGTTCACTCGGTCAAAGACGTTGAGACTTTTTTGCCAGACGGTATTGTGCTGGCGGCGTATTTGGCGCGGGAAGACCCGCGCGATGCATTTTTGTCACTCAAGGCTGACTCCTTAAGTGAGTTGCCATTTGGAAGCGTGGTTGGTTCGGCATCGCTACGCCGCCAAGCTCAGATAATGTCAAATTTCCCGGATTTAGAGGTAATACTGATTCGAGGAAATGTACAAACCCGAATCCGTAAATTGGTCGACGGTGTAGTTGATGCGACTATGTTGGCACAAGCAGGACTAAACCGCCTAGATTTAGCCGGTGTGGCAAAATCAATTCTCGATCCCGAAGAAATGTTACCTGCAGTTGGACAAGGAGCAATTGGTATTACATGTCGTGCTGATGATTATCGGGTTTTGGATTGGCTTTCGATTATTAATCACCTGCCAACTCAGTGCTGCGTTACTGCTGAGCGCTCCATGCTTGCTACACTGGATGGCTCGTGCCGAACCCCTATCGGGGGGCTCGCGAATTTGAGTGACGAAGGGCGTCTTAGATTGCGGGGACTAGTGGCGGTCAAAGACGGGTCTGAAATATTTAAGGCAGAGTGCACAGGCTTAATAGCAAATCCCGTTGATTTAGGTGTTAAAGTGGGAAAAGAACTACGCCTTCGAGCCGGTGATGTACTGTGTATTGGATAAAAACTTGGGGGAAACAGCGTGCACGTTGTGATTGCTCGGCCGAGAGAAGATGCGGTTTCTCTAGTAAAACAACTATCCAACCGCTCTCTAGATAGCATTATTGCTCCAATGATTGACATAACCTACCTAGATAATACTGCGGTTCAACTTGATGGTGTACAGGCGCTTCTGTTTACCAGCGCCAATGGTGCTAGAGCCTTTGCTCGGGCAAGTCTCTCCCGTGAATTGCCTGTGTTAGCTGTTGGAGATGCGACGGCCCGGATGGCAAGGAATTTGGGTTTTGATCAAGTGCTATCTGCAAATGGCGATGTGACTGATCTAGCTAAGTTAGCTATTCAAGAGTGTCGATTTCAAGCTGGATGTCTTTTGCACCCCGCAGGTTCTCATGTAGCAGGAGATCTTGCGGGTTTACTGGCAGAAGGGAGCCTAAGTTATAGACGCATTGTTCTCTACCGGGCCGATCAAGTTGGCGTGCTGCCCGAGGCAGTGAGGGATGGCCTTGAGATGGGGCGCATTGCGGGGATTGTGTTATACTCGCCTCGCTCGGGGCGTATTTTCTCAAATCTTGTCTCGAAAGCGGGACTGATTGATCGTCTTCGGGCTGTGATGGTTTATTGTCTTAGCGTTAACGTGGCCGATAGTATTGCTGGTTTACCTTGGGCCATGATTAAGATAGCTCCTACTCCAAATGAGATGGCTGTTCTGGCATTGTTTGAGGGCTAATGACAATCAGCGGAGGAATGTATTGTGATTATCGGTCTCGGTGTCAACCCGATCTGGGTTAGGGTTCGCGATCCAATAACAAGAGCCAATATCTGGTAACGGAGCAAAATATGGTGCGTATTCCCATAGACAATGATCCCAAAAAGGCAAAAAGCAAAGATAAAACACACCCTCGCCGTGGCGCTACTCTAAAAAAAGAGCAAAGGCTGGCTGAAGGACTAACCGAGCAGTCGGAGGGTTTATCGGCTGACGCCTCACCCCCACTGTCTAATCTAGTGCGATATATTAGTGGGGTTCGATGGCTGCTGCTTGGCGCCTTACTTCTAATAGTGGGAGGTGCGTATTTCACCTACCCCCAATGGCATGAAAAACTGGACGCTATCCTATCCGTAATGCCGTTTGCAAAGATGAAAGATGCTCACGTTGCAGATCTGGGACTAAGGGTTGCGCGATTGGAGACGGCGTCCGGAAGGCTCCAAACTAACGACCAAGCTATTCTGCGCCTTGAGGCAGAGCGTAATGAGGCAAGCGCTCGTTTGGCCAAGGTGTTGACCCGTTTGGACGCTGTAGAGAGATCGATGATGGCAGTACGTAACATGGCTGAAGCTGCAGCCAGTATGGATCAGGCGGGTGAAGCAAAGGCATCATTAAAGTCATTAAGCGACCGATTATTAAAGCTTGAAAAGGGCAGGTCAACCACGCTCATTAAAGATGAGGGAGCTGAAAAACAACGCATCGCAATTACAGAGCAAAAAGGGGATGAGATAGCGAAACGCCTCTCCAAATTGGAGGCTGGGCAAACAACCGCAGAGTTAGCAGAGAGAATGCTTCAAGGCATGGAGAAAAGGTTAAATGCTGTTGAGTCCCGGTCGAGCCCATCGGGGATAACAGGTGAGTCTTCTGTAGCGGACGCGGCTTTAATTCTCGCGGTTGGAAATCTGCGCGATGCGGTCCGCCTCGGCGGTTCTTATCAACAAGAATTATTCGCGATAGAAACCATTTCTGGTGATGACGCTGCATTAAGTGCTGCTCTCTTGCCGCTCAGTGATTATAAATCATCGGGGATCCCGACTTTAAATACGTTACGTTTGGAATTTTCCAAAATTGCTGGACCTATAGTGGTCTCGGCGCGGAGCCAAAAAGTTGAGAGTTGGTTGGGGAAAGTGTTTAATAACCTCAGCTCTGTAGTGACAGTAAGGCGCACTGATGGAGTGGGTGAGGACCAATCAGTTGAAACAATGGTTGCGAAGGTTGAGGGGGCATTGATTAATAGTGAGCTTGCCGTTGCTGTATCAACTTTGGAGGGAGTCGAAGCGTTATCAGAGAGTGCTGGCAAGATAGCTGCTCCTTGGTTGTCTCATGCAAAAATACGGCTGCGTGCTGAGCGTGCACTTGCTGCGTTGCACATACATGCCGCAGCTCTGCTTAAGCCACGTAAGGAATAACTACTTTGTTACGCGTGCTATCATATCTGGTAATTATCATGGGGTTTGTTGGCTGTGTTGTCTGGTTACTCGATAGGCCGGGTGAGGTTACTCTTAATTGGCAAGGGTATCGCATTGACACGTCGGTAGCTGTTCTGGTTGCCGGTTTCGTTGTAATAGCAATCGGCGCAGCCTTAATTTATCGCTTATGGGTAGTTTTACTGCGCACCCCCAGCCGGATTGAAGAGGCTTGGAATAAGCGCCGTAAGACGAGAGGTTACAAGGCGTTGACGCAGGGTATGGTCGCTGTCGCTGCCGGGGACTCATTGGAAGCAGGAAGGCAAGTTAAACTTGCTGAGGTCTTGCTTGATGAGCCACCACTAACATTATTACTGTCAGCCCAAGCTGCACAATTAAATGGTGATGACGCATCGGCCAGACATTTTTTTGAGGAGATGACATTAAACACGGAGACGGTATTTTTAGGGTTGCGCGGACTTCTAACTCAAGCCATCAAAGCTGGGGACAATGAGGAGAGCTTAAATTTGGCGCGGCGCGCCTATAAATTACAACCGAAAAGTGATTGGGTGTCAGAGAAACTATTTTCTCTACAGGTTCGTGGTGGAAATTGGCTGGATGCTCAAGTTACGAGTGATGAACAAGTGCGTCTCGGGATCACTGACCGCAGCAATAACCGTCGCAGGAAGGCACGGCTCATGTTTCAACACGCAAACGATCTGAAAGGGCGAGAGGATGCCGAAGAAGCCCAGAAATACTATAAGATCGCTTTTAAAGTAGCTCCTCATTTTGCACCTATAGTTGTAGCGCACGCAGATGGCTTGAGCGCTGCGGGGAAAAAATCTCGGGCGATTGATATCCTTGTTAAAGCATGGGTACGTGAGCCGCATCCGGAGCTGGTTCGCGCCTGCTGGCGAATAAAAGCCCACGATGATGATTTGAACCGAGTAAAAATAACTGAGGTGATGACTTCCGGTAACAAAGACCATCCTGAGAGCCAAATTGCATTGGCAGAGGTTTATTTGGCAGCGAGTCTTTGGGGTGAAGCCCGGGATCAATTATTGTATTTAGCTGATAATGTTGAGGAGGCCCGTGTGTGCCGTCTCTGGGCGGATTTGGAAGAGGCAGAGCATGGTGATACAGACGCTTCGCGAGATTGGTTGCGTCGTGCTGCAGTGGCTTGTTCGGACCCCACTTGGTTGTGCGAAAGTTGTGGTAATGCTGTTGCTGATTGGATGGCGCTTTGCGCGAGCTGTGGCGGTTTTGACACATTTTATTGGGGTCGGCCGCAAAGGGTGCAGCGTTTGAATAATCTCAGCCATGGAAAACATGCAACGGACGCCCGAGAGGTTGGAGCACCTTTGAATGTAAAAAAATATTCTTCAGCCCCAGTGAATCTCAAGAAAGCCTAGTTGCGGAGCTATTTGTGTAATTTTTTGAGCAACGCTCCTGATATCTCCATATTGTTGATATCAATATTTGAAAAACCTGCTTCAATAAGAATCTCTCGACCGTGTTCACCTATCTCTGGGAGATCGTGGCGGATTTCAATGCGTCGCCCTCCCAATTCCAATGGAAGGCCGGGGACCCGAGTTTTTACTTTGGAGTCCGGCAACGTGATATCCAGTAGGTTACCTGATTGGTTGAGGTGGGGATCGTCATATAATTCATGCGGTTTGGTGATTGGTGCGTAGGGAAGTCCTATGCGTTCACAAGTATCCATCAAAGCCTCATACGTCATTTTACCAAATAGCTTTTTTATTATCGGCATAATGCGATCGCGGGCTTCTGAGCGTTGATTATTTGTGGTTAGTGAGGGGTCGGTGAGCAAATCTTCGCGCCCAAAAGCTTGGCAAAAGAGTTTCCACTGCGTATCGCTGACGATACCAACAAATAGGCTCTGTGCGTCCTTAGTTTGGAACGTATCATAAACTGCCCATGCTCTTGGTCGGTCTGGCATTGGGCCCGTGGGTTCTCCAGTGATGGCAAACTGAAGCATATGCTGTGCAACAGTATGAACAGTTGTTTCGTATAGTGCTGATTTTACCTCTTGCCCAAGGCCAGTGCGCTCGCGCGATGCGAGGGCTGCTTGAATACCAATAACACCGAACATACCCCCCATAATGTCGATAACCGATGCGCCGGCACGCAGTGGCCTTCCCTCTGGCCCAGTCATGTAGGCAAGCCCGCCCATCATCTGTACCACCTCGTCAAGTGCTTTCCGGTTCGCGTATGGACCCTCTAAAAATCCTTTCAAGGCACAATAAATTAGGCGTGGGTTTGCAGCGCTCAAGTCCTCATACCCTAACCCAAGCGTATTCAGTGCACCTGGCCGCAGGTTCTCAATTACCACGTCGGCGCCAAGCGCGAGCCGTTTTGCAGCATTGAGCCCTTCTGATGATTTTAAATCGAGTGCAATAGAGCGTTTGTTGCGATTGTAAGATGCAAAAAAACCGGCCCCTTGGTTCACAAGTCGGCGGGTCGTGTCGCCATGTAGGGGTTCAACTTTGATCACGTCTGCGCCTAGGTCACCAAGAATCATGCCGCATGTAGGACCCATAACCATGTGGCAAAATTCGACAACTCGAATACCTTTTAAGGGCCATTCATTCTTTGTGTCGAGATTTCTTGACTCTTGATCTTGTGAATTGCGCATGTTCACGAGACTATCGGGAATCAGTGGGCAATGCAAAACAGGAGTGTACGTATGCGAGACCAACAAGCAGATGCGGCATGAGACCAGAAAAAAAAGCTGGTAGAGGTGTCCTATACATCGTTTGGGGTGAATTTGATACTAAGGCATTGGCCCGCTCCCAAAATTCGTTGTTTGACGTACATCCAGAATTACCATTTCATGTGGTGGAGCTTCCTGATCAGAGTACGCTCTTGGATAAAGCAACCATGCTTGAGCTCTCTCCCTTTGCCGAGACCTTGTTTTTGGATGCAGATACCGTCGTGCTTGGAGATCTGACCTACGGTTTCACTCAAGCTCGACGGTTTGGCTTAGCCTGTTCAATTTGCGAATGCCCCTGGGCTAGGCGATACGGGGGGCTCGAGGGTGAGGTTGTAGAGTACAACACAGGAGTGTTATTTTTTACTGAGCGTGCTTGGTCGGTATTTGATGCGTGGAAACGATGCGCATATGAGATCGATTCCTCGATCATTTTCCATAATGGCGACGAGCTTGCGCGCATGCCCCTTAATGACCAAGCTGGTTTTGCCAAGGCCGTGGACGACACAGGCTTTTGTCCATTTATTCTACCGTATAATTGGAATTTTCGGCCAAAGTGGCATAAAAGTTGGTTCGGGCCACTGAAAATTTGGCACGATTATGGGGATGTGCCCGAGGTTCTTTTAAAGCACAACGCTGAGCAGTCAGAACTTAACTCTATAGTCCGTTTGTCTGTCTTACGGGATTGATGTTCTTGGCAGACTTTCCAGCGTGCGCAATCTGGAACCTAACAAATTAAACCGCCCTGGCTGTGTTGATAGAGCGTTGTGAGCGCAATGCACTTATCAAAAAGATATCTCTTAAAAACAATGTGTTATACCCTTAATTTTCACTATACGAATAATATGTGAATATACAGGTTATCATTAGTGTGTATGGTTTGGACTTTCAGTTACTTTTGTGTATATAGGGAATAGGTGGATTAGCCCTCTTAGCTCAGTTGGTAGAGCGACGCATTCGTAATGCGTAGGCCAGGTGTTCAAATCACCTAGAGGGCACCACCTTCTAATAACTTGGGTCTGATCCCTTAGCTCAGATGGATAGAGTATCTGACTTCGAATCAGAGGGTCGGGGGTTCGAGTCCCTCAGGGATCGCCAAGTCATTCCACGTCACCGTCTCAACCGCCACTACTTTGGGTGAGAGGGGGAACAGACGGGTCAGAAGGCTCAGTAGAGTTTTCATTTTCGGATTCAGCGACTACCGACTAATTCGAGAGGGGATTCGTAGAATGAGTTACGAGGGGGATAACCTCAATATTCATTTGGAGGATTAGCACTTTTCATAGGCCCCCCCATGTCACTTGTTGCCACCTTCGTCCAACCAGCATAACTGGTGAATGAGAACACCATGTTGAATACGCGAGTGGATATGGTGGTCATACTTTTAATCCAAGAATGTCTATTCTCGATACGCTATCAGAACCAATTCGCGTTCATAAAATTCATAGCCGTGATAGCACAAAGAAACTCGTTCTGATTTACCCCAGCACGTAAATTTACCTCCTGAGGTTGCTGAAAGTTATCCGCATGAGTTTAGTGGTGGGCAACGTCCGCGTATTTTATCGCTTGCGCGGTGGCACTTGAACCTCAATTAATTGTTCGTGATGAGGCTGTTTCGGCTCTTGATGTTGCAACTAAAGTGCAGGTGGTAAACTTAATAATAGGATTTCAGACTGAACTTAATTTTCCATTTTTATTTATAAGCCACGATGTGGCTTTCGTTGAGTGAATTGGTCACTGTTTTGCCGCCAATGTATCTCGGTTAAATGTTCGAAATTGGCCCACGTGCAGCTGTCTTCGAGAGCCCAACTCACGAGTATACAAAAAAGACCCTTCTAAAATGCCTGTTGTTGACTCAGATTGAAAGTGGACCTTGAAAGTTAATGAAATACCATGTGAGCTAGGACCTTTGTATTACGCGCCTCATCCGATAACATATGGAGAAGCTATCTCTGAACATTTTTTGCGCCAAGTTGCCCCGATTTAATGGCTGCGCTTGATCAGTGATACTTATGCCAGTCGCCATTTTTCTGAGGCTGCCCTGCCTTGCCGCTGGTGTCCCAAATGTGAGTGTCATCTTATTAACAGTGTGAGAAATGCTTACGCTGGATTAACCCCGTACATATGCTCTTGCAAATAATTTTGAAGTCCGGCTTGATCTATCCGAGTGTTCTGTTCCTCTATCCAATCAATATGCTCTTCCGTATCCTCAAGAATTTTCTGGAAAATATCTCGTGAGACAAAATCTCGATTATCTTCACAAACGGGAATGGCGCTTTTTAGGGCCTTTTGATTAGCCTCTTCTGATCCCATATCGCTGTGCAGAATTTCTTGAACATCTTCCCCAATCCGTAATTTACCTAAATCTTGGAGATTGGGAAGTCCATCAAGCATTAAAATACGCTCAATCAACATATCAGCGTGTTTCATTTCGCCAATGGATTCTTCGTAAACTTTAGTGGCTAGCCGATGAAACCCCCAATCCTTTAACATCCGTGCGTGCAGGAAATACTGATTAATAGCAGTAAGCTCGTTCTTTAGAATTAGGTTAAGTTGATCGAGAACTTTAGGTTCCCCCTTCATTTTATCCTCCACGTGAAACATATCATCAATCGATAATGCACTTTAGCTTGGTACTTTACAAGAAAAAAAGATATAAAAATCAATGATTTAGTGAGAATGCAACTCATAATCACCCGCACTCATAAATACTAATGAGGTCGGTATCTATAAAGACCATATAATCCCCAATATGCTCTACATTATTTTCCTTATTCCAGCGAAAACCCCGGATTACGGGCTCTTGCCCCCACATAGCAATGGTTACCGACATAGCATTGACGGAACAACCCCCAGTAATTGATCGAATCAACAATGCGAATGCGAATGACTTGCAATTGCAATGTAAAGTATTATAATTCTATGTAGTAAAGGAAAAACTCAGATGTGTGATGCCTGCGAAGTGATGCCGAAGAACATCCCTACTCGGCGGCGGCGGCGACTATGGGAAATGACAGGTGGATGGCATTGTTCTGTGATTGGCACATGCTTAAGTTTAAGTGACCTCAGGGGGTTAGCGCGTAAATTGGCATTGGAATTCAATCCCAATTTCCCCGTTGATTATCAAATCCATGGCTTTTTCGCCAAAGAAGCAGATTCACCCTCCCGCGCAGGTAAGATGCTCAATAAACTACTGGATAAACGCCACTCGGTCGCTATCAAACGCGCGAGATACCTACAAACTGACACTGAGATCAGACAATACTGGGCAAAGTCAACTTCGGCAGGCGATATTCCCGGCCCGTACTGGGCGATCCTAAGTCATCCAGTTACAACACCCGAGTTCTGCGAACATCTTTTTGCTGAGGTTCACATGCTCTCACACCTCGTTGGAGCGTCGAATCGGGCTGATATCCAGCGCATTCAAGAGATCGAAATCGAGGCAAGCGCTCTAGAGGATAAACTGATAAAATCTAGGCGCCGCGTTCATGAAAAGCTAGAGATGAGAGACCGACAAATACGTGAGCTTCGGGCTAAATTACTCGAAGTCGAAGGCGCTTTACTTGCATCCGAGGCTCATCAAAAACCTACCACCTATGCAAATGACGATGCCCTACAGGACATAACCAAACTTCGCGTGGCCTCGCTCTCAAAGACAACCAGTCGGTTCGCGCTCAAAACACCATCAAGATCAATCAAAAACGAATTCAAGAGCTTGAGTTGCTTGCAGAGCGCCTTACGTCGGAAAACGTTATCCTAGAAGAGACACTTATAAAAACTACCAACTTTGGAGCTACAGAACCAACCATGAATCTCGATGGTCGATGCCTTCTTTATGTCGGAGGCCGCCCACACACGGTGCATAAGTTGCGAGCTTTAGTTGAGGAATGGAACGGTGTGTTCTTACATCATGATGGGGGGCTAGAGCGCTCGATTGGTGAATTAGCAAGTGCAGTGGTAAAAGCCGATGCCGTCGTTTTTCCAACAGACTGCGTAAGTCATAGTGCCGCAAACACAGTTAAGCGTCTGTGCCATACATCAATGAAGCCTTTCTTCCCTCTGCGAACATCGGGAGTTGCCGCTTTTATTAAGGGTCTCAACGCTGCTAACGCTACCCAATCTATATGATACGAGGAGAGAGTCTCATGAATGATATGAGCAGAAACCATCATTCGGTCTTCATTATGAACTTTTCAGGCCTGCCATTTGGCGAGCAGTTATTTCTTTGGGGAATTCGATTTTGGGTGCAAGCTCATACTCGCTGTGTGAACTACCAAGATATGTTAAAGAATGGCTTCCTCCTTGCCGGTGTGCCGAAAGCGCACGGATTGCTCGACAGTATGATGACGCTATTTACGACCGCTGGAAACGGAACGATGGATATTAGGTGCCCTCAATGTGGCGATATCAGCGCGGATGAACATCGGATATTGGGCGCTGTTGCCGCCTTCCAAAAATCGACTGATGAGCGTGTAATTGATTCTTATATTGAGTGCTGGATGTCGGAGGCTGGATTAAGGTTTTTGCCCCCAGTCGTTTGTGACCTAGCTAATCAATTTAAAACGAATCGCTTAATGCTTCGACCACGACCTTGGGCGATTTCCCTGCCAATCGTTTACTCCAATGAAGAGATAAAGGATCAAGAACCTTTTATTCTTCACTAACAAGATTGACCTAACTGACCCATTTAATTGAGGAGAAAAAATGAATACACCCAATCACAAAAAAGTAGGGGATAATGTGCCCGATTCCCAATTTCCAATCCGTGTCAATGATACATGGCAAACCCTAGCTAGCAGCGATATCTTCGCAAACAAAACCGTTGCCGTATTTGCCCTTCCCGGCGCCTTTACACCAACGTGTTCAAAGAGCCATCTGCCGGGTTTTTCCGCACATGCACAAGAGTTATTTGCCGCAGGGATTGATAAAATTTATTGCTTGTCTGTTAATGATTGGTTTGTCATGGAAGCGTGGCGTAAAGATCTTAATGTGGGGGATGAAGTCACAATGCTACCCGACGGCAATATGGATTTTTCGGTTGGCATGGGCTTGTTGGTTGAGAAAAGATCTCTTGGTTTTGGAAATAGATCCTGGCGATATTCGATGATCGTAAAAGATAGCGTAATCGACGCAATCTTTGTTGAGGATTTCAATGACCCTGGTGATCCGTTCCGGGTAAGCGGCGCACCCCAGATGCTTGAATTTTTAAATTCATAAACACAGACACTGTTCTCCTCACAACCAAATTATCGGCGGGTCCTAGTCCCCTAGAGTTCACCGAGCTAGCATTTTTTGAATCATTGGGTGTCAGATCGAGTATTAAATAGGCGAGAGAACCATACCCAGCTGAGCGTCAGTTAAACCACATTACCCTTGTGAGGGATTCTATTACCCTTTTTGTATATAAAAAAGGACGCAGGCCACGGTCTCGGATCGATAAAGTATGGACCTGTGTGGGCGCGCAATAAAAAAAAGCTTGCACAAAATAACGATGTAAATGAAAATGAGAAGCATTATCATAGATTAGCAGTCAAGCCATGTATATTTGTGTTTGTAACAGTATCACCGACCGACAAGTTAAGGTAGCCCTAGAGGCTGGGATAGATAATTGGAGAGATGTTCATGCCCATTTTGGGAGTAAGCCAAACTGTGGGCAATGCCAGTGTGAAATTGTAAACATACTTGAGATGAACCGGTTGGAGCAGCCCAATACGGTAGGTGTATTTGACTCTCCTTCTCTCGTAAGTGTTGAGTAACGTAGGTCTCCAGCGATTATCAAAAAGTTAGATTTTAGTGTTCAGATACCTACTAATGCGTTCTTCCGAACGTCATTAAAATACCAGATGTACTGTGCTTTGGGCATGGTATTCTAGGGATGTTCGCGAAAAGACGATCAAACTAGTTAACAATAGAGTAAAAATCACATCTTGCTGTGCATTATAATATTTAAAACCATGCAAAGAATGTATTATTTGACAATTTGTTCAGGCCCTCACTTTGCGTTTTTACCACTTTAATCTCTAAAATATGTGACATATCAGGCGGTGTTGCAGTGCAAAGTCTAAATTAGGGAAAATCATAAACACCTTTTCATTATGGCTAAGTTTCCTCTCCTGTATTGTGATATCAAATTCCGTGAAAAGGCAAATGTGGCGCCGACTTTTCATAGATAAAATATTGCTCTGTATCCTGAAAAGATCAACCGATGTACATCGAGAGCCCATGGGACACAATAAAATGTATGGATCGTTGGAGCGATGGCTATGTTGGACATATACCCTTTGCGTAGCGGTTTTATTGAAACGCTTGCAGGTTTAACTAAATGCAACGCCCACCATCTATTTCCATGCAGAGACCAGTCACCAAATCAGCCTCATGGCACGCAAGAAAAAGGGTGGCATTGGCAATATCTAACGGGGTGGACATACGCCCTAGTGGTATGGTTGATATGAATTTCTCCCGGATAATTGAGTTGTCAATGCCGCCCATAAAGCGGGCTGTTAGTCCTGTTGTGCCCAAGACCGGGTTAACGGCATTAACGCGAACCCTGTGTGGTGCAAGTTCGATCGCCATAGATTTAGTAAGTGTAACCACGGCCCCCTTAGTGCCATTATACCAAGTCAGGCCAGCCCTTGGGCTTATAGCGGCGGTAGAGGCGATGTTGACGATATTTCCAGCTGTTTCAATCAGTTTTGGCACTATGTGCTTGGCAGTTAAATAGATGCTTTTAACGTTAACTGCATAAACTTGGTCAAATGTTGCCTCGTCAACGTCCAGCATCGGTTGATTAAGGTGAGTAACCCCTGCGTTATTTACTAGTATATCGATGCTTCCAAAGGCTTCTATTGCAAAATTTGCCATGGCTTGCACAGACTTATCATTGGCTACATCCACCGCGCACGCAACGGCATTGATTTCCTTGGCTACGCGCTGCGCTGCCGGCGAGTTGATATCAGCTACCAGAACTTGCGCACCCTCCTCAACAAACCGCTTCGCAATACCTTCACCGAAACCTGATCCCGCACCTGTGATGACAGCGGTTTTGTCTCTCAAACGCATATATCCCTCCTTTTTTACTAGAAAGGTTTAGTAAAACACTTGGACAACAAAAAAAGACCGCCCAAACTATGTTTGGGCGGCCTGATAATAACCAATTTTTTTTGGGCTAGACTTATTCTCGATTGCCGAATAAATGAAGCAAAAAGATGAACATGTTAATGAAATCTAGATAGAGGGTTAATGCTCCCATTATCGCTTTCTTCTCGGCGGCTTCCGCCGTATCTCCAGCATAATACATAGACTTAATGCGCTGAGTATCGTAGGCGGTAAGCCCCGCAAACACTAGTACCCCGATGACCGAAATTGCAAATTGAAGGGCAGAACTCTCCAAAAACATATTCACCACAGCGGCAATCAGAATTCCAATTACCCCCATTATTAGGAAAGAACCCATACCTGAGAGGTCTTTTTTTGTGGTGTAGCCATAAAGGCTTAGACCAGCAAATGCGCCCGCAGTAATAAAAAACACACGGGCTACGCTCTCACCTGTATATACGGCGAATATGTAGGCTAAAGACAGCCCCATGAGTCCGGCGTATAACCAAAATAAGGCCTGCCCGGTTGACGCCTTCATACTCGGCACCTTAGCTGCCAAGAAAAATACAAGACCGATTGGCGCCAGCATAACCACCCACTGCAGCGGCGTGCCATAAATTGCCTGCATCATCGTGGGTGATGTAGACGTTGCGAAGGCAACCGATCCTGTCAGCCCCAAGCCTATACACATGTAATTATAAACTTTTAGCATGTAGGTGCGAAGACCTTCATCAATACCCGCCGCGTAAGCTTGGGCACTAGTCATCCTCGCACTCTTTGAACCAGTGTTGAGGGAGAACCGTTTATCAGGTCCAAAAGCCATGTGATAACTCCTTTTTTGCTACAGCTAACACGTCGCGATGTCTTAATCGCATTGTGTGTATTTTAATATAC
Organism: Magnetovibrio sp.; assembly: GCA_002690705.1. Lineage (GTDB taxonomy): Bacteria > Pseudomonadota > Alphaproteobacteria > Rhodospirillales > Casp-alpha2 > TMED8. The sequence continues at coordinate 133,149 of NZFO01000008.1, read as the reverse complement.
CAAGAACATAAGCTTTGCGAATGCGCAAATCAATAGATACGAAACGTTAAATACAAGAAGTTTTTAGCCGTGATCGTCCACACTGAATTGGTGCTCTTAAATTAGCGCACGATACTGGAGGAAAAGGTGGGTTCAGCAAAATTGCTTGAACCTCATTGTCTAACTTAATTTGAAGATGGTAAAATAACTATACGTTCGCAATTGGTGTGCTACTAAAAGCATAGGTGGTGCGCGTTTATACATCTAGCCAGCGAGAGTTAATGTTTTGATATTGCGGCAAGTGCTGCTGATATTAATGACCGGGTCCCGTGAGATCTGGGGACTTTAGATACCCTTAGCGACGAGGTGGCATACAGAGCCTTTGCTAATTCTAAAGATAATGTCCGCACTTCGCTTAATGTGGCCTTATATCAGTGGGAATTTCTATTAAATACCGAGAGTGACGCTTTCTATCCCTCGGTTATTCTCATGACTTAGATTGCATTAAAGCCCTGTTCTGGGTGCTCGTGCGCAGGTTCTAAAGTAAGTCGGTGGTGGTTGTTAGAAGAGATATCATTTCGGTAAACACTATTAGCCGATGTGGGAGATTTTGCTGGGGGATAAAGCATTCAAGGCTGAAACTTCTAAAAGACAGTTTCGAGGATTTTGGAATTCAGTTTAATTAGTCGTTTCGAAGGTAAGGCGCGACTGTCCTTCCAAGCACCCGCCATGTGCTCAAGAACCCAATCAAAAGTGTGACGGCTATACACATGCCGATTGTCATGGTGAGTGTAATTGGCAGGAAAACCCAGTCCATTTGTAAAAGCATTGTAACAACTGCCCAAGCGGTCAAGGTCCCAATACCAGCTGCAAGTATGCCAGTGAGTAACCCTAAAAACCCATATTCTAGAGCGTATATTAAGGTAAGTGAACCACGTGTCGCTCCCAAAACCTTGTAAATGACCGACTCTTTAATCCGGCGTTGGCGCCCGGCCGTCAGAGCACCAGCTAAGACAATTGCGCCAGCCAAGATCGTTAAGCCAGCGATTCCACTTATAACCCATCGGATGCCTGACAATATATCCGCTGCGGCCTCTACTGCGTCTCTTACCCTAATAGCTGTAATATTTGGAAATGGATCAGTCGCTGCGGACTCTATCGTATTTTCCATGCCAGGTGGTACATTTATCGCAGCTATATAGGTGTGGGGTGCGCTATCGAGAGCGCCTGGCGCGAAGATGATTGCAAAATCAAATCTTAGGCTCCCCCAATTTATTTCTCGAAGGCTCTTGATTTCAGCGGTCACTTCGCGACCTAGAATGTTTATGGTTAACGTATCGCCGATATCGACCCCAAACCCTCTCGCTAATCCCGCATCCAAGGAAATCGCGGGTGGACCCTGATAGTCAGGAGGCCACCAATTCCCCGCCGTAATTTTTGATCCAATTCGAGGCTGAGAAGAGTAAGTCAACGCCCGATCCCCGCGGATTGCCCATTGTGAACTGCGCGCAATTTTTGCTTCAACGACGGGTTTCCCAGCAATTCTCACAATGCGACCTCGCAGGGTTGGAACGCGTTGGTAGCCGCTGGTGCCAGAAACCCGGTTGACAGCTTTATCGAAAGCAGCGACTTGGTGTGGTTGGATATCAATGAAAAAGATAGCCGGTGCTTGCTCGGGTAATCCGGCTTCGATTTGACGCGTGAGATTTCCCTCGATCAAAGTGACAGCGGATAAAACGGAAAGGCCTAATCCAAGAGACAATGTCACGCTAGTGGTCATGGCGCCCGGGCGGTACAAATTGGCAAGTGCTATACCAAGCAGGGCATAGCCTTTACCCTTGTAGCTACTTATTCCCCTTGCCACTCTCATTACGAACTTAGAACCGTAAAACAAAAAGACGAAAACTACGAGAGTGCCCGCAACAAACCAACTGGAAAACGCTCTATTTTCTGAAAGCAATATAGTTAAGGCGCCGAGTAAGACGATACCGATGGCAGTCAGGCAGAGATAAACAGGTCTTGGGATAGTGTCTACGGGTTGCAATAGATCACGAAAAAGTGCCGCCGCAGTGACCTCGCGCGCCCGAGCGACTGGCCAAATAGCGAAAGTGATAGCCACGAGTAATCCGTATGTAACTGCTATCAATAAGGAAAGCGGATAAATGCCAAGGACTGGCCGAACTGGAAGAATATCGCCGATTAATATGTCTAGAACAGCGGGGAGAGCCGCGCCTACCGCTGTGCCAAGTAAGACACTCAAGGCTGCCAGAACGGCAACCTGACTGAGATAAAGTTGAAATATCAAATGGCCGGGCGCGCCGAGACATTTTAGCATTGCGATAGTGGCTGTTTTGGATGTTAGGAAACTGGTAACGCTTCCCGCCACTCCAATACCCCCGATTAAAAGTACGGCCAAACCCACAAATGATAAAAACAATCTCATACGCTCCAAAAAGCTGCGTACGCCGGGGGCAGCATCATTTGCGCTGCGTACCCTCCATCCGGCCTTCGGGAAAGTCTCGATTAAATCCTCTTTCCATGCTNAGGGCTCTTTTTTACCAGGAAGCAAGGCACGAACATGGTAATGAATGTGACTGCCGAGTTGGATTAACCCTGTATCATGCAGTGAGCTCCGTGCGACCAATAAACGCGGACCCAAACTGAATAGATTGGTAATCCGGTCTGGTTCCTTAATTACACGAGCCCGCAATTCATAAGTTGCATCCCCGACTGCGATGCGCGAGCCAATTTTGATTTTTAGCCGCGATAATAGATTGGCGTCGACGACCGCACCCCAGGCTCCGTTGCGGTATGCTAATAAATCAGCTAAGGCGTTGTGTTGATCTGTTTTATAAGTTCCAGCCAATGGATAAGCTGCGTCGACAGCCTTTAACTCAACAAGACTGCGTTTATTTTTATTATCTGCAGGTCGTGCCATGGCGCGCATTTTGACAATCTCTGACAGTGCCTTAGTGTTTTGTTGCAGCCATTGGCGCTGTTCTCCACTGGCGGCGCGGTGTAATAAACGTAAATCTATATCACCGCCCAGAACTGTTTGTCCGTTGGCAATCAAGCCGGCTTTTAAAGCCGCCCCGATAGATCCAATGCCAGCAATTGCTGTAACACCAAAGAATAAGCTGATAAAAAAAATGCCAAATCCCTTAAAACCTGACCGTATTTCGCGCCGTAATAAGAGCAGAACTAAAGTGTAAGATTTTGTGTTTCGTCTCATCACACCAAAAGCCTAACGACCATGCCGGAGCTCGTCACTGGCGATTTGGCCGTCGGCCATGTGCAAAATACGATTGCAGCGAGCCGCTAGGTCTGCTGCATGGGTCACCAAAAGTAACGTCGTTCCGAGCCGGTCTTTTAATTCAAACAGCACGTCAATTACCGCCTCGCCAGTGGCGAGATCAAGACTGCCTGTGGGCTCATCGGCGAGGAGAATCTCTGGTTCTGTCACGAAAGCACGCGCGAGGGCCACGCGTTGCTGCTCTCCACCCGACAGTTGTCCGGGATAATGACGTAAGCGGTGCCCTAATCCGACCAATTCGAGTTGTTTTTGTGCTGCGTCGAAGGCACCCTCAATTCCAGCAAACTCAAGCGGGAGGGCCGTGTTTTCTATTGCTGTCATTGTTGGGATTAGATGAAAGGATTGAAAGACAAATCCTATTTGATCCCGACGGAACTGTGCCAACGCATCTTCATCGAGACGACTTAAGTTTGTACCGTTTATCTTCACCGTTCCAGTGGTTAGCTTTTCTAGCCCTGCAAGAACCATCAGGAGTGAGGTTTTCCCTGATCCGGATGGTCCGATGATCCCGATCGCTTCTCCTCGTCCCACTTCAAGGTTAATTCCTCGCAAAATCTCACTTTGTATGGCCCCATTGGTAAGCGTCAGCTCTAGGTTCAGGAGTTCTATCGCAAATTTTTGTTTTACCGGCTTGGTAGTTTCATTAATATCCATAGCATGATGAATGTGTGTTTGTGAGTCCTCGTGCGCAAGCATCTTCTGGACTACTTTTTCTATCTTTTTTTGCCAAGCATTGCATGGCTACATATCTTGATGGCCGCTGCGGCGCCTGTGTTTGCAGAAACCTTTCGTATTTTAGCATTAGGCGATAGTCTAACTGCGGGTTATGGCCTGTCAAAAGATGATGCGTTTACAATGCAGCTTGAGCGCGCTCTTAAAGCAGGGAAATTAAATGTAAAGGTGATCAATGGTGGTGTCTCAGGTGATACTTCAGCCGGGGGATTAGCCCGTCTCGGTTGGGCGCTTACTGATGAACCGCAATTAATATTGATCGAGCTTGGTGCCAATGATGGACTGCGTGGGCTAGATCCAAGGGAAACGGAGCGTAACCTTGATAGCATTATCAGNNAATCTAAGAAGGCTGGTTTAACTGTTGTCTTAAGTGGAATGCGGGCTCCGCCAAATCTAGGTAGAGAATATGTGAGTGAATTTAATACCATATTTACCCGCTTAGCATCTAAACATGATATTACTTTGGACCCGTTTTTTCTCTCTGGGGTAGTGGCCATTCCAGAGCTTAATCAGGACGATGCTATTCATCCAAACGCTAAGGGTGTGGCAATTATCGTCAAACGCTTAGCCCCCCTGCTTAAGGGCTTAATCGAGCCAAAACTGGTAAATTAGTGCGTTATTCTGTTATGTTTGACTCATGAATTCTGCACACACCCCAGGTTTCTCATTTTCCTGTGCTTTCTCGAGCGCTGAGACGTGGTCGGCAGCTGCGCAAGAGTTGGAGGAAGGCCTGCGTGATCTCAAGCTCGAAACGGGCCGGCAGTTTTTAGGTTTTCTTTATATCACAGACACTATGGTGGAGGATTTTGACCTAATTCTCAGTTATTTGCGTCAAAAGCTGGGGATTGAAAATTGGGTGGGCTCTGTTGGTATGGGGATAATGGCTATTAGTGGTGGCATATCGCGTGAGCGATATGGGAAAGCTGGCGCTGTCGCGATGATTGGCGATTTTTCTGACTCTGCCTTTCGCGTGGTGCCGTGTCTCTGTGAAAGTTTGGAAGAATTGGACGATGGGTTCCGGGAATGGATGAGAAGGGTGAAACCGCCTTTTGGCGTTGTTCACTGTGATCCCATGAACGCAGCAGTGCCTAAGTTGATAGAGAGTGTCGGGCAAGAAATGGAGAATGCTGTTTTTGAAGTGCCTGGTTTTTTAGTCGGCGGCCTTACGTCCTCTACTGGTGGACAGTATCAAATCGCAAATGGATTAGTAAGCGGGGGGCTCTCCGGTGCATTATTCTCGCCCGATGTTGAGGTTGCTACCGGTCTTACCCAAGGTTGCCAACTGCTTGGTCCAATGCATATGATAACCGATGCCGCAGAAAACGTTGTCATGACACTGGACGGCGAAGCTGCACTCAATGTGCTTAAAGCTGATATAGGTGAATTACCGGCCCAGAACCTTGAGCAGGTGGCTACTTGCTGTCATGCGGCTTTTCCTGTTGTCGGTTCGGATACTTGTGACTACTTGGTGCGTAATCTCATGGGTATAGATTTCGACCGTGGCTGGCTTGCGGTTGGTGACACAGTTGCGGTGGGTGATCGTATAGGATTCGTTCGTCGTGATCGGAAGATTGCGGAAGAAGACTTGACCAGCATGGTACAGGGGCTTTTGGCGCGTATTTCTGGTAAGGCGCGGGGCGCANTTTATTTCTCTTGTGTGGCTCGAGGAGCTAATATCTTTGGCGCTGAGGGTCGGGAAACACAAATTATTCGATCGACTTTAGGTGACGTACCCTTGGCCGGTTTTTTCGGTCAAGGGGAGATTTCTAATAACCGTATCTATGGATACACAGGTGTTTTGACGCTGTTCCTTTGAAACACCAATCGCAAAGTAGTTGAATTTTTTGAAACATTTAAAGGTAATTATGATGAAAATGAATGGGCTCGGGCGAACTGGTATTTCTGTCAGTCAAATTTGCCTTGGTACCATGACATACGGCAATCAAAACACTGAGGCTGAGGGCCACTTGCAGTTAGATATAGCTCTTGATCGTGGCGTCAATTTCCTCGATACGGCAGAGATGTATCCTTTTCCATCACGCCCGGAGACGTATGGTCGCACGGAAGAAATTATTGGCTCTTGGATGAGAACCCGCGCTAACCGGAGTTCTGTAATTGTGGCGACGAAAATTGTAGGTCCTGGAACACGATTTGCTCACGTGCGCGGCGGGGATGCNAAATATAATCGTGATCATATCGTCAAGGCTGTAAACGCGAGTCTTAAGCGCCTCGGCACTGATTATATTGACCTTTACTATACGCATTGGCCCGAACGCCCCACCAACTTCTTCGGGAAGCTTGGTTATACCCACGACTTCGAGGCAGAATGGACGCCCTTCGAAGAGACCCTCTCGGTTATGGATGACATTGTCAAACAAGGAAAAGTTCGCGCCTTTGGGGTCAGTAACGAGAGTGCTTGGGGAGTTGCCGAGCAATTAAAGCTTGCTGAAAATACTGGCTGGCCACGCGTCGCAACCATCCAAAACCCGTATTCACTTTTAAACCGGAGCTTTGAGGTTGGGTTGGCCGAGATCGCGGTGCGAGACGAATGTGGGCTCAGTGCCTACTCTCCACTTGGTTTTGGCGCGCTTACGGGAAAGTATTTGGATGGGGGNGCAGAGCCAAACTCACGTCACGCTTTATATCCTGAATTTACGCGTTACTTTAATGCCCGCGCTGAAACCGCGACACGTAGGTATGTGGCCCTTGCTCAGGACCAAAAGCTTGATCCTGCACAAATGGCGTTAGCTTTTGTCAACTCAAGACAATTCCTTACGTCGAATATTATTGGCGCGCGGACTATCACACAACTTAAAACAAATTTAGATAGTGCTGATCTAGTTTTGTCACCAGAGGTTCTCCACGCGATAGAAGTTATACATAATGAATATTCTAATCCATCTCCATGAGCCAAGACTAGATTTGCAAGAAGTGTTTTCACACATGAGAGCCCGGCCTGATGCATCTATTTATAGCTATATCATTGCCAACCGATATTTGTTTAAATTTACGTGCATTATGTTGGGGCCTCTCTACAGCTAGTTGGATCAACCATAAAAATATGCATGTGACGTTGCGTTTTATCGGTGATACTAGTCATGCAGCGGCAAACGATTTGGATGCAGAGTTCAACTCCTTTCATGCTCGGGCTTTTCGCATGAGGTTATCTGGGATTGGTCTTTTTACCAAAAAAGATCGCATCAAAACAATTTGGGCTGGGATTGAGGCTAATTCAGCGCTATCGCATCTGCATAGAAAAGTTGAACAGGCGACCCAACGCGCGGGCTTCCAACCCCAAGGCCGAAAATTCACACCGCATGTGACGCTGGGGCGCTTAAAAACTCAACATGTTGATCTAAGACATTACTTTGAGACCAACGGCGCCTTTCGGTCGAAATCTTTCCAAGTGAATTATATAACCCTGTTTGAGAGCTATTCGGGGCACGGGGGCCCCCATTATGTAGCATTGAAAAAATATCCTCTTTACGTGCCTGAGTCGCTGTATCCCGACTAAATCGTTTGCGAAGAGCTCCCGTCACTATTTGGCTATCAGCAGCATGGTGGTGGGTGCTTTTTATCAGGACCGCCGTTTTTGAAACCTAGCGACCCAAGCTGATATCATAGCTTTTATATACCTTCACATGTGGGAAGTTAAATAAAACTAGGTGCTTGGTTGCAAGGCGGCAATTATTGAATTGAAATTATGTTCAAACATTTTCTCGTATCTGATCGCTGGGCCTCCGCGCACTGATAACGCGTCGGAAAAAAGTTGTCCGCCGATTTTGATGCCGGTTTCTCGCGAGATTTGTTGAATCAACGCTGGGCTCGTTATGTTTTCCATAAACAAGGCGCCAGCACCTATCTTCTTGAGATNATCAATGAGTTTTGCCAGACCCGACGCAGATGGTTCAGCTGCAGTATCAATGCCAATTGGGGCTAAAAAATTGAGCTGATATGAAGACTCTAAATAACCAAAAGCATCATGTGCGGTAACGACCGTTCGTCTATTGTCAGGTAGCTGTTTAATTTTGGTGAGCGCACGATTATGTAAGTCTGCGAGCCGATCCGAATAAGCCTTATGGTTTGCTCTATAAACAAGAGCATTTTTCGGATCTTTCGTGGCCAGGGTGTCTGCAATGTTTCTGATATAAATTATACCATTTTTCAATGAGTTCCATGCATGTGGGTCGACTTCACCATCTACCATCAATGGTTCGATCCCATAAGTTGCAACAGAAACGGTGGCCTGTGTCCCTGAAGTTTGAATAAGAGATTTTGCCCAAGTTTCAAAACCCAAACCATTAACAAAAATTAGATCTGCATTTTTCACCGACTTGGCGTCGCTGGCAGTTGGCGTATAAACATGGGCATCTGCGTCTGGGCCAACGATCGTTGTGATTTCGGCTAAATCCCCAGTAATTTGGTGGACCATATCCCCTAGAATTGAGAAGCTCGCAACTATTTTCAGCTTGTTGTGTGCATTTACTGGTGTCGTGGGGAAGAGTATCCAAAAGGATATTAGAAAAGGGAGTGTTTTTTTCATGTGTTTTCTCCTTTGCTGAATTGGGGGGGCTTGCGTGTATAAACTGAGTTCGTTGTTTGAGATTTGAAAATCCACCTCGTAGCGCAGAAACCGTGCGATCCAAAAAAAAGACTGAAGAAGAAAACTGCAGCTGCGACCAATATAATAGCTGGCCCTGATGGGACTTCAGTCAGATAAAATGATATTATTAATCCTACCCAACAACTAAATAGAGCAAAGCTCACGGTTAAAAGCAGGTAGCTTGTGATTGTCGATGTCCAATAGCGCGCCGCCGTAGCAGGTAGAATCATTAACCCGACTGCCATCAATGTGCCAAGAGTTTTAAACGCCCCCAAAAGATTGAGCACGACCAGAAACATAAACCATTGTGTCACAAGGCTTGGATGCCTGGTTTGGCTCTCGTGAAATATAGGGTCGATCGTATCGGTAATTAACGACCTGAGGATTATAGAAAAGCTTACTAAAGTGATGGTAGTTGTGGCGCCAATTAGTCCCAAGGTTTGATTATCAATACCTAAGATCGAGCCAAATAGAAAACTTTTAAGTGGAACAGCTGAGCCTGCCGCAGAGAGAATGAATATGCCCAGTGCCAGAGCTGTTAAGTACAAAGATGCCAAACTCGCATCTTCGCGAATGATAGTTTTACGGGCGAGCAAGCTGGTCAAGGCTGCAACTGCAATCCCTGCTGTTAAACCGCCAATAACCATCGATACGACTGACAGTCCAGCTACGACAAATCCGATCACTATACCCGGAACAATAGCATGTGCCATCGCTTCGCCAGCTAGCGAGAGGCGACGAAGAACGAGAAAAGCACCCACTGGCGCAATTGAGAAGCTCATAACCGTGGTTGCACATAGTGCCCGAATCATAAATGCATAATCCAGCCACTCAAACAATTTTACCGCCTCCTTGTGCATACATGTCATGCATCCAATCCACTCGGCTTTTAGATAGGTATTTATGACGAATTAAATTGCGGGGGGCCAATATTTCTCGAGGGTTTCCAAATAGCGCCTGACCGTCGCCAAGCAGAAGCGCAAGATTACAATATTTTAAAACCGCAGAGAGGTCGTGTAGGACTAAAATTACGGCGCGGCCCTCGGTTGCCCAGTCGCCAATCAAGCTTAGCAGTTCTGTCTCGGTATCTTGGTCGATCGCTGTAAAGGGTTCATCTAGCAGGATAAGCGGTGCGTTTTGCACCATGGTTCGTGCAAATAATGTCCTTTGAAGTTGCCCTTCTGAGAGCTTATTGAGGGGCATATTTGCAATTTCCGAGGTTCCAGTCCGATGCAGTGCGGCTGAAATACGGGTTCGACATTCATCATCAATCTTATGAAAGAACCCTAGTTTAGGCCATGCCCCCATTGCTGCTAAATCACTCACTCGAATGGGAAACTGACTGTCAAAGTCAGTGCGCTGCCCCAGATATGCGATAGGTTCTGGCCGACCATTAGGCCAGTTTAGCTCACCTTTGATAGGAGGCAATGCTCTCAACAATGTCTTAATAAGTGTAGATTTTCCCGAGCCGTTATGACCAACAACCGCTAGGACATCGCCGCCTGCTAACGTGAGAGTAACATTCGATGCAACGCAAATGTTATTATAACCGATAGAGAGTTCCGTGGTGGAGAGCAAAGTTGGCTGAGTCATTTTATGATGGTGATTTTATACACCAAAAGCCGCAAAAATGATTGTCCAAAGCCCGACACATGCAATCCAAGCCATAATTAGGTGGTGCAGTGTACTCGTGCATGTTAAACTTAAGTAGGTGTGGCGCTGAGCCAAAATATTTTTTAAAGCCAAATTCATCTCCGTCAGGGACACCCGCCCTTTTAAAGAGTTTAAAGTCGCTTGGCAGGTATTCTGGCTTGCGATTACTGGGTTGAATGTGCTCGCCTTCCCAAGTTCATCCTCGGTGGCGTTTTTCGAGCACCCCTAACACATACAGATGCGGGTACAGCTCCGGATTTGGCCCCTGATGGGTAAGACGCACCGGATTCCCTTTAACAGCCTTAGCCTTTGGCTTCTGGCTACCAAACAATCATAGTAAACTCTAACATCCTGCATAAGTCAATATTCAACCATTAGCTTAAGCTTTAAGTTCAATAGTGGTATTATTAGAAGGCTAAAAATGAGGCCGTAAATGAATTATGGTTATGTTAAAAAATTCATTTACGGCTCTCCAAGAAGTATCCCCGCACCCCGGGGGCAAACATAAATTTTGTAATTAAAACTCAGCCGCTAATTTGAACGTTGCGGTATGACCGTCATCTCCGGTTCCGCCGTCTGACGTGCTATAATCTTCGTCATGCAGATATTCGAAAGTTGCAAAGTAGTTGGAGATCAACTGAACTGTGACTGCGCCGCCGTATCTGGTCTCTGGCATGCTAAGAGCAAAAGCTTCATCACTACCCTGCACCGTTGCCGCAAATGTTGTCTCTTTACCCATTAGCTCGGTAACATAAGCGGCCTCAAGGTTCCACGCAGCAGGTTGTGCTCCTTGGCTATTAAAAGCAAGCTCGCCTGATGCGAATGAGTCCTTGGCCGTCATGTAACCACCATAAATTACGAGTGGTCCCCGAGTCAGGGTTCCGTGAACTTCCCAGCCGGGTATATAGTCATCTAAAGCAGTGCCGCCTGTCACGTTATCCGTGATAGTGCCTGAGTCTGCAATATTTGACAGATAACCAGCGCCAATAGAAACGGTGGTTCCATCCATCTCAGTTTCATAGCTTCCTTGAAAACCAAACTGATCAATTTCATCTTCATCACCGTCCTGTTGCGTATCTCCATTATAACCATACCCCTCAAAGGTAAAGCCGTTCTTTGAATAGCCAACCAAGAGAGCGGCCTCTGCGGTTTCACCGAGTGTTTTTGTTAGAGGATCCGTGTTCATGGACGTGTCAAACCCACCAAATGGTACGGCCCATTTCCCAGCCTGCAGGTACATTGGCACTTCGTCAGTATTGCCAATAATCGCATACGCTTCATCAAGGGCGATGGTCTCGGTACCATCATCTTCATAAATTATTTGAAAGTGAGTAGACAAATACTCGTTGGGTTGAGCATCAAAATAAGCTTCCACCTTAGCTAGCGTAACATCTGAGCTGTCGACACCAGCGTATGTCTCACTTTGTGTCGTTTCTATCTCTAACGCTCCCCCAAACTCAAATCCATTCGGCAAACCGGGAACAGTTTTAGCTGCTGCATCAGCTTTATTTACCGCGGTATCAGCGACGTCTTGAGCTTTTTTAAGCGCAGTCTTCATCGCGTCTAGTTGTCGTTGCTGTGCTTCAATCATTTTCATTAGCTGTTGAGGCGTCGGATCACTCTGTGCTACCGCTGGAAGTGCGGCGGCAAATAAAAGAAAAACGGCCATAAAAAACGGGCAGAATGATAATATTTTTTCATATTTTTCCTCTTGTAGTCTGGTGTATTTTTACTAATTCGTAACATTTCGGCACAAAATCCAACCGTCAATAAGTGTATTAGGCTGTAAGTGTATTAGGCTGTGTTATCATTATTAATCCAATAGTTTCCCGCTTTACCTTTAAATCAAGAAAGTCGCCGATCATGGACAACTTTTAACCGACATTCGAGTGTTCGATTAGTAAGGAGTTTGCTCTCCGTTGGTGGCCTCGTTGATTTGTCAGGCTTGAAATCGATTTATAATCCCTAATTAAAGCTTTACCCGTGTTAAAAATGCTGTTGCGTGGCCATTCTGGATCGACCCCGTGTGTGATGATTTGCAGGGATAATATGTGGTTTTTCCTCTGCAGAACGGGAGAACAACCCCAGCAACTCCTTAACCCAACCTGACTCAGACGCAGCCATTACTGAACCATACTGATCAAGAACCTTCTGGGCTGCTTCGGGGGTGTTTCTACAGCGGTGGCTAAGCCTCCAAAGAACAAAAATATAATCGGATTTTAATTTACCGGCCGGTGGTTTAAGAGCGAAAGACTTTATTAAACCCCAAGGATCGGCTTCCGAATTTTCAGTGTCCAGTGTTTGTATTGTGTTGCCAACTGCAGTCATCTCTTAATCACCTTTTTTTGTGCAAACTCACCTAGTATTTAGAAGAACGTTACGGTTATCCCCGGGCTGCTCCAGTAAAGTTGTATTTTAGTACCGCTCGTCTCTTTATTAACTCTTTCAAAAACTTGTAGATGAACTCGGATGAATTTTATGCAAATTCAATAATGCTTGGGTTGGCGCTTTTTATAAAAAAAGAACAAGAGAAACCCTCAACCTTAACTCAGCAATTACTCGTTCCGCTCATGTATCACACACCATAAAACTATGGCTCCTAGTGGTTATAAAATGTATAGACAGCAACGTTATAATATAACATACATAGTTCAAGTGCAATACGTGATGCCATCTCCTATGCGAATGGCCACATCCGAAAAATTTGTTCTTTTTGGAGAAGTGATATCGAACCGAACGTAGTAAGAATGTGTGAGAGTAAAAGTGGGTTTACTGATTTTAATAAACCTGATGTTGAGCTCGTAATTTGGCAGCGATCACTTTCTAAAGACCTTCACTCTTGGATTAAACAGGCGATTACATCGGCATTTCCGGAATTCCGTCTTTTAATTTCTCCGCGCGACACGCAGCTTGCCCTTGAGTTGGCATTTGATGAATGCGGTTTGAGAGCCGGCGCTGTGCGCGGACTTTTTATTCGCGATATTTGCGATTTAGTAGAAGTATTCGCTGAGACGACCTTCAGCGATTTAGTTGATGTTAGGCTCGAGCGGATCGATGGCGATGCTTGCTGGAAGTTCCACCGTGACAGTGTGAGGGCGCGATTACTGACGACGTACCTTGGCCCCACAACTGAATGGGTTAGAGAGACCTATGCTGACGAGGCTCTTGGTAAACAAAAGTATTTTAAAGGTCCGCTTGAGCGCCTTGGACTAAATGACGTTGCTATGTTTTCGGGTAGCAGTGCCGGTCACAAATATGGTGGGGTGGTTCATCGCTCTCCCCCGATTGCTGGCACCGGAGAGGTGAGGCTACTCCTATGTTTAAATCAAGAAACAGTCGTGTCTCCAGACCTTTGGGTTAGGGAGAACCATTACAGTGAGTAAGGTCATAAATAAAATCCTGTCAACCATAAGTACATGTGTTATAGCCTCAAATCCATTTAATTTTCTACCAACCTGTCCCCGGTTTAGTGCGTATATTTTTCGCATATTAAACACTCCCTGATAGGCTGCCAGCCGTGAACATAGATCTGGCGGTGCATGGAGACCCCTCATAATGTTGTATATTTTGTACTTTTTAGTGCCCTTAAAATAAATTAGTTTAGTACAAGTCTACAGCGTTTTATCCCGCTTAAGATACAGAGCGCAGTATTTAGGAAAGCAATGTGAAGTCAGTCGAGCGTGGATTTTTCGTGACAATCTGGCTCGTATCTTTTTTTGGTCTTTCTTTGGATGGTGCGGATATCACCCTCGCACCCGAGCTGAAAACGCAAGGTTGGGTCGAAATCACCTTTGACGGAAAGGAACCTAACCGGTTCTCTGGCTGCGGAATAAATTGCACTGAAATTGTGACGGACAAAAGTGTGTCGATGATTGCCAAATCTGTTTCGGTAAATCTGTCGGACTCACCGGTATTGAAATGGGAGTGGCAGATTCAAGGGCCAGTTGAAAAATCTAATCTTGCAAAACAAGGTCTTGATGATCGCCCGGTCGCTTTATATGTAGGGTTTCCGTATGACGCACGAACGGCATCTTTTCCGGAGAGAATGTTACGGCCAATTATCGAGACAATCCGAGGAAGTGACGCGCCCGGCCGCGTTCTCTCCTACATTTGGGGGGGGGCTGGAGATATCGGCGACTTTGTTAAAAGCCCGCATTTTGGTTCTATTCACTTTATGATTATAAGTCAAAATGACGCCTCCCCCATCGGGGTTTGGGTGAGCGAGACCCAAGATATTGTTGCAGACCATAAACGTATTTTCGGGAGCAAACCGGCTAAGGTTAGTCATGTATCCCTGAGTGCTGATAGTGATGACACAGGTACGACAAATTTAGCACGGGTTCGAAATATTGAATTTCAACCTAGGTAATAGTTTTTAGTCAAATAGTTCAGCCTGTCTTGCAGACTTTAATCCAGACCATCTAAAAATTGAGTAATTAGACCATCAGGTGTTTTTATTGTGTGTTTGGTTTCTGGGAACCCCCCTCCTCGGACATCGTTGATAAAATCTTGGAAGCCAGCTACGCGCTCGCGTTGGACGTTTGCTAGCTTTTGATGAATATTGCGATATTGTTTAGAGTGACGCGGATGAGGCGGTGGATGATTACCGAGGATATCCTCCGCAAAAAGAAAGATAATATCGCCGCCCCTACCTGCACCAATTGACGATGTTATTAGGTTGGTGCGTTTGCTGATCTCAATCAATAAATCTTCTGGAATGACCTCGACCTCGACGGCATAAGCTCCTGCATTTTCAAGCGCCTTAATTTCATCAAAAACCCAGCGCGCCTGTTCGATTGTATTGCCAGCCGCCCGCAAGCCGCCGGTCCATGTGCTCTTTCTGGGGATGAGGCCAACGTGCCCTTGAACGGGGATACCCACTTCAGCTGCGGACTCGATAAAGCGCTTTGGCCACTGACACATAATCGCGTCGGCGCCAAGTTCCATCGCCTGAAGTCCGAGTCTAACAGCTTCGACATTTGTGGCTGCAGAAGTCAACGGCACGGAAAATGCCATAAATGTCTTGGGTGCGGCACGTCGGATCGCAACGGCAGTGGCGGGGTCGCACGGATTGAAGCGAACTTTCATAGTGTCAATCCCGGCCTCCTCCGCAGCCATCGCCTCCTCAACCGTGAATGGGAGAGTTTCTGCTAGAATACAAGTTCCCTTTTGCTGTCTGAGGTCTCGGACTGTATAGTTGCGGGCCGAGTATTCCCCACCGAACGTCATGCCGCGGACTAAGCCTCTGCTTGCCGAGTTCCGCGGTGGAATGTCCCCATCCCCAATTGAATGATTAGTCATGATGGTGTCCTCTAGTAAACCTAAAAGTCTTCATCGATTGTTACTCCTCCCAGCAAGCAACGATTGGTTATTGTTACACAGCAATATAAATCAGTATTGTCGTTGCGATCTCCAAGTATCAGGTTTCGTCTGCTTGATAATTTAAGAGAGAGCAGCCTTTTTTGAATAATTAGGCTCTATAAATTATTTATGGAGTTGCTTCTATTTTATTTACTGGATTTTTAACACATAAATGTTGAAGTACCTCCCCGCATTATACACAAAATGGTTGAGTACCTACTCCAAGGTTTATTCAAGTCCAAACAGGCAATTAAACTGACGTTCATGGTGGTGAACTTTTTTATGATAGGTTTGCTAATTTCTAACCTACGCTATTTCTAATTTTTTTATTTTCGCGGTCCTGTAAAACCCTCCACAACACCTTGCCGGATGAAGAGCGCGGTAGCTCATCAGTGAAAGTGAAAATTTTGGGAACTTTATAAGCGGCCATCCGCTCCCGACACCACTCACTAATGTCTGCAGGGTTTGGTGGCTTCGTTCCTGATGGAATGATAACTGCTTTGACTGTCTCGCCTCGTTTGGAGTGGGGTGACGAAATCACACAAATTTCACGAATATCCAAATGGGCAAGCATGACCCCCTCGACCTCTGCGGGCCATACTTTGTAGCCTGACGCGTTGATCATTCGTTTTAAGCGATCTGTAAAATAAATGTAACCCTCATCATCAAAATGTCCAAGATCTCCAGTTCTGAAAAAATTTTTCCCTTTGATTTTGACAAATGCTGCCTCTGTTGCCAGGGGGTTATTCCAATAGCGTTGAAAAAGTTGTGGCGCGTTAAGAACTATCTCACCGGTCTCTTTGGCTCTCTTAATAGTTCCCTTTTCGGGATCGATCACGCGGCAATCAACGTCAAAAACGGGGATACCAAGACATTGCGGTTTTGGGCGCTCAGGCGGGTTGATTATCACTCCGGCCATAGTCTCCGTTAAACCGTATCCTTCAATGTAGTCAAGACCAGTAGTCTTTTTAATCTTTGTCGCGAGTGTCCGCGGCATTTGTGCTCCGCCGCCACCAATGGATGTCAATGACGTGAGATTGAAACTAGCCAGCTTAGGGTTAGAAAAAAAATCGATGGCCATTGCTGTAATAAACCTCCAATGAGTAACGCGATAGCCTTCGATTAATTGTGCTGCGACACTTGAGTCCCAACGGGTCATGATCACCATGGTTGAACCCGTGAAAATAGGCACGTTCATGCCGTTCTGAAGCGCTGTAACATGAAAAAGTGGCAGACTGACCAAGGTGATAGAGTCCTTGGGTTGTGGCATCCAATTGGTATAGGAAAAAATTGAGGCATTCATACCCTGATGCGTATGCAGACAGCCTTTGGGCTTTCCAGTTGTTCCGGAGCTGTAAGGTAGTGCTGCAGGATCCGCTGCACCTATAGTTAACGAAGATGGCGAAATTTTTTTTGAGAGGGCAAACTCCCAACTAGTCAGGCATGGATGGTTAAGACACGGCATCACCATTGTAACCAGAGCGGGGAGGCGTAAATTAGTCGGCTCTGAGAGGGCGTCACCGTAGGCTGCAACCACGATATTTTGGATCAAATTATCTTTTAGAAGTATTTGATAATAAGGAATTCGCTCTGCGCCGACCAAAGTGATCTGGGCGCCTGTATCCTGAACAAGGTGGCGTAACTCTGTATTTTGACTCATAGGGTTGACGGGGACTACAATTGCTTCGGCGCGAAGGATGGCATAAAAACCAACAACCCATTGTGGGGAGTTTTGCATATCGAGCAGCACCCGGTCTCCTTTTCCGACGTCAAGGTTTTTTTGCAGATACCCGGCCAAGTTTTCGACGTCGATGTGCAGATCTCTATATGTGATTGAGGTGCCGTAGTAGTGGATCGCTACGTGATCGGGACGTTGTTTCGAAGCGGCCTTTAAATTGTCGTAGATGCTAGCAGCAGGTTGCTTTGCAGCATTTTTCAGGCTGTGAGACCTGCCTTCCGGCCATACTTGAAAATGTCTTTTAAACATAGGACCAAATCGAAATCAGTGTCTAGTTTCCATGGTTAAAACAACCTTGCCTGTAGATTTTCGGGTTTTCAGCATTTCCATGGCCTCTGCCGCGTCCGCCAATTCAAAAGTATTTGACACGTGTGGGGTCAATTCGCCGTCCTCGAACCAATCTATCAATTCAACGAATGAGTCTTGAACTAATTCCGGGTCAAGTTCGCGGTGTGCCCCCCAGTAGTAGCCAATCACGCTTAAGTTTTTCACAAGCAAAATATTGGCTGGAATCTGCGGGATGTTTCCAGAGGCAAAACCAACGACGAGAATACGTCCCCTCTGAGCTGTACAACGCAGTGATTCGTTAAATGCTGAGCCGCCGACAGGGTCATAGACAGCGTCGGCCCCACGTCCATCAGTGACTTGTTTCACGCGCTCACGAATGTCTTCCTCGCGGTAATCAATTAGATGGTCTGCACCGTACTTTTCAGCAATTTTGAGTTTGTCTTTGTCACCGGCAGTTGCGATCACGGTGGCGCCAATTTTCTTGGCAATTTCAACGGCTGTAAGGCCGACCCCTCCTGCCGCACCGTGCACAAGAAGGGTTTCGCCTGGTTGCAGATCAAGTTTGTCTGTCAAGCCGATATGTGATGTGCCATAGGCAATGGGAAAACCTGCAGCGACAGTGTAATCCATAGAGTCAGGGATGATAATAACGTCTCGGGCAGGCGCTACGGCCTCGTTAGCATAACCGCCATAATGCGTCATTGCCATAACTCGGTCTCCCGGCTGCACGCCTTTTACACTCGGAGCGCACTCTAAAACCTCACCTGCGATTTCCAGTCCCGGGCTAAAAGGAAAGGACGGACGAACTTGATACTCACCTTTAATCATCAGAGTATCTGCAAAATTCACCCCGGCAGCTTTGACTGCGATCCGAACGCCGTCCTCCGTCATCTGAGGTGGGCTTGTCTCTTCGACCTTCATGGTCTGGGCTTCACCCCAGTTGTGGCAGAGAAAGGCGCGCATTTTAATTGTCTCCTCTCTTGACTAAACTAAAACGTACTAGGATCATTTCTGTAGCTCGATTCAAGTGTGGTTTTGCCTGACCCTAGCGTAAGGGGCAAGACATAGAGCGGGATTGATAACCGAAAGGGGCACGACATGCGCGGTTATTATGGCATTGGAGTTGAGAATATTTCAAAGGCCATGAATTTGGGCAACCTTTTTCGTTCAGCACATGCCTTCGGCGCGAGCTTCATTTTCACGGTTGCTGCCAATTATGAGCGGAAGCATGGTTTAAAATCAGACACATCGGATTCGATAGAGCACCTACCGTTTTACAGTTTTCCTGACCCATCTGCTTTAATACTGCCAACCGAATGCAAGATGATTGGGATTGAATTGTGGGATTCTGCGATAGATTTACCAAGCTTCCGACATCCGCAACAAGCTGCTTACATTCTTGGTCCTGAACGTGGGGAACTGTCGCCTGAAACCCATGCACGCTGCGATTGGGTAGTAAAAATTCCAAGTAAGTTTTGTGTGAATGTCGGAATAGCTGGCGCTCTGGTAATGTATGACCGAATAATTTCATTAGGTCGATTTCCTCGGCGCGCAGACAAGCCGGGTCCGCCTACTGAAGAGTTTAAAGCGCATCAGCATGGTGGCCGGTTCTCGCGACTTGCAGGTGAATTGGATGTTTATCTTGATAGGCCCCCAGAAGGCTATAATGATTGATGGTACCTCTAAATATCAGTCTCACCAAGCTTGGGCGATGTGACCCTCGCCAACTCGCTCTCTTTTTGCTATCATGATATAGATGAGTAATTTGGTGGCAGCTTGAGATGTTATAGGAACATTTGAACCACAAGAGTTCCGCCACCGTCGGTATCACGCGTAGCTTGACTGAAACTGGTACTATGAAGTTTTCAGAAACGTGTCATACATTGATTCGGTTCGGAATATTAAGCTACAAAGTATCCCATGGTTTTATCGGTGTGATACTTCAAAGAGGTATGAAATTCAGCGTGTTTATCCGTCTTAATTACTTCCAATGGCGCTGCGCCGCCAACCGGTGGTGGAGTGCCACAACTAGAGTTCTCGGACGAATAGCTTGCTTTGGACTGGTTACCAGGTCCTATTATTCTTTTCGAGGCGGCCCACTTGGCAAGCTACAGTCACCAGTTTATTTAGAGCATATGAATAAATTTATATTAATTGTTACTGCTGCTATTTCTGTCTCAATCCTTGTTCCTTTGACCAATGCAAGGGCCGAGAGTTTTTTGGGTAAATTTGGTGATTGGGAAGCTTTTACGGACAAGGACGGAGATAATACTATTTGTTACATCGGTTCAGAGCCAAAAAAGATGCGGGGCAAGTATAAGAAACGCGGTGCAAGTTATGTGCTAATTACGCATCGCCCAGCAGAAAAAAGTAAGAACGTCATCTCTATACGTGCTGGTTACCGTCATAAGAGAGGATCTGGCGTTTCGGGAATTATTGGCGAGAGGCATTTCAAGCTTTTTACAAGAGAAGGATGGGCTTTT
This sequence comes from Magnetovibrio sp., assembly GCA_002690705.1. Taxonomy (GTDB): domain Bacteria; phylum Pseudomonadota; class Alphaproteobacteria; order Rhodospirillales; family Casp-alpha2; genus TMED8. Next base: position 112,999 of record NZFO01000008.1, on the reverse strand, counting down.
GCTCCCGATGCCGATGCCGATAATGCACTCGTCATTGCTATGATGCGCGGAGTAACGATGACTGTCAAAGGTGTGTCGTCACGTGGAACTAAAACCAATGATACATATTCATTGAGAGGTTTCACCGCGGCCTATAGAGCGATTGGAAAGGTTTGCAAAATACAATGATAGTTCGCCGAAATTTGGTGGGCTTGAGCCGTGCTCAATTAGCGGAAGAAATGGTTGCACTTGGTGAGAGACCATTCCGCGCCAAACAACTTTGGCATTGGATTTATTGCCGTGGGCGGCGTGATTTTGAGCAAATGACCTCTTTAGCAAAAGATTTCCGTAAACGGCTTGCAGAGACTTATGTTGTTGAGCTTCCAGATATTAGCCAAGAGCATAATTCAAGGGATGGGACTCGCAAATGGCTAGTCAAATTTTCAGACGGTCAAGAAGCAGAGTCAGTTTATATTCCAGAAGAAGACCGCGGCGCGGTCTGTGTCTCTTCCCAGGTGGGTTGTACCCTAACATGCACGTTCTGTCACACGGGGACGCAGAAGCTAGTGCGGAACCTAACGGCCGCCGAAATTCTCGGCCAATTCATGGTTGCTTGTGACTCATATAATGAGTGGTCATCTCCAAAGGATGGCGGTCGAGCAATCTCAAACCTTGTAATGATGGGCATGGGCGAGCCCTTATTTAATTATGATAACGTTGCCACGGCTTTGCGGATTATTATGGACAATGAGGGTATCGCTTTGTCGCGACGCCGGATAACTCTATCTACTTCTGGCGTTGTTCCTCAAATTCGCCGTTGCGGTGATGAGCTCGGGGTTGGCCTAGCCGTAAGCTTGCATGCGGTTACGGATGATCTACGTGACGTATTAGTTCCCATAAATCGAAAATATCCAATATCTGAGTTAATGTCGGCTTGCCGTGATTACCCCGGCGCCAATAATGCACGGCGGATAACCTTTGAGTATGTCATGCTCAAGGGAATCAATGATAGTCCGGCTGACGCTAAGGCGTTGGCAAAATTAGTTAACGGAACACCGGCAAAATTTAACCTGATTCCATTTAATCCTTGGCCAGGTGCTACTTATGAGTGTTCGAGTAGTAATGTCATCCGACGTTTTGCGGACATCTTAAATGATGCAGGGTATTCGGCTCCGGTCCGCGCCCCGCGCGGCCGCGATATAATGGCGGCTTGCGGACAACTTAAATCTTCAAGTGAACGCGAGGATTACTCACGGATTAAGACTAAGACTTGAACAAATGTTTTTTTGAAGTAGCTAACAAATAATGATCTGTCAAGGAGACCGAGGATACCACATGTAAAACGTATTAGTATACGACCGCAGCGTTGGAATGCTGCTCAATTAATTCAGTCATTATCGGGTTTGCTAAAGTTGTAATTATACTACCGAATACACTATCGACTTCGAGGCCAGTCTTGTCGTTACGATCCTTTCGCCTATACTCCGGGCCGTTTTCCGACTTGAAGCGAGGTATTGAATATGGCGACGGAAGTAAAAAAAGTGGTGTTAGCTTATTCAGGCGGCTTAGATACATCGGTCATACTTAAATGGCTGAAAGACACCTACAATTGCGAAGTGGTTACTTTCACCGCTGATCTTGGTCAGGGTGAAGAAGTTGAGCCTGCCCGTAAAAAAGCTGAAATGCTTGGTATTAAGGAAATTTACATAGAAAACATGCAGGATGAATTCGTGCGGGACTATGTGTTTCCGGCTTTTCGCGCCAACGCCATATATGAGGGGACCTATCTCCTTGGCACCTCCATTGCTCGTCCTTTAATTGCCAAGCGTCAGGTCGAAATAGCTCATGAAACAGGTGCTGACGCGGTCAGTCATGGTGCGACAGGAAAGGGTAACGATCAGATTCGGTTTGAACTTGGTTATTATGCCCTGAAGCCTGATATCAAGATCATCGCGCCATGGCGCGAATGGGATTTGACGTCACGTGCTAAGCTTATTTCCTACGCTGACAAAAACCAAATACCCATTCCTAAAGATAAGCGCGGCGAGCCGCCTTTTTCTCAGGATGCTAACCTTTTACATATTTCATCGGAGGGCAAAGCTCTTGAGGACCCTTGGAAAGAACCTGATTGGGAGCATGTCCTGACTCGTGTTGTCCCCCCCTGGAAAGCACCGGACTCACAGTTGGAAATTACTATCGATTTCGAATCTGGGGATCCAACCGCAGTAAATGGTGAAAAGTTGGGGCCAGCGGATCTTTTGACCAAGCTAAACGAGCTAGGCGGTTCCAATGGTGTTGGTGTGATTGATATTGTTGAAAATCGCTTTATTGGCATGAAGTCCCGCGGTGTATATGAGACACCGGGCGGAACAGTTCTGTTTCATGCGAGGCGTGCTATGGAGAGTTTGACTTTGGATAGAGGTGCTATGCACAGTAAAGATGAATTGATGCCGAAGTACGCGGAAATGTTGTACAATGGGTTCTGGTTTGCGCCGGAGCGAGAGATACTCCAAGCGGCGATTGATAAGGCGTCTGAGCCTGTAACAGGGACAGTACGTCTAAAACTTTACAAAGGAAACGTAATGATCACTGGGCGCAAATCTCCCAATTCACTTTATAGCGAAGATATTGTAACTTTTGAAGACGACAATGTTTATGATCAATTTGACGCAAAAGGGTTTATTAAGTTAAACGCCTTGAGACTGAGATTGCGGAAACACCCCCACTGAATATTTAGGCTTTTTGCACAACGGGTGAGTGAAGTTTGTGATAATGCTGTGTTTTGGAAAAATTTTCCGACTCTTATGCAAACATAAAATGTGGCCGGTTGTGGATTAAAAGTTGAATGGGGTCAGTTGGGCGAAATCATAAATCGGTGCATCTTTTCCACTGTACATCTGTATTCCTCTATCTTTATTTTGTTTTGATCGATAAGAAATAGCGTGACAATTCGCCTTGAGTCACTCCTGTCACTCGTGCGGTAGGCGGGCAGCATGAAAGTAACAGCATTAAAAGGGGGTAGTGGGCTGCATTACGCGTTTTAATCTCCTAATAGCAGTATGTGGCGAGGACAGATCAGTGCCAGTCACACGTTTTTCCATTTAAGCTTTTAATGGTGTCATAGAGAACTGCGCGAGCGCGACAAGTTTGCATTTTTGAGAATGGCAGCGGCTTTCAATAATTAACTGGTCATGCCGCTCTTATTCCCCAATCTGAAGCGCATCCCAAGCAACTTTTGCTAACCTTGACCGAACTAAAATATCCACTCCTTTAAGTTTAGCCAAGGCGTGCAGCTGAGTTTTCAGCGTAGGTAAGGTCACTGGGTGGCTGGCCAACAAACCAATTGCGCCGTCCGATTGCAACATTACCTCCAAAAGCGCTTCATTGGGCTTCAGGATTGGTAACGTATACCGTTGCTGACACCTCTCGATTTGAGGTACGAAGGCTGAGCAGGTAAAAAGCAATCCGTCTTTCTTTGTATTAACGCAAAAACTTACCAAGTTCTCAAACCGTTGGGAGATTAACTCTGTTATTTTACCGGCTCTATCGACCTCTTGTGTTAAACCTTCGTCCAGCAAACTCCATATACGGCCTCGGGCCAAATGTCAGCGAACGCTATCTAAATTGGTTGGGTTACATAGCGAGTAGCGTGAGAAAGCGCGATCTTTTGTCCCAATGCTAAATCCTTTCTTGAGCCGTTTCGACACAAATATTTTTTGTGTAATTCTATTCGAGATCGGCTTCTTCGGATTCACTCTGTTAAAGCGCGGTATTAACTGCTAACTCTATGGTGTGCGTCGTAAGAACTAGGCTGAAGCATTGATAGCCCCCCCCGTTGAAACATTACAGTTACAGTCAGTGTCAAAGATCTAGGCTTTTCTATTGTTTGGCCGCTGTGTGGATCACTGGGGGCTTTAATGGAATCAGTTAAGATTGGAGGACCATCGAATTTATATATAGGATTTGCAAAACTCTCGACACGGAAATTAATCGTAACGATGACGTAAACATATTTTGGGTGGTGGATCGAATGTAATTCAGACGGCAAGTTTTTGATAATAGGTTCAAGCTGTCGCGGCTATTTATGAATAAACATTTGGTCCCTCCGCTCTTAATCTAGAATAATTTACACTATTTAAAGAGTATTTTCAGCCTTGATCACGTTCTTGAGAATGCCAAGGCCATCAATTTCTACTTCAACATGATCGCCCGGCTTCATCCAGACAGGTGGACGCCGAGCATGGCCAACGCCCTCGGGTGTTCCGGTTACAACCACATCCCCCGGCTCCAAGGTCATTACCTCACTTAAGATGGCAATTAGGCGTGGGATTGAAAAAATTAAATCGTTTGTATTTGCATCTTGCATTGTCTCGCCATTTAAACGTGTTTGAATGCGAACACCTGCCATTGCCTTTGGTAATTCATCGGGTGTGACCAATGCCGGTCCAAAGGCCCCAGTTCTGTCAAAATTTTTACCGGGTGTCCACTGCGTGGCTCTCCGTTGGTAATCGCGAACTGACCCCTCATTAAAAATTGAGTAACCCGCCACGTAGTTTAACGCATTCGCCTCTGACACGTGTCGCGCATTTCGTCCGATGACGAGGACTAATTCGGCTTCATAGTCCAATTTTGTGGAACAGTTAGGACAAATGATAGCCGAGTTATGCGCGGTTAATGAGGTGGCACCGCGCATAAAGATGTCTGGATAATCCAATGGCTCGGCCCCCCCTTCACGGGCGTGCGCGGCGTAGTTTCGGCCTATGCAGATAATTTTTCCGGGATCAGGTATGACTGGCAGCAACCTAATATCATCCAACCGGGTAGTCCGACCCGTAACGTCTTTTGGAATTATCTCTCCGGGACTCGAGCCGCTAACTTGAAGTAATTTCTTCATAGTGCGAGGTAACTTTGATAAAAGGGTATTTAAATTGACCACGCCATTATCTTTGACTAAACCAAGCGCTGGGCCATCAGATGCTAAAAGGCTAACTAGTTTCATAGCGGACGGTCCTTTTTAAGTGTGTCATAGTGAAAGAAGTACGACGTTCGGTTGCATTTTAACCAATAGGCGTAGAGCGCCAATGTCGCGAGGGTACTACTCACTCCCCGCACTGATACGTATTGTGCAGTGGCACCTGTTAAAACGTATTCTGTCGCGAGACGATTGTTAGTATTGATGAGTTGCATTAGTTCGTTCGGCGCTATATCTGACGTTTGATATCTGTCGGACCAGTCGCTTTCATAGACATGATCGGGGAGGCTTATTTTTTTATGCATACTTACAATGTCTACTTTCCCTCCCCGCCAACGGGGCATAAGCAAAGTTCATCTTGTCAGGGGAGGCCAGCCATTGCGCCACAAAGGTGGTCCCTGCCAAACGGCAGAAAGGTCGTCCCGTTGGAGAAATAAGCGCAAACATGTCGAAGGAAAGGTACGGCGCAGTTAGGTAAACTTTTAGAGCAACTTGGCGTTGAAGGTGGTTTGGATTTTTATCAACCCGTGGGACACGATGAATTAAGAAGGCCCGTTCTAAATAATCCAAGTATTTTCGAAGCGAATTTTTGATCATTTTTGTGGCCTTTGCAAGGTAGTCGATTGTTATTTCGCATGCTGTATTGAAAGCGAAAAGGGCGAACAGACAACCTAATTTCAGCACCTCTGAAATGCCGTGAAGGTTGGGGAAGTCCCCTCGTAAAAGTTGGACAGCGATACCGTTCGTGATAGGTCTTGATACGGCGATATCGTCCTCGAGTAACGGAATACCTGTAACAAAACCACCAAAATTGATGTAGTACTCGAATTCAGTATCGAGTGCTGGAATGCGATTGCCTTCGATAGACAAGGTAGACCTGTTAATTTCTTGGGCAATAGACTTGGAGTCAGCATTAAACAGGAAGTTCTCAGAACCGCGGCAGCGAAGGAATGCTAAAAATATCAGCGGTGGTAGAACGAACGTCATCATGCGCCCTTCATAGCTTTTCCCTCCGGTAGCCAAACATGGTGCGTGGGAGGAAACAACAGAGATGAAACGAGCCTTAAGCCATAATTTGCCTAGGCCGATGAGGATCTTTTCCCAATCTCTCATATATTGAACTTCCTCATAAAAATTTTGAGCTCAGCCTGAGGTCCGTGAACATGATATTGACAAAAATTTTTTAGTACCGATCACAGATTGGCGACAGTCAGATTCGGTTCGGCGACATGATAGTATAAAACATTGGTTGAGTTAAGATGATCGTCGATCAACGTGGTGAATGTTACACGAATCAGCTCGGTTTTCCCCGCGCGGATAGATCCTGCAAAACACAATACATTCCCATCTCCACCTTCCGTAACGCTGTTCATGAAGGCAGGTAAAAAGGCTCGAGGTTTAGAGGTTGTCGAGTTTGTGCCAACACTTTTGGTGAATTTACACCATGGATTATTTACGGCTTTATGTTGGAATGAATCGATATTTGTGATTTTATGCAGGTTGATCTCCCTTAAATTATTTTGACTGCATGATCACGTCGAGACTGATTAAATATAGCTTAAACATGTGATCTTAAATATATTTTAAGGATGGAGGCATGACTTTCGTGAGTCAAGAAGTCCCTACAAAGAAATTAAAATTCTAAATATCACATTTAATTTAATAGTAACTACGTGATCCGCACAAATGAGCGTAACCATTACCAGATGACTATGGGCGTCGTAATTTTATGTCTCAGGCGTATGGAGGCTCAGAACTATTGAATTATTGAGGTTCTATTCGTTTATCGTGGAAGTATTTTTAGTCACCCATAATAGGAGGTGTGTTCCTCGCTCGGGTATCTAATGCAGGCGTGGCTTGGCAAATTGGTTCTGAGTTTGTTGGGATTAAAGCGAAGCAAGCAGAATGCGCGCCGGATGACCTAGGTCAAGCTGCCTCGGTTAAACGAGGATAAGAGCCTTCCCGCCAAGTTGAGCGCCAAATAATTGGGCGAGAATTTGAAACCGTTGGTCTGATAAAAGGTATGGAGAAAGGCATTCTAAATGATCTGAGCTCGATGGGGCTAAAACACATTCTAAAGGAAATTGATTTTCTTGAGTTTACGCCGCACTTACAACGAGAGGAGCTGCTGGATCCCTATTTTTGTTCGTGACGGTGACTTTGAGGATGTGGCTGAGTTGGTGAAAGCGGCATCAAAAGGATTATTAAAATATTTGCCAAATATAACTACAGATCCATGACAGTCGAAAATCAATCTAATCTCGACATTCAATTAATGTATTAACGCTATTACTTATGCTAACAACTAGCCACGCCCGACGGGTACGAGGTCTGAATGTTAATGATTTTTGATTGTGACGGAGTTCTCGTGGATAGCGAGCCGATTGCTGCGCGTGTATTATCTCAATATATGAGTGATCTGGGGCATGCCATTTGCGATGCCGACAATCATGATCGATTTGCAGGGCTGCGGTTAGATGCGGTTAGGGCTATATTAGAAAATGAGAATGGGGAGCTGTTACCAGAGGATTTTGAAGTGGAGATCCGTCGCCGAGACTTTATTGCGTTCGAAACACAGCTTCAGCCGATCCCGGGCGTCGTTGCCGCTATCAGCTCTATTTACGCACGGCGTTGTGTCGCTTCATCAGGCAGTGAGAAGAAAATTCATAATTCCTTGAGGTTAACTGGTTTATCGGAGTTGTTTGGTGATAACGTATTTAGCGCTCAAGACCCCCGGGTCACCAATGGAAAGCCGGCTCCTGATTTGTTTTTGTTGGCGGCACGAGATATGGGGGTTAAAGCCAACGAGTGCATAGTCATCGAAGACTCCGTTCCGGGTGTGCGTGCGGGCAAATCTGCAGGCATGTGCGTGTTTGGGTTCTATGGTGGGGGTCATTGTAGCCCAACTCATGCTAACTCCCTATTAGCTGCGGGGGCTGACAAAGTTTTTAATGATATGGTACAACTACCGAAATTAACTATGTCAAAAATCTAATAGTGGAGAATTAGGCTCTGAGGTGCATTAACCTGCATCAAATATTTATAATCGCTTAGCTTCTGGCTAAGTTGGGTTCCGGGCAGCGGCAGTGACGAGTTATGTCTTCGGAGCCTTATTTTAAAAGAAAAATTTTGACTTATTTTAACTGGCCTGTCTTTCAATTACTTTTAAAAATATGAGATGCAACGTTTTAAATTAACGATCGAGTATGATGGCGGCCGATTTGTGGGTTGGCAACGTCAAGACAATGGCTTGGGTGTCCAAGAGGTTGTTGAGCAAGCTGTAAAGGCTTTTAGCGGTGAAACAGTGACAGTGTATTGTGCAGGCCGCACGGATGCCGGTGTCCATGCGTTGGGACAGGTTGCGCATATGGATTTGTCCGGGGAGTGGGGGGCAATTCGAGTCCGTGATGCGATGAATGCCCACTTACGTCCTCACGCCGTGGTGGTGCTAGATGCTGATATCGTGGAGACTAACTTTCATGCTCGGTTTTCTGCTATCGAGCGGGTCTATGAATATCGCATTCTTGATCGCCCAGCGCCACCTACAGTGACCCATGGTGCTGTCTGGTGGGTCCCTAAACCGCTCAACACAGATGTGATGACTGATGCCGCGGACAAGTTGCTTGGTCGACATGATTTTTCTACATTTCGTGGGACAGGATGCCAAGCTAAATCACCGATTAAATCTCTGGACGAATTATCTGTGACGCGCGAAGGGGAGGGCATCGTGATTACTGCCCGGGCCAGATCTTTTTTATATCATCAGGTCCGCAATATGGTCGGTACCTTAGCACGGGTAGGGGTGGGGAGGTGGTCATTAGATGAGGTAAGTATCGCTTTCGCCAAATGTGACCGTCGGGCCGGTGGACCTACCGCACCGGCAAGCGGTTTATTTTTACTGCGCGTTGGCTATTAAGTGCGTGAGGTATCTACAGCCTTAAAATAAGTTGGGAATGCCTCCAGATATTCCCTTACACTTACGAAGCGAGAGCTCAGGGCAGCACTCTAATGATAATAGAGAAGCTACTTTTGAATACCAGAATACCAATGGTAGCCATGATTTCAACTTCTTAGCCTAATTTTTTGCACGCCTCGGGATGCGGGCTCGTTGGGGTTACTCGACCTACTCTAATTTTAAATCTTACCCTTGATTTCAATAAATGTTGTGTGGTGATTTTGACGCGAGAATTTATGCTTCACCAGAGGAATTGGTTTGAAACTAATTCAATAAAAATACCAAGCGTTAAATCAAATAGTACAATACTAACCGCCGTTGCTGTTTTTACCTGAAGAGCTGCTCGTGTGACAAAAAATGTAAAACTTATTACCCAAAACATTGCTGCCAAGGCTAGCATGTTAGCCATGCTGGATGACAATACTCCCAATTGGCTCAAAATAGCTATTGGCAGGTAAAAACCGTTCTGAATTGCCCCTGACCAATTATATGCGACGATATAAGGGACGTAGTAATTTCGCCGGTCAATAAAGATTGTTACGTAGAACAAGGCCAAAGGAAACAGGAGCCACGCGATCAAAAAGGTCAGGCTTTCGAGACAAATATGATGGATGAAGATTGCGGCATTGTTGTCACTATGGCGAATGACAAGAAGCGCTATAAAGAATGGCGCGACTATGCCTGCTGCTAAAAACGATCGCCAAAACCCTATCGTGCTAAAATCAAAATAACGCATTCCGCTAGCATTAAAACGAGCCAGTTGAACTGCGCCTGTAAGCGCGGCTGCTAAATGATTTAAGAGATTGATCATAGTCGGTTGAAGTAAGACTTGAGTATCACCTCATAAATATCTGTCAATTTCAGAACATCTTCAACTTTTGCATTTTCATTAACTTTATGCGCAGTTTCATTTATCATGCCAAATTCAATCACTGGGCAATGCTCCTTAATGAAGCGGGCATCTGAGGTGCCACCCGTGGTACTAAATTCAGGCGTTTCCCCCGTAATTTTCTCTACAGCATCAGCTACTATAGCCGTCAATGTGCCGGGTGGTGTCAAAAAAGACTCACCGGATATTGAAATATTCAGTTTCGAGCCTGTGCCAATGTATTTTACCCGCAGGGTTTCGAGAAACGCAGATATATCTTCGCCGGTGTGTTGATCGTTAAATCGAATATTAAACCGAGCCTCTGCTCTCGCTGGGATCAAGTTAGTCGTTGGGTTCGCAACATCGACTGAGGTGATTTCGAGGTTGGTGGGTGGAAAATGGTTTGTCCCCTTGTCAAATACCTGATCATCAAGTGCGTTCAGAAATTTTATTAGCCTTGGTACAGGATTGTCGGAAAGTGCGGGGTAAGCAACATGACCTTGTATGCCCTCAACGGTGATCTGGCCATTCATGCTTCCGCGCCTACCAATTTTGATCATGTTACCTAATTTGACCGGATTGGTTGGCTCACCAACGAGGCAGGCATTAATTAATTCTCTCTTGCTTCGCATCCAATCGAGTACTTTAACTGTACCGTTGATAGCGGGTCCTTCCTCATCCCCAGTTATTAGCAAACTTATTGAACCGTGAAAATCGTTATCGGGCTGCCCAATGAAACTTGCAGCCGCAGATGCAAAGGCGGCTATGGCGCATTTCATATCTGCGGCGCCACGTCCAAAAATCCGCCCATCGCGAATCTCTGGGTTGAACGGATGGCTTTTCCAATCAGAGAGGTCTCCGGGTGGCACCACATCTGTGTGCCCGGCAAAGCAGAAATTTTGACCGCCAGAACCATACCGAGCATAGAGATTGTTGACATCGGCCGTGCCCTCTTCGCTGAAGGTCAATCGATGACATGCAAACCCAATTGGTTCGAGAAAATTAACCAGCACGTCAAGTGCGCCATGATCGTCAGGTGTAATGCTGGGTCGTTGGATCAGAACTTTAGAAAGCTCAATTGGGTCAGCTATGGTCAACGATCAAGCCTGCATTTAATGGCGCAATAGTTCATTGATCGACGTTTTAGAACGTGTCTTCTCATCGACCCGCTTTATAATTACCGCGCAATACAGAGAGAGAGTTGGTTTCCCGTCTTTAAAAGAACTGGGTAAGCTACCCGGAACTACGACTGAATATGCCGGAATTCGACCATAGTGTATTGTACCAGTTTCGCGGTCAATGATTTTTGTTGAAGCCCCGATGAAAACGCCCATTGAAATTACGGAACCTTCTTCAACGATCACTCCTTCAACTACTTCTGAGCGAGCCCCGATAAAACAGTTATCTTCAATTATTACGGGCCCCGCCTGTAACGGTTCAAGCACACCGCCTAGACCGGCACCACCTGATATATGACAGTTCTCTCCGACCTGTGCGCAAGAGCCGACTGTTGCCCATGTATCAATCATTGTGCCTCTATCAACATACGCGCCTAAATTAATGAAGCTCGGCATGAGGACCACGTCCGGTGCTATGTGAGCGGAGTAGCGGACAATGCAGTTTGGCACGGCGCGAAAACCAGCATTATGAAATCTCGTGTCATCCCAACCTTTGAACTTAGACTCCACTTTGTCCCACCAAGGGGTCCCGCCGGGACCTCCAGATATAGATGTCATACTGTTAAGGCGGAATGACAGTAGCACGGCCTTTTTAAGCCATTGATTGACTTTCCACTCGCCGACAGAAACTTTTTCTGCGACCCTAGCCTCGCCAGAGTCGAGCATACCCAAGGCACTCTCAATGCCATCACGGGTCTCTCCTTTGGTATCGGTATTGATTTGATCAGCCGCTGCCCATGCGGAATCAATAACGTCTTTAAGCTGGGTTGTACTCATGGCTTTTCCCCGCGTTTGGGTTAAACGGTCCAAAAAAAAATTAAGTAAATCCAATTCCAAGCATGAGGGAGAGGCCCATTGGTGTCAATATGGCCCTATTTCATAAATGAGGGGCTTGATCCGACGTATTGGTCAATTTGCAAAGCCACTTGGTCAAGTCATCAACAACATAATGCACATGATCTTCGTGCGAGCTTTCCTGACCCCATTGATTTTTACTTTGGATCCAAACGCATGTCATGCCAAGATCATTTGCAGGCTTGAGGTTTCGCGCCATATCTTCAACCATTACTGTGCTTAGAGATGGAATATCAAAGCGTTTGACAATGTCGTTATAAATTATTGGTTCGGGCTTCGGGCGATAGTTGGATGCAACAATATCAAATATCGCTTCGAAATATTGAGCGATGCCTAATTTGTTCATTATATTTTCTGCATGCGCTGCGGAACCATTAGTAAATATAATTTTGCGACCCGGTAAACAGCTAAGTGCACGTCCGAGAACAGGATTTTTCGGCATAGAGTCTAGATCAATATCATGAACAAAATCTAAAAAATGAGTAGGGTTAATATCATGCTCAATCATTAGGCCGCGCATAGTCGTTCCATGGTGACGAAAAAAACTTTTTTGTAACTTATGTGCTTCATCCCATTCGAGCTTCAAATTCTCACAAATATAGCGAGTAATATTTTGATCGACCTGATCGAAAAGCTGGCATGACTCGGGGTATAAAGTATTGTCTAAATCGAATAGCCAAACTTTCATTTCAGAAAATGGCGTTTTGGGAGGGGGTGAGACGGGTTTCATTATTTCATCCATAATCATTTTTCGCAAATGGTGCTGATTTTATTAAAGTCTAATCTAGCTAGAGAGCGATGCGGTGTTGATTGATAAAAGTTATTTAACTTGGGCCGTGTGAACTAGGTTTTTACTTAACACATAATTTTTAAGTAGTAGATTGTATCCGGCATTTTGGTATTTATGCCTGCATTTTATCCAAATTCGACGTTTATTTTGTTACTCTTCTCTCGTAAAAACCCAATTAATCTCATAAACGAAGGGTGTATTTTGAGTTCATAATTAATGGAGTAAAAAACAAATCTCGCGTTAATTTTTTTTGATTAACTTCGAGATATTAACGCGTGATTTGTGTGCCTGCTCCCCCGTTTGTGAATAGTTCGACTAATACTGCATGTGGTAAACGACCATCTACAATGGTTGCTGCGTCTACACCTTGTCTAACCACGTCAATGCAGTTCTCAATTTTGGGTATCATGCCTCCTTGAATAGTTCCATCATCTATCAGCGCTTCTGCCTCATCAAGGGTCATGGCTGGGATCAATTTACCATTTTGGTCGAGCACGCCAGTTACATCGGTGAGCATGAATAAACGTGTTGCATTGACGGCTGTAGCAATTGCACCGGCAACGGTATCCGCATTGATGTTGAGCGTTTCGCCATCCGGCCCTATACCGATTGGCGCTATTACGGGCGTAATGTCGCTCTCTGCCAAGGCGCTTAAAAGGTGCGGATTAACACTTTTAGGTTTACCCACTAATCCAAAGGAAACAGGAGCCTCGATATTTGTTTTTGGATCTCGTTTGTTCCGCTGTAAGCGATCAGCTAGCATCAACCCACCGTCTTTACCACTCAAGCCGACAGCATAACCACCTGCGTGATTGATTTTTGAGACAATTTCTTTGTTAATAGACCCTGACAATACCATTTCGACAACATCCATTGTCGCTTGGCTTGTAATACGTAGGCCATCGACAAATTCGCTTTTAATATGTAATCTATCTAGCATAGACTCTATTTGTGGGCCTCCACCGTGAACGACGATTGGGTTCAGGCCTACTTGGCGCAAGAGTACGATGTCTCGAGCAAACCGCTCTGCTAATTTTGAATTAACCATCGCATGCCCGCCGTATTTAATTACAACAGATTTGCCTGTGAAACGACGCATGTAGGGTAGAGCTTCGGAGAGAACTTTGGCTTGTTCGAACCATTCCACTGGCTGATCAGGGTTGATATTAATATTATCTTTGGTCATTTCATTAAATTATCCTAAATGTGGTGGGTTTGCGAGCATAGCCATTTCTGCGCGTAATTCGGCAAGCCCGTGCCCCTTATGTGCGCTGGTGAGCACAATTTCTGGATGCGCTGCACCATGGGTTGTTAATTCACCACAAATATCTTGGTATACAACGGATACTGGGCCACGTTTAAGCTTGTCGCATTTAGTCAAAATTATTTGATAGGATTGGGCGGCAGCGTCAAGCATCTTGAGTATGGTGCGATCCATTTCTTTCAATCCACGGCGAGTATCAATCAGCACAAAAACTCGACGCATACTGACCCTGCCTTTTAAATAGGTTTCCACCATTCCATTCCATTCCTGTATGCGTCTTTTGGGAGCGCGGGCATAGCCATAACCGGGTAAGTCAGCGATCATGAGTCGATGATCGAGATTAAAGAAATTGATTTGTTGCGTGCGACCTGGCGTTTTTGAAGTGCGTGCCAAAGCCTTCATGCTTACTAGAGCATTAATTAAACTTGATTTACCAACATTGGAGCGCCCGGCAAAAGCTACCTCGGGAAGTTTGTCGTCAGGTACTTGAGATAATTGTGCACAGCTCAATACAAAATTACATTGTCGCGCAAATAAAAGTCGTCCTTTTTCTATCTCTTCACGCGAGCGCTCGGCCATAATTCCACATTCCTTGGTGCAATTGCGGCACGATTGTCATTGCAATGCTTCTTTTCCGGTTAATCCCATGCGCCGCATGATTACCCATTGCTGGATTATCGATAAAAAATTATTCCAAGCCCAATATATTACCAAACCCGCTGGAAATTGCGCCAACAGAAATGTAAAAAATAAGGGCAGGAACATGAAGATTTTTGCTTGAACCGGATCAGCCGGTTGCGGGTTTAACTTTTGCTGTAAAAACATAGTAGCCCCCATGATAATTGGCCAAATGCCGATCATCATAAACTCTGGAGGGTTCCACGGGATTGCGCCAAAAAGGTTAAACATTGTTGTTGGATCAGGCGCAGAAAGATCTTGGACCCATCCAAAAAATGGCGCGTGGCGCATCTCGATTGTGACAAAAAGTACTTTATAGAGCGCAAAGAACACAGGGATCTGTATTAGTATAGGTAAACAACCAGAGGCTGGGTTAACTTTTTCTTTTTTGTAAAGATCCATCATCTCTTGATTCATGCGCATTTTGTCATCGCCAAACCTCTCTTTAATTTGAGCCATTTTTGGTTGTAGCTTTTTCATCTTACTCATTGAGATGTAGGATTTGTTAGCCAGAGGGAAGAATACTAATTTTATGCCGACTGTCAGAATTAAAATCGAAACACCTAAGTTTAAGACATGATTATTAATCCATAAAAGTGCATAGAAAATTGGTTTAGTGAGAAAGTAAAACCATCCGAAATCTATAGCCAGATCAAACCGGCCAATGCCCATTTCCTTCTCGTAAGCGTCAAGCAGTCGGACCTCTTTAGCACCGACAAATAGTTGGTTCTCTGTGAGTTTAGCAGTTCGCGGCTCCACGCGGATAGCTGGTCCCACAAAGTCAACTTGATAGGTGTCGACGCCTTGTTGTTTGGTGTGCAGAAAACGCGAGTTATTCTCAGTTTTTTGATCGGGAACCAGAGCTGCTAACCAGTATTTGTCGGTTATACCGATCCAACCGCCTTTGGAGCTCTGTTTTGCCTGACCGAGATCTTGAAGATCATCGTAATCAATTTCAGTCAATGTATCATTTGAGACTCCGAGAAGTCCCTCATGCAGAATATAAAAGCCTGTCGTTTCAGGAGTGGTGCGCCGAGATACCAAGCCAAATGCGTGAAACGTCATCGGTGTGGAGGATTTATTTATGATTTCTTGAGTTATCGTAAACATAAAGTTTTCATCAATTCCGAAAGTACGTTTAAACGTTAGGCCGTCTCCATTATTCCAAGTTAAGGTAACCGGCGTTCCGGGCTCAAGTACCTTTCTATTAGCTGTCCATACCGTCTCTGCTGTTGGCACCAAAGTTTTACGAGTTGGTACCCAGCCGAACTGTGCGTAATAAGCGTTAACGGCTCCTTTCGGGTTGAAAATTTCTATATTGGAGCTCTCTTTGCTAAGCGTTTCCCGGTAATCGAGAAGCAGTAAATCATCAATTATCCCGCCTTTGAGAGAAATTGAGCCGCGAAGTCGCGGCGTTATAATATCTATCCTAGGCGTTTTGGATAGGGTCGCCTCACGGTTTTCGGGAAAATTAACGCCATCTAGGGCACCCGATAATCGGGTGGGCAGCTGTGGTTGGCTGTTCGAGGCTTGTGCGATTGATTGTCCGTTAGGTTTGGAAGGTAGAGGAATGTTTTCTGAAACCCCTCGCGACGGATCTGTCGGAGCTCGAGGACTGGTCGCGTCTGCTAATTGCTCGGCCTTTTCAGTATCCTCAAGAGAGGGGGGCAGTTGTTGTGATTTGAAGTAAAACTCCGATGCCATCAGGATCCCGACTGATATTATTACAGCCAAGATGAGATTACGGTTCTCGATCATCAGCTTTTTTCACCTTCCGACTGAATAGGAAATATTTTAGGCTTAGATGGAGCCCAATTTACTGTGCGGTGTGTACCCGTATTTTTATTCTTGGGGGGAGGAACAGGGTCAAAGCCTTGGCCACCCCACGGATGACAGCGGCACATTCTGCTTACTGTCAGGTAAAGACCGCTAAGAAGACCATGAGTATTCAGGGCCTCTAACGCATAACTAGAACATCCGGGCAGAAAACGACAGTTGTGGCCAAGCAGGGGAGCAATGAATAACTGGTATCCGCGGACCAGACTATGGAGTGCTAATAAAATTATCTGAGACATCCAATTCTTTTGTTTTTTGACGGTGGTCGATTGCACGTTCTTCTCCTATTTAATCCCTGTGACAGTTTAGTTTGATAAGCGCACTTTTAAGATCCGCGACCACCTTTTCGAAAGGACGATTGATAGTTCCTGCCCGTCCAATTAAAACAAAATCAGTATTTAGCCTAGCGTAACGCAACATTACTTGATCTGCTGCCGCACGTAATCTGCGTTTCACACGATTGCGAGTCACTGCGTTTCCTACTTTACGCGTGACCGTGTACCCTATCCGGGGTGAGCTTGCCAGTCTGGTTTTTTCCTCATCCGCATTTTTCTCAGTGACGTTTGTTCTCTGCCAAGCTTGGAGGACTACGCTTGGGGTTGCATATTTTTTGCCGTGGCGGGCTATACGCACGAAACACTTCCGCCTTTTTAAGCGAGGAATACTGATCTTATGATTACGAAAAACAAGCGACGACAAGATAGCGACACCACTTTGGAAGTTGGCCGGCAGATTTTAGAGGTTTATGCAGAGAGCCGTTTACGGCCTTTTCGCCGGCGTTCAGAAAGAACACGGCGGCCTCCCACCGTGGCCATTCTGCTGCGAAAGCCATGCCGGCGTTTACGGACTAGTCTGGAGGGTTGGTAAGTACGCTTCATTAGATTACTCCACTCTACCTCTATTCAAGATTGTATACGAATTTTCGGGTCTTAAGTCAACGCCGGCACTCGCGATTTTTTATTTCAAAAAGGCCCACTTAATAAATAAAAAACTCCCTCGAATTACTGGCTATACCTAATAGAGGGGCTTTATATAAAAGAATCAACACGCTTGATTTTGATGTGGTATAGCTATCCCCTCATATCATTGCATACTTAAATCAATCTTACTTTTTCGATCTCGATTACAGGTATTGGGATATCATGGATACGAAAGATGCGGACATTACTGAGGGGGCGGGTAAAAGTTTTTTAAACGTCAAAGCTGCAATTTCAGTGATTTTTTTTTCTGGGGTCTTTGGTTCATATTTCTTCATAGGCGATCAATATTTATCGTTTGAGGCGCTGAGTAAACATCACAGAAATTTATTAGAATGGAGCCGAGATAATAGGGGTTTGGCTATTGTGGTCTTTATACTCGCTTATGTTACCGTTGTCTCATTGTCTTTACCGGGAGCTTTGTGGATGACGCTGGGCGGTGGACTCATCTTTGGCCCTGCAATGGCAACCGCACTCGTCGTCAGTTCAGCAACCTTTGGTGCAAGTATAATTTTTTTGTTGGCGCGGTATACGCTCTCAGATTTTTTTTATTCTAAAATGGGGAGTAAAACAAAAGAAATGGCGGAAAAATTTAATAAAAACGCCCTAAGTTATATACTATTCTTGCGGCTTGTCCCCGTTTTCCCCTTCTGGTTCGTCAACGTGGCTCCAGCTTTTTTCCGGGTACCATTGCAGACATATTTCATAGGCACGTTCGTGGGTATTATACCGGGAAGCGCAATATATTGTAGCGTTGGCAACGGTTTAGGTTCTTTGTTTGATTCTGGTGCACCATTAAATTTTGCAAATACCTATGGTTTGTTGGAGTTAGTTGGACCTCTCTTAGCCTTGGGTTT
The DNA here is from genome assembly GCA_002690705.1 of Magnetovibrio sp. Taxonomy (GTDB): domain Bacteria; phylum Pseudomonadota; class Alphaproteobacteria; order Rhodospirillales; family Casp-alpha2; genus TMED8. The sequence goes on along the minus strand of NZFO01000008.1, from coordinate 94,790 downwards.
TCTCGCACTTCTCCCAATTTTCTATAAAAACGGAAAGCTGAAAAAAGTGCGCAAATTAGGAGCCAATAGAAATGACTCAGCAAATTAAAAAGCTGAACGTTGATGTTTGCGTAATAGGTGCAGGGCCCGGTGGTTTGTCGGTTGCTGCTGGCGCATCGCAGCTGGGCGCAGATACCGTTCTCATTGAAAAAAATAAAATGGGTGGTGATTGCTTAAATGGGGGATGCGTTCCGTCTAAAGCCTTGCTGGCTGCAGGTCATGCGGCCCAAGCTGTGCGACTTGCTAAACGTTTCGGAATTAAGGCTTCGTTTGACAAGGTTAAATCAGCAGAGGTATTTGCTCATGTGCGCCGAACGGTAGCCGCGATTGAACCTATGGATTCGGTTGAACGCTTTGAGGGTCTTGGCGTGAGAGTTCTTCAGGCTGAGGGCTATTTTGTTGGACCGCGGCAAGTGCAAGCAGATGGCGTGCGCATATGCGCCCGGCGCTATGTGATAGCAACCGGGGCGAGGGCCTTTATACCGTCTCTGCCCGGCATCGAAACAATTGATTACCTGACAAATGAGACTGTATTCCAACAAAACACTTTGCCGGATAAGCTTATTGTTATAGGCGGAGGCCCAGCGGGAGTGGAACTAGCTCAAGCACACAGGCATTTGGGATGCCAGGTTGAGTTGCTTGAAAAAAATACAATAATATCGGATCACGACCCTGAGTTAGTTGACATCGTGCGTCGCAGTTTGATTAATGACGGTATCAAAATCCATGAAAATTTGCAGATTGAGCAAATATTTAAAACCGATAAGACTATCAATGTTATCGCAAAAAAAGACAACTTGCCAATTTCAATTTTGGGTAACAGTCTATTAGTTGCGGTTGGCCGCCGCCCCAATGTTGAGGGTATTGGTTTATCGCAAGCGGGAATCAAGTATTCGGAGAGGGGTATTAATGTTGACGCCCGTTTGCGGACATCAAACAAAAAAGTCTTTGCCATTGGGGATGTTGCGGGCAGTTATCAGCTTTCCCATATCGCGGGCTACCATGCGGGCGTTGTAATTAAAAACATTTTGTTTCATATACCGGCCCAAGTTGATTATAGAGCTGTTCCATCGGTAATTTTTTCTTCGCCGGAACTGGCACAAGTTGGCATGAGTGAGGTCGGCGCAAAACAAAGTGGTCAAAAGATTAATGTTTTACGGTGGCCCTTTAGCGAGAACGACCGGGCCCAGGCGGAGGGTGTAAGCGATGGTCTTGTAAAAGTCATCGTAAAACCAAACGGGCGTATTTTGGGTGCTGCCATTGTTGGCCCCCATGCCGGTGAATTGATCCATACTTGGGTATTGGCAATCAGCCAGAGGCTGAAAGTAGGCGCTGTTGCTCAGATGATTGCGCCTTATCCAACACTTGGGGAGGTGTCTAAACGCGCTGCCGGCAGTTTTTTTAGCCCTTTATTGTTTTCCGAACGAACTCGGAAAATTGTCAGACTCCTAGGGAGATTCGGTTAGATATTCGGAACCCTATTTTACCGTGGGGACAGAGTACGTTTAATGGAAATCGTGTTTGCTTTTACAAAAATTCCAAATTTCTGGTGAAAGCACAGGCCGTATTATTTTTGGATAGCTAATTGGGCTCAGCGGCAATAGTTGAAGTTGGCAGAGCCTACATTTCGCTTAGGCGGACAACGAGCTATTCAAATGTAAAGTAGTGGCTGTACTCCCTACCATGCGTTAATGAGTGAATTAATCGCGGCTAATCGTTGATCCCAACTAATCCGCCACGCTTTACGCTTACCTCTGATATCACTTCCAGAGATCTATTATAATATGCTGACGCAGCATGTTTCAGAACTTCATATTTAGCATAGTGTATTTCCCCAAGTTTTGGAGGGGAATAATGTTATCGCTGAATGGACTCGAAGGCTGGCATTAAAGCCCTATTTAGACGCACTACTTGGCGAAGATGAAAAACAGAGGCTTTTTGACGATTATTCGTCATTTACATAAGGCGTATTCATCCGAAACAGACAGATGGAAAGATGCTTTGTCCTGTCCCACGATTTTTTGTTTTTAGCCACTGGTTAATCGCTGAGAACTACGCCTTCCCGCCGTTTGTCGGCGCCACCCTGTAAGCCACCAGCTATGGCCCGAAGACCGTGGAGTCCGCTTGCGCTTTTTATAATACGCACTCTGTGGCCTTTATTTTCTAGAGATAACTTTAAAGGCTCGACTTCGGGGAAGTGTTCCAATTCGATGGGACCATTTCGATTAAGGAAATTTGGCAAATCGATTGCGGCCTGCATGGCCATGTTCCAATCTAAGGTTGCAATAAGATTTTTAATGACAAAGCCAATAATTCTAGATCCGCCCGGAGACCCAATGGCCATTATAAATTTACCATGTTTGTCGAGGACGATGGTTGGAGACATAGAGCTCCGAGGGCGCTTGCCGGGTGCTGCGCTGTTCGCCACCTGACTACCATCTCGCGAGGGATAAAATGAGAAGTCGGTAAGTTGATTATTAAGAATGAAACCGTTAGTCATTAGCCGCGACCCAAATACTGTCTCGATACTAGATGTCATTGACACGGCATTACCTTGAGAATCTATAATGCTTAAGTGAGTGGTCGATAATCCCTTGTCATCGTTAGTTGGTGTGTACTTGTGAGTTGAGTCACTCGTCAGTCCCCCGTGCCTTCGTTCTCCGCCAGCCCGATTTGGAGCGATGAGCGCTGCTCGGCGATCGAGATATTTCCGCGTTAACATTTCATTAATTGGCACGCTGACGAAGTCAGCATCAGCAACGTAAGCGTTTCGGTCGGCAAAAGCCAATGCGCTTGCTTCACCAATAAGATGGACGGCTTCGGCTGATTGTACCCCTAACGCTGATAAATCGAATTTCTCCAAAATACCCAGTGTTTGGAGTACTGCTAACCCACCAGAGGAGGGTGGTCCCATACCGCATATCTGCCATTCCCGGTAAGGAGAACAGATGGGTTTGCGTTCCACAGCGCGATAGTTAGACAAGTCCATAAGGCTCATGCCGCCGGGATTATTCTCTGCCGTCTGAACAGTATTAACAATGCCCTGAGCAATCGAACCGGTATAAAAAGAGTCTGCGCCTTGTTTAGCTAATTTGCGCAACGTCGCTGCCATGGCATTGTTACGAATAAGGGTCCCGGTAGCTCTCGTGCCTCCATCATCCGTATAAAAGTATCCGCGCGCGTCTGGTGACTGCCTAAGGATATGCTCGGTGGCTAACATCCGTGCCAATCTAGGAGATAGTGTGAAGCCATTTTCAGCTAATTTTATTGCAGGTTTAAATAGCCTTGCCCAAGATAATTTTCCATGGTGCATATGTGCCAACTCTAACATCCTCATGATTCCCGGAACACCTACCGACAAGCCACTCGCTGCTGCAGCCATAAACGGGATTGGCTTCCCACCGCTCATAAACATGTCCGGTTTTGCTGAATGCGGGGCGGTTTCCCTGCCGTCATAACTCTGGACCCGTTGTGAATCGGCGTCAAAATGTAACATGAACGCTCCACCACCTATACCAGAAGATTGAGGCTCAACGAGCCCTAAAACCAACTGCGTGGCAATGGCCGCATCGACTGCGCTACCACCGTCCCGAAGAATATTTAATCCGGCCCGGGCGGCTAGCGGGTTTGCTGCGCTGATCATGTGCCGAGAAAAAGTTTTTGCAACTTCTGAATGGCCGGTTATAGAGAGGAACGTCAAAAAATTAAAAGTGATTAATGCGATCAACGAAAGTTTTAAAGTTTTACGAAACATGACTGACCCAACAAATGAATGATATTAATTGGATGGCGTATATAGCACATAAATTAAGCATTTTTCTCAGAATGTGGACTCCCAAATTGGAGTAATATTTTTTGATAAAGGGTAAAGCTCGTCGGTACTTATCAGTATTGGCCACGGGGGTTTTGAGGGCGCCCTTGTTCAGTTTTGATCGATTAGCCATCTAGGCAGACCATATATCGTCACGGCAGAAAACAGAACTATAGCCTTTGATTGGGATTCTACCGAAAAGCTGGTCTATTTGCGCGTAAGATTTATCACGAGAGGGACCATTAGGGTGAAATTTGCGGACAACGCCTCTGTGGTTTTAACACAAATAATGATTAAGGGTGATCTGCACGAGGATAAGGGCTGGTTCCTCGCGTTTGAGCAGTGTTTCGGTATTGAGCGTTAGGCTAATTCAGTTATATTTTTGTGGCGATGAAGACTGTTCGTACAATTTCGGAACTTCGAGCTCATATCGATGGGTGGCGCGCTCAGGGCCTAAGCGTCGGTGCGGTGCCGACCATGGGGGGGCTTCATGAGGGTCATATTTCACTTGTTCGAACCGCGGCTATGCATACAGACCGTGTGATTGGCACCTTGTTTGTCAATCCCAAACAGTTCGCTGTAAATGAAGATTTTGAGATTTATCCCGGTAATGAGTCTGTTGATGCCCAGAAATTTGCGGACGCTGGCGCAGCGTTGATGTTTGCTCCGCCGATGGACGTAATGTACCCGCCTGGGCATTCGACGTGTGTTACTGTTGAGGGACTAAGTGGAATCTTGGAAGGGAAATTCCGCCCGCATTTTTTTTCTGGCGTTGCCACAATTGTGACCAAGTTATTGATGCAAATATTACCCAATATTGCGATTTTTGGCGAAAAGGACTACCAGCAATTATGTGTAATTCGTTCTCTAGTTCGTGACCTAAATATTCCGGTTAAGATTATTGGTGGGTTGACAGTTCGTGAAAAGGATGGGCTGGCATTGTCATCTAGAAATATTTATTTGACTGATGAGGACCGCACTCGGGCGCCGGCATTATTTGAAACCTTGAAAGATGTGGCTTTGGTAGTCGAAAATGGAGGAGATTATCCCGAGGCCATTCAATTAGCGATTAAGCGCTTAATTAATAGTGATTTCTCTGAGGTTGATTATATCACTGTATGTAATGCAGACACTCTACTTCCGTGGGGGGAAAGTGGTATAGAGAGCGACTTCGGTAGGGTCCTCGGTGCGGCTAGGCTAGGCAAGACTCGTTTGATTGACAACGTTCCAGTAGTAAGGGCGCAATCTTTTTGAACACGTGATATCCGGTGGAATGGGTCCCTTAAATACAAATTGCAACATTTTAATAGGTATCTGCAGCCTCGTACTTAAGAGAAAAGCAATATTCCAACCTTTGTGTTCAGAGATCTGCTCCAATTAATACTCAGGTTCAAGATCCACACGCGCTGCCATTCCTCTGAGTTGAGGGGATGAAGGGGGATAGAGTTTAAGTACCAGTGGGTCGTGGCCGGGAATGATATGCTGTGAGCTATCAGCGAGCTCTTTCAGTCTCTTGTAGCCCTCAACCATTTTGCCCGCGTGGTATACAATTGGGAATGGATTGACGTTATTCATGTTGGCGTAGAGGTGACTTGCGTCTGACGCTAGCACCACCCAACCTCGCTCAGTCCATACACGCACTACCATAAGGCCGTCGGTGTGTCCTCCGACATGATGTAGAGATAGTCCAGATGCTAATTCCGCGTCACCATTATGAAAAATTACCCGACCCGCATAAACCTTACGAACCATCCCAACGACATCATCGACGTTGTACGCGGCATTGAAAAATGAGGTGACCATTGATCGTCCTGTAGCGAAAGTCATCTCGCGGTCTTGAAGATGAAAGCTAGCAGACGGGAAAAGATCAAAATTGCCGACATGGTCGTAATGCATGTGAGTAATAATGACGTCCTTAATGTGCTTTGCATCGATGCCTATATCGGCCAAACTGAGTGAAGGGCAACGTAGCATGGTGCGGCCCCGCTTAGCAGCTATTTCTGCATTGAAACCTGTGTCGACTAAAAACGTATCTTTGCCAGATGTTATAGCCCAGACGAAATAATCTAGAGGCATTGAAGTTTCATGAAAATCCGTTGGACCTATGAAATTATCGGATGCTGTTCTTGGGTGATGTGCGTATTTTAGCGCATGTATTATGTAGGTTTGAGGCATCAAAGGCTCCAATCACTATTTGCACGAATGTGCGGGACTGATTTAAAAGGGGGGGGGTAAGCTAGTAATTCTTCTACCTCGTTCGCTTTTAAATTAGAATCATTGGCTCTCAGGTGAAGAAAATGGCAGATAAAATTTAGATCAAACAAAGAGTATAGAGACCACAGTTTATAATTTGGGTTCTGTTATTGGCGAAATATATTATGGCTCAATATCCCAAGGAAAAAATATCCAAACGTGTTGCTCAATATCGTTAGCATATACATCCACGTAATCTAGTCCATTGGGCTTTGCATAAACCGCAGCGAAATGCGCGTGCGGTAAAATTGCGCGAGCAGCTTGGGCTGTTATTCCCGTATCAACTAGGTCATCGATGATCAGCCAACCCTGGCCGCCGCTGGCCCCAATGCTTACGGGCTTTTTGATTATTTCAATATCTTTTTGGACCTGCCCGGCATAGCTTGATATGCACAGCGTATCAACGGCCCTTATGTCTAATTCACGTGCAATTATTGCAGTTGGGACTAAACCTCCCCGCGTAAGCGCGACAACACCCGTCCAAGGGCCAAGCGCAAGCAACCTCTGAGCGAGGTTTTTTGCGTCGCGGTGGAATTCTTCCCAGTTGATTAGACGAGTGGGGGTGTTAAGCACGTGAACCATGCGTAATTTAAGCTCACCTAGGAAGTTTGGGCAATGCCACTTAGTACACGAAAATTACGCCGCGTTGCTAAATCCTATAGTTAGCGAATGTAGAGGTGAACCTCATTGATCCTCGTCCCACTCGATGTTTTGGCTGCAATTGCGACCCGTGCTGGGGGCAAGCCCATTTCAATAAGAGAACGAAGAACTCCCTCAGCTTGGCGGCGAGCTTTATTGGAATTGAGGGCGACACGTGCTTTTCCACCCGAGTCAGGCGCTACGGCAACAAGATCGAAGACAGCATCCGCGCGCTTTTCAAGGACTCGGCTGACTGCATTATACAGCACTCGTTGATATTTAACGTCGTTGCGGTCAAAGCGAATTACCACTAATGGGCGTCTGTTTTTTGTCGTTCGAGGTGGCCCAGCGGATACTTGAAGTCCCCCGCTGGCTGATGCCATCGCTACATTCAATAAGCTTCCCCCGTAGATTTCCCCTGACTTAATACCCGCCGACGTGAGGTTTAAATTAGCCTGTTCTGTGGTGACATAGTTAGTCTGACGACGGACATCACCGGCGACCTCCTTAGATAGGCGATCAATTAAAACATCCGTGCGGTTGACCTCGTCTTCGAGGATCGCAAGCTGTTGATGATCTTCATCGACAGCACCAGAGATAGTAAGTGCAGACTTTGCAGATTCGGATAGGAACGCCGACATAGTTGAACTAGAACCGATGGCATTAGCGAGTGTGTTCATGGTTGCCACATCTTGCGCCAAGCGATTTAGATCCGTCTGTGCACTTTTAAACTGCTGAATTAGTATTGGATTCCCAGGCGTAGTTCCAACTTGCAAACGCGCATTAACCGCAGCAATGGTGCCGTGGTAGCGGCGAGAATTACTAACCAGCTGGCTACGCAGCTTCTGAAGTTCACCGTTCTGCTGAGATATGTTGCCCTGTAAACGTTGAAGTTCACTGCGGAGTTCTTTAACTTTGGCACCAACAAAGGTGCCGGTCGACTGACCGGGGGTAACGCCTGTTGGAACGAAGTTGCCAGTGCCCAGAGCTGGCTGGCCAACCTCTATTATAGATCTCTCTGGTTGCGCAGATGCATTACGTGGACTTTGCGCCTTTTGGGTTTCGGTTGAGGGAGATACGGCCTGCTCTTTCTGTTCATTTTCATTCCCGGTAGGGTCGTCGCCAGTGAGAGATGGCCAAAGCGAATCTTCGTAGAACGAACACGCCGAGATCATCAGGGCTGCGCCTACGGCCATAACCCGTTTTATTTGGTACTTCATTCTACCAGTCTGCCTTGTCATCGTTAATTTCTTTATCCCTGGTTATAATTTACCGCCCATGATGTAATTATGCGCGGTGCCTGCCTTTAGCACTCGATGTTAGACCATGCAGCTTTACCTTTATGGATACTGCACCGATTTTTGATTTGTGTAACTTCACCACCTCAAACTAACCGACTTTATGTTACTAAAACCCTAAAGACCCGGCAAGAAACTATTTTTTTAATGTTTAATGCTTAAGTCTTAGGGTCAAAACTTGTTTATATCAAATATCTGCGATGCGTGGAGGATGGAATGAGTTTGTTCGAGATTGGCTCCTGCTCTTTGCTGGTCACGGCCTTGCGTTGGCTGATGTCCTCTTGTAGGTTCCGCGGTAGATTTGGGAATACGCGCCCGTAGCTCAATTGGATAGAGCGTCTGACTACGAATCAGGAGGTTGGGAGTTCGAGTCTTCCCGGGCGCGCCAATGCTTTCAACAGCTTAGCCAGAAATTTCCGCCTCCTTGAACCTCTCTGAAACCGCTAGGGGGACACTAGGGGAACAAAATAAGGGATTGAACAAACAGTTACTAATTATGATAGTTTTTGATTTTGTCCTCCAAATTTTATAGTCAAGTTGACTGTAAATTATTTCGGTTTAAGGTTTTGAATGTTTTCTTTTACAAAGGACCCATGGGTGGTGGAACTGGAGAAAATTTTAATCCAAAAAATCCAAAATGGGTTTATCCTCCTCCTAACGAAATGCGTGAAACCCTCCTCAAATCTGTCTGTACTCGGTGAGTTAGAGGAAACAGCACCCCCTCAAAAGTGAGAGAGGTTTACTTGAACTTCCCTAAACACCGAAACCCACCTTTCGATGGGTTTCGGTAAGTTTCACAGTGGTGAAATTCGTAGATATTTTTACGGTTGAAGTTATCGACAGACTACCAGAAAAGACCTCACACTCAAACTGAGAAGTAGTCCTCTCCCAATTCAGATGAGCTGTGCTACAGTTTTCCTATGAAAACACTATTCACTGCACTCTTTTTGGCCGTTGCTGTATTTCTTGGAAGCACTGGGGCAGGCCACAGTCAGGAGGCTTAGAGTTTCAAATGCGATGTACGACACTCATTATCGGCGTTGTATCTGCAATAAGTTTTTCTGTTACGCAGTATCTATAAAACACGGCGTCTTCTATTAACTTCTTTTGGAAGGGTGCTCTACCTAAACCACCAATGCCCCTCTTGTTTATCGGGTAGTTCATTCCGCGTCCGAAACCAAGAAAGGTGATCGTCTCCAGCTTCACAAGTCGCCTCATGGATTTCTCTAACACGATTTGGGATTATCTCGTGTTTTTCGTTTATTTCTGCTTTTGCACGAACGAACTTATCTCGCCCTCTTAGCTTTTGAGTCATCACGCTCTGGCCTTACTTCTTACAAAACGCTTTGTAGATTGTGGCCAAGTGTGAACCTTCCCCAAGAAAACTTATTGCCATTGCACCTTGTTTTTGTAGCAGTTCAATGTTTTTGCTCAGTGTTCCTGGGCGTGCCGCTTCTTCCACCGCCTTTTTTTTAGAAGTACTCTAAGCGCGGTAATGTGCAAGTTTGGCAAAAGAAAACGTGGAAGCTGCAATGTTCTCGCCGTGTCCGCATGCAGCTTTGTGGTGGCTTACCCCCGATTCTTGTAAACGCTCGCTAAGGAGAGATTGTAAGTTCAACAAACACTCAACGCTCTCGCGTCAACAATGTGTACGCAGAAACTGTACTGGAGTAATTAAATTCCGGCAAGGCAGGCCAAAGGCAATTCTCGTCGATCCGCAATCAGCAGGCTTCCAGTGTCACCAACACGATCAGGGTTCCTGTCAATCGCAGTATGGTGCGGCTTCAAACCCAGGGAGGCAAATCTTAGCGATGCCTTTGCGCCACATTCCGCGCTTTTGCAGGACAAGCCTTTATGCGCCCGTCGGGCAATCTTGCCTATGCCCTTGTGTCGTTCTAAACACACATAATGGCTGTCTTTACGGAAGTTAGCGACGAGGCCCTGGTTGCCTTCATCGCCCAATATGATATTGGCGAAATCCTGTCGGCAAAGGGCATTGCCGAAGGTGTAGAGAATTCTAACTATCTGCTTAGAACCAAGGAGGATAGTTTCATCCTCACGCTTTATGAAAATCGTGTTGATCCGACTGACTTGCCGTTCTTCCTTACTTTAAAAGAGCATCTGGCGGCGAAGGGTATCGGCTGCCCGGTCCCTATCCGGGCGCGGGACGGCGAAGTTCTGCACGAACTGAGCAATCGGCCGGCGGCCATCTTTACGTTCCTGCCGGGCATGTGGCCCCGGCGCATTCAGCCCTACCACTGCGGCGAACTGGGTCAAGCGTTGGCGCGAATGCATTTAGCCGGAAATAACTTCATCTTGCGGCGCGCCAATAACCTGTCCGTTCAATCTTGGCGGCCTCTACTAAATCGGAGTGCTGACCGCGCTGACGAGGTTCAGCAGGGTTTAGCCGAGAATTTAGAGATGGAACTTGCCGTCCTGGAATTGAACTGGCCTGATACCCTGCCGAGTGGTGTCATCCACGCGGATCTTTTCCCCGACAACGTGTTTTTTCGTGGTCCTGAATTGACGGGCTTAATAGATTTCTATTTCGCCTGCAACGATATGTTTGCCTATGATATTGCCATTTGCATGAACGCTTGGTGTTTTGAGAGAGATGGCAGCTTTAATGTGACAAAGGCAAAGAGCCTTTTGATTGCCTATCGCATGGTTCGGGTTCTCTCCGACGACGAGTTGGCTGCGCTACCCGTTCTGGCGAGAGGCGCCGCCGTTCGATTCATGTTGACCCGTCTCTACGATTGGCTCTACACGCCGGCCGGCGCGTTGGTCGTCAAGAAAGACCCGCTTGAGTTCTGGGCACAGCTTCGGTTCCATCAGCGGGTTACCGGACCAAAGGATTACGGGCTCGCATGACGGACGAGAGGTGCATTGAAATTTTTACTGATGACGCCTGTTTGGGTAACCCAGGGGTGGGGAGGTTGGGAGTTCGAGTCTTCCCGGGCGGGCAATAATTGATAATTGACTCCGTGATTAAGTTTCTGAAGCTAAAAAACCGCACAATGTGGTTAAACTACGCACAGGGTTTCAATAGGCATCTGTTGGACAATTCATTCCGCTTTTGGCCGGGATCGTGGCAAGTCACTAATTTTTTAACAGGCGGATTCAAAATACTTGTTATAATATAACGTGACGTTTTTGCTTAACGTGTGTTATGTTACAATCTAGAATACAAGCAACACAGGTTAACGGCGTATTTAAAGGGCTTTATGAAACAAAATAAAGATCTGCGATGGAATGAATCGTCAGTGGTTTCTGCTTCTCGGGAACCCAAGTTGTGAAAACAATATCTGCTCCGTTTAATCTTCTCCTCGTCGGGCTTGGTTCGCGCTTGGCCTGCGCCCTGACTGTAATACTAAGCCTTTGGGCGGGGTTTTTCTGGGCCACCGCGGCTATGGGGGGCATATGACGCCTGCAATTGATTTTCAAAACCTGACGTTGGGATATGATCGTCATCCTGCAGTTAGTGGTCTTCACACCAAGATTAAAGCAGGAAGTCTAACGGCTATTGTGGGCCCTAATGGGGCTGGAAAAACAACTCTCCTCAAAGGGTTGACCGGAACACTAATGCCGTTGAAAGGCAAAGTTTTACTTGGCTCACTGAGCCGTGAAAATATTGCCTATTTGCCGCAACAATCAGAGATTGATCGATCTTTTCCTTTATCCGTTATTGACATAGTTGCCATGGGTTTATGGAGGGAAATTGGCGCATTTGGGTGGCTTGGAAAAGAACGTAGTTTGCGCGTTGACGCTGCGATCGCGTCGGTAGGCCTAACAGGCTTTGAAACTCGGGCGATTGGGTCGCTATCCGGGGGTCAAATGCAACGCGCTTTATTTGCTCGGTTGCTTTTGCAGAATGCGGAACTGGTTTTGCTGGACGAGCCTTTTGTTTCGGTTGATTCACGGACGATGGCTGATTTAATAGAGTTAATACAAAGCTGGCATATTGAGGGACGAACTGTGATTGCTGTTTTGCATGACAACGATTTGGTTCGCAAGCATTTCCCCGATACCCTGATGCTGGCCCGTCAGCTCGTTGGACATGGACCAACGGAACAGGTTTTGACAGAAGAGAATCAATTCCGCGCCAGACAAATGTGTGAAGCTTGCGAAGGTCCTCCGCATGTCTGTGGACGGGACGCAGCATAGTGTGGGAATTATTTGTTCAGCCTTTTATTGACTATGGATTCATGCGTCGAGCGCTTATTGGATGTATTGCTATATCAGTTGGTGCGACACCTGTTGGCGTCTTTCTGATACTACGTAGAATGAGTCTTACTGGCGACGCCATGGCTCACGCCATATTACCGGGCGCTGCCATTGGTTATCTTATATCAGGTTTATCCATTGGCGCTATGACCATTGGAGGGATGATAGCAGGTATGGCGGTCGCATTACTATCGGGCTTTGCGACCCGACTTACCTCTGTTCGTGAGGATGCCAGTCTCGCTTCTTTCTATCTGATCTCACTTGCTCTGGGTGTTTTGATAGTTTCCACACGTGGGAGTAATATTGATTTAATGCACGTCTTGTTTGGTACGGTGCTAGCGCTCGATGATGTGGCACTCATTATGCTGTGCGTTATAGCAAGTTTCTCCACCCTAACTTTAGCGTGTGCCTTCCGCCCTTTAGTTTTGGAATGCGCTGACCCAAATTTTTTGCGTTCTGTAAGTAGACTCAGCGCACTCACCCACTTCATCTTCCTTATGCTCGTAGTTATAAACCTAGTCGGAGGGTTTCATGCGCTAGGCACGCTGATGGCCGTTGGGATCATGATTCTGCCGGCAGCTAGCGCGCGTTTCTGGGCCCTAAGTATTGGGGGTTTGATTTTAATTGGGGTCATATTGGCCGTTCTTTCGAGCTGGATCGGCCTTCTGCTGTCATTTCACTTAAGCTTACCATCAGGGCCTGCTATTATTCTCGTGGCGGGGATAATGTATGTTATATCTCTCGCATTTGGATCGATAGACGGAATTAGGACGAACATGTTAAGACGATCATCCATTAATATTCGAGGAAAACTTAATGAACTTTAAAAAATATAAAAAGATAGTGTGTTTTTGTATTCTTGTTGTCTTAACGGGTCCTATGACAGCGCACTCTGCCGAGAAAATCAAAGTATTAGCGACCTTCTCAATTCTTGGAGACATGGTGAAGCGAATTGGCGGTAAGCACGTCGCTATTACTACTCTCGTTGGACCGGATGGTGATACGCACGTGTATCGACCGACACCCGCCGCGGCGTTAGCAATGAGCGAGGCTGAGTTGCTTATTGTCAACGGGCTAGGATTTGAGGGTTGGCTCGACCGGTTGGTCGAAACTTCAGACTTCAAGGGGAAACGTCTCGTTGCGACAAAAGGGGTAAACGCGATTCGTTATGAGGAAGGCGAAGGTCATGACGACCATGCTAAAGATAAGCATGATGACCATGGCAAAGATAAGCATGACGATCACGCCCACCACGATCACGGAGAATTCGACCCACATGCATGGCAGAGCCTCGAGAATGCTCTGGTTTACGTGAATAATATTACGACTGCGCTAGCCAAAATTTCCCCAGATAAAGCCGCAGTATTCTCTCGTAATCGGGCAGCTTACGTTGCCGAGATCGAAGCGCTTGATAAGCAAATTCGCAAGATGGTCTTAGGCCTTCCAAAGAACCGTCGGACTGTTGTAACCTCGCATGATGCGTTTCAATATTTCGGCAGGACTTACGGGCTTACTTTTCTCGCCCCACAAGGGATGAGTATAGAATCAGAGGCTTCGGCAAAAGACGTCGCACATCTCATAAAGCATATGCGAGCAAACAAAATTTCAGCGGTGTTTGTTGAGAATATTTCGGACCATCGGCTAATAAAGCAGATTGCAAGAGAAACGGGTGCCACCGTTGGAGGCGAGCTGTATCCAGGTGCTCTCTCAGGACCCAATGGCCCAGCACCCACGTACCTTAAGATGATTCACCACAATGCAACGATGTTGACGCGAACTCTAGGATCCTGAGCGACTTCGAGAGAATTAAAAACCGTTCGAAATACCAAGTGATCGAGTTACAGGAGAGTATGATTGCTGTGATGCGAGAGCTTGATACAGGCCCGTGAGTTCATCATAATTCGAATAGATATTTTTGGGTATCTCGTTACCTTGACGGAGGGAGTTTGTATAGATGGTTTGGATACGAGGCATACGTCCAACATTCTATAATCTGTTTTTATCTCACCTATCCCCCGCATTATTAATTGGGCGATCTAAAGCCCTTTAATGAGGGCACTTAGCATTTCAAAGTGCATAAAAAGAGACAGTGTCACCTAAGTTTTATAACTTATAAAAGAAATTAATATGTAAATGCTAGTAGATGGTTTGACATCAGTCTATCTACTGGCGCCAAATCATCGGTAAGTCGAAGCACTTTGGGCTCTTCTATAAGTCGCCTGAGTTTTGAATCAGGCCAGCGAACCCAAGACCGGGGAAGGCCCCGGTGTGCCAATAAGATAGCGTCGGGAGACCTGTGTTTCGAGCCTGTAACTAAAAATGTTTCCCGCCCAGAAATTACTCCCCGCCCGCGCTCTACCCACACCTCGACATATGGGAAGGTCATAAAAAGAGTTTTAGCTATAGCTAGGAGAAATCGTGGATGCTTGATGTTATCGACTACATTGAGAACGTAAAAACCTTGAGGGTTTAAACGGTCAGCAATTTCTTCGTGAAATTCGTGAGTAACTAGGTGTTGCGGAATCGTGATGTCATGAAACGCATCCCCAAAAATTACATCAAATGTCGGTTTCATGGGCAGTGATTGCAGGTATGCTCGTGCATCCTGATGTACAATTTTCAGTCCTTCTTTTTTCGGTTTAAGCCATAAGTGATTGATGGCTGCTTTGGTAACCGCGGGATCGATTTCAACTGCGATGAGATTGGCGGTTCCTTTATATTCATGCACCCAAGCGCGAGGGAGAGAAAATCCGCCTCCGCCGATGAAATAGGTTGATGGCGGATCATTCCCCATACGTTGTTTGGTGTACTCATCTACGAAATGAATATATGGACTGTAAAATAAGCTTGGTTCGACACTATCATTGATGGAGTGCACCAAATGATCTAACGCCATCAGGCGAGCGGTGGGGGCAAAGCTTGGGGCCTCATCAATACGAATGCAAAAATAATCGCTCTCAATATGGCAGGGTGATGTGAAGGCTTGTAACTTTGCTCCGAGCATGGAGGTACCACTAAGCATCAAAAACAAAAGTACTAGGTAAGAGGTGGTTGATCGCACAGATCCTATAAGAAAAAAAGATATTGCTAAGGCGCTATAGACAGCGGACACCAGAAGTACTGTTCCCACAGAGCCAATCCAAGAAATAAAAATAAATCCTGCGAGCAGCGTACCTGCAATCGACCCTAAAGTGCCCAGTGCGTACATGCGGCCAATAATCTTCCCGGGATGTCGCCCTTTATCCTCGTCCACTGCCAACTTGGTTAAAATGGGAGAAACGATCCCTACGAAGAAACTTGGTAAAAAAAATAGTGCCGTTGATAAGATCACAATAACAGAGATTGGGTTGAGACTTGAGGGCATTAATAGCGATGCTACAAATCTCAATAAAATTAGGATGGCAAGAGTTGAGACGGCTGAAGCAGCCAAAGCCCAACCTGCTCGAGTTAAGCCAGTTCTTACTTTGACATGTGGTGGTGCTAAAATGCCACCTATCCAGTGACCAACTGATAAGCCTGCTAAAACGACTGCAATTATGGCGGTCCATGTGTACAGGGACATGCCGACATATGGCGCTAATAAACGGCCTGCCACGATTTCAATAATCAATCCACATGCCGAGCTAGCGAACAGGGCGATGCATAATAAAGTTTGTCGGTTGTGATTTATGCTGTTTGCCTCGATCACTTCCTAGACACCTTCCGTCGCAGATCTCTCACCAAAGTTATACATTACTGTGTAGTTTATGTTAACGAGAAGTAATTGGCGCGTTTGAAAAACGTTGTTAAAGGCTCAGCTCTCACTGTTCCACATATATTGATACTCTCAAAAAAAGATCGATATACAAAATACTGGCATGAAAAAAATATAGGGTGTTTTAGTTGAGAAGAGTGTCACGAACCCATGATGTCTGTTCTTGTAAAATTTTCTCACAGGTTTTGCAGCTTCAACAATGGTGTTGAAGTTTTTAACAAGTTGTCGTGAGAGTATGCACAAATTTCGGAAGGCGGTGGTTTTTGGTCGGATTCAGCGATGGGTAGAGAATGACCAATCGAACAGTTATCTGTAATAAAGATTAAAGCTTGTCATAACTAAAAAACTTGGATTCGTATTTTTGATAAAATACACTATTTTTTAAATTATCCTTAAGTTGTACTATAACGCTTGAAGATTACTAGATTAGTTTTACCGAAGGAAAATGGCGAATGCACACTCTCAACGCTTTATTAAGTAGTGAAGGTAGCCTTTAAAACTTAAATGGCTTAATAACTTGGGCGAAAAATAGCTATTGAGGATCAGCACCTTTCTTATCTGAGCCTTCGCTCTTGAGGCGCAGATTTCTCAGTCGAATTAACTGATCGGCTCGTTCTTTCCTGAGGCGCTCCTTTTCCTTCAGAACCTTATCACTTTTTTTTTGCGTAGCGGTGAATTGCGCTTCAGCACGCAATTTTGCAGATTTCATGGCACCCAGTCTCCTGATTCGTTATGAACAACTACTCGCTCGAGCGTGCCTTTCCTCGAAGCGGGCGCGGGCTCGGCGCTGTCTCATCTGAGAAGCGCCGAGCAGATGTTATTAATCCACGACCGAGATATTTTCCGCGGAAGACTTTCCGTTTTGTCCTGGTGTCAGATCATATGAAATCTTTTGTCCCTCGTTCAAGGTAGTGAGACCAGCGCGCTCTACAGCCGATATATGCACGAAAGCATCTTTGGAGCCATCTTCTGGCTCAATGAATCCATAACCCTTGGTAGCGTTAAACCATTTTACTGTTCCAGTTGTCATAACATAGTTCCTCTCAACATATAGATGTCCAAACCTCGCAATATGCGTAGGCGGTTTTTCGAACGTACACATTGTCAGTAGATAACTAAGTCAGGGGATAACTAAGCGAAACAGCGAAGTAGCTGCTCAGGTAACACACAACCAATGTAACACGTATGACCGAAAAGTAGAAGAATCGCCGCACAAGTCAACTAAACAATAACTTTTTATAGAACCTAGCCTCATCTACTTGCTGCCCATTGTGTCTTTAACTACCGCATTTCGGCGTATTGTATAAAGCGTACTGACGATGATGAGTAGTGATCCAGAGAGAGTCCATAGGCTGGGAATTTCAGCAAAGAAGAGGACCCCTATCACCGTCACGAACAGTAGCCTAGCGTATTCGATTGGCGCAATTGCAACAGCCTCCGCTGCTTTCAATCCCTGAATCATAACCCATTGCATATTCGACATCAGCATGCCGATAACTAAAATAATAGCGAGTTCATGCCAAGTGGGTATTACCCAGAAGTAGATTGCAGGACCAAGCATAGCGATTGTTACAAAGCAAGATTGATAAGCCATTATGGTTGATGCTGACTCTACCTGTGAGAGTTTGCGGAGTACAATCATGATTCCAGCTACGAACAATGAGGAAATCAATGCGAGTACTGAATAAATATTCATGGCCTCTGTCCCGGGTCGAATAATTATCAGAACCCCCACAAAACCAATAAGAGTAACGGTCCATCGTCTGGGGCCAACGTTTTCGCCTAGGAATATTATTGCCAAGATGGTCATAAAAAGCGTTTTAGCAAAGCTAATAGCCGTAGCCTCGGCAAGGGGCATATGCACCAACGCAGCAAAACCTGTTGCCATGGCGACTGCGGCAAACCCACCTCGCATAATGTGATAACGCATCATGGTTGTTTTGAGGACAACTCGCCGTTTATGGAATACTATTGGAGCAATAATGGCGACTACGATCAATTGGCGAATAAATAAAATCTCAAAGACTGGAATGCGCTGACCGACAAATTTAATCAGCGCAGACATGCTGGCTCCAATAAAGGCTGCTAATAAAACCCATATGGCTCCACGGGCATTTCCTGGTAAACTGCGCCAATACTTTAACCAATGCCATAGTATGTGGCGGGCATTAGGCGGAAGTAGCCGCAGCAATCTCATCGCGTCCTCAAATCTGCGCGTTCAAAGCCCAAGATTATTTTTAATAATCTTAAGTCGCTTATTTAGCATACGGATGGAAGCTTGGCCGCTCCATGGTAAATACTGTATCCAAAGTTACTTCCGCGTAATCTTGGTAGCCCATGCGGGCGATGGGGTGAAGTCTACCGATATCAATCTGGCCGTTCTCCATGATTAGATCGTCGTTGATATGAACGCCAATTACCTCACCAAACACTACTGTATACTGATTGTTGCCAGTTGTATTTGGCAGTTCGACCGTTTGTATTAGTTTACACTCGAAATGAATGGGGGATTCTTTTACGCGAGGCGCTTTGACTAACACTGAGGGCGTTGGTGTTAGGCCAGCATCGGCCAATTCGTCTACATCTTTCTTTGAAGTAGCAGAT
Organism: Magnetovibrio sp.; assembly: GCA_002690705.1. Taxonomy (GTDB): domain Bacteria; phylum Pseudomonadota; class Alphaproteobacteria; order Rhodospirillales; family Casp-alpha2; genus TMED8. The sequence goes on along the minus strand of NZFO01000008.1, from coordinate 76,168 downwards.
GACGCATTCATCGCCTCTTTTGTATCCCACGTTGAAAAGTTGTGCACAAATTCGCCGGTTTGCTGAATATTGCGAACAGAGTCCTTTAAATTGTCATCCTCGACTTGTCCTCTACCTGATGAAAACATGACAGTTGGTGGGCTGTAAGCTACGCCGTTGAAGAAGCTATACGGAGCGAGATTGACGTTACCTGCGCGATCAATAGAGCTAATCCAACCAATGGGGCGAGGGACGACCAGACTGTTAAAGGGGTTTTTCACCAAGCCATGGCCGTCTTTAGGTTCGTAAAACACTCTAATTATCCTCTCTGGAGCAGAGCCCCATGTCGTTTATATACTTTACTCAGCGGCCTCTGGTATTGTTTCCCCGATGGCTCTCAAAATTTTGGGTGGCGTCAATGGAAGATGGCTCATTGTTGTGCCAATAGCATTCTCCACAGCATTAGCGACCGCAGCAGGAGCCGATACTAACGGGGGCTCCCCAACGCCGCGCACCCCGTAAGGATGGTTTGGATTTGGAACTTCGACTATCACGGTATCAATCATAGGCACATCCGACGCCACTGGCATGCGGTAATCTAAAAACCCGGTATTTTGCAACTGCGCATTTTCGTTATAAATGTATTCTTCATTCAGCGCCCAACCAATACCTTGTACGGCCCCACCTTGCATCTGGCCTTCAACATAATCCGGCGATATGGCTCGGCCGACATCCTCAATAACGGTGTGCCGAATTGGCGTTACTCGGCCAGTCTCCGGATCCACACACACATCCACAAGTTGTGCGCAGAAGGCTGCACCTTGGCCAGAGGCGTTGATTTCTGAGTGGCCTGCGATTGCGCCACCCATTTTCATTGCCACCTCGGCTAACTCTTTTAGACTCAGGGGTGATATTTCTCCTTCATATTTATCGGCAGGAATGGCGTGGCCATCATCCCAACGCACATCTTTCACGCCTATGTCCCATTTCGTAGCCGCTAATGCACGAAGCCGATCTATCACATCACGTGCCGCGTTTACAACGGCCATTCCAGTCGCATAGGTAGTGCGGCTACCTGCCGTCTGATAACTGTAAGGCAGCGATCCTGTATCAGCAATAATTGGCTTAATCAATTTCACATCGATCCCCAACTCTTCGGCCGCCATAGCCCGCATCGAGGACCTTGATCCACCAATATCCGGGCTGCCGGTTGCGACATTAACGGTCCCGTCATCTTGTAAAATAACGGATGCGCTGCTCAAGCCACCGCCATGTAGCCAATAACCGACTGCAAAGCCGCGACCTTCGTTGCGGCCCAGTGGGGCCGTGTAGTGTGCATGGTTCTTGGTTGCTTCCAAGACTTCAATAAGTCCAATACGACCATGTTTTGTGCCTTTTAAGCTGGTGTCGCCCTCTTTGACTGCATTTCGAAGCCGAAGATCAATGGGATCTATGCCTATTACATCAGCAGCCTCGTTGAGTACGGCTTCCATAGCCCACGTAGCCATTGGCGCGCCCGGCGCGCGGTATGCAGCAACTTTCGGTCGGTTAACGCATACATCATGAGCCGCAGCTCGTATATGTTTGATATTGTAAGGTGAAAAGAATGTATCGAGTGCGCGGCCCACGGGCGCCCCCTTGAATGCGCCCGCTTGATACCAAATTTCTGCATCTCCAGCAGTAATAGTTCCGTCACTTTTTATACCTACCTTAATGCGGCAGCGTGACCCAGCGGCCGGGCCCGTAGCCCGAAAAACTTCAGAGCGTGTAAAGGTCATGCGCACAGGCCGGCCAGTTTTTTGGGATAGACGGATTGCTACTGGTTCACCATAGATAGTCGTTTTGGCCCCGAACCCGCCACCAATTTCGGAAGCGGTAACGCGTAATTTTGAGATCTCGAGATTTAACAATTTAGACAACAAACCTCTAGCAACAAAATGCCCTTGAGTGGAGGTCCATAATTCAACGCTACCGTCTTCTGAAGCGCTTGCCACGCATGCCATTGGCTCAATGAAGCCTTGATGAACGGGTTGGGATGAAAATTCGCGTTCGATAATCACATCTGCTTCACTGAACCCTTGAACCAAATTACCTCGCTCACCACTCAGGGTTCGAAAAGTATTTGAGGGTTTGCTGGTGTCTGGATCGGCTCCTTCAGTAAATTGATACTCGTGTAAGATTGGCGCATCCGAGAGAGTTGCCTCGAAGGGATCAAGAACATGGGGTAACGTCTCATACTTTACCTGTATTAGCTTGATTGCCTCCCGAGCGACAGCCTCAGAAGTGGCTGCTACAGCAGCCACGGCATGACCGTCATAGAGGACCTTGTCCCGTGCCATTACGTTGCGGGAGAGATCGTGAAAATCTTGAATAATTGGGGGATATGGTGGGGTTGCAAGGGGGTGATCTGGTATATCCCGATATGTTACTACCCCTTTGACACCTTCAAGAGCAGATGCTTTTGATGTATCGATGGATACGATCTTAGCATGTGCATGGGGGCTGCGCAGGACTCTTGCGTGCAGCATACCCGGTAATTTTAAGTCGTCCCCGTAACGAGCCCGCCCAGTGACTTTATCGACACCATCAGGACGAGGCGTTACCTCGCCAACCCATTTAAAGTTACTGCCTGACCTCGTGCTATTCTTTCTCTTTTCATTCATGTTCTACGTGCCCTCATTTCTGCGGCCGCGTCCATTACTGCGCGGACGATTTTGTCATATCCAGTGCATCGGCAGAGATTTCCAGCCAAACCGAAACGGACTTCTGTCTCTGAAGGGTTTGAGTTTTCTTTTAATAAGGCCTTAGCCATGTTCAATATACCGGGCGTACACACGCCGCATTGTAAGGCCGCGTGATCGAGAAATTTTTGCTGAAGAGGGTGCAATTCCCCCCCGACCGCCATACCTTCAATAGTTTCAATGCTCATATCCGAGCATTCAGCACCGAGCACAAGACAAGAATTAATTGCGCGTCCATTCATAAGCACGGTACATGCGCCACAATCACCTGTTCCGCATCCGTTTTTAGTACCCGTTAAATACAGTTTTGTGCGAAGCACATCGAGAAGCGTCTCGCCTGAATCACACCGAAATTCAACTTCGTCACCATTGACTATAGCTGAGACAAAATGTTTGCTCATATGTCTCGCTCCATCGCGCGTTGCCAAGCAAGTTTTACAGCTCGACATGCTAAGACGCCCGCCACCTGCGTGCGAAACGCTACCGTGCCGCGTTTATCATCAATGGGTTCGCAGACGGCACTGGTTGCTTGCGCTAGCTGCTCTAGTCTATCGTCATCTAATAGTCCATCCACTAATATGCCCGAGGCACTCTTAACTAGCCGGGCGGTGGGGGCCACGGCTCCTACTGCTAAACGGGCATGCGTACATTTGCCATCTTCATCTAAAGTTATTGCGGAGCCGGCGCTTACTACGGCAATATCCATTTCTGTCCGCGGGATGAATCGCAGATAAGCATCCGCCGTTCTTGTTGGAGGGATGGGTAACGCTAGGGCGACCACAAATTCCCCTATTGCTAATGCTGTCTTGCCCGGCGCTATAAGAAAATCTTCAATGCTTATTTTTCGTTCGCCGTTGGGACCGGCGATGACCACCTTGCCATCGGCCGCAATAAGGGCTGGAACGCTATCAGCAGCGGGAGATGCATTGCAGAGATTGCCCCCCATGGTTGCGCGGCTTTGTATCTGGTGTGATCCGATTAACCCGACCGCCTCTACAACACCCGGCCAAAGGGCCTTGACCTTTGGATGCTCACCGAGCTCTGCACCGGTTACGGCTGCCCCAACGCGGACTTCTTTTGCGCAAATACTTATATTTCGGGTTTCAGCTATGTTTTTGATGTCTATTAGGTGATTGGGCTCGATCATTTCCTCGCGCAACTGAACGAGAACGTCGGTTCCTCCAGCTAAAACTCTAGCATCACCCTCTGCGTTAACCAAAAGACTAATTGCGGCATGAATGCTCTCTGGTGCGTGATAGTCCACTTTGTTCGACCTTTCTTTCTTAATCTATTCAGTATGACAACAAGACAGTTTTGTCTAATGCCATTATTATGAGACTACCTCTAACCCTTTGGCCTGGAAATAGTCATCTGTAATTAAATTTCGATGAAACAGACTTGTCATGGCGTCGCGATGTCGCGTGCGGTTAGATCAGGCCAAAGTTTCTGTGCACCCCTTTTCAGTATATTTTCACCTAAGCGTTCTGCCCAAAAGCTCTCTGCGCCAAATTCATCTCGCCAAGACCAGAGCCTGCGCGTAATAAAATGTAATTCGTGCTCCTCAGTAAACCCAATCGCTCCGTGTACCTCATGGACAATGTCGGTGACGCGCTCTACAGCTTCCCCACATACGATCTTAGCTGTCGCAATTTCAAATTCTGCTGTTGCAATGTTTCTTGGCGAGTTATCCATAGTTTTGAAAGCTATTTCTGCAGCGATACGTGCCATAGCGCATTTTGCTGCGGCTTCTGCCAGCATGTGTTGAATAGCTTGGAATTTGGATATAGGACGCCCAAACTGTTGCCGTATTCCAGCATGTTCGATGGCGAGTTCTACTGCTCTCGCCATGCCACCCGCCATTTGCGCACTACGCATGGCTGCGCCAGCCAGACGCACAAGTGAGGGTCTATCGGCGTTTCCAAGCTCAGAAGATAAGACAGGGAAAGCGTCTAGAACAATAGTGTCCCTGGGCTCGCCTGCAATGTTGATGTCAGGCTGCCATTGCTTCTGTGATGAGATTAACACTAGAGACTTATTTGCAACAAAAACGGCTGAGGCGTTTCTTCCCCATGGCACGTTGGAACATTTGCCAGTCACGAACCCTTGAGTGAATGTAAACTCGTGGTCGTCATCAATAAGGGATAATGGTCCCGGGGGGGGGGTAATGCCTGAGGCGGCAATCAGCCATGCTGCGGTCATTGTTTCTGGCAAAGGGACAGGTGCACGATGACGCCCTGCGGCAAGAGCAATTGTAAAAGCGTCCCCCCAAGTGGCGCCAATACCGCCTTCAGACTCGAGCACAAGAGCCGTCGTCAGGCCGTTATCTTCGAGTGCGCACCATAAAGCCTCGGCCCAGCGTCCCGCCTCAGCATCGCGCAGGCTATTAACGGAGACATGTTCTGAAAATAATTTTTCAGCTGTATCAGCAACCATTTGTGAACTTGCACTTGTCATCTAAGGCCGAGCCCCCGCGCAATAATTCCTCTTACGATTTCTCGTGTACCGCCTCGTAAGGAAAAAGACCTCGCCGCTTGTGTCACATAGGCCATCACTTGGTCAAAATTCCCAGCACCCAAAAGTATGGATCGTCCGACCAGGTCGTGCGCGACGGATGGGATGCCCTGTTCAAAAGCAACGCCTGCTTCTTTGACAAAGGCTGCCTCCAGTTCGGGTGAGCGACCATCTTCTAGGATAACAGCCACCGCCATGGACATTTGGCGCAATGTTGCCAAATGCGCGACCAGTCTGCCAACGCCGATAGCATTTCTCTCTTTTGGATTTATAGAGAGCTCTGAAACCAGTTCATATAGTAGCTGATAACTGCTGAGATAACGCTCTGGCCCGCTGCGCTCCAGCGCCAATTCTGCAGTAACTTGACTCCACCCTTCCCCTTCTCTCCCAACTAGCATGTCGTTTGGAACAACAAGGTCCTCAAAAAAAACTTCATTAAACATATCGTCACCCGCAATGTTGCGGATTGGACGGATAGTTATACCGGGGCGTTTCATATCGATTATAAACTGTGAGAGACCTGCGTGCCGATTTTTGGGGTTCGGGGGTGCCGTGCGGACTAGCGCGATCATGTAATGGGCGATATGCGCTTTTGATGTCCATAATTTGGAGCCGTTGATTTGCCAACCATTCTTGGTCTTCACACCTTTGGTTCGGATAGATGCCAAATCAGAACCTGAATTGGGTTCGCTCATGCCAATACAAAAATAGCTATGACCTCGACAGATTGCTGGCAAGATCTTTTGGCGTTGTTTTTCAGTACCAAAATTCAGCAATAATGGCCCACTTTGGCGGTCTGCGATCCAATGCGCTGCAACCGGGGCGCCCGCGGCGAGCATTTCTTCCAGCACCACATAACGCTCTAAAGCACTCCGCTCAGCCCCCCCATACTTGCTGGGCCATGTCATGCCAATCCAACCCTGTTGACCCAATAGTTCAGAGAAGGCTGGATCTGAGCCAGCCCATGATTTTGCTCTAGCAGCGGAAGAGTAATCACTTAAATGTTTTGCAAGAAAGTCGCGAACTTCGGACCGCAATTTCTCTGCATTGGGCGGCAGACTGCCGGGTGGAAGGTTGATTTTTAGCATAGCTCGTATTTTTATTGACGATATAACCTTATACATAAATAAGGTTAGTAAACGCAGTGTGCAACCGGATCAGGAGAGATATAATGACCGAATTTCTTATTTTCGAGCAAGACGGACCAGTGGTCATTTTGACGATGAACCACCCTGAGAAGCGCAACGCGTTAAGCGGCAAATATCAGGTTGATAACTTCGAGAGAGCGTGCAGACGAGTTAACGAAGATACAAGTGTAAAAGTGGTAATCCTGACGGGTGCGGGAAAAACCTTCAGTGCGGGCGGAGATATTTTTGCTATGCGCGATAAGACGGGGCCGTCTAATGGGAGGCCTATCGATATCCGTAATAATTATCGGCGCGGGATCCAGCGCATCCCACTTGCATTTTATAACATAGAAGTGCCTACCATTGCTGCTGTCAATGGCGCTGCGGTGGGGGCTGGCTGTGATCTCGCAATGATGTGTGACATGCGGATAGGCTCAGAAGAAGCTAAGTTTGCAGAGAGCTTTGTCAAGCTTGGCATCATTCCGGGCGATGGTGGGGCATGGTTTTTGCCACGGGCAGTAGGCATATCAAAAGCATGTGAAATGGCCTTTACAGGCGATATGGTCGAAGCGGCTGAAGCGCTTGCATGCGGTTTAGTATCAAAAATAGTGACAGCTGATCAATTGATGAGTGCGTCCCGGAATCTGGCGGATCGAATAGCATTAAATCCCGGCCATGCCCTGCGATTGGCTAAAAAATTACTTAGAGAGAGTGAGCATTCTAGGTTGGATACTTTGTTGGAAATGTCGGCGGCATTTCAGGCCTTGGCGCACCATACCGAAGATCACGACCGGGCCGTGCTCGCAATGATAGATCAGGTGCAAGGAACGAAAGCCAAGACTTCACCTCCGTAAAGCTTTGGAACCATTATTTGTTGGCGTCTAGACTCCCCTTTCCTGAGAATATGTTTTTTCGAATGACCTGTCTATTCTATAATGTTGGTATTCATAAAGTTCTCAATTCATTGATTTTAGTGGGGAAAAAATGAACATGGACTTGTCAGCACACCAGCCTCTGACCGGCGTAAGGGTCATAGAAATCGGTACAAGTGTGGCGGCGCCATATGCAGCTTGGATATTGGGCAATCTGGGTGCCGATGTTGTTAAAGTGGAGCGACCCGGTCCCGGGGATGACTCTCGGCAATGGGGTCGCATGTTCCCAGATGGCAGCTCATCCTATTTTAACGCCTTGAATCGGGATAAGCGCGGGATCACTGTAAATCTCTCGGTCGAAGAAGAACGAGAGTGGTTACGTGGGTTTTGCGTGAATGAGGTAGATGTAGTGTTGCAAAACATGCGGCCCGGCAAATTAGAGAGTTATGGTTTGGGCGGGGATAAACTGATAAAAGCTAATTCGCGTCTTATTTATTGTAATCTTGGCGCCTTTGGCAGATGCGGTCCGCTCAAAGACCGCCCGGGGTACGATCCGCTAATGCAGGCGTACGGGGGCATCATGAGCATTACTGGAGAGGACGGACGACCACCGATCCGCGTTGGCACATCCATTGTTGATATGGGGACGGGGCTGTGGTGTGCAGTTGGTATTTTAGCGGCAATGCGCCGATTATCTGAGACTGGCAAGGGCTGCGTCGTCGATGCGTCGCTATACGAGACAGCTGTTGGGTGGATGACCAATTCTGTTGCTTCAACCGGTGTTGATGGAAGAAACCCTGAGCGCGAGGGTTCTGGCGCTCGTGGCATGGCGCCCTATCAAGCATACGCATGTTTAGACGGGTATCTGGTAATTGCTGCGCCCAATGACGGTCTTTTTGGGAAGCTCTGTCTAGTGCTTGGGCATTCTGAGTGGCCGGATGACCCGCGTTTTTCTAGCAATCAAAACCGGTATGCCAACCTTTTTGAACTCAATGCCTTGATTGAACCTATTATCGCTGAGCACCCGCGCGCACATTGGCAAAATGCGTTGGAGCAGGCGGGAGTTCCAAATGCACCTGTCCAAAAAGTTTTAGAAATGATGCATGACCCTCAAACGGAAGCGCTTAAAATAATTCAAAGTCTTGATGGCGGCCCCAAGCTTATGGGCATGCCGTTGAGCTTTGACGGTTTTAGGCCCTCACTATCAAAGTACGCTCCTTTTCTCGGTCAACATAACGACGACATCAAACGTAGAAACGAAGCAGGGGGGGAGGGTTGATGCGTAAAGATTTTGAAACCTATCACCTCGAGCGGGTCGAAGATCACATTCTAATTGTAACCATGGATCGTCCTGAAGTAGCTAACGCTAAGAATACAAAAATGGGTCTTGAGCAGAAAGAGATTTTTGAGAGTCTTTATGCGGATACTGAGGGTTTGCGAGTTGTTATTCTCACCGGGCGTGGTGACAAGGCCTTTTGTGCAGGAGGAGATCTTAAGGAACGCAAAGGCATGACGGACGCAGAATGGCGCTATCAACATGCTGTTTTTGAACAGGGAGTTATGGCGGTGCGCAATTGTCCGGTACCGGTGATTGCGGCGGTCAATGGCGCGGCGTACGGTGGTGGTTGTGAAACAGCGATGAATGTGGATTTTGCCTATGCCTCTGATAGTGCGCGCTTTGCATTGACGGAGGTTACATTGGGGATAATGCCGGGTGCCATGGGAACTCAAAATTTGCCACTTGCGGTTGGTGAACGCCGTGCCAAGGAGATAATTTTTACTGGGAAGGCGTTTACTGCTGAGCAGGCCTACGAATGGGGATTGGTGAATAAGGTATGTTCGGCTGAGAGCCTGATGGAGGAGACAATAGAAACGGCGCGGGCTATTGCGTGTAATGCCCCACAGTCTCTCATGCGGGCCAAGCGATCGATTTCCATCGCAAATCAAGTCGACCGGAACAGCGGATATCAATTTGAATTAGAGGCTTACAACCGCCTTGTCGTTACTGAGGACCGGCATGAGGGCGTCTTAGCTTTTAATGAAAAACGTAAACCTAATTTTACTGGAAAATGATGGAGGTTCAACATGCCCGAGGGTGTAGACGTTTTAGTTCATGAGATGGGCCTGCGTGATGGCTTGCAAAGCATTGAGACGATTTTTTCGACTGAGGGTAAAATGGACTGGATACGAGCGGAGGCTGAATCGGGCGTGCCGCAACTCCAAGTTGGATCCTTCGTGCCCCCAAAGCTCCTTCCACAAATGGCTGATAGTGCTGATGTTGTGCGACAAGCTATCCAAATTCCAGACCTTGTTGTTTCCGCTTTGGCTCCTAACCTAAAGGGGGCAAAGAACGCTATGGAGGCTGGTGCACATCAAGTTGGCGTTGTGATGTCGATTTCTGAAGCTCATAATATGTCGAACGTAAGAAGATCGACAAAGGAATCGTTAGAAGATTTCAAGCGTATCGTTGAGTATCGGGACTCCAACCCGGCGTACAATGATGTATGTTTATCCGGAGGCATGGCGACAGCTTTCGGTTGTACAATATCTGGCCCCGTGTCTTTGCCGGACGTAATGCGGATAGCTGAGCAATTACTTAAAGCAGGCGCTAACCGCCTGAACGTTGCTGATACGGTCGGCTATGCAAATCCCGGCCAGGTCCGCGATTTGTTTACTGAGCTCTACCGCACTGTGGGCCGTGACGTCGCAATTGGCGCGCATTTTCATGATACGCGAGGTCTTGGACTAGCTAATGCGTTTGCAGCGTTGGAAACAGGCGTGCGTGAGCTGGACGCTTCTTTGGGTGGTCTTGGAGGCTGTCCTTATGCACCTGGTGCCAGCGGCAATATCGTGACAGAAGATCTAGTATTTATGCTAGAGTCCATGGGTATGCGAACAGGGGTCGATTTAAAGGCATTGCTGAAGGCGCGAAAAATAATGGAATGTCAATTGAAGGGTGAGCCGACGCATGGCACATTTGCAAAGGCTGGTCTTCCGCTCGGCTTTGCGTACGCATCGGCCGCTTGAAACAAAAAATGGAGAGCGCTAAATAATGTCCGGCCAATCCTTAAACATGTCGCTGGAAGAAGACTATTTGGATATTCGGGAACAAGTAGCCAAGCTCTGCGGGGATTTTCCGGGCGAATATTGGCGAAATCTTGAAAACCAGCCGCCCTCAGGCAGCTATCCAACAGAGTTTATCGAAGCTCTAACCGAAGCGGGATACTTGGCGGCCTTGATTCCGGAAGAATATGGCGGTGCTGGATTGCCAATTCGGGGGGGGGCGGTGATCCTTGAAACCATTAATCGCATGGGTTGCTCAGCTTCTGCTGGTCATGCGCAAATGTACACTATGGGAACGATTTTGCGTCACGGCAGCAAAGAACAGAAAGCATTTTATCTCCCAATGATCGCGTCGGGGCGGTTGCGCCTACAAGCGTTTGGCGTTACCGAGCCAACGTCGGGCTCAGATACAACGCAAATCAAGACACGTGCAGATAAGCAGGGTAATGGGTATGTTGTAAATGGGCAAAAAATATGGACAAGCCGCGCTGCGCACTCAGATTTGATGCTACTTTTGGCGCGGACCACCCCTGCCGATCAAGTTGAGAGGCGAAGTCATGGGATATCAACCTTCCTAATTGATCTGCGGGAAGCGAAGAAACTAGGCTGCACGATCACGCCAATTGATGCCATGATTAATCACAACACAACTGAGGTGTTTTTTGATAATGTGCCTATTCCAGGTGACGCTTTGATTGGTGAGGAGGGTAAGGGCTTTCGCTATATCCTCGATGGCATGAACGCGGAGCGATGCCTAACAGCCAGTGAGTCGATAGGTTCTGGACGTTATTTTGTCGAAAAGTCTGTAAAGTATAGCTCTGAGCGTGAGGTTTTCGGGAGACCCATTGGCCAAAATCAAGGTATCCAATTCCCAATCGCGCAAGCTTATGCGCAACTTGAGGCAGCCGAATTAATGGTGCGTAAGGCGACGGCGATGTTCGACGCAGAATTGCCCTGTGGGGGCGAAGCCAACATGGCCCGACTTCTAGCCTCTGAGGCCGCTTGGGCTTGCGGCGAAGCGTGCTTTACAGCCCATGGTGGATTTGCGTTTGCACGCGAATACGACATCGAACGCAAATGGCGCGATGCACGGCTCTCGAGGACGGCGCCAATTTCATCTAACTTAATCTTGAGTTATATTGGTCAACATATCCTTGGGATGCCGCGATCATACTAAGAAGGCAATTTAAATGACGATTAGCACACGCTTAGCTAACTGGGCCAGTGAGATCTCATCTGCACATACGCCAAAAGCACGCGAGGCCGCAAAGCAAGCGATTTTAGATGTAGTTGGCTGTATGGTTGCTGGGGCAGGTGACAGTGGTGCTGCCAAGGTGCGTGAAGCTTTTAAAAATATGGGTGTCGGATATAGTGTTGTCTGTGGCAGTTTTAGAAAAGCGCCGGCACCTTATGCAGCTCTTGCGAATGGGATGGCGGCTCATGCGCTCGATTTTGATGATACTTTCATGGAGGCAGTGACACATGCGTCTGCCTCGTTAGTGCCCGCGCTTTTTGCTCTAGGTGATGAGTTGGATGTGAGGGGTGACACAATCATCGATGCATATATTGTGGGTTTGGAAATTCATGGAGCTCTCGGACTAGCCCTAAACCGGTCGCATTACGATCAAGGTTGGCACTCGACTGCGACGCTTGGCGTGATTGGTACAGCGGCAGCGTGCGCTCGGGTAATGGGATTGGATCAAGTACGTTTCGCACATGCACTCAACTTGGCATTTTCTTCGGCAGCGGGTACCAAAGTTCAATTCGGGTCTATGGCAAAGCCACTGCACGCGGGGCTGGCGGCAAAGAACGCCATTGAAGCGGCAAAGTTAGCAGCGGCTGGGGTCGAGGGACGAGCTAACGCTTTTGAGGGGCCCATGGGCCTAATGGAGCTGTACGGCGGATCAAACCCGCCTGGCTGGGATGCTGCATTCGAGAAGTTTGGAGGAAAATTGGCCATCGAGCGTCAAGGGTTGACCGTCAAGAGGTTTCCCTGTTGTGCTGCGACCCATCGTGCGGTTGATGCGGTGCTAGATTTAATGAAAAAACATGGATTTGAGGCGTCAAATGTTGAGCATGTCGATACTTGGCTGAATGCGGGTCATGTAAAAAACTTGCGCTACTTGTCCCCTGAGACGGAATTTGAAGCGCGATTTTCTATGCAGTATTGTGTGGCGGTGGCACTTTTGTCCGGCACGATCACTCTGTCAGACTTTACGCCGATTGCTGTGCAGCGACAAGAGGTCAAGAAATTATGTAAAAAAATAAGTATTACGCCTCATGAAATTAGTGGCACTGGTGCCTCGGAGATAGGGTCTATTCGATCAATGGTCAGAATTGCGTTAAAGGATGGTCGGATACTCGAAGGTCAGTCCCATACTCCCAAAGGGGATGCGGCAAACCCTTTAAATAACGACGAACGTGAGGCAAAATTTTTAGATTGTTGTCTTGGCTTTCTGCCCCATTCGCATATTGATCGACTAAAAACGCAAATTGTAAGTTTGGACAGCGCGGGTAGTATTCGACACTGCACACGCTTGCTTCGGTTTGAGGCAGGGGCTGATCAAGGACAGCGGTTTGAGCAGCGTGCTTAATTTGAAAAAAATCGTTATTTCAATAGTTTAAAACGAAATTAATGCGAAAGATATAAACACTAAAAGTTGTGTAAGGTGATTGTGATCTCTATTTATTTTTTTAAATTGAATCGATATGCCTAGTAGGTGATGATATAGTCCCTCTGGAGAAATTAGGCATTAACACGAATACCCTAAATAATGTTTGTAAGTGATTAGTGGTTTTTACCGCCACTATTTATCTTTATCGGGGTGGAATGTGTATTTTCCCGGATAACTGGTGAGGGCGGTCTATCGATTCAAGGTCGCAACCAAAATACGAAACCAAGGAGGACGAAGATTATGAAATTTTATAGCAAACTAGCTGTCGCGTTTTTTGCTGCGATCGTTGGCTTTGGCAATTTTTCTTATGCTCAGGAAATGAAATTTTTCCGGATAGGGACCGGGGGTGCAGGTGGCACGTATTTCCCAATTGGTGGCTTAATTGCGAATGCCATCTCGAGTCCACCGGGCGCGCGGTCGTGTGCTAAAGGAGGCACTTGCGGAGTTCCGGGGCTTGTGGCCATCGCCGTCTCAACAAACGCATCTGTCTTTAATATGAACGCTGTTCACGCTGGGAATCTTGAAGCTGGACTCGCTGGTGCTCAGAGCGTAACTCAAGGTTACGAAGGTACCGGAAAATTCAAAGGTAATAAAAAAGATAAAGTAAGAATAATAGCCAATCTGTATCCTGAAGACATGCACTTAGTCCTGCCAAAGGGCAGCGAGCTCGGAAGTCTCAATGACCTAAATGGCAAGCGAGTAGGTGTCGCGTCTGCTGGCTCAGGAACGCAGGTCTCTGTTCGCATGATCCTTAAACATTACGGTATCAAGGCTAAAGAACAAGAGCTTGGGCTCAAGCAAAGCGCACAAAGACTGGCAGATGGACAGCTAGATGCCTTTTTTTATGCTGGGGGAACGCCATTTGCGGCCCTTATCCAACTGGGCTCAACAAAGGGTTTTGAATTGTACAAATTTTCCGCAGATGAGCGGAAGCAAATTAACAAAATCATTCCTTATTATGTAGAGTCACTGATCCCGGCCGGAACATATGAGACGATAAATTATGACGTGCCGACCGTTGCAGTTAACGGTCAGTTGGTAACGTCCGTCGATCAGCCAAGTGACCTCATCTACGGGATTACCCAAGCTTTATGGAGTAAAAAAACTAGGGGGCTTTTAGACAAGGGTCACTCAAAAGGAAAAGCCATTCAATTAAAAACGGCGCTCAAAGGTGTTCTAATTCCAGTTCATCCGGGTGCAGCGAAATTTTATAAAGAGAAGGGGATGATGCAGTAGTCATGTCCGCATTGCTATTGTGGGGAGCAGGCTGTCGTACCTGCCCCCACCGTGGCATTTAAACTAGGTAAGCATACGAGTAGGTAGGTCGAGGGTTGTTATGGCTGAATTTGATGCTGCAAAAGCGGAAGCGCTGGAGTTAAAATACGACACAAGCCTTCAAACCCGAGCTATTGGGCCTATTCTGTATAAGTTTGTTTTTGCATTCTCAATATTTTTCGCCGCTTACCACTACATCACAGCAGGCACGGGTGTGCCAGTCGATTATTGGCATATGGGCACTCACATGTCTGGTGTTATCTTACTTGTGTTTATAGGCTTTCCGGCGGTGCGAGGCCAACAAACCACGGAGCTCTCTGCTAATAACTGGTGGAGATACGCGAATGTACCCATATGGGACTGGTTGTTTATCATAGCTGGTGTCTCGTCTGCTTATTACGTTGGTATTACATGGTATGAAATTGATTTTGAGATTTTCGGGTTTGAATTTCAGCTCCCGGAGCAGGTTTTACGGCAAGGAAATCCAGCGCAAATCGACGTTGTTCTTGGCACTATATTAATCATTGTCTTGTTGGAGGCTGTCCGACGGACGCTTGGACCTATCGTACCCTGCATTATCATAGCTTTCATCATGTATGCGGTCTTTGGCATGCAAATGCCATTTCAGATTCTGAAACATCCGGGGGTCAACTGGAATTTATTCATAAATACCATGTACTTTCCGGAAGAGGGTATTTTTGGGGTAACACTCTGGATAGTGTCCACTGTTGTCTTCCATTTTGTCCTTTTTGGGGTTTTGGCACAAAGGATGGGGTTAGGACAATTTTTTGTTGATATAGCCACTGTATGCGCGGGGAGGTATACTGGGGGACTTGCGAAGGTGAGCGTCGTATCATCCGCTTTCTTCGGTACGATTTCGGGCTCATCAATAGCAAACACCGTATCGACAGGTTCGCTTACCATTCCCAACATGAAAAAAATGGGTTATCCCGGGCATCTCGCGGGAGGTGTTGAGGCTGCTGCGAGTGCAGGTGGACAGATTACCCCTCCCATAATGGGGGCTGCCGCTTTTGTAATGGCGGAGTTTTTAGAACTTCCGTATACCACCATCATCTTGGCTGCTTTGGTGCCAGCGGCAATGCACTATGTGGGCGTTATATCCATTGTTCATTTCAAAGCTAAACGGTTGGGCCTGAAGGGCTTACCAACGAGTGAGATCCCTAAGCTTTGGTCTGTATTAAAGCAAGGTTGGCCAACGGCAATTCCACTCGTTGTTCTTATTTATGTTCTATTTAGCGGTTATTCTCCGTTTATGGCAGCGTTTTGGGGAATAAGCACAGCATTAGCCGTCGGCATTTTGAACCCCCTCCACCGTATCGGGATTGATGATATTTTTGATGCGTGCGTGACGGGGGTAAAATATGCACTTTCCGTAGGAGCTGTCTGTTCTGCTATTGGAATTGTTGTTGGGGTCGTGAATACTACTGGGCTGGGGTTTAGATTAGGGTTTATGGTTACTGAGGTCGCTGTAAACATTGGCGAATCCGTGATGCCATTATTTACGTTCCTGCCGATAGTGGATTTTACTCTGCAAAACCTCACGCTGTTTATCTCTTTGGTATTGATCGCACTTACCTGTATTTTCATGGGGGCTGGGTTACCGACCACCGCTTTATACATAATGCTGGCGACGGTTGCGCAGCCGGCATTGGGTGAGTTGGGTGTGCCGCCACTCGCATCGCACTTATTCGTGTTGTACTACGGCGTAATATCGGAAATTACGCCCCCAGTTTGTGCCTCGGCTTATGCAGCTGCTGGAATTGCGGGCTCTAACCCATTTAAAACCGGTTTGTCAGCTTTTACGCTTGGTATAGGCAAATTGATTGTTCCCATGGTATTTGTCTATTCACCAGCGATGCTCATTGTGCTGCCGGAGTACTTCTCATGGGGAGCTTTTATCGAGACGACGGTAACTTGTGCCGTGGGAGTATTAATGTTGGCAACGTCGGTCAGTGGGTATTTTATGGCTCCAATGCCCGGTATATTTCGCGCATTAATAGCACTTGCCGGTATGTTTATGGTTGCTCCTGGTTTAAATAGTGATTTGTGGTCTCTGGCCTTTGCTGCGCCGGTGGCGGCGCAGCAAATCATTGAGTGGCGGCGTGGGAAGGATTGCTGATCCAGCGAGAGCTTGATGGGGATACTGTATGTCTGAGCGAATTATCGTTGCCGGAGGTGGGATAATCGGCATTTGTGTGACACTCTCGCTTCTTGAAAAAGGCGTATCGGTAGAGATTATCGACCGTGACCCGCCTGCTTCGGGGGCCAGCCATGGCAATGCTGGCGTGATTTCGCCATGGACATGCGTGCCGCAATCTATGCCGGGAAATTGGAAAAATATTCCGAAGTGGCTGTTTGATCCTGAGGGACCGGTGTCTGTACATGCCAAATATATGCCTAAATTTTTGCCATGGGCTATAAAATTTTTGAGAGCAGCCAACGAGACAGGACTGCCTGCAATCGGTGATGCTATGTCGGCGCTGAACCGGCCTAACGTTGATCTGTATCGGCGTCACCTTGATGGGACTGGGTCCGAACATTTGGTTGCCGACTCTTTGTATGTGCACGTGTTTCGAGATGCCTCTGCAGCCGATTTAAACAAACTTGCTTGGCGGATGCGCTCCGAGCGGGGCACCCCTATGGAGGCTGTTAACGAGGGCGAATTGCAAGAGCTCGAACCCGCTTTGGGCCCGGATTATAAAGCAGCTATTTTATTAAAGGACCAAGCACGGGCTCTGGATCCCGGCGCAATTGGGAGAGTGTTATTTGAGAAAGCGATGGCGATGGGGGCTAAATTTCGTCAAGCGAATATTCAAGGGATAGTAACTGCAGCAGAAGGGGGCTGGAATGCGGACACGGATGTTGGACTTGTTCACGGTGATAAATTAGTTTTGGCGGCAGGCGCATGGTCGGCGCAATTATTGGTCCCACTCGGCATTAAGGTTCCGTTAGAGGCGGAACGCGGTTATCACTTAATCTTCAGGGAGCCCGGCGTAAAGTTAAATAATTCGATCATGGAACATGATGGCAAATTCGTCGCCAGCTCTATGGCTGACGGGGTACGCACCGCCGGCACGGCCGAATTCGCAGGTGTCAATGCCGCACCTGATTATCGTCGTGCGAGAGTTTTGGCCCCTTTGACCAAACAATTACTTCCGGGACTAAACACCACTGATACCGTCGAATGGATGGGAAGGCGCCCGTCTTTTCCGGACAGTTTGCCATGTCTTGGTGAATTACCCGGGTATCCGGGGTTGATTGCGGCTTTTGGACATAGCCATTATGGTTTTGGCATGGCTCCGCAGACGGGGCGTGTTATTGCCGAAATTGTCACTGGTGCGGCGCCAAATATCGATATGACGCCATATCGAATTGATCGGTTCTGATGGACAACATTTTTGACTCAATCGTTGGTTGCGGAGGGTTGCTCGGCTCTGCTATTGGCTTCGGTCTTGCGGGTGGTGGCGCGCGTATAGGCGGAGCCGTCGCTGCGGAAGCCGCTGGCCGCATTGCGGCACTCGGGTCGCTCTGTGAATTGGGTCGTATAACAACACTTGACCGGGGCCGCCAAGCGTTTAGGTACATCGTAATCCCAAAAAGAGAACGCAAAGTGCGGCCGTTCTTGGAAGCTTGGTTCCGTTCGGTAGATCATTTCCGATTGCCTTCTGGCGAAAACACAATCCTGTGTCGTTGCGAGGAACTATCGCTGAAGGACGTCCGAGATGTGGTTGAAATAGGATTGGCAGAACCGAATCAATTGAAGAGTTTCTCTCGCGCCGGTATTTGCCCGTGCCAAGGCCGGTTTTGTGGCCTGAGTCTTCAGGACTCGATTGCGCGGGAAACTGGTCGAAATGTATCCGACGTCGGCTACTTTCGACTGCGTCCGCCTATTAAGCCACTGCCTTTAGATGAGCTAGCGGAATTAGATTCGGAGCCTGAGGCCAATATAAGTGCGCGTTCTTCGGAAAATGATGGCGTTGAGAAATACTGCTGATGCCATCGTCATCGGAGGGGGCATCCATGGATGTTCAGCGGCGTTGCATTTGGTGTTGCGAAAACTTTCGGTCATTGTCTTAGAGAAAGATTACGTGGGCTGTCATGCATCAGGTGTAAACGCGGGTGGTGTAAGACGATTAGGGCGAGATTTTACGGAATTACCTCTAGCTCAAGCCGCTTGGGAAATGTGGCAGGATATGCCAGCTCTGGTTGATGATGATTGCGGGTATAGGCAGTCACGCTACCTAAAAGTAGCGCGCAATGATGTTCAACTTGAAGCCGCTCGTGCTCGTGTGGCCGAGCTTAATAGGCGGGGGTTCACTCATGAAGAAGTAATAGACCGCCACATCTTGCGTCGACTGCTCCCAGCCTGTGGGAGCCATTGCTTGGGCGCCCTTCATGTCGAGGGTGATGGGGCGGCGCTGCCTTTCAGAACTACGCAAGCTTTCAAGCGCCGGGCCGAAGTATTGGGTGCGTATTTTTCAGAACAAACACCTGTTAATAGGGTTACACGAAGGAAGTCGCTTTGGCATGTTACGACACCGTGTGGTAATTTTGAGGCCCCAGTCTTAATCAATGCGGCTGGCGCTTGGGGCGGTAATTTTGCGAAAAAGGTAGGTGATGACATTCCACTTGAGGCACACGCACCTATGTTAGTAAGTACTCAAAGTCTGCCAGCATTTGCAGAGCCTATCGTCGGCGCTTTGGGTGCGGCTTTGTCGTTCAAGCAATTCCCCAACGGGACGGTATTGATCGGCGGTGGGGTGTGTGGCGAAGCTTTTCCGAGTGAGAACCGGACGCGCCTTGATATTGCCGGTTTGGAGAGGGTCTTGAATACGGCTCGGGATATTTTTCCAATTATAAGTAAGGCGCAGGTAAACCGCGCTTGGGCTGGTATTGAGGGTTATACGCCTGATCAGCTCCCGGTTATTGGAAGGGGGGGGGCACCAGGTATTCTTCACGCCTTTGGATTTTCAGCTCATGGCTTCCAATTAGCTCCTGCGGTTGGCGGGGTGGTTGCTGCTTTGGTAATGGACGAAACACCTAACTTGTCATTACATTCATTTTCGCCAGACCGATTTTCCTCATCAAAATAAAAATTTAGAGCAGTAAACTAATGTCTGTCTTTTCGCGCGCGGGTTTCAGCAAATACCTCGACCGCCTCAGCGCCAATCAAGCCAATTGTCTTTTGTAGTTCAACGCTATCGGGCCGAAGAAATGGGTTGGTAGTTCTCTCTACAGCCATTGTGCTTGGCACAGTGGGGATCCCGTTTCGCCGCATGCTGCGGACTTGTTTCATGCGCGCAAGCAAATCAGTGTTCTCAGGCTCAACGGTAAGCGCGAAATTTCCATTTGCTTCAGTGTATTCGTGCCCGCAGTAAATCAGTGTCTCATCCGGAAGTGCGGTTAATTTAGAGAGGGCCTCCCACATCTGTGCCGGAGAGCCCTCGATTAATCGACCACACCCCATAGCGAAGATAGTATCACCGCAAAAAAGTGAATGTGACTCCTCGAACCAATATGCAATGTGACCCTGGGTGTGACCAGAAACATCAAAGATTTGTGCTTTTGCATTGCCTAAAAAATACGTATCGCCATCACCAACTTCGATATCTATACCCGGAATACGAGATTTATCGTTGCGAGAACCCACAATAGTGCAGTCCGTACGTTTTTTAATTTCTATGTTCCCGCCAGTATGATCGCCGTGATGGTGTGTGTTAAGGATATGGGTAATCTTCCAACCCTTAAAATCAGCCGCATCGAGGACTGGTTCAACAACCGCAGGGTCTACGACTGCCGTCACTCCGATTTCTGCGTCATGCAATAGGTAGACGTAATTATCCTCTAGAACCGGTACCTGATAAGTCTCAATTTTAGACATTGCTATCCGTCGGGTTAAGCTACGATATTATTTTAAATATTTTCTTCGACCCAGCTTTTCAGCATATTAGCAGGTATTGCACCAACCTTAGTTGCTGTGACTTCACCGTCTTTAAATAATATCAAGGTTGGAATGCCGCGCACTCCATATTTTGATGGCGTAATTGGGTTCTGATCAATATTTACTTTGGCAACGGTAACTTTGTTGCCCATAGCTGTATCCAGCTCATCCAAAGCTGGGGCAATCTGTTTACACGGCCCGCACCATTCAGCCCAAAAATCTACTAATACTGGCCCCTCGGCTCCGAGAACGTCGTTGTCAAATGATTCGTCTGATACCTGCTTTGGCATGCCATACTTCCTATTTTGCGCGGTTGCACTCTTAAGACTTACTTTCATTGTAAAACTTAGGCAAGCACGGTCTGGCCGTCAAGGTGAAGACATAAGGGTTAGATTAATTATGGTGCGTGTTTGTCCAACAAGGTAGCGGTGAGTGGCATTAAAATAAGCGAATCTGTCCACAGCAGTGCTGCTTTAACGGGCTTTTCCGGAAAAACTTGCTGTAAAAGCACCCGGTAGCTTGCCATTTGGCGGAGATAAATGTGTGCTACATCGGTCTCAATTGAGGGAGGGGGACGATTAGTTTTAAAATCTACCAATAATATTTCGGTTTCAGCAATTAAGAGTCGATCAACCTGTCCTGAGACTACTTGTGCGTCAATTCCTCCAGAAGGTGAAATGCGTCCAATGATTGGGACTTCTGCTCGGCTGCCCGGACCGAATAAGGGGGCGAAACCGGGCGTCTCTAAAACAGAGAGAGTCTCGGTCAAAATTTGTGTCTGTTCCATGCTGCTGAGTTGATGGGCACTAAGTGCTAGGTAGCGCTCAGCAGCTGTCGCGCGGCTTTTTTGAGGAAGGTCTGGAAGAATTTGTAGAAGCGAGTGAATTAGTTTTCCGCGTTGAAAACGTCTCGTTTCATCCGGACCTATTGGCGAATGGACAGTTGGGCCAGTTTCTTGTCTTGAAGGGCTAAGCGGACGGCTAGGGGTTGGCTCGGCTGAAGGAGGGGAGTTGGCCCAATTTGGAAGTGAAACGGGTTTGATATTTTTGTATGAAGTCTGATCGTTAGCTTTCGCTTCAACCTTTTGTGACGATGTTAATCTCAAGACTACTGGGTCTAGCGTGCCATCATCGACGTGTTGAGTCTCGCTAAGTGTTTTTAAGCCCTCCTCAACTAGCCGATACCAGCATCCTTCGTCTAGATCGTATTCCCCTTTCCACCCGGCTATATACAAACGGTCCTCGGCCCGGGTCATGGCTACGTATAGTAAGCGCCGGTATTCTTGCTCTTTTCGTTTGCGTTCTGCGACTGCGAGTTGTTGAAGAAGATCACCTTCGTTATCTTTAAATGCAGGCCAAAAGATGGTCCCCAGATTAGTGGTATGAGTGGCCTTATCTTTTGGTGCATCATACCATAAGATTTTATTAGCTAATTGGCGCGCAGGTAACGTGCATGTATCAGCTAGAAAAACTATCCGAGCTTGGAGCCCTTTTGCTCCGTGAGTAGTCATTACTCGAACCTTGCCACCACTTTGCTCCAAGTCACGTTTGACTTCAGTTCCTCCATGCCCCACCCAATACACAAATGCTTCAAGGGAAGGCACGTGATCGCGTTCAAAATCGAGTGCAAGCCCGAGGAATTCGTTGATGGGATCGTCAGCCTCTGGACCCAAGTGTGCCAGAAGCGACTCGCGGCCACCATCCGATAACAAAACTGAGAAAAATTCGAATGGCTGCATCCGGTCTGCTCGTGATAATAAGATTGAGAGGCGATCATGGGCTGATTGGTAAACGGCGCTATCCTTGGTCTGGTTCTGTAATGACCCCCATAAACCTGTATCCCGAAGATGAGCTAATCTAAATAAATTTTCTTCATCCATTTCGATAAATGGACCTTTAAGAACTGTGGCCGTGTTTAAGTCATCTTCGGGAAGCAATGTAAATTTGGCAACTGCTATCAGATCCATAATAGCTAAATGATCGTCCAAATCTATTCGATCGCGACCAGCTACAGGGATACGTCGGTCCTTTAAAGCCTTAACCATTTCTTCTGCAAATGTAGCTCTGCTTCGTACAAGTATAAGAATATCTCCCGGCTCTATCCGCCGGCCTTGCGACTCCAAAACTTCTTCATTAGCTAACCAACCATCAATTTTCTCTGCAATCTGTGTTGCTAAACGCACCTGAGGGCTCTCGACCGGTATTTGGTCCAGTGGGGCGTCCCAAGGATCATCGTTATCAAAAGCAATTGGCTCCGTCGGTTTCCATAATTCAACTAGTCCGGCCGCGTCGTTACGCGACCACTGATGGCGGATTGGCCGTCCGCCCCAACTTAGACCGTCACTGGCGGCACTGCGCGAAAACACCCCATCAACAGCCTTGAGAATTGCTGGTGTTGAACGCCAAGAGAGCCCCAATTTGATCGTATTCCAACCTTGTTTGGCTTTGCGGGCATGACGTTCCATCTGGCTACCCGTAGTCCCAAAGCGTTCCGGGTCTGCGCCCTGAAAAGAATAGATTGACTGCTTTTCATCTCCAACTGCGAAAATAGTACGGGGATACTGCACTTTTCGTCCAACGCCCGAAAAAAAATCACCCGCTAACGCCCTAATAATTGACCATTGCGTAGGGCTTGTATCTTGCGCTTCGTCGACGAGAATATGGTCAATGCCGCCATCTAACTTAAAATGCACCCAAGAAACGTCTTCGAGTGTGCCCAAAAGGGCAGCCGCATGGAAAATTAGGTCATCATAATCAACCATTGCACGTTCTGATTTAAGCCGCCCATAAGCCCCAAGAAGCGTTGCACCGACTGTCAAAAGTGCTTGTGTGTTCTCAGCTACTTGGGAAGATTTAAGCTTCTGGGTGACCGCAAAAATCCGACTTTGTTCAATAAGCAGCAGATCTAGTGCCTGGGGGTGGACCCTTGCAAGGGTTTGGGTCATAAGTCCCCTCGCGGACCGGGGTTGATTTCTTTGGGTAAGGAAGATTGGGAAGTATTTTTCAAGTAATGTGAACGCGCGCGACTTTTCATTGTCACTAAGCCATGCGCTGAGTTTTTCGCCACGTTCCATATCGGTTTTAGTTCCCGATCTAAGAATATCGGCAGCGGAGTTAAGGCCTGAGATATCGACTGTCTCGTCTCGGCAGGCGTCTGTAATTATTGTTTTCTCGGTGTCCTTTTCGGCTAGTCCAAGTAACTCGCGACCTAATGTTATGAGTATTTTTAGCGCATTATCTGTATTTTTACTGTCATAAGCGGAGAGCATGGCTGCAAGTTTATGACGACCAGCGTCAAGTTCCGTCATTACGTTAGCGAACCCATCCTCATTAACCAATCCGGCTAAGTGGTTAAGTGCACGGTTTAAATGAGACCCTGTATCTGTATTTGATTGTGCCAAAACTTGGTCACGCGCCTGTTCTCGCAGCTCTGCTGATCGCCGCTCGTCGATCACGGTAAAGTGCGGCGGCAGGCCAGACTCTAAAGGAAAGCGTCCGAGCAAGCTCTCACAAAAAGAGTGAATGGTTCGGATTCGCAGGCCGTCTGGCGAATCAATGGTTGAAGCAAAAAGCTGCTGAGCATAATCTAATTCGTCATTGCTTGGCGGGCGAGCAAGCAAAACTGAGAGTTGGTCACGTAATAACTCTTTTTTAGTCGCCGCCCATTTGCCTAACCTTTCATTTAAGCGGAGTGCCATCTCGCCTGCGGCTGCTTTTGTAAAAGTTAGACAAAGAATTTTGGAGGCCGGCGTGCCCATTAATAAAAGTCGAGATATACGATCAACTAGTACCCGTGTCTTTCCTGTGCCGGCGTTTGCAGAGACCCAAACTGAGCTTTTAGGATTGCTAGCGGCAATTTGTGCGGCGACTCCATGTTTGAGAGTTTCGATGTGTTTCTTGGATTTCATCGTCGCCTACTGGTACGCCATTCCTTCACGCGCGATAAATGATCATAGTCGCCATAGCGATTTAGAAACTGCGGTCTAGGTTGCGAAAGGTAGGGTGTTTTTGGGTCTTCAAACAGATGGATAAGTTTTGTAACCCCAATCAAGGTGTTCTCAATTACCTCAGATGTTTCTAATTTCAGCATTTGTTCCTCACCGGGATTACGGCCACCTGATAGCTGCATATAGACCAGTTCGGCGACGGGCCCAGAATATATTTTACCACTTGAGCTAAACCCCCTCTTTTGCAGGATTGCGGCCTCGAGGGGAAGTTGTGGGTTCCAACCGGCTCTCACCTGTTTCGCGGTTGGTGGCGCCCCTGTCTTGTAGTCAATGATTGTATAACCGTTGCCAGCTTTGTGATCGATTCGGTCCACACGCGCGGTTATTGTAAATTTTTCTCTTATGCCCGCGATCTCTATATCACCCAGAGCCTCAGTGATGAGGGGGCGAAAGCCCGCACCGCGCCTGTTAATTTCGTTGGTTATGAACCAATTAGCAATTCGTTGGAAGCGTGGCCACCAGAGTGCGTAGACGCCCGGCCGTGTCAGGTATTTGCTAAAGATAGCTTTGCCAATTTTGTTCAACTGATATTCTGCGTCCTTGGGGAGTTCATCTGGGAAGGTTTTGATAAATTCGTCAAGGATTCGGTGGATTATAATCCCCCGGTCTGATGCGCCGGGATCTGCCTGCAGTGGATCGATGGGATTAAGCCGGAGAATATGCTTAGCGTATATTGCATAAGGGTCGCGAATAAGGGTTTCTATCTCCGTTACGGAGAGCCTGCGGGGCCGAGCTTTGGCGTGTGGCATTGGGCAGGGTGATTTAGAAACACGCATTTTAGGGGGGGTGTCCAAGGATTCGGCCCAATCAACCCAAGGCGATTCATCTTTGAGAGCATCTGTCAAACCCTCCTTTTCTAGGAGGTTATCGAGGCGCCTTAGCCACCGGCTAGGCACTGTGGGTGCTCCGCCAAGTTTTGTCGCGCGGGTCAAAACTACCCTCGGCGCACCAAACCCTTGAACAAAGTCATGGGCAGTGAGGCCAAGACGTCTCTCTGGAACAGGTAGGCCAAAAACCTCCATCATAGGGCGGCTCATCCATGGGTTGGAAGGCGCCTCGGGAGGCCAACTACCCTCATTAAGGCTTCCTAGAATTGTTAGGTCGGCGTGTTGTAGACGCGCCTCCATCAAACCCCATATAAATAATCGTGAATGCGTGCCATACTTCGGTCGGACCACGCGGCCAACGCAAGCTGCCTCAAAAAAGGCGGGGTAATCTCGACAATCTATCTGTTCGATTGCGTTGGCAGCTTCTGCAAGTTCTTGCATTAGACCTGCAGCAGTCTCTCCTGCATCGCCGGCCCATAGCCTCGCCGCTCCGCTTGATCTATGACTTCCGTTTCCAGGCCTTGCCAAGGCTTCTGCGGAAGCCACATGGGCTTGGACAAGCTCTGAAAGTGAGCATTGTTCGGTTTCAAAGGTTTTAAGGAGTGGGGATAAAGCACTTACGAATAAGGTGAGGAACCCAATAAGATCTGGGTGAACTTCTTGCGTCATACTGCGCAATGAGTCGTAAAGTGCTGAGGGGCCCGGTGCTAGCTTCGGGCCTCGCAGCACCGCCAGTTCAAGTGCACGAGCGCGACTTCGGCAGTCTGCTGCCTCTAATCCGACCCGGGTCATTGGGTGCTTAAGAAGGGCCAGAAGTTTAACTGGTGAAAGGCCGTCCGCAACTGCTGCGGCAGTCAGGCGTAAGAATATACCGGGAGTGCTTTGAGCCAGAGGATATCCAGCAGAATCATCTATTTTCACACCCCACCGGTTGAGTGCCGCAGCTACGCGCCGGGCCAGGTTTCTGTCTGGCGTTACTAACGCCGCTGTCTTGTTGGGACTCTCAAGAGCTCGCCGCATCATTAATGCAATGACCTGTGCTTCTTCGGCAGTTCCGGGACAATCGACCCGCGTGACGCCATTAAGCGCTTCAGTCAACATTGATTGGTCGGGGAACCTCGGAATTTTGGCCTCCGCAGGGGTCAGAGCCGCATTGATAAGTTTACTGCGTGTTTTTGACGCGACCACTCCAGGTTCTGCTGGCCAAATGGCAACATTTTGACGCGTTATATCGAGGTGCTTAATTAATTTAGCCATCCCAAATTGGGGATGAGATGGTGCAAGGCAGTTCCAAGTATCGTCTGACGCGTCTAGGTCCAAACCGGGTAACACGACTATGCCTTGATGTAATCCGGCAATAACTTTTAGTAAATCGGCCGTCGCTGGAATTGAGCCGGTAGAACCAGCGGCAATCACTGGTCCATTCGGGGGCGCTTTCAGCCACGTCTGTGCTCGGGCCTGTAGAAGCCGATTACGTCTCTCTGAGGGATCTAATACGCCCTCAGACTCAAGCAATTTTGGCCACACATTTGTCAGAAGCTTAAGAAAGTCCAGCGTTATCTGCCAGTGATCTGCGAAAGAAGAGGGAACTAGATCAGACAAAGCCGAAAAGTCCAGCTGTTCAGTCTGAGTTTGATCAAGAAGCTTGGCGAGTTCCAGCGCCAGAAACATTGCTTGATCAGGGCGGGTATCAACTTTTGGTCTGGCCATGATTAGGCGCGCCAATATCAACTGACGGCGGAGGCTGGTTATTGCAGGGAGCGTATCGAGAATGATTTCCCCGTTTGATCCGTCAGAGTTCAACGTTTCTAAATTATAGCTCTGAATCAGAAGGCCTTCGTCCTCTGTGTCACCAAGAGGAATCATTCGCGGCAACAAAAGTGCTTGGCCCTTAGATTGTCGCAAAAATGCCTCGCTTAACGCTCGGCATGCACGCCGAGTCGGCAGAAAAATTGTTGTCGCTGCTAAAGTCTCTGGGGATGCGCTAGTTAGATTGCCAAGACCTAACGCAAGGGCATCGACGAAAGGCCACCCGGAAGGGATTGTGTAAACATCGGTATGAAATTGGGCAGGGTGCTGAAAAAAAGTCATGGGAAGGAGTATACCACACTGTTTTTTATCGGTGCCGAACACCTGGATAGCGCATTTTCATGTAAGCTTCGGCCTCAGACAAACCATCTGGCGTTCCAATATGGAACCACTCTCCATCGTGGACTATACCGAAGAGGCGCTCTTGTTCCAGTAATCGATCGTATATGACATTAAGAGAAAATGGCCCATTCGGAGTATTCTCTAGGGTTTCTGGCTTCAGCAGCTGAATCCCTGTAAATAACCATGGAGCAACCTCCATTTCTGCCCGCCTTTCAAGCTTACCAATCGTATTGCAGCTGAAATCACCACGTCCCACATACCCATAGGCCTCGACGGTTGAATGCAACAGCAACAACGCATCCATGTTACCCTCATCCCAAACTGAAGCCATGCGAGCTAGGGCATCTGTAGGCCCGTTAAGCCAAAATGCATCCGAATTGACGACCCAAAAAGGCTTCTTGCCAAGCAATGGTAGAGCATGTTTCACTCCGCCGCCGGTCTCGAGAAGCTCAACTTCAGGCGAAAAAATTATTTTTGGTGATTTTCTTTTGCCCAGATGCTGCTGGAGCTTATCTCCAAGATAATGTGTGTTAACTATGGCTTCGGTAACGCCTGCCTCCTCTAGTCTATCAAGTGCATGATCTATCAACATGCGGCCGTCCACCCTCACCATGGGTTTCGGTGTTTTTAGGGTGATTGGGCGCATACGCAAGCCTTTGCCGGCAGCTAATACGATTGCACGTTTCAATGACGAGCTCATGCACTCCAAGCTCTTGTTTTTATTTGTATTCGCAACTCTTTTGCCACGTTGATATTTATCCAAGATTCTACGGGTTCAAGCAGAGGATGCCCCAGTGAGCTCTCCAATAACTCCCACACTCTGGGGAGGTGAACCATATAGCTGTTTTTCCCATCCCGTTTTGAAAGACGTGTAAATATGCCAATAACTTTTGCGTGTCTTTGCGCAGCCAATATAAAAAATGCATTTAAAAATTTATCTTGCGCTGGTCCGGGATGACTTAAATCAGGCATTGCTGTCATATAGCGTTTTAACATATCTGCTTGTAATTCTGGCGCTATATCTCTCCTCGCATCTTCGAGTAAGGACATTAAATCATAGGCTGGATGACCGCACAAAGCGTCTTGAAAATCGAGAAGCCCACAGCGTTGCAGACCGAAATTTTCATGAAGATACATTAAATTGTCGATATGGAAATCGCGCAATACTAATGTTACTGCGCTTCGGTCAAGTTGATTTGTTACCGCCTCCCACCTGGCCACATAATCTTTACGTGCAGCGGGGCTGACCTGTTTCCCAGTTAATGACGGAATAAACCAGTCGGTTAATAACAAAACTTCATTGACTAGACGCTCGGTATTATAAAGGGGAAGGTAATTTGGCACCGTTTGGCTCGTGGGTTTTGCGTGTAAATCGGCAAGCAAGTCTATAGCCAAGGAGTACAGATGTCGTTCTCGTTCGATAAAGTCTTCAGCCCCTGACTCACTTAAAACCCGTGCAAAGGTCTGGTCGCCAAAATCTTCTAAGAGAAGAAAACCATTTATAGCATCTTTTGCAAGGATGTCCGGTGCTGAATACCCGAGTGTTTTTAGGTGTCTTGCGATGCTGACAAATGGCAGTATTTTCTCTCTCGGTGGCGGGGCATCCATCAGGACTGCACCGTGCGCACCATTTTTTAAACGGAAGTAGTGCCGAAAGGACGCATCATTAGCTAGTGGTATGGCGTCTTCATACTTCCAGCCATGTTGGGTTAAAAAATCCGCCATGCTCTTGGATCGACTCTGGCTAGACATGGGTTGTATCATCGCTGTTAAACTCTCTGAGTTTGGCTGACCAGTATCCGTGACCAACAAGACTTACCTTACGCTGGTCAGGTTTTCGCCCTTGTGTGAATGTAATCTCGAGACGGTTATTTGGCAAAAATATGCCAATTTTTTCTGGCCACTCAATCAAAGATATACCCTCTACTAAGGCATCTTCGATGCCGAGCTCCACGGCTTCCTCTGCATGCTGTAAACGAAAAAGATCAAAGTGGTAAATCTTCATCTTTTCGCCTTCATAAATTTGCAGTAACGTAAAGGTTGGACTAAGAACTTCTTCATCGGCATGTGTAGATGCCTGTATGAAAGCACGGGCAAAGACAGTCTTTCCAATGCCTAAGTCCCCCACAAGGGTAATAACGTCGCCAAGTCGGGACGCCTGAGCAATACGTTTGCCAAAAGCCCTTGTCGCTTGTTCATTGGCTAAGTCGAGTGGTAATACAGCATTTGACTTGCAGCATATCATGAGCAACCTTTTAAAGACCGTTTATTTGTCAAACAAGCCCCTACCTTACGGGAACAGCACGGTATAAAGTAACAAAAGAATAGCGATCTATTGGTCTTAAATTTTTGCGAATACGAAACAAATTGCCAATTATATAACCGGTGACTTTGCATCCCTTAGATGTTCAACTTCTCGGCGCTGAGCTGAACGGTCTCTTTTAATTTGTGATTGCGGTATGTTGGTCATGTTCCGGGTTCGAGCTTGGCGCACATCATCTTATGTGTATTTAAAAATTTGATTTATAATACTGGTAATAATGTATGTTGTTTCGCTATCTGAAGAGGCATAGCCCTTGAGCGTGTTAAGAGGAAGGGTTTATCTGGACCACGCGTTGAGGGAATGGAATTTCTATGCCCTTTTCAGTCAACGCCTCGTTAATAGAGTGGCGCAGATCCGATGCGGTCCGCATACGCTGTAACACGTTTGACAAGAAACCGCGAACCTCAAATACAAGCGCGCTGTCACCGAAGTCTTGGAATAAGACGAGAGGTTCAGGATTTTCTAGGATATTGGTGTGGGCCCTAGCGCAATCCAGCAAAATTTTCTCAACCTCCTTGGGGTTGGAACCATAGGCTACTCCGATAGAAACCTCGACTCGACCCAAGATATTTTTATGGGTCCAATTAATGACAGGCGACGCGATGAGATCAGCGTTCGGTATAATCACGCTCGCACGTTGAAAAGTCTCTACCTCGGTAGAGCGCACATTGACCTTTTTAACGGTACCTTCGTGACCGCCAATGATAACCCAATCTCCTGGTTTGATGGGTCGCTCGACCAATAAGATAAGGCCCGAGACAAAATTACTGACAACGTTCTGTAACCCAAAGCCCAAGCCGACAGATAGCGCGCCTGCAATCAGCGCCAAGTTGGTGAGATCGAGCCCAAGGGCTGAAATAGCAACTAATCCGGCAATTATAAAACCCACGTAACCGACCCCGGTTTTTAGAGCATCGCGCACACCCTTGTCGCTCGATAAATTTGGAAGGAAATGTCTTTCGAGAGCGCGTTGAATGATCCGTGTTCCGGATATGATTAAAGAGAACAACAATAAGCCGAAAATGATGTCGATCAGGGAAAATGTGTAAGAGCCTATCTGAATTCCATTCAAAAGATTGGAAGCGGATTTTGTCGTTTCACTGGCGCTAAAACCCCACACGGGCAGAAGGGCTAAGCCTGCCAGAATAAAAAGCCCGCCATCAAATAACGTGCGGAGCCAAAAACTCACTTGGTCTACCCCACCATCATTTAGTGCTAGATGATCCCGAAGGATACGGCCTAGTCGATAGTCCTCACTGAATGCGACGGCTAATGTCTCACGTCCAACGACCCGTAACATGCCAAGCCCAGCCATGGTCAAGGCGGTCAAGACGAGCGAACTGAGCAGATAGTTTGCAAGGCCTGAGTAACCCAGCGCTGCAAACAGAGGCAATGCTAATAGGATTATTCTTGTGACAGAACGAATCCTTGGGAATATCGCAATAGACAAATCTCCTTTCTGAACCCAAATGCGCCCAGAAAGCAGTAAAAGAAGCAACGGTGCCATTACCAGCGTATAGATTAGTGATGAAATCGATCTCAGCTCAACCGATGGTGCGGCCCAAGCGAAAGCAACATTGATACCCTCAAAAAAAAGATAAACCCCGAGGTTAAGTTTTAACCGGTGGACAAGAAGCCTTGCTCCCTCTGACTGAAAGTTTAGTAAGCGCCACTCAGGACGCCGTGGTGTGAAAGCGGCATTAATAAGTGCATAACCGAATAAAAATAATACTAACGCTTGCGCTCCGCCTTGCAGCACCGATGCTAAAGTATCACCAACCAGTTCCGTTTGTAGGGTTGTGGAACTTAAAATTATAACAAATAGAATAGGGGCAAGCGTCCGCCCAGTGCCCTCTATCGCTCCAGCAAAGACACGACGAGCATACGTTGGGTTTTGTAATTCATGGACCCGACCATAATTCTTACGCAACCTTTTACCTACGAACCAGCCGGCTAGAGCGATAAATATTGCAGTGAGCAAATTACGAATGAATGTAGACTTTATCTCAGCTTGTTTGGCCAGTTCTTGCCACCATTCAAAAGGTGCCACTATAAAAGTTTGAGTGGCAAGGTCCAAAGCCTCTGGAACGGCAATAAACCATGCAGCAGCATTGATAGGAGTAGTTGTTTGATCGAAGAGCTGAGCTTTCAAACGCTCTCTAGATCTGGCACCAATTTCTCCCAAGGCTTGATTACCCTTGACGATAATTAGCTTTGTTTGTTTTGCCAGGCCCTGAAATTTCGCTAAAGTTTCTTCCATTGATATTCGGCGAGCCGCGACCGAATCTGACTCTGGGATTGAGTCCAATTTAGAACCGAGTGTGGCCAACAGATTTTCAACCTCTTTGGATTCGCGAAGAGCTTTAAAACGAGCCTGTTTTGCGGCATCTATAATCGAGTTCAGTCTTGCGCGCAGAGCGTCTTCATCCTTGGGCCCTATAAGGTTGCTCTCGAGGCGCACAAAAATTTCTTCAACAACACGGTCCCAATTGTCAATCTGTGCGTTGAATGTGACGCTGTCCTTGGCCTTGACCCCGCCGATTAAAAGGAAAAAAACAAATGAAATGGGAATTAGAATGGCTTTAAGAGACTTTAGCATGCTCACTGACCGCCTTGGTTTGTCTCTATTTTTTTCGAGTGGGGCTGCTTTGACCATAGCACGGTCGATTAGAAATTTAACTTTGTTTGTGAACATGGATTCGTACAAGCAATCTTTCTAAATTAAATTAATTATTATAATGGTTTAATGGTCAATCGAGGCATTGGAAAGCTTCTCAATGTGGGAAAGGGTTCTCGTCGCACTCTGGCTTACAGTTGTATTGGAGATGGTTTGAGGGGGAAAGCGTGTCTGGGAGTCGGGTTCGATTTAATAGCCTTCATATCACCTCGTCGTTTCGGTCGTCTGTCTCGCCGTAGCGCTTTAAGATTGGAGATTTGGTACCTTCGTACACACGATCTAAGCCTTGAGAAATACGCTTGTTTTCTCGCTCAAAAAGGGAATTTCCGTCGAGATCGCTATCGACAATGAAAGGACCAAAATTCTGCACCTCTAATACCCACATGGCTTGGGCAATGCCAAGATCGTCCAACCAGACGGCATCGAGAACATTTTTAACACCGCGTCCAAGAAGAGCCCCTGTGCCGTATCCGACCGTTGTGAGATATATTGCACCATTAGGCACAAAAATATTGCGATAGTCTTTACCCGACATACCGCCTTTACCGATAATCAATTTGGCACCAGATAATTCAAACCATTTTTCTAACCATTTGGAAAATCTAAAAGATGCTGTCGCCGTAACGGCGCGCAAATTATAACTACCGTCTGTGTTGACAGCGGCGGCAGGTGAACAATGAAAGTTGGTAGCGCTTAAGCTAGGCAGTTTAAGTGGTATTGTAGCCCCCTTCTCGATAACCTTAGTGTAAACTCCCTCTCGGCCTGTATAGACGACGCCATCCAAGTAAACGATATTGCCAATTTCTAGTGAACGCAGTGCAGTTGGGCTCGGATTAGTGCTCAGGCGGATTGTTTTGAGGGCGCTGGTGGCATTTGCCATTCAACCGTCTCCCGTCTCATATAAGGGGTGAACCATTTGGGATCAGTGCGCTCCTGGACCCGGCCGTCAGCGTGGATGCGCGCTGTTGCCCGCCTAGAGGATAGGCAAAAAGCGTGGACACTCATGGGCATTCCGCCGGTATGGCAATAGCCGACCTCGACGTGACAATCCACCACCATAGAGTTTCCAACGAAGCCCATGGCTCCCATGCCTATTGAGTTGCCGATTTTAACTAATTCATCCTCAAGTGCGGCAACTTTTGGATCTGGATTTTTGTCGCCAACTACGCGGAGACATGCGGCGCGCTTACCCAATAACATGGTCGTATCCTTTGAGCCGCCGAGCCCTACGCCGATAATAGCTGGCTGGCAAGCGAGCCCTCGCTTACCGAAGGCCACAAGACTGTCGATGAAAAATCGTTTAATTCCATCAATTCCGTCTCCCGGAAATAACATCCGATAATCCGTGCCAAAAAGGCCCCCTTTGTGGACGGTGGTGATGTCGATCCAATCACTATTTGGTTCGAATGCATACTCGATTTCAGGTGCGTTGATTCCGCAGTTGTTGTTGTGATCTGTGCGCCAAAGGGGATGGACTCGGTTGGGTCGAAGTGGAACATTCTGAGTAGCTTCCGCGGTAGCACGTCGCAGGACGTCCTCCAACGCAACGGCTCCGCCTAAAATGTGCGCCTCGTTGCCCAGTTTCACATACCAACGCGGCACACCCGTATCTGCGCACATGGCACGGCGATCTTCCTTTGCTGCTTCGTAGTTTTGGAGCATGGCTTCAAGGACGAACGAGGCCAAATCGCCATCTTCCTGTGATGCCGCCTTTTTTAAGCCTGCATGATAATCATCTGGAATTTCGATAGCAGCTTTTGCCATCAGACGCCCGGCAGTTTCGTGAATAATATTAATATCGATCATGGTCAGTCTGTATTATTGCAGTATAGTCTACTTTCACACTTACAACTCATAGGGCCTCGAGGCAATCCCCTGTCACTAGAGATAGTCTTTTTGACAGACCGAGACGATAATTGTCTCCGTCATGGTTTGTAATTTTCCTGTACATTTACCACTCTCCTCTGACCTTTTTATTCCGTGAGAGCTTGGTCGCCGAGCCAATCGGAATTTCCATTAAATCTTCAGCCCATATCACCTCACCTGTAAAAATATTGGAGACCTCAGCTATTAACCGCTCACGAATGCCAGGTTGGTCAATATGTTGCAGAACGTGGGTGAGTATTAAGGTGTCTACATCTGCCCGCTGGGCTACCTCTGCGACATCCAAGTGTCCACCGCAGCCATCTCGGTACTGATCTGATGGCTCGGTTCCTGTTTCAAAGTGTGTCATGTGGATCAACGCGTCACAACCTTTGGCGAGTTCAATCACCGGTTTATGGATAGAGCCAGAGTCACCAGTGTAACACATAGAACCCATATCGCTGTCCAATCTGTAAGCGTGGCATTGCAAGTAGGGTTGTACATGTGAAGACTCTGCGACGGTCACTCGCCAAGCGTTCTCGTCAATGATATCGCCGGGATTAATCTCCAAAACCTCTGGCGCTGGCTTGGCACGCGGTAGCTTGCCCCCCCGTAACTCATATATGTCAAGGCTTAAACGGTGATTGACGCGAGCTGACAGGTCTGGACCGTAAACACCATCATCGCCAAAAAGACGTTCCGTCATGAGAGCGATTGGTGGAGGGCCATAAACTTTGAGTTCCGGTATTTTTCCGGCGCCCATATCCCAGCGTTGCAGAACAAGCCGAGCGTAATCCAGACAGTGATCGTAGTGGAGGTGAGTGAAGAAAGCATGGGTTACATCTGTTGCTCGTTTGCCGCTCTCAAGCAATCGGCGATGAGAATCAGGACCGTGATCCATGATGATTAAATCATCCCCAGTTTCAATCATATAGCCAGAGCAAGCTCGCTTTATTGAGGGCGCGGGCGTGCCGGTACCCAAAATAGTGATTTTCATGGCGGAAACTCCGTACTTTTGCTTATTCGTCAAAATTTTGTTGTTCGGTCTCTACTAACTCCACCAATTGCTCATACAGCACGTCTACGAGGCGAGTTTTTGAGCTGTCTCTGCGAGTTAGCAGGCCTAATACTCTCTCGGGGGGGTTCAGCCCCAGAGTGATACGCTTGAGTGGAAGAGGGTTGGGCGGCAGAACACATGGTGCTGGAACTATTGTCACCCCGAGATTAAAATAAACCATGTTGGAAATCGATTCAATCGTATCCAGCTCCATCAAGTCGTTTACTTTGATACTTTGTTTTCGGAGCCAATCGTCAATCAGTTGGCCGACCCATTGGTCTCGGGGCAAGCGGATAAAAGGAAATTTTTTTAGAAGCTCACGCACCGATCCATCAGGACTATCTGGGGGTGCTAATAGGATTAAAGGCTCGACTGCAAATGGACGATAAATTAAGTGATCGGGAATACGAGGGGGTTGAGTGACAATTACGGTGTCCAGTTGTCCACGCTCCAATTCTGGTATTTGTTCACGGGCGTGGTTTGGCACGAGGTGAACTCGAAGTTCTGGATAAATACTGCGCAGTGCGCTCACTACCTTGGGGATAACGCCGGTCATTGTTGTTGGCATTGCACCTATCGATAGTTCGCCATTATAGATTTTGTCACTGGGAATTGCGTTCATCATTAGGTCGTACACGACAATAGTCTCCCGCGCTCGTTCAACCAGTTCAAGCCCCTCAGCATTTAGCGCTGGTGGGCGTTTGCTACGATCAAATAAAACGACGTTCAACTCGTCCTCTAAAGATTTCATTTGCAAGCTGACGGCAGCTTGTGAGATTGCTACAGCTTCTGCAGCCAGTCCAAAACTACCTTGTTCAGCGACTGCAATAAGGGTGCGTATCCTGCGAATAGACATAAATTAAATGCAACAAATTAGAACAGGGCAACATTATAAATAAAATTTAATAAATTTATAAATTTTTTTTCCTTTTATTAAAAAATCTTATAGGGATAATAGATTGCTATTGAGGTATCTTTACTATTCGGCATGGCCAGAAATTAATGAATTATATGTGTGCCCAGTCGTAGATCGGATTATATCACTTTAAATTTAGATTTGCATTACTGACCCATTGATAAGAAACTTTCAAAATCCGGACGGAGTGAGAGCCGGATTACGAACCAAACATAGGGAGGATTAATAGGTATGTTTGAGACTGTAATTAGAAGTAAATTATGTGCAGCGGCTATGGGTGGGTTGTTTGCCTCCGCCATGGCATTAAGTGGTGCTCTGCCCGCGAAGGCTGAAGTGAATGAAGTTCGCTTTGCCCAACAATTCGGCCTGCTTTATTTGCCTATGCACGTAGTTGTGGATAAAAAGTATGTCCAAGCCTGCGCGAAGGATGCAGGAATGGCGAGCCCGAAGGTTAAAATGTACAAGTTTTCCGGCGGTGCTGCCGTAAACCAAGCCTTGCTATCAAATAATGTTGATTTTGCTGCCGGTGGTATAGGCCCACTTCTGAAAATGTGGGATAAAACAAAAGGTCGTTTGAATGTCCGCGCTATGACATCATTGTCAGCAATGCCGTTGAAGCTAAATACAAACGATAAGCGCATTAAAAAGCTGGAAGATTATGTTGGTATTAGTGACCATAAAATCGCAACTCCTTCTGTAAAGGTCTCCATTCAGGCGGTGGTTTTGCAAATGGCAGCGGCCAAAAAATGGGGCGCGAAAGATGCTTACAAGTTAGATCCATTAACAGTATCTATGAAGCATCCGTCGGCAATGGCCGCATTATTGGCCGGCGGCCAATCGGTAAAAAGCCACTTTGCAACACTGCCAACCTCATACGCGGAGTTGAAAAGTGGAAAGGTCCACAATGTGCTAACATCTTATGACGTATTGGGCGGCGAGCACTCCGTGGTGGCCATGTACAATACGGAAAAGTTTAAAACATCCAACCCAAAAACGTACAAGTGTGTTTGGCAGTCTTATCGTAAGGCCATTAAATGGATTAACGATAACAAGAAAGATGCTGCTGGCCTTTATAAGCGTTTTACAAAATCAAAACTGAAGCTTGAAGATATTGAGGGCATGGTAACAAACTTAAAAGAAATGCATTATAATTTGGAGCCACAACGGACAATGCAATTCGCTAAGTTTATGCACTCGATTAAGGCTATTAAAAGCATGCCGTCGAGCTGGAAAGACTACTATTGGGAAAATAACTATGACCAGAACGGTAGTTAAAACATGAATGGCGGTTCTTCGGCCGTGGCGGATAACACCGCCGCGGCCGCCGTCGAGCCCATATTGGATGTCGATGGCGTAACGCTTCAGTACAAGACCAAAGAACACTTAATTACGGCAACTTACAGAGTAGATTTTAAAGTCTATCCAGCAGACCGGTTCGTTCTACTCGGGCCCTCTGGTTGTGGTAAGTCGACCCTTCTGAAGGGGGTAGCGGGTTATATGACGCCGGTTGAGGGCGCGATGACCTTGAAAGGCAAGGTTATAAAGGAGCCCGGCCCTGACCGCGTGATGGTCTTTCAAGAATTTGACCAGCTTTTGCCATGGAAAACAGTTAAGCAAAATATCACCTTTGCCCTGACTAATGGTGGCAAATGCGCGAAACAGTCGGAAGCCGAAGACATCGCAATGCACTACATCAACAAAGTAAAACTTGACCGATTTGAGGATACTTACCCTCACATGCTGTCTGGTGGTATGAAACAGCGCGTCGCCATTGCGCGGGGGATGGCCATGGAGCCGGATGTGTTGCTTATGGATGAGCCCTTCGCAGCGCTCGACGCCTTGACGCGTCTGCAAATGCAGGAGGAATTGCTCCAGCTTTGGGAGGACACGCACTTTACTGTGCTGTTTGTCACGCACTCTATTGAGGAGGCTCTAATCGTCGGCTCGCGTATTTTGGTGCTGTCGCCTCACCCTGGCCAGGTTAAGGCCGAGCTGAACGCCCATCAACTGAGTCATGAAAGTGTGGGTGACCCGGCTTTTGGTGAATTGAAGGCCAAGATTCATAATATGTTGTTCGCCGACCGAATTTTGGAAGATGACCTTGAAGGTAAAGGTCAGCAATAATGAGTAGTGTTCCACAAACGGTCGTCCGTGATGAATTTGAAGCTGTGGACTTAGGGTCAGCAAGCCACGGCGACGTGGCTCGTAAGCTTACCATCTTCGAACGCATTTATGAGATGGACAGTGTCAGAAAGTTTTCAATTTTGCTGTTATTGATGGTGGCTTGGGAAATGTATACGCGGGTGAGTGGCGTCTCTGAACTTATTCTCCCCAAATTTTCTGATACGGCTGCAGCCCTGTACTCCGCCGTTGCTGGCGAACAGCTGCTTATCATGGTTTGGAACTCAATGACCATATTGGTGACTGGATATGCGATTGGATTGGCCATCGCTACTGTGCTGACCACGGCAGCTACAATGACCCGTTTTGGTAGCGATGTTCTTAGTACCCTAACTGCCATGCTGAACCCGTTACCAGCTATCGCTCTTCTGCCAATGGCGCTCCTCTGGTTTGGGTTGGGGTCCGAGTCAATTGTGTTCACCCTCCTGCATTCAGTTATCTGGCCGGTGGCACTGAATGCCCATACAGGTTTCATGGGGGTTAGTGAAACTCAGCGTATGGTGGGCCGAAATTACAGCCTAAAAGGCATTGTGTATGTTGTAAAACTATTGATCCCCGCGGCTTTCCCGTCCATTTTGATGGGTCTGAAGATTGGGTGGGCTTTTGCTTGGCGCACTTTGATTGCGGCGGAGTTGGTTTTTGGAGGCTCCATATCGGACACAGAGGGAGAGCAAGCGGGCGGCCTCGGATGGTTTGTTTTTGCAAACCAGATGGATATGCAAATTCCGCATGTGTTTGCTGGGCTGTTCACAGTAATCTTAGTTGGAGTATTCGTCGAAAATATCATCTTTACGAATATTGAAATGCGCACTGTGCGCCGCTGGGGGATGCAGTCGTCATGAGCAAGAATGTTCCTGAGCTCGTTATGCGGCCGGAATTTGAGGCTGGTGACATACAAGATGCCCACACTGGTGATGTGGAACGGCAGCTATCTATTTTCGAGCGGGTGTGGAACATCAATGGCGTTCGGAAAATTGTTATTCTCTTTGGGCTTGTCGCGACTTGGCAGATTTATACGGTTGCTCTCGATGTAGAGCCCCTTATGTTTCCTTCATTCACGCTGGCAGCGGAGCGTATGTTGAACGATCTCTTCTATGGAGATTTAATTTGGAAAATTTGGTTCTCTGTCAAAGTGCTGCTGTACGGGTATGGCATGGGAATGGGAATCGCTGCTGTCTTAGTTTTGTGGGCGACGGCGAGTCGATTGGGCAGCGACTTTATTGCGACTGCCACCGCGATGTTCAATCCCTTGCCGGCCATTGCGATGTTACCATTAGCTATGTTGTGGTTTGGGTTGGGTACGGCTAGTTTAATTTTTGTTTTGGTACATTCCGTCTTGTGGGCGGTTGCTCTGAACACCCACTCTGGCTTTAAAAACGTGTCTCAGACATTGCGTATGATTGGGGAGAATTATGGCCTACGTGGCGTACCGTTCGTATGGAAAGTCCTAGTGCCGGCTGCATTTCCGTCTATTTTGTCTGGAATGAAGGTCGGATGGGCTTTTGCGTGGCGCACCCTAATTGGCGCCGAACTGGTATTTGGCGCATCCAGTGGCTCAGGTGGTCTTGGTTGGTATATCTTTGAATCAAGCCAGAACATTGAGACGGAGGGGGTATTTGCAGGACTGTTTATGGTGATTTTGATTGGGATCGTTGTTGAAAATATCGTTTTCCGTAACGTGGAGCTCAAAACTGTTAACCGATGGGGAATGCAAAGATGAAGTCAATGGAGCAAGCAAGAACTGGCGAGGCTACTCTCGATTTGGTGGCTTTCTCCAACCCGCTCGCAGCTGAAATTTTCGGGCTCGACCTCTCTCTCCAGCTAAATGAGAATATCATTTGTGCTATTCGAGATGCGTGGTTGCAATACCCTGTTTTAGTAATTCGTGGACAGACCTTGACCCCGGAGCGGCAGCTAGCTTTTGCAGGCAGGTTCGGCGCATTGCAGCGGCATACGGTGACTGAGTTATTGCACCCGGAATATCCAGACATACTGGTTCTCTCAAATACGGGGCGTGGTGGGGCTGCGCCGAGTGACAACGGCGGAGCTTATTGGCATTCTGATATCACCTATGAAGACATTCCTCCAATGGGGTCTATTCTTCATGGCTTGAAGGTCCCTCCCACGGATGGAGATACGCTTTTCGCCGATATGACTGCAGCATACGAAACATTGGACCAAGCGACTAAATCGCAAATTGATGGCGTCAACGCAATCCACTCATACCGCCACCGTTATCAGACCATGATGGACGCAGGTGTTCGCCCACAAAAGACCAATGAGGAGATGGCACGTTGGATAGAGGTTTCGCACCCTATTGCTCGGACTCATCCTGAAACGCAAAAAAAAGCGATTTATGTCAATGAGGGGTTTACGGCGCGGGTTGATGGATTGGTCGCAGAAGAGAGTTCTGCGTTGCTTGCAAAACTGTACGCGCACTCTATCAGTGACCAATTTATTTACCGACATCATTGGCAGACTGGTGACGTCATCATGTGGGATAATCGATGCACCATGCACTGCGCTACACCCTATGACCCCAGCTACGAGCGCTCTATGCATCGTGCTACGATTCGGGGCAGTCGACCCATCTAGCCGAAGTTATGATCCCTCAATTAATCACCTTTGACGCTTATATGGGATTGCTTGATATCCAGTCCAGCCTAGTGCCATTGGTATCTGAGGCGCTTGATATCGATGCGGCGGGAGCATATCCATTGGTTCGGTTATGGCGAGACAAGCAGATGGCGCGTGCCGCTGCTAGTAATTCGCTAGGTATGGGACGCGTTTCGTTCCGGAAGTGTACTCGGTTGGGGTTAAACCATATGTTAGCTCGCGCCGGATGTAATATGAACAATGCTCAAATGGATAGAATGATCAGCGCTTGGGACCGGTTAATCCCTTGGCCAGATGCACGGGAGGTCATCGATGAATGTAAGTTGAAGGGCTACTCCGTCGCTCTTCTTTCGAATGGGGACCAAGACCAACTGAATGCCATCAATCGTGCCTTTGGCAGTGTCTTTGACCATGTGCTCTCGTCCGAGACCGCTGGGTACTATAAGCCGCACCCTGATGTTTATGGACTCACCGCCAAGGTGCTCGGCATCGCCAAAAAGGATGTCCTGCATGTTGCGGGCAGTGGGAATGATGCTCTCGGCGCAGAGGCTTTTGGTATGCCATGTTATTGGTCAAACCGAACTCGTGAGGTGGATATGGACCCCACCTATCCGCCTTCTTTCACTGGACCTGATCTCACTGGATTACTAAATATTATTTGACGTTACTCCGGGTCCAGTGACAGACAAGCCACAGCGCAGTGCTTCCGTCTCTAAAGCATCATCAGGCATTACGTTAGCCAAATTAACGTCCGGCCCGAATTGGTCGATTAAAAACCGCTTCAACTGATGAACATCGCTGAGCGTAATATCTTTAATCCAAGGGCCAGTTAGCTCGAACAGCGTCGCTTTCAGATCCATGCCGGCTTTTAGCTCTTTGATAAAAGATTCATAAGGCGAACCGTCTTTTATCAATTCTGCGCCCTCGACAAGGACCAAATCTGCACCGGCTTCGAGGCAGATGTTAGCCTGTTTTATTAGTTTTTCTGATGATTGCATTTCAACCTTGGAGCCGACTTCGCCATGAACTTCCATGCCAGAATCTATTGCGGTCTGGATCATCCGCGTTCGCTCTTCATCGGTTAACGGAATACAGTTATCTGATATTTCTAATGCATCAAAACCTATGGCTTTAGCTTCATCAAAAAACGGAGTCATTCCCTCCCAACCTTTCGTGGCGAAGACGTACTCCGAGAATTGTCCTCCTAAAAAAGGTTTTACATTATTAGCCTTGTAAGTGTTCAGTTTGGTGGATAAATAATCGCGCGGATATAATCTCGCCGTGCCAACAACGATTTTTACCAAGTCAATGTAGGGGGCTAAAAGTGTCATAGCGTCCTCAGCGCGATGTTGGGTGAGACCCCAGTCCATCATCATGGTAATGCCAGTTGCGCGCGGTTTTTTACTTCGTTCAATCGGGTACTCGACCATTGGGAATGGTATGTTTTGGTTCTTGCTGTTAATCATGAGTTGCTTCCTTAATTATTAGTCGAACATAGCTTGAACGCCTGGAGGAACTGAAAAGCCGAGGTCGCCGCGTTTGATGATTGCCGTCTTCCCGCCATGTTGAGCGATCATTTCCGCTTGCTTGCTGCGTGCTGCTCGGTCAACTTCGACTGGGTTGCAAATAGCCTGAAGCTCTCCCATCAGATCGGCATAAATGGCGGCTATATTCGGGTCTTCATCTGCGTAAAGAAATAAGTTGTTCGTCTCACCGGGGTCGTTAATTAAATTGAATAGTTGATCTGGGTAGTCGACGTAATGAACTAGTTTGTAATCACCTTTACGGATCATGAATGCTGCGGTTTTTGATCCCATTCCATGGTATTCGGAAAAAGCAACTCGGTCGGGTTGATTTTCATGAATGAAGTCCTTTAAATTCGTTCCGGGGAGGCCGGCTCGCTCTTCCTCCCCTCCCTCAAAACCAACACAATCCAGAATAAACGGATATACATCTACCAAAGTCACAGGAGTGCTGACCACTGTAGAAGATGGAATATCAGGCCCACTCAGGATTAGTGGAACAGCTGCGGGCTCTTCATACATTAGTGATTTTCCCCACGCGCCGCGTACGCCCATGTTGTCGCCGTGGTCAGTAGTGTAGAGAACTCGCGTTTCATTTTGGAGACCTGCTTTTTCAAGTGCTGACAACACTATGCCGATTTGCTCATCCATGAACGATATCAATCCTAGATACCCTGCTTGGGCGCGTTTAACGCTATCATTTGTGTTAAAGTGTTCGTCGTAGGCGAAGATTTTTCGGTAGTCATCAACGAAGGGATGAATCGGTGCA
Source organism: Magnetovibrio sp. (assembly GCA_002690705.1). Lineage (GTDB taxonomy): Bacteria > Pseudomonadota > Alphaproteobacteria > Rhodospirillales > Casp-alpha2 > TMED8. The sequence continues at coordinate 33,054 of NZFO01000008.1, read as the reverse complement.
TTACGTTCTGCGTAAAGCCGAGGTGGCGGTAAATCAAAATTGTAATAGCGATAAAAGTGCTCTGAGGGTGCCGTAAGAGGGAAATGGGGTGCCACCAGCGAAATGAATAACACCCAAGGCTTGTAAGTGTGCTTGGGCGCTTCTTCGTATATCCATTTTTGCGTGGCTGCTACTATATCGCGATCGTAGCGAGTGTACATCGATTCGCCCGGACCTGCCATGCCTGCCATCTTTCGTGATGCCCCGCGTTTAGGGGTGTCCTCATCACGTATTAAGCCCAATAAATCACCCTTACCATCGATGATATGCATGGCTAGCTGCTCGTCTGTAAAGCCATTATCGTCATTGCAAGAGCGAAAGTGCAGCTTGCCAATGGAAACTGTTTGGTGCCCGCGTTCACGAAGCACTGAATGCCAGTTAGGATCAGAGCCATCGAAAGGAGTTGCGTTATCCCAGCAACTGATCTGATGCACGTAACGCCCTGTCGCGAAGCTGGCACGGGCTGGGACGCAAACGGGGCAATTAGTATAGGCTTTATCAAACCGTACTCCATCGCCTGCAAGTTTGTCTAAGTTAGGGGTTGAGGCAATTGGGTGGCCATAACAACCGGTCGCAGAGCGGGTATGCTCATCTGACATGAAGATGATCAAATTTTTTGGAGGGAGTGAAGGCACAATTTATCCTTTTAAAAACCCGTTTTTTTTCGTGTGTAAAAATAATTTTTTTTTGTCAACCTAGTTTAATTTCACGAAACAGTATATCACAATTACGGTATAACATAATGACTGAACATTGCGACTAATGCCCTAAATAAAATTGAATTTGACAGCTGACGGCATGCTTATTTTGCTTTATGGCCGTTTACTAAAGGCTGGGTGTGTGGAACATGACTTTTTGGGTAATTTAGGCGGCTAAACTTGCCAGTTGCTAAGCGAGGGGCTCAATCCCCTCCAAACCCTCAAATGCGATGGATAATCAGCTAAATCAATGTAAAAGCATCAAAATCGTAATACTATTTCAACCCGTCTATTTTGAGCCATGTTTTCGCGGCTTGTGTTGGGAACAATAGGTTGAGTATCAGCTGACGCCACAGCTAAAAGAAGTTCTCTGTCGATGTTCGATTCTTCCAATAAACCATGAACGACATTTACCGCGCGAGCGGCAGATAACTGCCAATTAGACTGAAAATCGATATTTGAAATTGGTACATTATCAGTATGACCTGTTACAACAACTTGTTTTATATCTGCGAACTCCTTTATTACCGAGCTAATTTTAATTAACAAATCTCTCATTTTTGGTTTGAGATACGCACTACCTTGATCAAACGTCATCTTCTCTGGAACATTAATAGTAATGTTGGTTTCGTTTTTGGTGATTTCCAGACCCGTATTCTTCACCTCATTTTTAAGTTTCTTAAAAACTACGGCTTTATCGGAGTTGACATCTGTGAAGTATTTACTTTTGGTATTCTTGCCAACGTCACTTTTATTCGGATTTTCCTCACAATTTTTTCCCTCAACGCAGTTAACCAGGGTCTTACTATTATCCTCTGGAATTTTACTTTTCGTGGCGGCATTTTCACCCACGCTATCAAAGTCAATATTTGTATCCGAAAGATCAATGATTGAGGCTGTCCCCGGAAGGATTGATGAGGCTGGGGCTTGGTTAAATGCATCAGATATTGCTCCAGCATTTTGTTTAAAACTGTCAGAGTTGATTTCTGAGAAAGACAAAAATAGAACGAACATCACAACCAACAGCATTAACATGTCTGTGAAGGTCATAAGCCACGATTGGCTGAGATCTTTTCTTACTGATTTTCTGGCCATTTAAGCAAATTACTAAGTAAATTATAAATGTATTCTGATGACGCTTTACTATTTCTCAGATTCTTTACTTGGATCTTCCTTACGCCTAAGGTTTTCTGGCAAGTAAGATTCTAAGATATCGTACATCTCCGTAGGATTTTTAAGCTGTTGAATTAAACAGACGCACTCAATAATAAGTGTTCTATTAGCCGAATCTGAATTGAGCTTTGAGTCCAGTTTTTCTGCAACGGGTTGAGCAAACAAGTAAGAAACCAGAACACCATACATTGTGGTGAGTAAAGCGACTGCCAGGCCCTTCCCAACTGTAGTTGGATCCTCAAGGCTACTCAACATTTGTATTAGACCGACAAGAGTGCCAAACATTCCAAAGGCTGGGGCAGCCTCAGCAATAGAAAAGAATATTTTTATGCTATTCTCTTGTCGTACGATATACAAATTCATGTCTGCATTAAGTGACTCTCGAATGTAGGCGCTGTCTTTTCCATCCGCGCACATTTGAAGCCCTTTTTTAAAAAATAAATTTGCAACTGCGCCCATGTTATCCTCAATGGCTAAAAGTTTCTTGGGGCTTTGCCTGCAGTTTTCGCACACATCAATCGCCTTATTTATTATATCTAAGGGATTTGAATCTACGTTTGTTACAACTGCTTTTAGCCCAATTGGAATGGCCTTAAAAAAGCTTTGAATTGGAAACTTAACCATTGTTGAGGCGAAGGTACCGCCCAAAACAATTATAAATCCTTGAATGTTCACAAATTGGGCAAAATTACCGTCTTCACCAATAGCAAAGATAACTACGGTTATGCCACCCATTAGACCAAGTACTGTTGCAAGATCCATTTTATGCTCTTTATGAAATTAATACTGTAAGATATGATAAGATATCAATAATGGACACGTGGTATATAAACATTTACGAGGATCAAGAGTTTCCCGCTACACCGTATTTAATATTTAGAGTTGTAAGACACTTTTTTACTTTGTCGTTAATACTAAAACACTCATTCCCAAAGAACACGTCAATGCGGGTACAGTTAGCCGGTTGTAATTACTTCTTACCCAATCATATCTATGACACTTCCCACTTTAGCGACCCTTTTTTATAAGCACGAGACAATTTTATGTTTTGGACTCATTCAAAATCAATTTACTGTTGTCTTTAGACCTCTGGTGGAACTGTATTTAATAATAGCTTCGCTCCTCGACATTATCGGATATAGAGTAGTAAACACCAGTCGGCTATTATTACATATGGTTTTATTTCTGAGCGACTTGCTGTTTTTATTCATAGCGCTGTACTCCTTGGAATTGCAGCTTCTTCTTTAACGAATAAGTTTTGTGCTATCCTAGAACTCGAGTGTGACGAGAGCTTGCTATTTTACTCGTCTTAGGGATCGGTAAATTTTGTGCGTATTTCGCTCCAGTAATCGCCGTGAAATCTTTTAAATCGGTCTGCGACGGATGTTGAACCCTGTATACTTGGCAATTGATCCGTATCTCTCAGCTCTGCCAGCGCCTTGTCACACGCAGAGAAAACAGTGGCTGTGAGAACTGATGGTAGAATAACTATCTGGTACCCGAGATTTTGTGCGTCAATGAGTTTAATTGAGGGAGTGAGGCCGCCGACGACTATATTTAATAAACATGGACCCTTTATCTTTTTTGGCACGGCGATAATTTCCTCCATTGTTTTAGGCGATTCAATAAAGGCGATGTCGGCGCCTGCCTTTAATGCCGCGTTTGCTCGCAGAATCGAGTCCTCAAAGCCGGTTACCGTGTTTGCATCTGTTCTGGCAATAATTATGAAATCTGGGTCTTGGCGCGCAGCCACGGCAGCTCGTATTTTGGAAATATATTCGTCAATTGGAACTAACTCTTTCCCTGCAAGGTGACCACAACGCTTGGGGTTTACTTGGTCCTCAATATGAATTGCCGCCACTCCAGCACGTTCAAACTCATTAACCGTACGAGTGACGTTTAGCTCATTCCCATAGCCGGTATCAGCATCTGCAATTACAGGGATACTGATGGTTCGAGTAATGATAGCGGCATTTGCTACCATTTCCGATTGGGTTAAAAGACCATAATCTGGGTATCCTAACGACATGGATGTACCGGCCCCCGTCATGTATGTTGCATCAAAGCCAGATTGCTCGACGAGACGAGCTGTGATTCCATCATAAACGCCCGGGGCACGAATTATACCGTCACGGGTCAACAACTCTCTTAGATTACGTGGATTGCTCATAGGGTGCCCTCTTGAAGTTCATTATCATGACGTTGGGTATTTAGACACTGTAAATCACTCAGTTGTAACATCAGTAGCAAAATCATAGCATCTATTGGTTGCCTGCTCAAAAAAGCTGACTCAATTAGTCTGCCAAAGATCAAATTGCGATACTAAGAGCGTGCAAAAAATAATGTGTAAATAGGTTTGTGAAAACACGGGAGAATTTGATTAGAGATGCTAATAGATTTTGATACCAGCGCCGCTTGGACGGTGGAAAACATGCAAACCGATACAGGGTGGATTTATTACTTAAGCGACTCCCAAGCGCGTCACATGGTTGACGTCATCAGAGAGAATTACTCGCCAGACCGGTCTTTCTTTGAGTATGCTCCTGACGATTTTGACTTGGGCTCGGGTTTCCACACTATTATATCAGCCGCTAAGCAGGCCTATTTCGGGCGAGGTGTAACTTTGGTCAAAGGTCTGCCTTCTTCAGAATTAAATGAGATAGAGTATCGGATTTTAACATGGGTTATTGGCCTGCATCTGGGTGTTCCGCGCCCACAAGGGAGAATGACACAATATATTTCTGAAGTGCAGGCTGCAGGAGGTATATACCGTCATGCAGGGGGTCGGGGTTACAACACTAATTCTAATTTGGACTTTCACGCCGATGGATGTGATCTCGTCGCGCTGGCTTGCTTTAATGCAGCGAAGGCGGGGGGTATGAGTATGGTGTCCAGCAGTATTTTAGCATGGCAAACCTTGTTAGAGGAACGACCAGATTTGGCTGAGGTAGCACTCTCAGATTTTCACTTTAGCCGTAACCAAGAGCAGGCCCCTGACGAGGGTGCTTTCTATGCTCAACCTCTATTTGACGTTGAAGATGGTCGATTATTTGCGAAGTGGAATCGAAATCGTATCAACACGGCGCAGCAGCTGGATGGTGTGCCGCGATTGAGCGAAGCTCAAATTGAATGCATAGATCTACTCGACGATATTCTGCGTCGCCCGGGCGCAATGTTCTCAATGTGGCTAGAGCCGGGAGATTTACAGTTTATTAATAATCATATTGTTTTGCATTCGCGCACTGAATTCGAAGACTATCAGGAAAAGGATAAGAAACGCTTGCTTTATCGGCTTTGGTTAGCCCCACCATTTTCGGTAAAGCTTCCGGATAGTTGGTGTGATTTTTTCCGATCAACCCAGCCTGGAGTGGTTCGAGGTGGTATCCGTGGTCATAATCATAATGACACATGTAAGGAGTTCGAGCGTAACCAAGCTCGCCACTTAGGGATGAAGTATATCCCGAATGGGGTTGGAATTTTGTCAAATCAAAGTTGAGCTAAGAGCTAAGATGCCTCTCTTCTTGAATCGCAGTTATGACAAAATCTACAGACTAACGTCCGCTTTATTTTGAAAGAAAAACGCAACGCAACTAGGGGTTTTCTGAAGCCTCGGGTCGAGCTCTGCTTTTAAAATGATAATAAGACTTTCCCACATGTGCGGACTCATTAAAAAAAAGATTCTCCTTTAAGTCTCTTTAAAAGCATTTCCGCCAATATTGATGAGCTTTTATTTATTGAACAAGTAGCTTTAATCATAAAACCTAGTCTCCACTCCGTCATAACTTTTCTATCGTCTTGGCATTTAAAAACGATTACCACTCGAGATTATAATTGTTCCGTACTTTCCGAGTTTCATCGGTTTCAAGCTCAATTTCACCTTCGATAAATAATTCCTCTGGTCCCTCACTCCACCCCAATTTGTCTAATTCTTCCCTGATGTCGCTTTCCATCTTTGTTGCGAGATCTAGCCACTCATCGCGCTTGAAATGATCACCGTAATCCCATTCTATGCTTCCATCGAATCCCTCAATAATCTCGTATGCGTATTTCCTCCAGTCATTATTTGCATTTTTGATAATGAGATAAGGGTCAAAAGTAGGATCGGTTGAGGGGACAGATATTGAAATCATGCCGTCGACCCAGCGACAATATTCAAAAATCAAAGCCCCGCCTTTTGTCCACTGGCGGCGAGCAAACATAGATTGTTTCTTAAGCGGTGATATAAAATAAGTTTTCACACTACGCATCCCAATATAAACACTTAAGTATATACTAAATTAAAATTCTTAAACCGTAACTTTGCAATATTTATCAAAACTGATTTTGAACAGCTGCGTATTAAATCGCCGTGCTTCTTTTTATTTTTATTAAAAACTTCGTGATCATATCGATACTTGTATTTACTGCAATGTCCGCCTCTAAATGTTTGGCTGACTGGACAGAGGTGGTCAACAGTGTGGACGGGAAGAGTCTGTATGTAGATTTTGAGAGCATCACACAACGAGAGGGATATGTTTATTATTGGATATTGAGTAACTCTCCAGTAACAGACAAGTATGGTTTTTGTTCTGACAAAACTTATTCTCAAGGTGATTGTGCTGCTTTTCGCTATAAAGACTTGGCTTTTTCCCCGTATAAAGAGCCGATGGGAGGAGGGGAGGCTACTTCAATCACGTCTCCAGAAAAATGGAGGTACCCATTTCCCAACTCATCGGTTAACACTATCTTAAGGTCAGTTTGTGGCCGGTAATTGACAAAAATATTAAAAAAAATAGCTAAAGTCGGGTGAATAGAGAGCTGAGCGTAAAAAACAGAAATCTCAGGCGTTCTGCAGTGATCCTACCAAACATTTGGTGCGTAGTAATTGCAAATGAGTCAACTAACCCTACATCACATTGCCTTGTGCGTGGACGACCTAACGGTAGCCATTGATTGGTATTCGTCTAAATTACAAGCAGTCACGCTTTACCAAGACGATACATGGGCGTTAATGGAGGTTAACGGGACACGCATTGCTTTTGTGATTCCAAGCCAACACCCACCCCACATAGCGTTTGAGTGCGATGAAGCCGAGAAGTATGGCCCGCTGACAGGACATAGAGATGGCACATCCAGTGTTTATGTTGAGGACCCATTTGGCAACACTGTTGAAATTTTAAAATCGGTAAAAAGTATCTAGGGCAGGCATCACTTGCCAGCCGTCAACAATCTATGTAACTCGAATGATCTACCTTTTTGGCAAAGCTGCTATAAACTTGCTTGTGTTGGATTATGTCATCTATTTTATACAGCGTAAGGCTCGTAATCGCGCTCTATGTTTTAGGAATTGGTTTTTGCGGCGAAGCCCCGACCAGTATTTGAAAATAGTGCACCAATTGCGTAGCATGCAAATCAGTTATCAGTCGTACCAAGGTATACCTGCGCCGTAGTATGGAACATAAACTGCGATATTCCTGAGAAAATACAGCAGAAACGAGGCACACAGCAATTCCGAGATAAGCAATTGTGATATATCTATAATATTAAGAGGGAAATCCAGACATTAAATATGATGGGGTTGTATGAGTGCTTAAGGTCATTTTCTAAGTTCTGAGAAGGTTTTCGTCTGGTACTCTTAGATAACCTCATGGGTGTTTATCAGTGGTGTGTTAAAAATGATAATAGATATTCTTGATCTGGAAATGTTGGAGACGAATTTATTTCGGGGGCATGGGCCGAAAACAGGGCGATCACGTGTTTTTGGTGGTCAGATTATCGGCCAAGCTCTCGTAGCGGCCAGCCGCACTGTGCAGGGCCGCAGCCCACACTCTCTCCATGCGTATTTTGTTCGCTCAGGAGACCCTTCAGTACCCATCATATATGATGTGGAGTTTTTGCGGGATGGAGAGAGCTTCACCACCCGCAATGTAGTTGCTCGCCAGCATGGGCAGCTAATTTATCAAATGGCTATATCATTTATGGTCAAGGAGAATCATTTCGACCATCAGGCGCAAATGCCGGATGTCCCCGCAGCCGATGATTTACCAACTGAAAAAGAAAGACGTGAGAGTATAGTTCACCTTCTGCCAGAAGCTACCCACAGGAGATTTCTGGAAGAGAAGTCACTCGAAATCAGACCAATTGATCCGCCCACCCCCCCAACACATGAGCCTCGTGAGCCTGTACGTCGGTATTGGGTGCGAACACTTCAGCCATTACCCATAAAATTCACTGAACATGAAAGCGTGTTAGCTTATGCGTCTGACGTCACAATTGCAGAGACGGCTCTGGCCCCACATGGTCAAACTTGGTACTCAGACGGCGTTGTTTCTGCTAGTCTCGATCACGCCATGTGGTTTCACAGAGATTTTCGCGCAGATCAATGGTTATTATTTGATCAGTGGGCGCCATCGGCGGTTGGAGGAAGAGGTCTAAATTTTGGTAATGTTTTCTCTGATGATGGCAGGTTAATCGCTACATTAACCCAAGAGGGCATGATGCGTCGCCGCCGCTGATAGTCATTAAAAAAATGGAGAACGAAAATGTCTTCTTCATGGCTTTACCAAAAAAGTAGCATAGTAAATTATGTTTGCCTGAAATTTTATACGATCTAATAATGAAAAGGTCAGAAACGCTGGCTGTGTGCGTTTCATAGCGAATTCAAGAGACATGAGGCGTATATTGCAAGATTCCAAAAACCTAACCTTATGAAATGTGGGCCTTATTGGAAGAATGATACTCTTGCATGATAAGAGTAATTTGGAGCTTTATGACGAGGTTCAACAATGACGGTGATAACCTGTATTGAAGACCAGCAGAGATTAGCCGAGGGCCGTGTGCCACGTATGTTTTATGATTATGTGGATGCTGGTTCTTGGACCGAGGCTACATATCGATCAAACGAGGAAGACTTTAGACGGTTAAAACTTCGTCAAAGAGTAGGTGCTGATGTAAGTAACCGTAGCACGAGGATGGATATGTTAGGGCATAATCTGCCAATGCCGGTTGCCCTTGCACCGATTGGTCTTGCTGGCATGCAACATGCGAACGGGGAAATATTAGCGGCTCAAGCTGCGGAAGAATTTGGTATTCCTTTCACGCTCTCGACTATGTCGATTTGCTCAATCGAGGATGTTGCATCGCATACTACAAAACCTTTTTGGTTTCAGCTTTATGTAATGCGAGATAAAGATTTCATTCGAAGGTTAATTGGGCGGGCAAAAATTGCGCAATGTTCTGCGTTAATGATAACCCTTGATCTTCAATTATTAGCGCAGAGGCATAAAGATCTAAAAAATGGCTTAAGCGCGCCGCCTAAACCAACGATTAATAATATTTTTAATATGCTTACAAAGCCCTCTTGGTGCTGGAACATGTTGAAGACTAAACGAAGACAGTTCGGGAACATTGTGGGCCATGTTAAGGGTGTGGACGACATGTCATCTTTAGCTGATTGGACGAGCAGTCAATTTGACCCGAGTCTGAGATGGGAAGACTTGGCGTCGCTGCGTAATTTGTGGGATAAAAAGCTGATCATAAAAGGAATAATGGATAAAGATGATGCCATTGAAGCTGTACGCGTAGGCGCGGATGCTATAGTTGTATCAAACCACGGGGGTCGTCAGCTGGACGGCACGATATCGTCAATTCGAGCCTTACCCCAAATCTTAGATGCAATTGGTGAAAAATGTGAGGTATGGATTGATGGTGGCATTCGCTCCGGTCAAGACATACTCCGAGCAATAGCAGTTGGAGCTCGAGGAACTCTAATTGGTCGAGCCTATGTTTACGGCCTTGGTGCCAGCGGAAAGCAGGGGGTTAGTAAAACGTTAGGAATTCTTCAGAAAGAACTCGATTTGAGTCTAGGTTTGTGTGGGAAAAAAAATTTAAAGGAAGTGGACGGCTCAATATTGCACGGATAGGCAAGATCATCTCATTCAGAGGATGTTACCGCTCACCTCGCTCGGTTGGATCTTTAGGTGCGAGGGCATGTTATCTAAACGTCGGATGTGTCCTAGTGGTTTTGAAAAGTTGAAAAGATGTGGTAAGCCAAGTTTACATTTTATATTCCCATAACAGAGGTGTGCACAAACGTTCATGAAACAGACGTTTTTAAAATACTCGGCTGCAAGGTTCTGTAAATTTCTCCCCACGTTCTCCAGTTAAAGTCTTTAAGTGGGGAACAATGCTGGGCAGGTCCGCGACGAATAAACTCCCTATTGATGCGCCCTTAAAAGTGAAATTGGAGTTGATTGTTTTGTTTCTCGACAAGCAAGCTTCAAAAACCCGGCGCGGAGTAGCGAAATTAAATAGCTTCGTGGCAGGTATTTGACGCGTTGATAAATCGCCAATTTGGAGTTGTGCAGGTTGCCCTCAAGAGTAAAAGCTCGACTTTTAACGGGCGAGGTGTCTCTATCACTGAAATCAGAGAATACATCACTACTATGACTAAAATTTAAGCAAATAGGATGCTGTTGAGCATCTAATTTCATAGCGCCAGCAATCCCAACTATATTAGGCAGAAGCCCCATTAAGAGTAAATTCCTGTTTTACCCGCGGGCTCTTTACCAAAAGGATCTCCCAAGAATTGAGGAAAGCTTCGAGTGCTCGCGTCGCGAGCTAGACTGCACTTGGTTCCAAGCGCGTTTTTGATCAGCATGTGTTGGCAATAATTATTATCCGACTACAATTTTTGCCTTTGAGCGATCTACTGCAAGTGTTAATGTGCCCATAGCATTTGAGAGCAAGGATGATATTTAGCTTTGCTCTTATTTTTTTGTAAAGTAGTTAGCTGGCTCTTTGCTCTGCAAATATACTTATGAAATTAGCCCATTTTGTGAGCTCCAATGAAGGTAGAACCGATCAAAGCTACTCTCAGCGACTTGCATTCCATCAATAAAATCATCAAATCATGCATTTATACAAGGCCAGTAACAGACCGAATGAAGAGATTAACGCAGGGTTTGCTATACCTGCAGACGACTGACTTTGAGCTAATGGAGATATGGATAATAGGAGTTCCTATAATCGGCGTGATAGCATTGCGAGAAATGGAAGCCGGGGTTCTTCTGCATAGTCTTTATATCGATCCCAAGGCTGCAGGCAAAGGTGTCGGGCGCAGCCTTGTTAACAAAGCTATTTTCTTAACATTGGAGACCAATCATTCCCGCCTCATTGTAAAGGCTTTTAAGGAGGCAGTTGGATTTTTTACGAAAGTTGGATTTGTAGAGTCAGATATTTTGGACTACCCGTACACTTTAGAGTTATCGGTGCAGGGAAAAAGTTAACAGTTCTACTGCCTAATTTTTACTGCCTAATTTATGAGAGCTTCGAAACTTGCTCCAAGCTTTGTCGAGATGGGGTTAATGAAAAAAAGGTCTATATTTAAAAATACGCCACCAATCGCCGAGGCTTTCACCTCTGGCAATCTTTGTGATTGACCCGTAAGAAAAAAACAGCAGATTGTATTGCGAGCGCTAGTCCAAAAACGCTCGACAACCGGGGAATAACCCATAAAAAAACGGTTCGACGAATAGTGTATCGCTTCCCACGGCGTAGATTTAAGTCATTAAAAAACAGGTCCTCTCTCAGTGTATTTTCCGTAATCGCTCGTCACGGGGCTGGTCCGGGAATTAGCTGCTGATTGCTGATGCTCATTTTCATAAGCACGATTTGTTCTCCCCCTGATGCACGCAACGGGCTATCGAGGCACGCCAAATAATAAGGTGGTAATTCATTACGGCCGGGAATCAACTCTTCTAAACCACGCTGCCCAATACAACAAAATTAAAGCGGCAGTGTGGTTTACTCCGTCGCGAAGTCAGGTCAGTAGCGGCGCTGAAGCACGCCGGGTTACATTCGCTGGATGATAAAGCTGTTGAGAGAACAATATTTTTGGACTTGCCACAGAACGTTTAGTTGCACGATCGCGCATAGAATGTTCACTTTTGCACAGAATTTGAAGTAATCTATAAACGCTGCTGACAGCTACAAAACAAAGCTGGGGAATTTCTGTTGGAGATAATGGAGAAACCTCCTTCACGAGGACTTGTAGACCAAAACGCCTTGACCTAGCGCGCATCCCGATCGTCTTTATGATATCGGTTTAGTCAGTAAAAAATCTATCTCGTCGGTGGCAACTTATTCACTCAATGGTCTGCTCCACGTTTTAACCATCCAGCTGCGCTTGAGCATCAACCATGCTCATTGAGGCCGCATGGATTTCTTAGTATTCATAAAAACGAATCAGTCACAATATTGGGGCGAATGCGTTCAAAATTGCTCAAAAAAGTATGGCAATTAAAATAATTATATTCTAATTTATGACTAAGGTGGCGAAAAGTGAGATAGGCGAAAAAAGATGGATGGATCGGGCGAGATTGCAGAGAGAAGAAAAGGATTGTCGTACTCTGGTTACATAAAACGTGACCTGCGAGAACCTGATAACGAGATTACGAGGGCCGGTCCGGGCACGCCGCTCGGAGAATACTTACGCCGTTTCTGGCAACCGGTTTGTATGTCCGAACAGTTGAAGGGTGTGCCCCTTTCCATTCGGATAATGAATGAAGAACTCGTGGCGTTTCGGGATAAACGTGGCAAGGTTGGGGTTTTGCACAAACATTGTTTGCATCGAGGTGCATCTCTTGAATATGGTGTCATTCAGGAGGCGGGAATCCGCTGTTGTTATCATGGTTTTCAATTCGACGTTGATGGTACTATTTTAGACATTCCCGGTGAGCTTGATCGTGGAGCTAAATTATGTCAAACGCTATCACAAGGTGCATATCCTGCGTTCGAACGCGAAGGTTTAGTTTTTGCTTATATGGGGCCTCCTGAGCACAAACCGCCGTTCCCGAACTGGGACGCCTTTGAAAAACATCAAGATACTTGCTTAGTACCTTTCACTAATGTTTTTCCGTGTAATTGGTTGCAAACCGTCGATAATATTGCAGATCAATTGCACACATCTATTCTTCATCAGCCAGTCGATCAGCTTTATAATGGGGAATTGCCCGAGGGGTTAGACGCCTCAAGGTTAACTTTGCAAGGTTTTGAAATTCTCCCGGTGCTTGACTACATGCCTCTTCGTGATGGCACTAGTATGGCTTTCATAGCTTGCCGCCGGTTAGACGAGCAGAAGGTTTGGGTACGGGTTAACGAGTGCATTTTACCTAATATGACCCAGCATGCATATTTATTCGAAGATGGCGCAGAGCGGCGCCTGTTTCACCGGGTTCACATGTCTCGCTGGTACGTACCTGTTGATGACACTCATTCAATTATTTTTGGTTGGAGGATGTTTGGAAAAGCCATTGATCCGCGCCAACTTGGCGAAAAAGAGAGGGTGGGCTGGGATAAAATGGACTTCCTCGATGCCCAAGTAGGACACCGCAGCTATGAAGAGGGACAACTTTTACCCGGCGATTATGAGGCAATTGTTGGCCAGCGCGATATAGCAATTCATGCTCTCGAAAATCCTATTGCCAGTGACGTGGGTGTTTATATGTTCCGCAAACTTCTGCGTGCTGGCGTTAACGGCAGTAACCCCGGCGCTTCTCCTGAGGCGATGCATGCGCGGGCGGTAGAGGGGTTGCCTACCCATTGCTACACCCAAAATTCTGTTCTGGCTATTTCTGAAAGACCAACTGAGGAAGAAGATCGAAAAACCCTTAAGGCGCTTGGCCGAAGGGTTGTTGATGCAATCGCCAAGGGTGATGCCTACGTTGGAGAAGAGCGCGACGTTTTTGTCCGCGGGCTTCTGCAGGATATTGAAAGGGGTTATTCTGGTGCGTAATAGATAGCAGTTGTAAAGTATGGCTTGCTTGGTTTTAATGAGGCATTCTTTAGGAAGGCCCAGATCTCGGAACGTTTCATTGGGCTGTCCAACCACCATCAATTGGAAATGATGATCCAGTGATCTGATCACAGGAGTCGGAGCAAAGAAATACCACCATTGCCCCAATATCTTTTGGCGAAACAAATGTCATAGAAGGTTGTTTCTGGCTGACGAAAGATTGTTTAGCTCTCTCAATATCTACCCCTTTTTCGGCAGCATGCTTTTCGATCTGCGATTGAATTAAAGCTGTTTGAACAAATCCCGGACAAATTGCGTTGCAGGTAATTGGTTGGTTAGCAGTCTCTAATGCGACGGTTTTAGTAAGCCCAATTAGCCCGTGTTTTGCGGCAACGTAGGCCGACTTATGTGTACTAGCTACCAGGCCATGGACAGAGGCAATGTTGATGATCCGGCCCCAATTATTTTGTCGCATAAGCAATAGACTATTTTTAATAAGACGAAACGGAGCTGATAGGTTGAGGTTAATAATACGATCCCAATGCTCTTCAGAGAACGTCTCAATCGGTTGCACATGTTGAATACCCGCGTTGTTTACCAGAATATCCAATTTTCCAAATTGCTTGTTAGCCAACCGTGTAAGATGTTCTGCGCAACCACGTTCCGTGAGGTCGTCCCCGTTAAAAATGACTTCCGGCGCGCCGGCGGAGTAAATCGCTGATACTACGCGCTGAATTTTTTCTGGGGTATCCATCGCATTAGCGAGGATCCGGCATCCTGCCGAAGCAAGGCTTAGGGCAATATCCATACCAATTCCACCAGTGATTCCGGTAATTAGAGCACTTTTGTTTTTTAAATTATACATATGTGACCAATCAATTTATTGAAATGTTCGGACTGCTGATCGTTCAAGCGCATAGTTCACTACAGAGAAATCTCGCTACCTTGTCTAGTTAACATTTTATCAAAACGTTTTTATATTCTCAGCGTAACCCCCGTTCGCAGAGTGAGGCAAGACCGGTACAGATTAATACCCGTGTGTCTGGCATGCGCACTTAAAATAGCGCCGGTGAAAATAATAATGCGAGGTAATTTAATGTCAGAGATAAGCTTTCAATGGAAAATGCCGACGAACAAGAGCCTTAATGCGAGAACCGTCAGTATAATTTTTAAAACGATGCGAAAAATATGCTCAGGCATAAAATTTAAAATATGCTTTCCCGCCCATGTGCCGCATATGCCAAATATAAGAAGCCCCACCAAAAGTGGCAGATAAGAACTAAACTCGAACCCGAGACCTCCAAAAACAATTACCTTAGAAGAATGCTGTATCGTCATCATCGCAGCGAGTGTTGCTACGACTTCTTGGCGCTTCTTTGATGCAGCCGCAGCAAATGGGGCCACTAACGGGCCAGTAGCTCCAACGAACATGGTTGCAAACGCACCGAATAAGCCAATTCCGACGAATGTCATGTTGCTGGGCCTGCCGACCCGCAACTTAGGTCCAAATATAGAACATAATATAAAACTACCCAGCACGATTTGTAGCACTTCAATCGGTAAATTTACCATTAGATTGCCGCCGATGAACGCTCCGATCATCGTGCCTAATGCAAATGGCGGAATGAAAAGGATTTGAACGTGGCTACGAAACATGAATGTGCGACCAATATTGGAACCCAGTTGCACAATACCGTGTAGCGGCACTAAGACCGTCGGGGGTAATAATGAGGCCATGGTTGCCATGACTAACATCCCTCCCCCCAAGCCTAAAGAAGCAGCAATGAAACTACCAATAAAAGACACCACACACAGGGCTGCGAAGCCCCAGGTATCCAAGCCTGTGCCGGTAATCAAATGTTCAATAATAGTATCCAGCCTTGACGCCCTTACAAACTTTCATATCTAGCAAAGAATATCTGAGCCGACCCCACGCATGATCCCCCAAGTCTAAAATGTGACGTTTTTGCTTACCTCTTAACTGAACGATAGGTCATCTTAGTCATGAGTATTTTTTGTGAAGTCGAGATGATATACACATTTTTTGTCATTTATTGATTAGGCGGACGTCCCATAATATAAGGTTTAATAACAGCATAAAGTGCATCGTTCACTGGTGTTGCGACTTGTTTACTACGTCCCATTTGACAGATATTTCCGGTCAACCACGGAGCTTCTAAACGGTTACCCTTTTCTAAATCAATAGCTTGTGACGCTTTCAAGGTTAGGGGCATCGTTTGTAAAACTTTTTCCAATTTTCCGACTGTGCTTAGAGGAATATCGATATCTTGAGCACGTCCAACTGCGGCCACCTCGGTCATGCATGCAATGGCTGTGTTTAGGCCCTCTTCCTCTCTAATTATCGACCGCATGGGTTGTCGGGCCGCAGTCGTCATTCCACTTAACGTCACCAAGAGTATGTATTTCCGCCAAAGGGCTTGTAGAATGTTGGACGGGATCTCGGCGTCAATTTTAGCCCTCCTACAGGTATCAAAAAATTTTTCTATTCTTGGCGATCGTGTCCCGTCCATTTCGGCAAAAGCCAGAGATGCAAAGCTACCAATTTGCCGAATTGTGCCCGGTTCTTCGATGGATGCCGAGACCCGGGACAGTCCACGACCCACGTGGTTAGCTCCAATCACTCTAGAAATCATTTCTGAGGAGGTGACCCCGTTCTGAAAAGGGATTACAATACTCTCAGGCCCAAGCATGGGTTTGCAGGCCTCCGCTGCAGTTTTAGTATCCCATAACTTGACCGCAAATATAACAACGTCAGCGACTCCTACCTTACTCGGATCTTCGGTCACATTAATCTTCTCAATGTGACGCTCTCCGCCATCGCAAGCAATAGTTAGCCCTTTCTCTGTTAGTGCCGAAAGATGGGCCCCGCGGGCAAGAAAGGTAACATCTTCACCAGCTTCGACGAGCTTCGCCCCGAAAACCGCGCCAACTCCGCCAGTGGCCATAACTGCAATTTTCATGCTATTCTCATTTAGTTTTGCGTCACTGACTACACAGCATTCGTTGGGGGATCAATGTCTGAACTCTCTCCAAAGGTACGTAGCCCTCACTCCTATTTAAAAAAATAGGCTGGGGAAGCTTTTAGCCTTTAAAAAACATCTATTAATCGCATAAGACATTACAGTTTGCCGTCGTTCGTTGCAACGAATGTTACAAGGTAGCGGTTGACTGCTTGATCACCAACTCAATGTCGTAGGGGCAAACAACTCGTCGACCATAACTGGGCGAGCGGATATGCCTTGTGTATATGAATATCGGCATAGAGACTCAAGCGCTGGCCGATTTGCGGCCACTCCATAGGACCAGAAATTATCTCCCAGTATCTCACGTGATCGCGCGGCCTCATCAGGTGCCCAAGGCAGGCTGGTAAATGGCGCTTGACGCTCGTTGGTCCGCCCGACCGCATAGCGCCGAGATGCCTCAAACGCATCGCATATTCTTAAGCAAAGCATTGGGTCGTGCTCTGCTAGTTTCCGCTCAATTCCAAGAAGATGCATGATCGGAAAGATTCCGGTGCGGCGCGCATAATCGGCCTCGACCGCCTCGTAGTCGACGAATAGGCGGCCGACGTTTGGCGCCCCGTCTAGAAATGCTGGCGGTGGCTTATAAGAAATCAGTGCGTCTATGGTGCCGTCACGTAGCGCGTCTGAGAGATTAGAATTGCCGAGAAGTGGCTCCAGCTCGATACCGTTCGGTTTCATCCGCACAATCGGGTTGCTGTCCCCCGCGTCAGCCGGGCCATAATGCCACCGCAGGTCTGTGGCGCGAACTCCAAAATCGTCCTCCAAAACACCACGCGCCACTAACGCTGCTGTCATGGAGAACTCGCGGACCCCGACAGTGCGGCCAACTAGGTCACGCGGACCTGAAATCCCACGGTCTGTTCGGATGAAGATTGCTGAATGTCGGAAAGATCGGGACAAGAAGACCGGAAGGCCAATGTAAGGACAGTTGCCGGTAGATGTTAGATACAAATAATTACTAAATGACAGTTCGGTAATGTCATAACTTAGATCATCGAATGCTTTAGAAAAAATATCTTCCAGCGGCGCTGTCACGTACTCGGCGGCAACATCCTTAATGTCGACCAGCCCTGCCATCAGCGGCAGAGTGCGATCGTAGGCACCTAATGCAATCTTTAAGTAAGTGGTCAGGTGATCAACTCCTGAAGCATGCCGCGGCAATCCATCTCATACTCGAGATTGACAACTGGTGGGCGCTCAAAGTGCCAGGTGACCCCACCTGGAGCAGCTCCTCGGGCAATGATCTCGTTGGCTAGGAAGGGATAAATATTGTGTATTGTGTAGACTTGGGTCGCTGTTACGTCTGACCAACCAACCCGGAGTGCACCGAGACGGCGCTCCATCTCGCCAAGCACGAACCGAGCCTTTTCGAGTATCGCTTCATGGCTGAGGTCACCAAGCCGCACGATGTTATCGCGATAATTACCAAGCCCTTCAGGACATTCCGCACTGCCGGCAATCACGAAGGACGGTCGCGTTTCGTCTCGCTCAACGGTGAAAGTGAAGGCGTGGAAGGATGGCTCCAACGGCCCGTTGATTTCTGGACAAACATTACTGCGTGCCACTGGATTGGTTGACCCGTTGAAAATCCCCCACTGTGAGAGTGTCTCTACATAGCGTTCATTAAAATACTGGAATCCATCCTCAGAGAACTGACTGGGTGACCGGAGCTCACATGCGCAAAATGCGGTGCGGGGCCGTCCTTCCGCCTTTATAATGGTGTCAACTTGGGTGAAGCCCTCAGCCAGCGGCACCAGGCGTCGGAATTGAACCCTTCGCATCCCATACCCCACCATCGCGGCGACCCCCGCGGAGTATTGAGAGACTCCTGGCACAAATCTGTACCCCCCGGGCTGGAAATCAGTGGAGGTCATTAAATAACTTTCAACTTAATCAAACAAAAGTCAATGGTTTGTAAATCAGCTCTTACACCACGCAACTAAAACCTTTACTAATAAAATATCCGGACGAGTACGAACCCGCCTTAGTTTGCTTGCACGTGGGGTGATGTTTATCGTATAAAGTCTCCGCTATTCGACGGAATCGGCCTCGTGTTAACCTAATTTTACATATTTTAACAATTGTAAACATGCTCTAAAGCGTTTAGAGGCAAAACGTTATATACAGGCAGAGCGAAAAATGGAAAAACAGTCTCTTAAATCACCACTTCTGAAATTTTTAGAAACCCAGTATGACTCCATACTTACCGATACCTCAGGTTCACCTGCTGATTAAATCCCAGAACTTGCTATTGTCAAACCAGACCAATTTGGAATTGCCTTAACCACCGTCGATGGCATCACGCATGCTGTTGGTGACTGCTCAATTGAGTTTACAATTCAATCAATTTCAAAAGCCTTCGTGTATAGTCTTGCCATTGAAAAAATGGGCGCAGATCGCGTGTTAAAAAAATTGGGATTGAACCATCGGGAGAGGCATTTAATTCGATCCGATTAAAAGAAGACAATAGGCCCTTCAATCCAATGGTTAATTCTGGTGCTATCAGTTGCACGGGACTTATTTGTGATTACGCATCGGAAGACGCATTTTAAATCATCCTAGATTTTCTATCTGGGTTTTCCGGTCGCCAGCTTAACGTCAGTGAAGACGTGTGTTATTCAGAATAATCAACCGGTGATCGTAACAGGGCAATCGCGTGGTTGTTAAAAAACAATAATCAATTCGAATATGATGTGGATAAGATCCTAGACGTTTATTTTAAACAATGCTCAAAACTTGTCACAGCTAAAGACCTTGCAGTAATGGCTGCTACACTGGCTAAAAATGGGATCAACCCGATTACAAAACAAAGAATTGTCTTACCTGAGACCGCCGTCAATGGTCTCTCTATAATGGTGAGCGCCGGAATGTATGAACACTCTGGAGAATGGACTTATCGAATAGGTCTGCCGGCAAAAAGTGGCGTTGGTGGTGGTATTGTCGCAGTGCTCCCCTCAGAATTTGGACTTGGAGTGTTTTCGCCACCCCTAGACGAACTTGGAAACAGTGTGCGCGGAATACAGGTATGCCAAGGATTAACGTCGCATTATAAATTACACCTTCTCCAAGGCAGAGACACCACTGAAAACTGTATCAGAAATATCTATGATTTAAGTAAAATAAAATCCGTTCATATACGGAAATCAGTCGACTCGGATATCTTGGACCAGTGCGGGCCAAGATGCAGCCTCATCGACCTCGGCGGAAATATTACCCTGATATAAAGTGACGCAATTACGCCAGCAATTACTAATATTATCTAACAAGAATTCAGTATAATTTCGCTCCAAAAAGTGAATAAAATAAGTTCTGGAGCAATGATAATATTAAAGGACTTTCTTCATAATATTGAGAATACCTAGACCACATTGCTGTTCTGCGGCGCTCAAAACGACGATATTAATCGATCAGATATATTCCAAAGTTTTCACGAAATTACCAAACCTGAGACCCTTCATTACACCAATCTTGATCAAACAATCGAGACGGTTGAAGACCACTTAATTGTAAACCACGGAGGATATGACGCCAAGGACACTGGGCCTGAAGCACTCATTAAACAGCCACTCTTAAACAACATTTCATCCTTAGAGTTAGACTTAATTACACAGAACATAGAATTATTAGACTTTTCGACGGGCACGAAAATAATCGCTCTCGGGCAGGAGACCGATGGCATATTCTTACTTTTGATTGGTAAAGTGCAGATCGCCCTTGGTAATGGCAAATATCTTGGATCTGTGGGCGCTGGAACATGCTTTGGAGAGTTAGCTTTAATTTCTCCGAATGAGAAACGACAAGCCAATGTCATTGCGTTGACGCATTGTCATTGCGCTCGGTTATCGGCTAAAAGCTTGAATAGAGTGTTCGTTCAACAATCAGGAATACGGGCCAAAATGTTACTCAATCTCTCGTCAATACTGGTTGAGAGACTTAACAAAAGTAACGGAAGGGTTGCATTAAACACATGAGAATCGTCTTGTTTTTTTCGAAATTTTTAAATTGGACGATCGTTACCTTTAGCTTTGGTGCATTTGCCGGGCAACCTGGGAATCAGGGAGAAATGGGGTTTTGCTTGTAATAATACGGATCGGTTTCTTCTTCAGATAGGCCTCCAAGTTTTCTCTACTTTGGGAGAAAAATATCTGATAGTTCTCCTTGGTGACGAATCCTAAATGCGGAGTTGCTATGACATTCTTCAGCTTTCGGTAGGTATGTCCGCGAGGAAGCGGCTCAATTTCAAATACATCAAGCCCTGCACCGCCAAGCCTCTCGGTCTCGAGGGCCTTTATCAAAGCTACTTCGTCGACAAGTTTTGGACGAGAAGTATTAATTAAAAAAGCCCCATGTTTCATGAGAGAAATTGAATACGCATCTACCAATCCTTCTGTGGTATCCGTATGCGGGAGGTGAATTGTAAGCGCATCGGACTGGCGGAATAGATCTTGTTTCGAGACGAATTTAACGTCGAGAGGTTTGGTTCGTTCTGGCGTTAGATTTGGGCTCCAGGCGACGACATCCATCCCGAAACACTGGCCAATTTTCGCCACAGGCTTACCCATGTTACCAAGCCCAAGAACTCCAAGGGTTTTACCTGCGAGGCCTGCACCTACACCATACTGCCATCCACCGCTTCTCAATAATTCATACTCCGCTGGGAACCCCCGAAATAACGCGAGTATTAAAAGCCATGTCACTTCGATCGTTGTCTGGTGCAAAGCATCCGTGGTGCAGACGGTAACACCCAGTTCGTCGGTAGCCACGAGATCAATCGATCGGGCGTTTCGCATGCCGGTTGCTAAGATTAGGCGTAGCTTGGGTAAAGACTCTAGAACATATCTCGAGAAAATAGTTCTCTCGCGGATCCGCATGACGGCATCGCAATCACTTAATCGGCTGATCAATTCATCTTCACTCAGTACGTGGTCGTTAAAAGATACGATTGTAAGTTTGGGAACTACAGACCAATCAACGAAGCTATGGGTGACGGATTGATAGTCGTCGAGAATAGCAAGCTTCATGATGTTCCTCTCTTGAGTATTTTGAGGTCGAGGGCCACGTTATCACCAAATTGAATAAATTAGCGAAATACTTAGATATCTGATCAGTATCTAGGATAAAAGGGATCACTAAAACAACGACGTAATAGGTAAGGCCAAACCCGTTCTGGTACTTTTCCACTGTAATTTCAAATTATCGGGAAGCCATGTCTAAATCTAATGTTTTATTCTTCTTGCAAGCAGAACCTCCCGCGTCTCTCTCCATTCCTACTACAGTCTTTCTGAGTGACCCAACTCAAAAATCATCGTAGAGCTGTCCCCACCCGTATGGGTTAAGGACCGCCGCTGTAACGTCCTTCTACGCGAGTAAAAAAATCCAACCATGGTCCAATTCCGATCTCTCTGACGCCTGCCGCGCGCAGATGCCCTCGCAGTCATTTCAATCACCGATATCGTGAACGCACCAATGGAAAACAATCTACTAAACGTGGCCTGTAATGATAATGCAGAACCGGGTAAAACATTCGTAACTTTACACGACTGAAATGCAGCTTTCGGTTTAAGAGAAAACCCGGGATAATGCCCTCCCAGTCAATTCTCTACTCTTTGAGGCTTAAGTTTGTAAGTGGGTTAAAGTATGAAAAAGAATCAAAATTTGTCATTTTGCAACTTATTGGACATTGAAACAGGTTTATGGCAAAGGCACAGGGATGGAGGGGATTATGACGTTGGAATGTCGTCATCAGCTTTAAAAAAACTTGTGATTGCTTGATTGCAGAATACGAGCGTGATTATTTTTTACATATCTTGTTTTAAGAGCAGGTTTTAATGATTAATAACTATTCGAGAGTCTTCAGAGCTATTTAGTTTGGAATCTGTACGTGCAAAAATTGTTAAAATCGTTGTCTCAAAAAACCAACGGGCATGTTAGAGCTTTTGGACCCGGTATTCTAATATGTTGCACTATTGCAGCGGCGGCGCAGCTCTTATCCGTTAATTATAGCGCCCCACAAATGCTTTTTGCTCTTCTTCTGGGCATCGCGTTTAATTTTCTATCGGACGAAAAACATAGCGAGAAGGGGATTGAATTTTCTGCAACAACTTTACTTCGATTTGGTGTAGCCCTTTTAGGATTGCGCATAACTTTCGATCAGGTTTTGGATCTTGGCCTAAACACTGTAAGTCTCCTGATAGGAGGAGTTATTTTAACTCTATTGTTTGGGGTCATTGCATCCAGAATACTGGGTAGGCGTGCGCGCTTTGGCGTTCTGACTGGAGGTGCAGTCGCGATTTGTGGAGCTTCAGCAGCTCTGGCTATAGCCACCATCCTACCAAAATCTAAATTTAGCGAGAGGGATACAATTTTTACTGTTATTGCAGTAACTACTTTTAGCACCATTGCAATGATCCTCTATCCTCTTTTAACCGCGTTTTTAGAGCTAGATAATCGGACTTCAGGAATTTTCATCGGAGGTACTGTTCATGATGTAGCTCAGGTGGTTGGGGCGGGTTACATTATTTCCAACGAAGCGGGCGATTTTGCGACAGTAACTAAGTTATTTCGTGTCGCCATGTTAGTACCTATTGTTCTTGTGCTTTCTGTTATTTTTCAGAGTGAGAATAAGGGGGCAGGACAAGTACCTTTGCCGTTTTTTATAATAGGATTTTGCATTCTGGTGGCGGTCAACAGTAGTGGGGTAGTTCCAAGTGGCATCCGATTTTTTTTTATTGATATATCTCGTTGGTGCCTCGTTACAGCTATAGCAGCGCTCGGAATAAAAACATCTCTTAAGTCGATTATGACAGTTGGTTATCAGCCGGTAGCTGTCATTTTTTTGGAGACAGTCTTCATTGGCATATGGATACTTGGGGGCCTTTATGTATTCAGATAAACTTGTATGACAACGGTTTGAGAACCTATATTTTGGACTTGTAACCTATTGAGACTAATACGTGATTTTCTATTTTTTTAGTAATAAATCCACATAGTCATTAATTGATGGTTAAACTCTTTTTTTCCCTTGAACAACGCGGTCCAAGATCAATGCTACAAAGAGGATTGCAACGCCCGCAAGTATCCCCTGCCCAACATTTGCATATTGTAGGGCCTCAAGCACGTCTTGACCTAAACCCTTTGCCCCAATAAGTGATGCAACTACAACCATTGCCAAGCTTAACATTACAGTTTGATTTACGCCCGCCAGAATAGATGGAGCGGCGAGAGGTAAATCAATCTTCCTCAACAAATACCAATTTGATGCACCATAAGCTATTGCCGCTTCCCGGATAGTTTCGTCAACGCCTCGTAGGCCTAAAACGGTCAGCCTGACTACAGGAGTTCCACCAAATATCATTGTGATGATAACGGCTGCTACCTTACCGGTCCCAAAAAATGCTATGACGGGGATCATAAAAACAAAGGCTGGCATGGTCTGCATAAAGTCCATAATCGGACGAATTACTGCGTAGAATCGGTAACGCCTAGCGCAAAATATCCCAAGAGGTATGCCGATTGCGATGCTTAGTAGTGCCGCAGTTCCAAGAAGCGCTAGAGTAGTCATAGCCTTTTCCCAAAAACCAAGGAAACCCATATAGCTCAAAAATGCGGCTGAATAGATTGCTGTTTTAATTCCTGCGGACAACGCTGTAAGAACAACAATTGCAGTTATTATTACAATCCAAGGAGTAGTTACAAATATTAGCTCTAAAAAATCTAATACTGATCTTATGCCAATAGTTATGGTGGTGAATAGGGCATCGCCTTTTAAAACAGCTAAATCAAAAGAGGACTCGACCCAATTTATCGATTTAATCCTAATATCTGGATGAGTTGGGAAGCCATCCAAGATCGTGAGATAGCCGGGGAAACTATAATTTATAACCGATAGACACATTATTATGGCAGTGAAAATCACACTCAAAAGAAAATGATTATTTGTCATTCCCGGGTCAATAGAATGATCTGAAAGCCAGTCACTATATCTCTTCTCCAATATAATATTGCCTATTATCCCTTGCAAAAATTTGGCAAAAACCAAAATAAATACCCCAGAAAGCGCAATCCAAATTGCCGATTCTTCGACAGTATTTATATCGATCACATACCCCTCCATCGCCCTTTCAAGCGAGTTGATTGCCCTTTCATAGACCTCTACTTTGTCGGAGTTGTTCTGTTTAGCTGCGAGTAGTTGTTGGTTTCGGAAATCAATTGTTGATTGTATTTTTTCGATTTTGTCCCGCGCGTCTTTTGTGATATCCCCAAAGGACCCTCGAACTAACTGAACAAAACAAAATGTTTCAATGATCAGAAATGCTAGGGCATAATTCCAGATATTTCGCGCACCGAACCAGATCGGACCATATAATGCGGCGGATACATTAAATGAGAATTTATATCCAGATTTAGCGCCAATTTTGTTAAATTCTCTCTGATAATACTCAGTATTTGTTCGAACAAAATTTTTAAGGGTTCTATCATTCGTCTCAAACATCATTATTTTCTTCTATAACTGACTTGAAAAGAGAAGGTTGAGTAATGTAACCGAGATTTACCCCGTCAGAGTCCGTAACAATAATTGGATCTTTATGAAAAGTTACGGTTCTAATGAGCTGGTTCAACGGAATATCTTGATGAACGCGCTCATGACCGATTATATCGTGGAAGAATTCATCACTCTCGGGTTTCTGCATGATGGATTTGGCGGTTACTACTTTTAATTTTGAAATGCCTTTCACGAACTCTGCGACGTAGTCGTCAGCGGGACTGATAACTATCTCCTCCGGTGTTCCAACCTGAATAACTGCACCTTCTCTCATAATGGCTATTCTGTGGCCAACACGAACAGCCTCATCTAGGTCGTGGGTTATGAAGACGGTTGTTTTCTGGAGGTCGCTTGAGAGCTTGATAAATTCGTTTTGAAGCTGGCGGCGTATGAGTGGATCTAAAGCACTAAACGGTTCGTCCATTAATAAGATGTCAGGATCTGCTGCCAATGCTCTGGCTAAGCCAACTCGTTGTTGCATCCCGCCAGATAATTCATGAGCATATCTATTCCCCCAACCCTCAAGTTCGACAGTTTTAAGAATAGTAGTGGCCGCATTGACGCGCTCGTTTTTATTAACACCTCTTATCTCCAAAGGCATCGCAATATTATCAAGCACGGACCTATGAGGCATTAGTGCAAAATTTTGAAATACCATCCCGATTTTTGTATTCCGAAAAGCTTCAAGCTCAATTTTGTCTAAACCCATTATATCTTGGTTATTGATCAGTATCTTGCCTGAAGTAGGCTCTAATAATCTATTTATGTGACGCACTAACGTTGACTTTCCGCTGCCGGATAAGCCCATTACACAGAATATCTCCCCATACTTTACTTCAAACGATACATTTGAGACACCAATTACGCAATTGTATCTCTCTAATGCCTCTTGTTTTGAGATGGTTTCGGTTTGGATAGAATTTGAAATGTTGTTTGGGACATCTCCAAAGATTTTCCAAACATTTTGAAGTTGAATAGCTGATGACATCTGTGCGGAATTTTCAAATATTAAAGAAACTATCTGGCAGCTCTTTGCTGCCAGATAGTTTCTTGCAATGAAGGTGCCTTATAATCCTAACCAACCATCAACTGTTGATTTGTTTTTGGACATCCATTCTCTTGCTACTTCACCAGGTTTTCTCTTCTTCACAGATACTTCGTATGCCATTAATGAAACATCATCAGCCGTAATCTGAAAATTCTTGAAAAACTCGACGATTGCGGGTGATCTTTTTTCCAAGGAAGTGCCCCAGCCAATTTGGATTTTCTTGAGCGCATCCTTTGAGGCCACATATGATTTTGAATACCAATCAGCATCAGCTTTTGGTTGGATCATTTTGTATTTAGATGGATCATAGGTTGGCTCTTCGAGCATGACTACATCAGCCATCCCCCATATCGCATGGGGCTTGTAGCAGTAAAATGCATAGCCTTCCCCCTTTTTGATTGAGTCCAGTACACGTGCGTTTTTGACTGCTTCTGCTGCTCGTACTGGCTCGATACCCGCATCGTAAAGTTTATAATCTCGAAGTTTCACTTGATTTACATTTGCGGAGGCCCAGCCATCCGCGCCAATCCAAAACTCGCCTTTACCATTTCCATCACTATCCATGGCCTTTACGACTTCGGGTCTTCCAAGGTCTTCTATTGCAGTAATATTCATTTTCTCTGCGAATTGCTTTGATACGCAGTAGCCTTGATTTCCTTGATATGGTTTTTCACTGAGCTTGAGGGTGCCTTTTGGCACCAAGTCGTTTGTGTAGGCCTCTTGATTAGGAAGCCAAATATCAGGATGAACTTCTATCTCACCTTTACTCCTGTCAATCGCGGCGTAAATAGCCGTATTGTTACCCGGAACTAACTCCGCTTCTCCTCCCATTTTTTCGGTAACTACAGCTGCAAGAAGATTTGCAATTGCTGTAGCACCCGTCCAACCCGGATCGCCGATTTTGACTTTTTCAGCAAAACTTTCGAAGGGCGTTGACACAGCGATGACAGTAGCCATCACTGTTACTTTTAAAATCTTCATCTTATCCTCATATCTGGTTTGTGTGGGGTTCATTTTTTATACAGTCTCTCCTCGGCCCGCTCAACAATTGTGTTTTGGGTTTGGTAAGTATTACTAATACGGTAAAATACGGTCCATTGAGGCTCAAGAGCCTTCCACACAGAAGTTCAAGACTCGATTTGGCGAGGAACTTCGCGCCATACAGAGGGCGGAGCTGGCCAGTATGCGTATCTTGTGTGTCTAGGCTACCATCTTGCCACCGTAACCGCCGTCATAATTTGCGATATAAGATTTGGCCCGGTCGATGTGCGGAATTTAACGGTTGGGGACCTGCAAGGTATAAGGACGACCCAAAAGACATTAATAGGTCAAAAAGTGGAATTATTTTGATCTCTAGTTTATCAGGTACTTTAAAGCATCGATGGGCTCATTTAAATCCCCGGGAACCAAATGCGGATAGAGATCGCACTATAATTAGCGTAACTGCCTAAGCACAAGGTTATAGCCAAGTTTTACAAATCCCTTATCTCGAGTTTCTTGCGCTTCTTGAATTTGTTTAATCTGTTCTATCGAGAGTGCACGGATACCATCTATGCCGAAGTACTCGCAGATCCCCTCACTGACCTCTCTATAGATTCGATCTTCTACCTGTTTCATTGCCGAGGCGGTTCGATCTCCAAGAAATTTGTCTAAGCTTTGCGTAATCATAATTTAGGTATTAATCACTCTGCCGAAATCATCGTGGCTACTGTAAATATGAAAATATACGTAATAGTGTAGTAAATATATATCCACCTTGGTGCTCCATATTTACTCTGAATATCCGTGAGTTTGCCCATCCTCGATCTCCTTTAAGAATAAATTAGTTAAGTTTCGCTGTTAGCGACCTCTGTAGTACAAGTCTTTTCCGCATGCTTACGTTACAAAAGAAAATAGCGTACCTGTTTCATGATTGGTATACGCAGAAAAATTAGTTTTCGATCTCTCTTGGCACCATCAAACTAAAAAACAAGTAAATCCAAAGGCCCGGGGTCTATCCGGAATGGTACCTTTCTTGTTTATGTAAGTGCACTTATCTGTTTATCACAGATAACTCGTGCGGAAACCTGCGCCTGAAGCGACCCATTACTATCCGAGGCCTTAATTTTAACAGATCCAACGTAAATTTAAATTGCAACGAAATCGGTGATCTATTTTGTTTCTTTTTAACAACAGATAAAAGAGGGGGGGGGGGTGACAAGTGCCAAAAGGCCGCATGGATATATCAGGACCGGGACTGTTGCCCAAAGAGTGGCAAGAGCCTAATTCCAAGGAGGAGGGAAAACTATTTGCTGTTGCTTCTCGATTTTTCGTGCCGCCTCTGGTTAAATTTTGGCTTCCGATAAGAATGGCATAATCGGTAATCACAATTTTTGCATGAAGATCAGGGACCGAAAAAATTTGAAATTGCGAGTCGAAGACTGATCTCAAGGTCTCGATGAACGACCCACCAGTGGCAAATGTTTCGGCTTTAAACGTGGTAAAGACCTGAGCCGTCGTTTGATCAGCAGCTTTAATGACGGTTTCAGCGACGTCTGATGTTAAATAAGGAGAATATATGCGGACATTTTTTGGGGCGCATGCGATTTGCTCCATAACATCAGGTATCGCATTTTTGAGAAGAACTATTTTATTGCTCATGTGTCTATCTGGTTGTCTTTGCTCGCTGTAGTTTTTTCATTCCCACACCGTCAATTTGTCGGTCAAGCTTGAAATCAGCAATAAAATAGCATATGTACGATACATAGAGTGTTGAGATTAAGGTAGCTCTCTTAAGCGCCGATTTGATTACAGCTTGCGGGCGCAAAACAAATGCAGCTAAAGCGTTGGGACCGTCCCAGCTGCAGCTGCGGGCGGTTTTTTCTTTGGTTTGATCCACCTCACGGATTGGGGATTTGAACTTCAGCTTGTGCCCCCGGACATGGCGTCCACAGCACTAAAGAGAGGAGGCCATCATGGCTATCAATCCTACGGTCGAGCTTGCAAGCTCCGCACCTCAGTTCCTCAATCAGACTTATACGGACCTGACTTTCGTTCTGGGCCCACCCCACGGTGAGCGCTATGAGATGCTGGTGAACGCGGCACGGTTGGAAGAGGCGAGTGTTTCCTCGGTCTACCAAAGGTATATCGAAACAATGTTCGCAGCCCTCGATAGCGAGGGCATCCTGAACAAGGCCGTCTCAGCGGCACTTGGTGTGGATACGCTCATCAACGACGTTTACCTCACCTACCAGTTCTGGACCAAGCCGCAGGAAAAACACCAAAAGTTTTATCTCTCTGACAATGACGCAAACGCCCAAATCCCGGCTGTCATGCTGTTCCCACCGAAGTTCACACTGACCTCGGGCGTGGTATTAGATGTCGATGTCACCATGGAACACGCGCATGTCATTTCATTGTTTTTGGCCCAAAGCCTATCGCTCGATTGGATCGATATCAGCGCGACGCTGGCAGAGCAGGGGGGCGATCATGACTAAATACGATGCCGAGGGCTTGAGCCCGCAGCAGCGTCTGCTGCGGGCGATGATTATCCTAAACAGTGTGAACAATGGTCGGCCTGTGCCAGATTTTGATAAGGTNGAAGCCGGTTGGATTACCGAGATTGATCCCGGTAAAAGCCGCGAAGAAAGCACGCAACAATTGGTGGACGCCGCTCAGTCTGCCGGCTGGACGATAGAGCCTAATTCTGAGGGAGACCCATCATGAGTAAACAACCCACCATTCCCATGTCGCCAACGCAACTGCCTCAGCAACGCGTTTACGAAGTGGTCGATCTCCCCAAACGTCCTAAATCCTTTGATTGTCGCGTTGGTTATGGATGTTCGCCGCGGGACGGGCTTCCCAAGACGGGTCTCGATAACGCGGCTTATCTCTGTCAGGTCGAGTGGGCCTGGTCGCCTATGCATAGCCGCCTTGATGCCTACTATTTGCATCGGGGTCGCAGCGAATGGTCATTGTGGTCGAAGTTCTGGGACGACAACTGGGATCGATGGAAGCACATTGGGATCGGCACGGTCGATCGTCGAGGGGTCAGTCAACCACAGGCGGGTGTGTATCTCTTAATCGCGTTTTGGCGACAGGAGATTACTGACAGCAGCCTCGATCAGTTCCATTGGATCAATGAAGCGGTGGACCTCTCCGTCGCGCAGTTAGGTGCCATGGCTCGCGAGGTTTGGGGCGACGATGCCTAGCTGAACGGAGAGTTAAACTTTGTGAGAGTAGGGGCCGCTTTAGAGCGGCCCCTTTTTTATTAGTGGAAGAAGGATTGATAAAATGCCTTGTTCCCCATATTGGTTTTGAAGACGAGGTCTTCGCCACCGTTTTCGTCTTCGGCGTAAAGCCGGATGCTTTCGTCAACCACAAACCCAAAACTGACTTGCCAATGGAANGGTTGACGATCGCGGTAGAATTCAGCNNGGATGGGGCGGTNAAANTGAGACATCCATTCGTTGAGTTCGAAGGATGCGGTTCCAAGTTCGTTGGGCGCATAAAAAAAAGACAACGCCCGGAACATCAATTGGCAGCCCTGCTCCAGTGCCTCAGCGGCGTATCCCCGCTCCATGGCGCGAAGGATCTGCCGCTGCGGTAACGCATGCATAAAGATACACCTCTCTTATCTTCAGGCGCACCCGGTGTGCACCTTTCAAGATCAGCTAAAAGAGAGGGTTATCGTGTCAGCTTGGTATGGGGCGATTTCCTCTGAGGTGTTCAGCGTTTTTCACAAGAGATCCGGTATGTGTTGGCCGTGTTTGCGGCCCGTATCGTTCACTTGCTTACACTAACAAAATACATGGGTATATTCAATTCAATGCACGCTTCTGAGCCCCGAAGAACTCCGATGAACAGGTGCTTGATTGGGATGGATTACCAATCGCGAGAGGGGCTTCCAAAGTTATCTCCNGGTCATCTCAGGGTTTGTCATGACGTGTCTCCGGGCATAGCCGCCATAGAGCGGACAATCAGCTCTGCAGGCCCCTTATGAGATGCGCTATCAATGTCTCTCAAACCGTCAGCATTTAGCGCTGATGCGTTTCTCGCTCGCCTTTGGTGCGCGAACGAGGTGCTTGTTCCTTGGCCTCTCGCCATGCTTCGAGCTCGCGACGTGACCAGACGGTACGATTGGGGCCAAGCCGGATTGGAAGAGGCGGATCATTGCTCTCGACCCAGCGCGTAACCGTTGATGGGTGGATGCCCAGAATGCGGGCAACCTGCTTCCGCGTCAGATACTGCGCATCGTCGAATTCAAAATATTCTGAAAACACCGGAGGAGTCCTTTTGCGCTGTTAAAATTAGCGCTTCCCTCCTCTTTCTAGAACAAAACATAAACTAATTTTACCAACAGGTCAAGGTTTCTCTGCGCATACGATGGCTTTGAGGCTCATTCCGAACCTCCTATGCGCTCTTTATTGCAGACGACCATTGAGGTTGTCCCGAGGGGCCTCAGGGACCGCAAAGTGAGCCCATTCGTCCATGATGCGACGGCGTTCGGCGAGGAATTCGGTGCGAAGGTAAGCCGCCTGGGTGGGGTTCGGCAGCGTATGCGCGAGGCAGAACTCGATAGCTTGTGCATCAAACCGCGTCTGTTCGCCGGCCCAGTCCCTAAACGTCGAGCGAAACCCGTGCGGCGTGGCATCGGTCTCGGGGAACTGAGTGCGGATCAATTTGAGCATCGCCATGTTGGAAAGCGGTCGCTCAGGGCGCCCGCCCGGAAACACGTAATTCTGATTATGGCGGGCGGTCTGGTGGGCGAGTATCGCCATGGCTGGATGGCTGAGCGGCACGCGGTGGGGTTTTCGGATTTTCATCCGCTCCGCTGGCACTGACCATAGCTCTGCGGTTGTATCGATCTCAGATCTCTCAAGACCCAATACCTCGGAAGTGCGGGCCGCCGTGCTGCCCTGCTGACGGAGATGGGCCATGAAGCGGGGCAGTTGAGGGTAGGGGAGTGCGGGATGGGGGCGGATCTTTGGTTTTTGGTGAGGCAGAAGAATACCCAAAGGTCCGGTGATCAAAGCCGGATTATCGGCCTGGCGCCATTCTTTGGCGATGCTCCAGTTAAAGATAAAACCGAGGTTCTGGACCAGTTTGCGGGCACTCTCAGGCCTTGTATTCCAGATCGGGCGAAGGACTTGATGAATAACGTGGACGGTAATCTCGGCAATCGGCAGTTCTTCCAATTTGGGAAGGGCGTAGCGAGCAACGAAGGCGTGCCATTGTTTGCGGTATTTGGCATTGGTAATGCTCTCGGCCTTCACCGCGTAGGCGGCTTCAAGGGCTGCTGCAAAGGTGCGCTGGCGCGCTTCCTGGGCGGCTTCGCGACGAGCGCGTTTGAGCGCGATGGGGTTTGACCTTGTAAGTGTTCGCTCTCGTGGCGGTCGCGTTGCTGGCGGGCTTGTTTTACGGAGATTTGCGGGTAGGAGCCGAGCCCGAGGTCGTGGCTTTTGCCGTCCATGCGGTAGCGGTAAACCCATTTGCGTGCCGCGCTGGCGCTGACAACGAGATAGAGGCCGCGGGCATCGCTGTGGCGGCCCTTTGGGAGTTTCGGGATCTGGCGGTCGTTGAGCATGGCGTTCTCCAAGGCAAACGTATGAAGCAGGCCGAGAGGGGTCCCAAAGCGGGTCCCAAAATGGGTCCCAAAGGGCCTGCGATTAACGTTGCTGTTTGGTGATAGCGTCTGCACGGCAGGGGGCAAGGAAAAAGCCTTAAATCAACGGCTTATGGTGTGCCATGCACCGCCC
>NZFO01000007.1 GCA_002690705.1 Magnetovibrio sp. | reverse complement strand
GGGGGGGGGGGGGGGGGACTCGAGGCGTAGTCATGGTGATGCTAGCGCTTTGGGTTTTGCCGGTAACTGGAATAATCGTATTACTGGGGTGGGATCATGTCTTCAGTGATATTGCAGTTTTTTTCTCAAAAATGGCTATTGTAACATTTGGTGGCGCGTATGCGGTATTAGCCTATGTCGCACAAGCAGCTGTAGAAACATACGGTTGGTTGGAACCGGGAGAGATGCTCGATGGTTTGGGTATGGCGGAGACAACGCCCGGGCCGTTAATAATGGTGACACAATTTGTTGGTTTTATGGGGGCATTTCGGGGCTCTGAGACATTGATGCCGCTCTGGGCTGGCTTTATGGGTGGGTTACTCACAACTTGGGTGACATTTGTGCCATGCTTTCTATGGATATTTTTGGGCGCGCCTCATGTTGAAAAAATTCGGGAGAGCAAAAGTCTATCTGCGGCTCTTGCCGCAATAACCGCAGCGGTTGTGGGCGTTATCCTGAATTTGGCTGTTTGGTTCGCTCTGCATGTAATTTTCCGTGATGTAGACACAGTCCGCAGTTATGGCCTATATATGAGTGTACCCGTGTGGGATACGCTTGATATTACGGCCCTTATTCTCGTCGTATGCGCATTAATTGCGGTTTTGCAGTTTCGAGTCAGCATGCTCGGTTTGATTGGTATGTCTGCCGTTGTGGGGGTTGGAATTCACTACATAGTAAGGGTTACGATTTGACATCTTATTTGTCCCCGCCAACAAGAATACTCTCTACTAAATCCTGAATTTTCAGAGCATCGTCAAGGGATGGCATAGAGTGGTGCTCGCCTCTGAAAAACTCTCTGACATTATCAAGTGTAGAAAAATATCCCGCCACGCGTGTATCGGCGATATTTTTTAGATGTCTAACCCAGCCGCGGCCGTCGCTGCTGCTGAGCTGGTTCCAGTTGTATAGCTTATAGACTTTTTTTGACCCCCATACGATATATTCGATCCGGTCTGCGCCGCTATTGGCAATACCACCGGTCCCTCCATTAAATTTTATAGGAATTCCTGTGCAATCCATGAGGGCCATAGCATGTGTCTCCGCGCAAGTATCGTCCGTGGGATAAATGGTTGAGGCTCTCAACAGATCTATCTTACCGAATAAGCGTTGTGTCAGATATGCATAATGGGAGAACGTTTCTCGGGTGAAACCGCCCTCAGCGCGTTTATTTAACCATTTTGCTGATTGTTGCCAGTCTCTAGGCCAGCGCCCAAAATGCAAAAGGATATCCACTGAATTCACAGTACCGGCAGATCCGTCATTTATGGCGGATTGCAAAGCATTGACTGCTGGGGCAGAGGCCAATGAAAAATTTACAATCGCACGAGCCCCCATCAACGTCATTTTTTCTACCAGTATTCGACTGTCAACGGAGTCAGTTCCCAGCGGTTTTTCGCAGTAAACAGCTTTGCCGGCCTTGGCAGCCATCAGAGCATATTTACCATGAGACTTAGGTGGTGTCGCGATATAGACCATATCTACATCGGAATTGTTAATGGCCGCGGCAGGATTAGTTGTTATGATTAAATCTGGGTGGAGTTTACGTGCTGATTCACACGCATCGGAAGATGGGTCCCAAGCTGTAGAGGGCCAAAAATAACCATGCTGTGGCATATTTTTTAGCATGCGCTGGCCCATTACGCCCAGCCCAATAAGTGCGACTTTTGGCAATTCTATATCAAGCGGCGTTACTGTTGATATCCACTTTGCTTCCCCAGTTTGATTCGCTGCGCCAAGGTACCAGTGCCACACGGGCATTGCTTGAGTGTTCCTCCATTACCTCGGCAATATAAGTTCGCTCTTGAGCGCGACGTGCGCGTAAGATCGGATCGGAGATCGCTAATGGGGCAAGGCTCTGGTTTATTACCCAAGCATAGGTTTTGATGTCCGCTCTGCCTAAATCACGTTGAAGCTCAGCAGCCTCGTGGACAGGTGTCGCTTCCGCTAATGCGCATATTACAACCCGGGTAAAAGCAGGATCGCGAAGACGAGGCAGAAGATTGGCAACTGCCTCAGGGACACCCGTGGTTAAACGAGAGACCTCGCGGTGATAGCTCTCTGCTGCATCAAGTAATAAGATAGTATGCCCTGTCGGTGCCGTATCTAGGACAACTATTTGATTGCTGGCCGCGTCCACCGTACGCGCAAAAGCCTCGAAAACTGCAATCTCTTCGGTGCAAGGTGAACTCAAGTCCTCCTCGAGCAAGGCCATGCCAGCCTCGTCGAGATTGGCTCCTGTAGTCGAGAGAACTTTTTCTCGATAGCGTGCGACCTCAACCTCGGGATCGATACGCCCGATCTCAAGAGTTTCCGGAATTTTGTCAACTGCATCGGAAACATGAGCTGCGGGGTCAGTGGTTGACAGATGGACTCGATGGCCTCGCTCAGCCAAGGTGACCGCAATGTGCGCGGCGATGGTTGTTTTTCCAACCCCGCCTTTTCCCATAGTCATTACTACGCCATGCCCTTGTTTTGCGAGATCCTCTATTATGGCATCTATGTCAGCAGGTAGCTGGATTTCGTCCGAAGTATCTTCAATATCTGTGAGATCACCGTCACCTAATAACTGACGTAGCGAGGCAATGCCTAGGACCTGGCCTGATTTCAATGGTAGGTCGTGGCGGTCCAATGTGTCTAACGGACTTGGAATATTTCTCATCGCCTCGGTGCCGCGGGCTTCCATCGCCTGTGCCACAGAGTCATCAGAGGTTGAAGCCCTGAACACGCCGTTAATGGCAAGTGACTGGTTCTTCACCCCAATTTCAGCTAGCTCTCTACTGGTACGGGCAGCTTCGTCAAGCGCTGCTCGATCTGGGCGACTGACTAATACTAACGTAGTGTTTTCTCGATCCGCAAGGGCATTGACAGCGGCTTCGTAGAGTTTACGCTGTGCCTTCAAACCTTCCAGTGGGCCGAGGCAAGACGTACCCGCCGAACTATCTTCAATGAACCCCGTCCACGCCGTTGGTAATGTTAAAAGTCTAAGTGTATGCCCCGTTGGCGCGGTATCAAAAATAACGTGGTCGAATTCGTCTGTCACCTCTTTGTTGGCCAATAATTTTGAGAATTCATCAAATGCGGCAATTTCAACAGTGCAGGCTCCTGCAAACTGTTCCTCGATGCTTTTGATCGCGGCTTCGGGCAGAACACCCCGATATGGACCAATCACCCTCTCGCGGTATTCCTCGGCGGCCTTTTCGGGATCAACGTTTAGCGCAGACAAACCTGGAACGTCACCGATTAAAGTCGGTGTTGTATCGATCGGCAAGCCCAAAACCTCGTCGATGTTGGAGGCTGGGTCAGTGCTTACCAGAAGTACTTTTTTGCCACTGTCAGATAAGGCGACGGCAGACGCGCAAGAGAGTGAAGTTTTTCCTACTCCACCTTTCCCAGTGAAAAAAATGATTGGTGTTGGGTTGTCGAGGACCTGCATGTGGAAATAACTCCATTGGTATTAGTCGCAGCAGCTTGAGGCGGCGGCGTCTTTAGATTGATTTTCATTTTTGGCGGGAGCGGAAGGAATTTCTATACCAACTTTTGCGCTCAATTCAGTGCGGTTCAGGTATGCTCCCTTTGACACAATTTTCTCGCCTAAAAGAACCATTGGTAAACACTCCATGCCATCTATGTCTAAAGCGTGTTTGACGGTTGAGTTTTCGACGAAGGCACCAGGCTCACTTCCCATATTGAAACGAGCAACGTCGTGCCCGGCTTTCATGAGGGCATCAATGGCAGTGGCAAATTGGGTCATTTGGTCACTGAGCCCAGGATCGCAAACGCCTGTAGAGCAGCAGCCTGGTGGGTCATAAATAGCAATGCGGGTCATGGAATTTCTCCTTAATAGCGATAAATCTAGATATACTGAAATAATGCCTCACTTATGCCATTAATCTATCCGATCCGTCTAGCTTTTTTAACCAATGGGTGGGTCTTTATGCATGGGTTTATGATTTATCAGCATGGGAACAAAATGCGTTTTTGTAATAAAGCTTCCGCCTTTTAGTGTATGCGTGTGATAAACTGCGTCTCGATCCTGAAGTGGATTTTTATCATCCATTCTAAGGTCAGCAGCTAAACTTGTTACCGTGCTTACCTCTGCAGTTGCTATCGAAGACCTAAACAATCTGTGGCTGTGGCCGCAAAAAATCCGAATGACCTGAGGGTGACGGCTGATAATCGCGCTCACTTCTTCTCTAGTTTCCTCACGAATAAACTGCCACGGAAAAGTACTGGTCGTAATCGGAACAGGTGGGTGATGCATGAAGATTGCCGTGGGCTTACTCTTATTTGTGTTGAGAGTATTCTCCAGCCATCTAAGGCGGAATTCATCTAAATCCCCCTTGCGGGTATCACGGGATTGTGTGTCTAATGCGATTAACCGAAGTTCATGTGTATCTATTGAATATAGCACAGGTTCATTGCGATTGCCGGGCAGATCAAACGTTTCGCGCAGCATCCTGCGACTATCCCTGTTGCCAGGGACGACGTAAAGAGGAGCTTGAAGATCTGACAATAATATCTGGGCTAGTTTATACTCCGAATGAGTGCGGTTTTGAACCATATCGCCGGTATGTATGATAATCGATGGTGAGGGATCTAACTTGTTGATTGCATTGACTGCAGTGCGTAAACACTCCATGCGTGAGTGAGATATTGGATCATCCATGAGTGGGTCAGATAGATGTGTATCTGCTAGCTGGGCGATGAGCATTTTAGTCCAAGAAGTTTTGTGGGTTGAACTTTCGATGTGTGAGGTTATACACCATCGGTTATGAAATCTACAAACGTTATGCACGTAACGCACCTGGTCTCTCCTCATGAACGTTGGCATATGCAGGGGCACCGTGGAGGCGTGATGTGGTTGACTGGCTTGCCCGCATCGGGGAAAAAGGTATTAGCTTCGGTCTTAGCAACCAGATTATTTAAAGATGGTATAGAGGTGTATACCCTTGATAGCGTGAAAATTCGCGGTAGCTTGAGTAGCGACTTAGGGTTCTCGCGAAACGATCGGCGTGAAAATATACGGAGAGCAGCAGAGTTAGCAGCAATAATGGCACGGTCGGGTTTAGTAGTAATTGCTGCTTTTATTGCACCTTATGCTGAAGATCGAGCCCGTGCGCGATCTGTGGCCGAGAATTTTCATGAAATTTTTCTTGATATGCCTTTGGAGCTATGTGAGGCGCGAGATAAAGATGATCGATACACCCGCGCGCGAAAAGGGTATGTGTCAAATTTCACGGGTATTTCTGCCCCTTACGAAGTTCCGGACAATCCGGAAGTGACATTGTCTTTACAAGAAATAGATAGCGGCAGTGCCTGCGACATTTTAGTAGAGTATGTAAAAAAACATTTTGTAAACTTTACCTAAGGGTTCCGACTTCCATTTTATTAGCTAAGCTGTGTTGTGAAGTTACGGTGTTTCTATACTTTTGGATATTTGAGACTGGTTTGTTAGAAAACCGTAGGGGGGCCTTTTGAATACATCTGCCAGTAGGCATTTCTGATGCAAAATACCTTTAAAATTAGGCTAACATGTGTGTTGTGAGGTTAAATCAAGCAGTTGAGGGGAGTATGATCGAAATGGTTAATTCGAACAAGTTGTCTGCTGAACAAAAAGAAGCCTTTGAGTCTGAGGGATACCTTGGCTTGCCAGCTTTTATCGATGATGAGTGGTTAGTGCGACTTACGGAGGCTGCACAGCGTGCTGTTGAGGATAGTCGCGACATTACGGAAACTAACGAATGGTTCGACGTGGAGAGTAATCACGCTGCATGTAACCCGCGGTTACGGCGTTTAATGAAACCGCAAGACTATGATTCCGTATTTTGGGAGTTTGCGAGTGAGGGCCCATTTACCGATTTGGCTGAAGACCTTCTTGGGCCGGACGTCAAGTTTCATCACGGAAAGCTCAATTTCAAATGGTCTGATGGTGGAGCAGAGGTCAAATGGCACCAAGATATTCCGTTCTGGCCACATACTTCATATAATGTGTTGACTATCGGTTTGGCACTTGATGAGATTGATGACAGCATGGGTCCGATGGGGGTAGTTCCCGGGTCGCACAAGGGACCTATCTTTAATCACTATGCACCCGATGGTCGGTGGCAAGGGTTCATTAACAAAAGTGACTTGCTCAGCGTTGCCATCGGTAGGGCTGGATATATTAAAGGTCCTGCTGGAACGGTAACCGTTCATCACTGCCGCGCTGTGCATGGATCACAGCCAAATGTGCATCCGGTGAAGCCGCGGCCCCTTCTACTTTTTGCGTATTCGAGAGCGGCCTCTCTGCCCATCATGCCATATAATCAAAATAGCCGATATAACGGTGCAATTGTAAGAGGATGTCATCCAATTTACCCTGAAGTTGATCGAGAGCTATGTCCGCTACCCCCTTTGAAAGGGCAAAGATCGATCTTTGAATCACAACAAGATTAAAAAAACGCTATGCGTGTTTTTAGTTAAAACATAATTGGAGAAACAAAATGGCTCGCATCGCGATAGGAGGTTTCTTGCACGAAACAAACTGCTTTGTTGCTATGCAAACAGACTATCAATATTTTTCTCAAGGTGGCGAATTTCCGCCGCTTGCACGAGGAGAGCAAGTGATTGAGCGCACAAAAGGTGCGCCTTTTGGAATGTCGGGTTTTTTGGATAAAATCGCGCCCAAACACGAACTGGTTCCGCTAATTTGGGGGCATGCTGGAGCTGGCGGGTATATCACTGATGAATGTTATGAGCGCATCGTAGGCGAGCTAGTTGGTATGCTATCCGCGGCCCATGAAGAGAAAACGTTAGATGCTGTATATCTCGATTTACATGGTGCTATGTGTTCGCAGACCTACCCTGATGCAGAGGGGGAATTACTGCGGCGCGTACGTGCTTGTGTCGGAAATACTGTTCCCATTGTGATAACCCTTGACTATCATGTGAATATCACACGCCAGATGGTTCAGTGCTGCGATGGTATGGCGATCTATTTAACCTACCCGCATATTGATCGACAGCATACGGGAGGAAGATCTGCGATGATTCTTGAGCGTATACTGAAAGAGGGGATACCATCGGGCAAAGCTATCCGAGCTATTCCGTTTTTGCTACCGCTCAATTTTCAATGTACTCTTGTAGAGCCTACAAAGGGCATCATTGAAGCTTCGGTTGCTGCGGAGGGGGGAGGGATATTAAATTTAAGTTACGGAGCTGGGTTTCCACCCTCTGATTTGAGGGAATGTGGTCCTGTTGTAGTATGCCATGCATATACTCAGAAAGATGCGGATAATGCTGCGGATATGCTGGAAGCAATGATACTAGAGCGAGAGCCCGACTTTGTAGAGCCGTTGATGAGTCCGGATGAGGCTGTTGCCAAAGCAATAGAGATTTCCTCTTGCTGCGAGGGTCCCGTAGTTATTGCGGATACACAAGATAATCCTGGGTGTGGCGGAACTTGTGACACGACCGGCATGCTTGAAGCACTTGTGCGGGCGAAAGCGGAAAATGTTGCAATGTGTGTTATGTGTGATCCAGAAGCAGCAAAAGCTGCAATGGAGGGGGGTATTGGTGCAGAATTAACGCTCGAATTAGGTGGCAAGCATCAGGTGGATGGAGTTCGGCCCTATCATGGCACCTTTGAGGTGACTGCGCTCAGCGATGGAAAATTCACAACGACTGGGAAAAGTATTCCGGGCCGTAGAGTGGCAATTGGCCCTGTCGCTGTCCTAAAAATTAATGGAATCGAAATTGTGACCACATCCAAACGCATGCAGGCCTATGACCAAGATATTTTTAAGCACATTGGTATTCAGCCATCAAAAAAGAGCATATTGGTTTTGAAAAGCACATGCCATTTCCGTGCTGATTTCGATCCAATTGCGTCTCATACGTTGGTTGCACTGGCGCCAGGTGCACACCTAGTGGACCCGCGTGTCTATCCATATAAATATCTTCGGGAGGGCGTGCGTTTGTTGCCAAAGGGGGAGGCTTTTAAGCATAATTAATTCTGCCGTGCCCCTACTTGTTGTCTAATTATAAAAGCTGGCTCTGAATGAGTTCTGCTGAAGTAAGGTTGAGGAATTTAGTTGGTAGAGGTTACCGGGTACCGAGTGCTAATATAATCTCACCGCATTTATCGTTATTCAGATGTAGTGGTGCGTCGAGATGTTGGCGTTAAAAATTGTAAAAAGATCCTGCGAGAGCAGGCCCTCAAAATTGCTGTAATTTTAATCACAAACCGCGGGTCTTAGTATGTCTGAACAGTCAGAAAAAATTACTCGAGAAGATGGAACAATAGAATGGAGATTGAATGGAGAGCGCCATCGTGAGGATGGACCAGCTGTTGAAGTACCAGATGGTACAAAAGTTTGGTTTAGGTTTGGAAAACAGCATTGTGATGATGGCCCAGCTGTTGAGCATTTTGACGGATCGAGAGAATGGTGGGTAAATGGACAACTACACCGTGAGGACGGGCCAGCTATTATCGAGTCAACGGGAACCCAAGAATGGCATCAAAGAGGCGTCTATCATAGGGATGATGGTCCAGCAGTTGTTCGTGAGGACGGGGTAAAGCAGTGGTGGGTTCGTGGTGTGAGACACAGGGTAGACGGCCCTGCTGTCATTGAAGATAATGAGATGAGCCAGTGGTGGCTTAATGGTGTTTTACATCGTGAAAATGGTCCGGCTATAGAATACATAGATGGGACGGAAGAGTGGTATTTACTCGGTTTTCAAGTGTCGCAAGACATGGTTATAGATGTGGAAAGGAGGGAAAAGTTTTTCAGGAAAAAACTGAACCCCGCGCAAAAACACGATTGAGCTCAGCAAACAGGTTTATAAGAGATTTAGTGGATAGCTTTTTTAACAAAGTGAACTAATTTTTTTGTGTGTTTTTACCACGAAAAACATTGTACTATTCTAGTGAAGAATCCATCCACTATAGAGAGTAGTAGGGTTGGACCGCTCGCATTAAATAGGTGATTTATGAGTGATAATAAAAAAGATAAAGTTGAGGTGCCGGATGGGCACTCTCGTTTTCTTGTGACCCGGCAAAAAAAAGCAAATGAAAAGGGTTTTGTCGGTTACGACACTGTTTGGGAACCATTCCATAAAGAAGTGGATTATGAGACGCCCAAAAAACCATAGGGTAATTATCCATGGGAAGAGGTGGGTGTAAGCAAGCCGCCTTTTGGTAAAGAATATGTTGTCACCTATCCTCTCAAAATCGCATGGAAAGATGATATAGTTGGACAATTTTGTATCGGGTTAGATCGGCAACGTATTTGCTGACCCAATATCCGGTTGCTCGGACATTGGACCGCCAGCTTGTATCTCTTCGGCTGTGGCATTGCGGACGCTCAAAACTTTGAGTGCAAAGATCACCTCTCTCCCACACAGCGGATTATTGCCATCTATGGTTAACGTCGTGTCGTCAAAGCGTGTTACAATAAAGGTTCGTGTCACACCCTTTTCACTCTCCATAGTGATGGACGTGCCTATTTCATGATATTCGCTCGGAACATTCTCGA
Organism: Magnetovibrio sp.; assembly: GCA_002690705.1. GTDB lineage: Bacteria > Pseudomonadota > Alphaproteobacteria > Rhodospirillales > Casp-alpha2 > TMED8. The sequence goes on along the minus strand of NZFO01000007.1, from coordinate 97,687 downwards.
GTCTGTCTGTAAATACTAAGCCCTCATCACGTGGACCATAAATTTCATTGCAATCTATTAAAACTTCGACGATCTCACCGGCCATTTTCCCGTCTAACTCTCTTAAGATAGAAGGATCTAAAATATCATTAGCTCCATGCACGTACCCTATGGGATACTCTATCTGAACAAGGGTGGCGCCGGTCTTTTTATCGGTGATGGTGTAAGTTAACTCTACAAATTTATTATCTTCAATAGGTTCGCTCATGCCTAGCTCTCGTAAAATCTAAAAAATAGAAGCGCCAAACACCTTAACTTCTCCGTCCTCATATCCGAGAACAAGTCTGCCGAGCCATTCTCCCTCGCGACTCGAACTGCGTTGTCGATACAAAACTGTTACGTGTTGCCCTCGGCGGATGATACCCAAGCAATCAACGAGGCCTGATAAATTTCTCGTTAGGTCACTATTAACAAACTGTTTTCCTACCTCAATCTCATTTAGACCTTTAATGAGAGAGTAGGCGAAATCTTTAATGAACTCTCCGTAGTCCCCATTGTTCGAAGCTTGTATCAGGTCGCTCCATATCTGGTTTGAGATAGGTAATATGTCGTCATCCGAATGATCTATGATATTTTTCTCAGCATTACTCACAATCTGGCATTTCATCCGATAAGTTTTAACCAAAGTCTTTAAGATGAGTGTGGTCTAGACGCGCTTTTAAAAAAAGTAAGACGGAGAACGCCGGGGTCCTCCGTCTTTTAATACTTTTTTTATTCCGCCGGTTCTAAAACTTTCGTTTCTTCTTTACTTGAATCATTCTCAGTTGAAGAAATCTTTGCAGTCTCCTCTTCTGCACCGACTAAATGATAGCATGGAGCTTTTGACATTGTGTATTGACCTGTCTCACGGTCCCGATGTGATACAGTAAGAACGTGCCAGTTTTCATCATCTAACTTCATGGCATCACCCCTATAATAATAACCGGGCCAACGGGTTTCTTTGCGGAAAAGTGTGTGCTGTACAACACACTCAGAGGTTCGATGACGATGTCGAAGTTCCCAAGCACGCAGCAATTCGTGAAGGTCTTTAGCTGCAAGTTTATCGAGATCTTCCTCCATTATCTTAAGTTTTTTCAATCCTATCTGAAGTAGCTTTTCGTTTGTCATGTAGTTAACGGTCACGCCCCCAGCATATTCGTCCATTAGTTTTTGGAGTCTATCCAATCCTTGACGGGCATTGATATAGTGAGGGTTAACTGTTCCCGCTACAATTTCATTTCTATATATTTTATAGCGGTCCATGGGAGCGAAGACCTGAGTCTTACGTTCATTAATTTGCTTGTCAGAGACTATGATACCGTCGGCTTTCCCATCATCGATATACTGACAAGCAGCCTTCGCAGCCAAACGGCCCTCTGTAAACGATCCAGAAGAGAAAGCATGCGGAGTTCCGCCGACTGCATCCCCTGCTCCAAACAGCCCCTCCACGGTCATCATTCTATTGTAACCCCAAAAATACTCGGGCGGGGATAGGTCACTGGGACCTGAGCACCAAGCCCCCGAGCTTGTAGCATGCGAGCCCATAACGTAGGGTTCCGACGTTGTTAATTCTGGATTTTCATTCTTAGGATCAACGTCTGTTGCAGCCCAGAGAACGGCCTGACCAACAGTCATGCCAAGAAAGTTTTCCCAGCCCACTTCCTCTAAGTGAGGGTCTTGAAAAGCCTCCATAGTCACCATGTGGATTGGGCCACGGCCTGCATTAACCTCTGATATCAACGCATGATTTCTCAGACAAGTTGGTATCGGTCTATGGGTTTTATGCGACACCTCCGGGTCGAGATATTCTCTACCGACTATTTCTTGAAGGCTGTCCCACCACTTGGACTCATATTCTTCACCCACTCCGTTCTGAGTATATGTTTTAAGATGCAGGAAGTATGCACCCACTGGGCCATAACCATCTTTAAATCGTGCTAAAACAATACGATTCTCCATCTGTGTCATTTTCGCGCCGGCTTCAATCATCAGTCCATATGCTGAACCTGATGACCATGGAGCATACCAAGTCCGTCCTGAACCCTCTCCAACGGATCGTGGCTTGAATATATTGGATGCTCCGCCAGCCCCACAAATAACTGTTTTGGATTTAAAAACATGGAAATTTCCGGTCCTAACGTTGAAGCCAACAGCGCCTGCTATCCGATTTTCTTTGCTATCATCCATCAGCAAGTGAGTAACGCAGATCCGATTGTATACTTTGTCAGCGGATTTTTTAGCGGCTTCAGCGACGATAGGTTTATATGATTCGCCATGAATCATAATCTGCCAACGGCCCTCTCGCAAATAGTTGCCTGTGGTCTCATTTTTCATAAGCGGAAGCCCCCATTCTTCAAATTGGTGCACCGCAGAATCGACGTGGCGTGCCATATCAAATAGGAGATCTTCACGTACCATACCCAATAGATCAATTCGTGCATAGCGTACATGGTCTTCCGGGTTATTCTCGCCCCAACGGGTGCCCATGTAGCAATTAATGGCATACAGGCCCTGAGCAACTGCACCAGAGCGATCGATATTGGCTTTTTCAGCTATGATAATTTTCTTATCTTGCCCCCAGTAACGAGCTTCGAAAGCAGCACCGGTGCCTCCTAATCCAGCCCCTACAACCAAAATATCGATGTTATCCTCAACTATGGTTTTTACGCCCATCAGTAATACACTCCCTCTTCCATCTTCAATCCATTTGACTCTAGGGTATGTAACCCTCCCTCATCAAAACGAATGTATTTGGGTTCATTGTATAAGAGCTGGCTCTCTCGCATTTCTTTGCTTGGCTGCGCGACGTCAGCCAATTGCGGGATGCCTGACCCCCAAGGTTTGGTGGTAATAGGCGAGACAAAACTTTTCTCGGATCCATCCCGGTATTTTATGCGCCAGGATATTGTACCTTTTTCTTCCTCTCGGTTTACTCGTACACTGTGCCCTAGTGGTGCAAAATCTGCGTAGCCACGGACGTCAATGGCGTTTTGTGGGCATGCTTTTACGCAAGAAAAACATTGCCAGCACATATCAGGTTCAATGTTGTAGGCGCGCCGATATGTTGTATCAATATGCATAATATCTGATGGGCAGATGTCTACACAGTGCCCACAGCCGTCGCATCGTGTCATGTATACAAATGTTGGCATCTAACTTATTTCCTTTGAAGACTAGCTTTACGTTTTTTCAGTAGTGATTTGGAGATTCTCTCTTAATTCCAAGGCCCATGTTGAGGGGGGCATCTTTTAGTAAGAGCATAGAGTGACGATCCCGGGTTTCGGGGTCAGACCTGTCAGCAGGCTCTGGCAGATTATTACGCGATCCATTAGCGACTGAGAAACCCTTCTCCATCGCTGCCGCTGGTTTGAAAAACATATGTGAGAATTTTGACCAAGGCACACCGCCAAATAGAACAGTTGTCGCTATTAAATAGCAAATTAAAAACACAAAAGCCCATGCGCTATCTATTGATTGAACGTAAGCCCAAAGTAAGGCAAATGCGTTGGTTGCGAATACCGACAAAATGAACAAATCTGCTCGAACGATGCGAAATGGAGAACTTCCTTCGGCGGACACATCAACACGAATGAAAAACCAAAACCAAGACGTTCCGGTGCAAACCATTATTGCGCCAATAGTCCAAAGCTGCGGCCAAATAGCGGGCGTTGAGCCTTCCGGTGTTGTGTAAAACATTACCATCATCAACGTGGCACCCACATTCAAAACAAAGCCGTACATCCCAAGAAGGTGAGCTGTTCGACGTTTCCATCCGCATAGCTCAGATGATGTGAGCACGTCAGAGGCTATCGTTTTCGCAACGACTCCAGCCTTGGTCCCAACGCCTAAAGGACTTCCTTGCTCTTTGGATTTTCGAAAATTCGAAAAAAAGTACTTTGCACTCCCCTTGTGAATTACGTCAAAAAGTGTGCCTCCGACTACAGCAAGAATCATGAGGAAGAGATATGCCTGCATCACTGCTGCGGGAATATGGACCGATAACTCGGCAAATGGATTGATTGAGAACATTAATTAGACCATCCGATGAAAATTATAGTAACTAGGAATTTCTACCTGGAGCGCCGAGGAATCGTGACAGAAACCTACACATTACAGATTCTACCACCAACGTAACCCATCCGATCGCGAACCAAACCTTACGATTTAAAATCTCGTGTATACTGACATATCCCATTGAGGGACTAGCTGTCCATACACGGAGCGCGATTTTTTATAAAAATTAAATGATAAACAAACCAAATGTAATTATACAATACGTTAATTACAGGTGTTGGTTGCCTGAGGCGTTAAAAATATTTGCCTCTGTGTATCTCGTTGCGCCCTTATTTTCCCCAAAAAAAACTAGCATCAATTTATATGTTTGACTTGGTGCATGGCTAGTCGCGTTCTAAAATGATCACTAATTAGAACGACGTGACCATTGGAGAAACAAGAGATATGGAACTTGCAAATATTAAGGCACTAACGTTTGATACGGGGGGCACTGTGCTAGACTGGCACACGGGATTCAGGGTCGCGTATGCAGAACTTGGTGCGAAATATGGCGTAGAGAATGATTGGGGCGCCCTCGCAAATGAGACCCGAAGGCGTGCCTTGGGCGCAATGTTAAATCTCGGTGAGTACGAACCGCCCTCTTACAACTTTGATCACTCTCATCGCAATGCGGTCAATAGTGTGCTCGATGAGAACGGTTTAGCTGCTGCAACGACGGAGGAGCGCCGAGCTATCTGGTGGGAACGCGCTCATAATTTTAAGTGCTGGTCTGATTTTCCGGATACGCTGCCAAAGCTGCGGTCCCAGTTTATTTGCGCGTCTTTCACAATATTGAGTGTCCGGATTATTATAGATACTGCCCGCGCCAACGGTTTGACCTGGGATGCCGTGATCTCGTGTGAAGCGATCAACAAATATAAAGTGCTTCCGGAAGCGTATGCAAGTGCGGCAAAATTACTTCAACTCGACCCGAGTGAAATATTGATGATCGCCTGTCACAATTTCGATTTGGATGCTGCTAAGGCAGTTGGTTTTAATACAGCATTTGTGCGTCGTCCTGATGAATGGGGTTCTGAGGGGCCTCCAGATCCAGAGCCCAATCCGATCCACGATCTTGTGGTAGATGATTTTCCAACTCTGGTCAGCAAACTCCGCATGAAATGATTTAGGTGATTTAATCCGAATTTCTTTAACACAACTGTTAATACAGACATTGGAAACTCTTCGCTAATTTAAACTTGAGCAATAAGTCAGGTGCCGTCGACAAACCCGCTGGAGGTTTTAAGTGGCGCACATAGGGCGCACAGAGTATGACCATTATCAGGGATTTGATCTTTTAAATGGTGATTGATAACCTCCGTTTAGGCTATCAGTGGCAGGCCTTTCTCAAATCGTATTCTAAACCTATGCCAGAACCAGTAAAACTCATGTCAGTATCCATACGACATTAAATTTTACAGTGCCAGCAGAAGCACACGCGAGTGATAAATATCAGCTCTTCGGAAATTTAAATCTGACTGCGATCAGCAAAGTAAATGCCTACTAGCACAACTGCCATGCCTATGAGTTGTTGTGCCGTGAGAGCCTCTGATAAAAATAACCAAGCAAATACCGCGGAAGCAATGGGCGCTAATAAAAGACTGACTGATGAAAAAGCCACCCCAACTGTAGCCAGCCCCCAGATAATTAAGCTTTGTCCCACGGCCTGTGAGATAACGCCGAGAGAAACCATGAGAATCCAACCTTTCCAGATTTCGGGCTGTAAAGCCTGATCGCTAGCGATCGCTGTGGCAAGAAGACATGGACACGCTATAGAAACAGTCCAAATGTTGATGTCAGCGCTGGACCAATCGTCCCTTAATCGGCTAGCCGTTAAAATATATCCGGCATAACAAAGTCCGGCGACGATGCCCAAAAGATCGCCCACCATGTAAGTAACATCTAGTCTTGCACTCTCACCGACCATTAATAGGATGCCCGATAAAGCGACAATCACCGAACTAAGAATTTTTTTTGTTGGGCGTTCGCCAAATAAAAGCCACGCTCCTAACACTACATGAATTGGTTGTGCGTTTAAAAACAGAATAGCGTTAGCAACGCTGGTCAATTCGAATGACCAATGCAGGGTAATTAAGTCGCCGGTAAAAAATAGACCGCACAGAATTAGTGAGGCATAACCCTGTCTGCGTGGTTTCGACCCGTGAGACGAATGAGGACGTGCTTGGTAGCGTGTTCGCCCTTTGACGGCAATTATTAACCAAAGCACCGGCAGTGCCCAAAACATACGGTGAAAGGCTGATGCGCTTGGCTCAAGATCACTCAGCCTGACGAAAATAGGACTAAGAGCCGTCGCTGTCGCTCCGATAAATAGCGCAACAACACTTCTTTTCTGACAACTATTGTTTGGAATATTTATTCTCCAAAATACTTATTACTAATTTTAGAGCTACCGTAATAATCTTGAAAAATTTTTATCAATTTTGCTTGAGAGAACTTCGGCGGAATAGTCTCAACTTGGCTCACAACACTTCTACATCCCGATGTGCTGTATCTGCGGTGCGGAAAAAGTTCTTACACTCTGAATTTTTATCTGGCATGTAATTCCCCCATACTCTTATAACCGCCGTGATCCGACCATCCTCAGCTGTGATTAAATCGACATCTTCATTTTTCTATGTAATCAAAAAGGACGCTATGATTTTTAGAATGTAATGTGCAGAAATCACTTTTGGCGAAATTTGGCAAAGGATTTGGACAATCCCGTCGTGTGGATATAAGACATGAAATAAGATTGTTTCTCGATTGTTACAGTACGATAATACAAATGCTTAAGAATACTCTCACTGAAGTAGAGACGGACAACTGCTCATTTTTTGAGACAGATTCGGTGATAATCAACTTGTATCTTGAGCAAAGTTCACGGGAAACAATCAAACAAGATGGTTTAGTCCTCTATGCAAAACGACCAAATGGATGGCGGACAGGGGCTTAACTTTAACATGCGAGTTAAGAAGCGGAAAACTTGGATTGATTATCTGCCTATATGATGCGTCGCGATCAGCAAATATTATATTTTTAGCAACATTAAGTATTTTACCATTGGGGTCTCAAAGTAACACTTCGCACCGCAGGTTAAAGGGATACATCTAATCTTTGAGCCACCTCAAAGACCTTTTTGCGGTAAATCCTAGTCTTTTTGGCAGGATTGCGTGTCCATTATTGGTCTAAAAAAGGGGGAATTATGACTGTCAAATTATATGACTTATGTGGAAAAAACGATATCCGGTTCAGCCCATTCTGTTGGCGTATTCGCATGGCGCTCTTGCACAAAGGCATTATGTTTGAGACCGTGCCGGTGCGGTTTACAGAAAAACATAAACTCGAATTTTCTGGCCAGTATCTGATGCCAGTTATTGACTCTGACGGCACTGTAGTCAGCGATAGCTGGGCCATTGCGGAATATCTTGATGACACGTTTGAGCCTCCAACTTTATTTCCTACCGGTCGGGAGCAAGCAAGAGCTCAACAGAAGTGGCTTAACACTTTACATCCTCTTATTGCTAAATCGATCATTATGGACATTCATAATGTGTTGAGTGTGGAGGATCAGACTTACTTTCGCGCAAAACGTGAAGCCATGTTTGGTGTCCGATTGGAGGAAGTGCAGGCTGGACGCGAAACAACAAGAGAACAGTTTCGAATTGGCATCGAGCCACTCCGTAAACAGATAGCCAATCAACCTTTCGCTTCTGGTAATGCTCCAGCCTATATGGATTATATCGTGTTCAGCGCTTTGAAATGGGCGAGTCAAGTGAGCGATTTTCAGATGTTGGCAGAAAATGACCCAGTAGCACTGTGGTTTGACCGAGTGGCAACTGAGCTTGGAGTTAATTAAAAAAGGCCTCGGTACATAAAGCAATAACTCTGGGACGGCGGAAGAGTTTTGTTGGAGTTCACATATTAAGGACAACTTTTCCTGTTGATTGGCGTCTTAGCACAGTATCCATGGCGGTATTGAATTCTGCCAAAGGAAACCGATGTGAGACTTTAGGCGCCAACATACCGTTTGCCATCATAGTGCAGAGATCCGTGTGCAATACGCTTAAATTATCCTCGTATCTACTTCCATCATCGCCCGGACTCCATCCGAGGTACGTCCCATAATTTAGCCCAATGATAGACATGTTTTTTACCAATAAAAGATTTATAGGTGGCTTTGGAATGACGCCTGACGCAAACCCTAAAGTTATTAATCGGCTCTCGCGGCCCATTGCGCGAAGCGAGTTAATACCCACATCGCCGCCGACTGGATCTATTACAACGTCAACACCTTTCCCGCCTGTCCAATCTTTAACTATGTCCCGGAAATTCTCTGTCGTATAGTTAATGGTTAGGTCCGCACCATGGTTTGCGGCAATCTTGCATTTTTCAGAAGAGCCTGCTGTCGCAATAACTTTAGCTCCTCTTACTTTTGCTATTCCAATCGCTGCTGAGCCTACCGCGCCAGCTCCACCGTGTACAAGAACTGTCTCACTCTCTTGGATCTTCGCTTTCCAAATCAGAGCAGCGTATGAGGTTGGATAAGAAATTGGAAATAATGTAGCTTGTTCAAAGCTCAGATTTTTTGGGATACTGAAACAGTGCATGGCCTTGGCGATCGCAAGTTCCGCAAAGCCACCCCAATCAATTGCCGCGTATACTGGCGTTCCTAAGTCATATCCATCAACTCCATCCCCGATGGCGGCAACTGTACCGGCAACTTCTGCCCCGGGGACAAACGGCAACGGTGGTTTCCGTTGGTATTTTTCAGTAACGAGGAGACTTTGAGCAAAGCTAACCCCAGCTGCCTTGACATTAATAGCTAATTGACCTGCCCTAGGTGCGGGAACTGAAATGTTTTCGACCGACATGTTTTCAAAAGGGCCGAAGGCATTACACACAACGGCACGCATGAGTTTATCTTTTTTCTTTCTCATCTATTCCTAGGCTTTTTCAGGTTCCCGCGCGTGTTAATAAGCTTTTTGTTTTCAAATGCCGTGGGGTCAAGAGTCTTAAATTGCTTGTGATCAGTTAATAATACTACGATGTCCGATGCGATAATAGTTGATTGAATATCGCTCAACTCAACATTGGGCAGATCTGCCAACTCGTCGGGTAAAATATTTAAGTAAGGCTCGGCTATGCGGATCTTGAAACTCATAGCTAAAATTTTTACTACAGCTATAGCAGGGCTCTCCCTAATGTCGTCGATATCTGCCTTATAGGTTAAGCCTAAACAGCCAATCATAGGTGCTGTTAGTCCTGTGGCAGCCGCTGCTGCGGTCACGGCATTGGCTATGCGCGCAGGACGTCCATTATTAACCAGTCGTGCCGCTTGGATAAGGGGCGTATCCTCTGGTGCTGAATCCACAATAAACCACGGATCCACAGCAATGCAATGACCACCGACCCCGGGTCCTGGATTTAATATATTTACGCGCGGGTGGTGATTGGCGAGGCGAATTGCTTCCCATGGGTCGATATCAAGTTTATCCGCAACATTCGCCAATTCGTTCGCAAAAGCAACTGACACGTCTCGGTGGGCGTTCTCCGCTAATTTTACAAGTTCGGCAGTGCGAGCAGATGTCTGTAAGCACCGCCCCTCGACTGCAATGGCGTAAAGCTCAGCAGCGCGTTTAGCACAGTTTGGCGTGATGCCACCGACGACCCGGTCGTTCCGTATCAATTCAATTAAGACACGACCCGGTAGGACGCGTTCTGGGCTATGTGCTATCGAAATGTTTGCCTCCATGCATGAATTGTGGGGGAACGAGAGATCGGGTCGTTTTGCGGCGAGGTGGGTAGATATTTTCTCTGTCGCTCCAACAGGTGAGGTTGACTCGATAATAACTAAATCCCCTGCCTTCAGCACATCCGCCAGATCGTCAGCGGCCGCTTGCAAATAACTCAGGTCTGGTTTGTGATTGTCTGTAAAGGGTGTTGGTACAGCAATAATAAACGCATCAGCTGCTTCTGCTCTGGCTGCAGCCCGCAGTTTTTTCGTCGCGACTGCTCCGTTAACCAAGATGTCAAGGTCGGGTTCCACGATATGAATTGCGCCGGAATTGATGGTGGCAACGGTATTTTGATTGGTGTCAACACCTACGACTTCAAGGCCACGGCTTGCAAAAACCGCGGCGGTCGGGAGCCCAACATAGCCAAGTCCGATGACGCACAATGTTTCAAATTTCTCAGCGTAAGCCATGATAGTCTCTGATCCCCTCGATAATACGATTGGCAGCCCGACCGTCACCATACGGATTATGAGCGAGGCTCATAGTGGCGTACAGCGTGTCGTTATCCAGTAAGGCGTATGCATTTGATAGGATTGAATTACGATCTGTGCCAACCAGTTTAATCGTTCCGGCTTCTACTGCCTCTGGCCTCTCCGTTACATCGCGCATTACTAGGACGGGCTTCCCCAGTGATGGAGCTTCCTCTTGGATACCGCCAGAATCAGTGATTATGAAATGGGCACGGCTCATTAAATACACGAATGGTAAATAATCAAGCGGCGGCAGCAAGTGAACATTGGGTGCCTGCTCGAGCAATCGATTTATGGGGGCCTGCACGTTTGGGTTTAGATGAACTGGGTATACGATATCTACATCGTCCCGAGTGCCTAACTCAGCTAACGCGTGGCAAATATTTTCAAAGCCAACGCCGAAATTTTCGCGTCGATGTCCGGTGACCAGAATAATTTTACGTTTTCCTGTAAGGAAACCAAATTTCGCAGCCATAGAGTCGCGAAGAGATTGTTCTCTCTCGATTTTATCCATGATGTACAGTAACGCATCCACAACAGTATTACCGGTGATGAAAACACCTTCCCCAGAGACGCCCTCACACGCTAGATTATTTGCAGCTAACTGAGTAGGTGCGAAATGCAAATCACACAGCGTGTCAGTCAATTTTCGATTGATTTCTTCAGGGAATGGGGCAAATCGCCTACCAGTTCGCAAACCAGACTCAACATGACCGACTGGTATTTTTTGATAAAAACCAGCCAAAGCCGCGGCGAAAGCAGTAGTGGTATCGCCATGAACTAAAATGCGGTCAGGCTTGTTTGCAGCAATCACGGCCATTACACCTTTTAGGACGCTCTCTGTCACGTGAGCGAGATCTTGGCCCGAGCGCATAATATCGAGATCGTAGTCAACAGAAACATCAAAGATCTGGAGCACTTGATCGAGCATCTCACGGTGCTGAGCAGTATTGCAAACAGTGCACTCCAAGTCTGACGTGCTAATTAAAGCATGGATGACTGGTGCCATTTTAATTGCTTCAGGCCGGGTGCCAAAGACGTTAAGGATTCGCATGGTACCTCTCGTTCTAATTGGCGCCGAAAATTCAGGATAAGGTTCATGTTACCTCACCATGGGATGAGTATCGCGGGGTTCGGGAATAGGCAAGGGCATTGGTAGAATTTTTATTGGTTTCAGGGAGATGTTGTCACCCTAGGAATCTGTGAGTAAGCTCGCGACTTGGTTTTGGAACAAGGGTATTGTTGCTGTGTTGGTGTTTAGATTTCGTTTTTTTGTTCTCACGTTAGCTATCTATGTCGCTGCATCATTATCTGTAACATTGGCTTCAGAAGTTGGATATTCCGGCATGCAAGTACAAGGTATGAAGGCAGTCACTGCCAATGCGTTAGGCTTAAAACTAAAGGGTGGTGTTTTGGTTCGGGATGTGGAATTGGGAGGCCCAGCAAATATGGCGGGCGTTGAACGTGGCGACATACTTTTGCAACTGAACAAAACTAAGATCGATACTCTGGGACGTTTGATAGAAGAAATTAGCATCACAAGCCCGGGACAAACAGTAAAGTTAATTGTGAGGCGTCGCGGAGGCATAAAGCAATTACGACTCAGACTTGGTAAAAAGCCGCCAGCGCGAGAGGTCCTCACAGAGAGTGTAATCGGTTTTAGCGAGATTGGCATCACGCTTGCGGCAATTACACCAAAAATGAGAGGGCATTTCAAAGTACCATGGAATTTAACCGGCGTTTTGGTCACATTGATTGATCAAAAAGTACAAAATAAAATGCTACTTGATAGTGGAAATGTGATTATTCAGGTGAATCAGACCCCAGTTTGGGACCCTATGCAGGTCCGCTTGGCGTATGATGCCGCAAAAGTGTCAGGTTTGGACAAGATGCTAATTCTTGTCGGGCGCCCAAATGGATATGAGTTTATGATGCTGCCGGTTAAATAAAACATCCATCGCACAAATAATTGTAGTGCTTAATTTTTGCGAGCTTTGGAAATTAGTCGCCTTAAAGTTGCAATATCTGCAACACCGGGAACGACCTCACCGCCAATCACAAAAGCCGGCGTACCATTAACGCCGAGCGAGTCCGCAAGCTTAAATGTTGAAGCAATTTTGGCATCGATGCTTTTGTCCTCCATAACCTGCTTCAACACATCTATTTTCAAACCCATTTTTTTTGCAATATTCATGACCATCGACTGGTTAATGCTGCTGCGAGATGACATGAGCTCTTCGTGAAACGCCTGGTATTTGTCTGGTGCGATGCGCCACACAGATAATGCAGCACGCGACGCTAACATTGAGGCCGGTCCGAGAATTGGAAATTCTTTGTATACTAAACGCAGATTTTTGTCGCTTTTGAGTAGTTTCTGGATGGTTGGCAGTATCTGTTTACAGTATCCGCAGCGATAATCGAAAAATTCCACAACCGTAACGTTACCAGCTGGATTGCCGATGACCGGATCGGTCTCGTCACGGGTCAATTCCTTATTCTTGTTCTTGATCGCGGCCCGGGTTCGCGCAAGCTCGGCAATCTCAGTATTTTTTCGGTGACGTTGAATAGCCAGAAGAATAGCTTCTGGATTTTCCTGGATGAAATCATAAATAATTTTTTGTATGTCTTGTTTTTGTTCTTGCGAAAAACTTTCATGTGCCGAAGTGGGTGCAGACCTCAAATTGAGCGCAATTACCAAGTGGGTAATAATAAAAACTGTGGTGAGACGGCTAAATAACGGGGACATTAATTAACTCCGAGGTTTAAAAATTATCCTTTATGTTTTTTCAAGGTACTACAAGCCCTAAAGATGCCTATAAATCGTGTTATGAACCAATTGCAGTTATAATGTTAGGGCCGACTAGGCCTCTGTTTAATTCTCAGCCGTCAACGTGATAACCGTAACGCCATGATGCGCATGCGCTCTGGTATTTTAGAGCCGGTTGAACTCAAACCCACAAAGACAATGCGGGTCTTCGCCATATCAGAATCAGGCCAAGCAATAGAGTAAATGCGCGATAGATCCAGATTTTCTAACCACCATTTGTCCCTATTTTCTTCTCCGCCGCGGACTACATATCGAACAGTTTTGATTTTATTTGGCTGACTGAGCCGCTCCCTGATAAGTGAACCGCGGAGCAATGCGCTGCCGCCCCAAATTAGTGATAGTGTTCGGGAATAGGACGGAGGATTATTACCCCAAATTACGCGACTCAACATCCCTTTTTTCTCGGTTTCAGCTTTATTCGAAAATCCAATAACAATGCGTATTGGATGTTGCGGCTCACCCTCCCCTACAGACCATCGCCAAGTTAAGAAAGGTGTTGCTAAAAGTCGTGCATTTACCCGGCGGATGGCCGCGCCTCTTGATTGGGTTGACCACACTTCCAGAGCGGGCGTTCGGCTCTCATCTATACTTCTTAGGTCCAGCGCGCTTTTGTTGCCGACAAATACCCAGTTGCTGGTGCCTCCCAAAACTGCGTTGGCAGGATTAGGGCTGAAAACTGCCAGTACACCATCCAGTCCGACGGTCGTATCTGTCTTTTCGCATGCCAATAACAAGATAAATGGGATAAGACTCAAATTCCATCGTGTTTTTGAGAGAATTGACATCATTGTTGCAGATTTTGTTTGGCACGACTGCGAAGTTCGTTTGCGGCGAGTCGAATATCTTCGCCTTGCAACCACTCTCGGGACCCGTGTGGAAAAAGTTTCAGCGCCCGTCCAGCATGGTAATTTGCGCTTTCGGGTTTGTTCTCTATGAGAGCTTCCTCCGCTAATGCCAAAGAACTGCGGCCTTGATCGTTATTTTTCCTGTGTGCAATAGCTAATAAGCGCCAGTTAAACGCAGAATCTCTCTCAACAGTGAGGGCTGCCTCAAGGTTTTTAACGGCCGCTTCAATTAGTGGTTGCTCGTTTAATTCTAATTGAACGCGAGCTAGATCGCGCCGAATAAGAGCTGACCCAGGCATTAACTTAACCGCTATGCGATAACTGGCGAGTGACTCTGCTAGCCGTGCGCCTTCAAATAACATTTGGCCGCGTAATTCGTGAAAATACGGATTCGCTGGCTTCTCAGAGATTAAGCTATCCATCAGCTGTAATGCATCATCTAGTTTGCCTTGTCGGTAAAGGCCTATCGCTCGCGCGTATCTGCCGTGAAGCGAATTATCATTCTTTTTATAGCGTTGAAACGTCCGAACTGCAGGGTGCACGAATGCAAATATCTTAGCTTTCATTAGATGGTGTAGACCGGCAATATAAGGTGGGTCTTTTTTATTTGAGTACGGGGAATTTTCCACAAAGTTTGCAATCGTATCAATACGTTCACGGGTTAAAGGATGTGTGCGGACGTAGGGGTCTTGCTGCCCTATGCTCAACAATTCTTGGTCGCCTAATTTCTCCATAAACTCTAGGAGACCTCTTGCTGAAGTTTTCGTTTGATCAAGGAACTGGGTTGCCGCTTGATCAGCAGCAGCCTCCTGCACTCGGCTGTAAGATAAAAAGTTCCTCAAAGCGAGGTTCTGTCCGCCGGAAAATATAGCTGCCCCCACATCCGAGCGGCCAGTTGCAATTGCTGCTGCCCCGCCCAGCACGAGAGAGAGTGCTGAGGCTGTTGAATTTTTTGACAAGGCGCTATGCATTCTAGATAAATGTCCACCTGAGATGTGGCCGGTCTCATGGGCGATAACACCAATTATTTGATTGGCTGTCTCACTGGCAAGAATTAAGCCAGTGTTTATGAATAACCTTTGTCCTCCCGCTATAAAGGCATTCAATGAATTGTCTTTTACAATGAATATCTTAACATTACTTTCTTTAAGACCGGCGGCACGGAATAGTGGTGTGGAGTAAAAACGGATGATAGTTTCAACTTCCGTATCACGGATCAAACTTTGCGCGGAGGCAGAGTTAAAAACTGCATGGTGTGCAAATGATGCAATCAGGGAAAAGCTGAAAAATAGGATATACACATTGCGAAAAGTAGGAGTCATATCACGACATTCAATTATCAAAGGTGTCAAAGAGCGCTGTGACACCCCCTGTAAACAATTTAGTCTCGCCCGGTCTTCCCGTCAATTCACTGACATTTGGCTGGCACGCACGCTAACCCTTATTCTCATCAGTTGCAGTCTGGCAGGTTGTTTTTCGATGCCTTTTGGGGATAGCGGATCAGAGGTGCCTTTGGGCGAGGTTGGGCACGTTGAGGGGTTTTTTGGGGGTGTTGCTGCTGATGAGCCGAGAGCAGCAATAGTTGGGCGTGACATTTTAACTTCGGGTGGAACGGCGGCAGATGCAGCGGTTGCTCTATACTTTACTCTAGCGGTGACAATGCCCTCTGCTGCAGGTTTGGGTGGTGGTGGAACATGTCTTGTCAGGGACTCGAGGGATCAGCAGGTAAAGACATTAGATTTTTTAGGCCAACCAAGTTCGGGGGATGGTAAGCGGGTTATGGTGCCAGGCAACTCGCGTGGTATGTTTGCATTGCACGCTAAATTTGGAAAATTTCAATGGCGCGAACTGTTGCGGCCAGCCGAGAATTTAGCACGGTTTGGGGAACCGATTTCGAGGGCGTTCTCGGAGCGATTGCGCCAAAGCTTCGACGTCCTGAAGAAAGCTGAGAAAGATGGTATTCAGCGTTTTACCTCAGTTACAGGAAATGTTCTTTCGGAAGGTGAGAGAATGGTCCAACCGGAGTTAGCTGCGACACTTGCATTGATCCGCGCGCGCGGCGGAAGTGTGATGCACAACAGTGAGTTTGCCCAGCGATTCTCGAGGAGCGCGCGCGCACTTGGCTTTGGTCTTACCATGCGTGATCTGAAAGCAGCAGTGCCAGTGTGGCGAACTACGGTGCGAGTCCCTTTTATGCGAGAGACCAGCCTGCATTTCTTAATGCCACGAACACCCTCTGGGACTCTAGGAGCTAAGATGGTTGCTGCTATCGTGGCGGATGGCCGCTTTAAAGAACTATCTATCAACGAGCAGGTGCATCTTATTGCAGAGGCGACGCAGCGCGCGGCAGCTGACGGCGCTAACGGCTACAACAACGTAAGTTTTGATAGAGAGGTAACCCGAAAAGGTGAGGGACGGCGAATTGAAACGACCAATTACACGCAATTGGGAGATGATTACGCTGCAAACTTAATGCGAGGATATCGCGCCAAACAGTTGACCCGGCTTGCAGAAGGCGGGCTAAGTTATCGTCCGAGTGGCAAAGCTGCGGGCTCAACCAGTTTTGTGGTGATCGATGTGAATGGAGGAGCCGTCGCTTGCACTCTCACTATGAATGGCGCATTTGGGACAGGTATAATACTCCCCGGGGTGGGTTTTTTTTTGGCAAACTTTCCAAAGGACCCCAGTTTTCGTGACTTATCTCTCGCTGCCGTTATGGCAGACCGCCGTTTCGGAAATAAAACGTATTTAGTTGGGACAGCGTCTGGAGGCCCAGCGAGCCAAGTGATCTTAGCGCAAACTATTATGACTTTAACACACAACGCCAAGGTAAATCTTAAAAAACAAATTTTGGGAAAACACCGTGTTTATCGGGATCAGACGAGTGAAGTCACCTTTGTTGAACAAGGTGGGGACATGAATTTCCTAAATAGTTTGAGGAGGCGTGGCCATAAGGTTTTCGAGGTTGAGGAGCTCTCTCGCGTCAATGTTGCTTTCTGTGATAACGGGGTACCGGGTGAAAATACGCACTGCTTTGTAGAAACTGATCCACGTGGATTTGGGTTCGCCACCAAATCCGGGCAGAGGCCGTAGTCTAAATGTCTCCAAAAAGATCCTCCAGAGGCAATATACCGCCCTTTATTGTAATGGACGTGATGCGCGAGGCCAATCGATTGGAAGCCAACGGGGACGCTGTTGTTCACATGGAAGTGGGGCAACCCGGAACTGGCGCGCCAGCTGGGGTTACTAACGCACTTCATGACATTATGAAAAAGGATCACATGGGGTATACTGATGCATTTGGTATCCCGGCCCTGCGCTATCGTATCGCTCAGCACTATTTCGAGACATATGGCCTCGATGTTGCGGCTGACAATGTCGTGGTAACGACGGGCTCATCTGGCGCTTTTGTGCTCTCGTTTCTGGCATCATTTGATTTGGGTGATAGGGTTGCTTTGGCTAGTCCCGGCTATCCAGCTTATAGAAATATCCTCATTGCTTTGGGTATTAACGTTATTGATATACAAACTGATAGCTCAACTAATTTTCAACCAACCCGACCCGTCTTGGAGCAAAAGCTTGCTGATATAGGAGGGCCAATCCAAGGGTTGATTGTCGCTAGTCCGTCCAATCCCGCGGGAACTATGTTGACCAATGATGAACTATGCGACCTCGTCGCTTTTTGTAATCGCCATAGTATTCGCCTTATATCTGATGAAATCTATCACGGCATTACTTACGGTGAAGCAGCGCAAACGGCACTGGCCTTTGGTCGTGACGTTGTCGTAATCAATAGTTTCTCAAAATATTTTTCCATGACCGGGTGGAGACTCGGTTGGATGATATTACCGAACAATTTAATCAGGTCTGTGGAGTGTTTAGGACAAAATTTATTTATCTCTCCTCCTACTATTTCACAACATGCCGGAATGCTCGCGTTCGATTGCAAGGACGAATTGGAGGCAAATGTGGCACGGTATTCCGTTAACCGAGAATTACTTCTTCGTGAGTTACCACGAGCCGGCTTTAATCGCTTAGCGCCTGCTGACGGGGCATTCTACATCTACGCGGATATTAGCGAGCTCACCAATGACAGTGCTGATTTTTGTCATCGCATGTTGGCAGAAACAGGCGTAGCCGCCACTCCAGGAACTGATTTTGATCTCGGTCGTGGGCACCGGTTCATGAGGTTCTCTTTTTCGCGAAGCGAAGCGGAGATTGCGCTCGCAACTCAACTTTTGATCAATTGGCAACGTTGATTTTCTAATCTCGATTCCACCAACCCGAACGGTTAGTAAGTGTTTTAGCTTCGTTGTCGCCGCCTACTTGGATAACGGTTGTTTTTGCCGAGGCTTGCTGCGTCGGGTTGGTTATTTTAGTGGTCTTCGTTTTAGATGCAGACTTTTTTAAATGTGCTGTAGCCTGGCTGTCGTCTGAGCTTGTTTCGGCTTGGTGTTCACTAGAATCGATACTTTTTTGGGGTATAATTGGGTGCTTTGATTTAGCGCGTCTTCCTCTCGCTATTTTCTTGTCGGCAGATGGTTCCCCCGCGGCAACATCCAGACCTTCTTGATTTTTGGAGTTGGTTGTATTCTCTCCGCCTTTTCGGGGGGAACGCCGCTTTTGCTTAGGCGTTACGGATGGGTCTTCGGATATTGTGGTGGATTTTTTTTGTCGGTGACTTCGCGCTCGCCTCGTTGGCTTTTCGGTTTTTTTCTCCCCCCCTTCCTCTAATTTAGAAGTTTCGTGTACAGAATGGTCTGTATCGACTGGAGATAAGCTGTTCGATGACGACATATCAGTCTTCACCGAATCGTTACTGTCAATACTCCCTGCCGCAGAGTTCGCGCCATTAACTAACTCAGCCGCATCGGTGCCATCTTCTGACTGCCGACGGCGCCGCCGGCCGCCTCTCCGTCCGCGTCGCCGCCGCTTTGTATTATCATTTTCTTCAAGCTCGATGTCCTCGATGTTCTTGTTGTCATCCCCGGTTTCTATTGCTTGATTGGGTGTTTCAAGTTCACCATCTACACCGGTTTCCTCTTCTTCATGTTTCTTCCGACGGGAGCGACGGCGACGGCGCTTTTTTAAATTACCTTCTTCAACGCCGTCCGCTTCTGCTGCGCTAATTTGACTCACAGTTTTATCGAGATTAACGACTTCGCCGTTCCGTTCAATACGCAGAGCTGGCGGTATCAAAGTATCGTCATTTTCAAGGTTAATTTTTAGTTCAAATCGATCCTCTAACTGAGCGATAGACACACGTTTGCGATTAAGTAAATAAAGCGCAACATCTGTGGGCACGAATACCGTCATTTCTCCTTCTCTATTGCTAACTCCTTCCTCTTCAACTGCACGCAATACCTCAACTGCGGTAGTCTCTGTTGAACGGCGCACCCCCGATCCTTGACAGTGTGGGCAGGGCTCCGAACTGGTCTCGATCAAACTAGGACGCAGCCGTTGTCGCGATAATTCTAACAAGCCAAATGGGCTAATTCGCCCGATTTGAATTCGCGCTCGGTCGGAACGCATAGCTTCCTTTACGGCACGTTCTACCTTAGTTTGGTTGCGATGTATCTCCATATCAATGAAATCAATAACTATTAAACCGGCTAAATCTCGCAGCTTTAAATGCCGCGCAATTTCCTCGGCAGCCTCAATATTTGTTTTAACTGCTGTCTCCTCAATATTGCGCTCTTTCGTTGCTTTTCCTGAATTAACGTCGATAGCGACGAGAGCTTCAGTTGGACTGATAACAATGTAACCACCTGACTTCAGGTGGACCTCGGCCGAGTGAATTGCCTCGAGCTGATTGTCTATTTGGTAGTTGTGGGTTAGCGGTGTATCAACGTTTTTATATTTTTGGACTTTTCTAGCATGGCTTGGCATCAAAATTTTCATAAAGTCTTTGGCCATGCGATAGCCGTCTTCACCGTGGACCACAACTTCCTCAATATCCTTTGTATAGAGATCACGGATCGAGCGCTTTATGAGGTTGCCGTCCTCATAAACCAGAGCGGGTGCTATCGACCCTAGGGTCAATTCTCTGATCTGATTCCAAAGCCGGAGCAGATAATCGTAGTCCCTCCTGATTTCGGCGCGCGACCGTTCGGCTCCAGCAGTCCTAACGATAACCGCCATTCCTTCCGGAATCCCGAGATCATTGACGATTTTCTTGAGCTTTTTACGATCTGAAACGTTACTGATTTTGCGAGAAATTCCGCCGCCGCGGTCTGTATTGGGCATCAATACGCAATATCGACCAGCAAGCGACAGGTATGTTGTCAATGCTGCTCCTTTAGTACCGCGCTCTTCCTTGACTGCCTGAACCAGCAGAATTTGCCGACGTTTAATAACCTCCTGAATTTTATAGCGCCGATGTGGTGCCGCGGGCCGGCGCACTTCAACCTCTTCTGAGTCATCGCCACCCAAGGTCTCGACAGTTTCTTGATGATCAGAGAGCGGTTCCTCGGTTTCAGCCTCAGCCGATTCTACTCGCCCCTCGGCAAGAAGGGCTTCGCGGTCAGCAACAGGGATTTGATAATAATCTGGGTGAATTTCGCTGAATGCCAAAAACCCGTGCCGATTTCCACCGAAATCTACAAAAGCAGCCTGAAGAGATGGCTCGACCCGCGTTACTTTTGCGAGAAAAATGTTTCCTTTAAGTGGTCGTCGGGACTCGACTTCGATATCGAAGTCCTCTAACCGATTTCCATTGACGACTAGAACACGCGTCTCTTCTGCGTGCGAAGCGTCGATTAACATACGTTTTGTAAACATGAATTTTTAAGCTCCGCGGCGTTCGTCGTGTGCCCCGCGTATGCGTGGATAGGGCAGAACAACCGGCATTGGTGATGCCGACGGCGCTTGTCATCATGCCGTCTGCACTGGAAAGTCTCAGTGTTGTCGGTTGCATGGCATACGCGGCTCTGTCAGTCATCGGGTTAACCTCTGAGGATAGTCCTCGAAAGAATATTTGTAACTTAACTTCTCTGAATGCGCGTGCCGCACCGTTGTGCATTTTTTAAATCGATCTATCTTGCTGCGCATTTTAAGGCAATAATTAAAAAAACCTAATTACTTCCTTAAGGATTAAGATAACGGTAGGATTTTGGTTCGACAATGAGATTGTGGTGAAAAGTTCATATTTCGTTGTTTTAACGCAAATCAATTTCGCTTGCATTACTGACACCTCAACGGAGACACACATTGAATATGCGTTATTTAGAGGGCCTTTGACCGCAAAATGTCTATATTTTACAATGGCTTTAGGCATTTACGCTGGTATGCTACCTTATTAGTGCTCGTGCTGATTGGATTAATTGAGGCCTCTACCGGTGGACGTAATGGCGCGATGGCGGCTACGTCAATAATCACCGATATCCGAATCGGTACTCAAGAAAATACGACTAGGTTTGTTTTTGAATTCACTAAAGGTATGGCCGTTAATATTTTCACATTGGCTAATCCTTATCGTATTGTGATAGACATGCCCGAGGTTGGATGGCGTTTGCCACCAAAACCACTGCCGTCGGCAAGTGGGGTATACAAGCGCTTACGATACGGGCTTTATCAACCGGGACATTCCCGGGTTGTTCTTGATTTGAAGGGGCCAGTGCGAGTGGCTAATTCCGCGCTGATTGCTCCAAACGGGGCTTACGGGCACCGACTTGTACTCGAATTAGTCCCATCGGACCATGACTCGTTTCTCGCTAAAATAAAAAATAGGGGTGTCCCAACTGTGTCCCCTTCGGGTGTTAGTTCTGCCGAGAGGAACCTGATGGGTGCTCTTGAATCTAAATTTCAGTTACCAGGGCAAAGTCATAAAAAAAAGCAAGCTCGTGCTACTCTGACCCCGCCGCGTTTTCAACCGGCACCAAGAAAACCCGCGCTGCGCCAATTGGGTGCCAAATACACTGTTATGCTTGATCCGGGCCATGGTGGCGTTGACCCTGGTACGATAGGGGTATCTGGTCTTTACGAGAAGCACGTAACCTTGGCTATGGCGAAGGCAGTCAAATTAGAGCTAGATAAGAGTGGGCGTTATAAGGTGATTCTTACACGGAGTAGGGATATCTTTATTCGACTGCGGGACCGTATTAATCGTGCCCGAGAGACAAAGACTGATTTGTTTATTTCACTACATGCCGACTCAATCAAAAATAGAGAGATTAGTGGTCCTTCGGTCTATACTCTCTCTGAGCGGGCATCGGACAAAGAGGCTGGTCAGTTAGCTGAAAGAGAAAACAAGGCTGATTTGATTGCCGGTATCGATCTTACCAATGAGAATGCGGATGTAACTGGCATCTTAATTGACTTGGCGCAGCGCGAAACAATGAATCAGTCTGCAAGATTTGCAGGGTTGTTGGTGGGGCAGTTAAAGAGGCGGACCACTGTTCTGCGCAACACTCATCGATTTGCTGGATTCGCGGTATTAAAAGCTCCAGATGTGCCATCTGTCCTTTTAGAACTTGGTTTTCTATCCAACCCCAGTGATGAGCGTGCTTTGCGGGATAAGCGATATCGGAGGAAACTCGCGGTTGCGGTAGCCTCCGCTGTAAATAATTACTTCAATCGCATCGAACAGGCAAAGGGACGTTAAAGATAAAAAAGTTCTGAAAATTTTTTGTTTTGTTACCGTAAATCAATAAATTTGAGCTATTATCGGGGTTCCGACATTATCTAATTTTTAGACGTGAAAGCGGACCACTTCAGATGATAACATTACGGCAGCGAAGTAATCTGAGTAGTTTAGACATCCCATGATACGTATTTTTTTTACTGGACTAGGCCTAACGATTATTCTGATCGGTCTCAGTGCAACAGCGGGTATTTATATTTTTTTTAAATTTGGTCAATCTTTACCCGATTATCGTCAATTGGCGGATTACCAGCCACCCGTCATGACTCGTGTCCATGCGGGGGATGGCCGTCTATTGGCCGAGTATGCGATTGAAAAGCGCGTTTTCGTCCCAATTGAGGCGATGCCCAAAAAAGTAATTCAGGCCTTTTTGGCGGCTGAAGATAAGAACTTTTTCACCCACGCGGGCATTGATTTAATGGGAGTTGCGAGAGCAACATTCATCAATCTTAAAAACTTCGGCTCGTCTCGTCGCTTGGTAGGTGCTTCAACCATTACGCAGCAAGTGGCGAAAAATTTCCTGCTGACGAATGAGGTCTCTTGGCGCCGTAAGATCAAAGAGGCAATTCTGGCAATAAGAATCGAACGTGCCTTTCCAAAGACTCGTATTCTCGAGCTTTACTTAAACGAGATATATCTGGGTTTTGGCTCCTATGGCGTTGCGGCTGCAGCTTTAAATTATTTTAATTGCTCGCTAGATGAATTAAGCATTGATGAAGTTGCATTTTTAGCTGCACTACCCAAGGCGCCAAATAATTATAATCCGATACGAAAAACCGAGGCTGCGCGCGGACGCCGAGATTGGGTTATTGGACGAATGCTTGAGGAGAAATTCATAACAGAAAAGGAGTCGAGGCTCGCTCGCGCTCGAACGCTGATCGTAGTGGAGCGTGATGAAACGGAGTATGTGAAAGCAGAGTATTTTTCTGAGGAAGTGCGTCGTGAATTAGAACAGCGTTACGGAGAGAGTCAATTGTATAAAGGGGGTCTCTCCGTGCGCACTACTATCGATCCAAATTTACAAGCTATGGCTGATACTGCCTTACGTCAGGGGTTGCGCGCCTACGATCGCCGCCACGGTTACCGCGGACCTTTGTATAAGATCCGTGAGGTTGCTGAATTCGACTCGATTCCAGATTGGAAGCGAACCTTGGCAAAAGTGGCGCGGCCACAGGGTCTTGGGGATTGGTTATTGGCCATTGTGCTAAGTAGTGACGAAAAACATGCGTTTATCGGCATTGAAGACGGTAAAATCGGAAAGATTCCCGTAAAAAATTTAATGTGGGCGCGCAAAGCACTGGAAGGCCAAAGATTAGGTGCAAAGGTCAAAAAACCTTCCGACGTATTGAGCGTTGGTGACATTGTAGCCGTATCTAAGGTTAAAGTTGTGAAATCAGAAAAGACGGAACACACCGATATTTACGGCCTTCGTCAAATCCCAGAAATTAATGGTGGACTTGTTGCAATCGATCCGCATACAGGCCGTGTATTAGCTATGAGTGGCGGTTATTCGGCCGAGTTGAGCCAATTCAATCGTACTGTCCAAGCCTTTCGTCAGCCCGGATCTGCTTTTAAGCCATTTGTTTATCTTGCCGCGCTTGATGAGGGCTACACACCATCAACCTTAATCTTGGATGCCCCTTTTGTGATTGATCAAGGAGCAGGCTTACCAAAATGGCGACCCGCAAACTATACGAAAAAGTTTTATGGCCCAAGCACCATGCGCCTCGGCATCGAAAAATCTCGTAACTTGATGACTGTCCGCTTGGCTCAAACCGTAGGGATGGGAAAAGTAGCGGAATATGCCCGGAAATTTGGTATTGTTGAGAAATTACCTGAAACACTCGCGATGTCATTAGGCGCGAAAGAAACAACTCTAATCCGCTTAACCGCCGCTTATGCGATGTTGGTCAATGGTGGTAAACGAATCAAACCCACTTTGATAGATCGGATACAGGACCGCAATGGGCGAACAATATTCCGCCATGATATTCGTGATTGTCATAAATGCCGTGCCGATTCGTGGATTTATCAACAGCCGCCGCAAATTCCTGATCGGCGTGATCAAATCACGGATGCGGGTAGTG
Organism: Magnetovibrio sp.; assembly: GCA_002690705.1. Lineage (GTDB taxonomy): Bacteria > Pseudomonadota > Alphaproteobacteria > Rhodospirillales > Casp-alpha2 > TMED8. Next base: position 72,951 of record NZFO01000007.1, on the reverse strand, counting down.
CATATCAGGTAGTCGCGATGCTTAAGGGGGTGGTCGATCGTGGAACGGGAAAACGCGTTTCTGCCGTGGGTAAGCCTCTAGCGGGTAAGACGGGTACCACCAACCGCGAGCGTGATGCATGGTTTTTAGGCTTTTCGCCTGATTTGGCAGTTGGGGTTTTTGTTGGGTTTGACACTCCATTACCGCTCGGGCGTCGCGAGACAGGGTCGTCTGTTGCTGCACCTATCTTCCGCGATTTCATGTCCGCTGCTCTCAAAGATCAGCCTGCAGTGCCTTTTCGTATACCGCCGAATATCCGGCTTTTTCGCGTTGATGCGCGCACAGGGGAGTTGGCGGGGCCAAAAACGCGAAGTGTTATCTTAGAGGCTTTCAAGCCAGGCTCCCTGCCTGCCGGGCATAGTAAAGTGCTGGAGGGGCGAAGCGGCGGAGAGCCGGGTGCCGCGCCGAACGGCGGAATTAGCGGCACAGGGGGGCTTTATTGACTCTTTATGAAATCAGAGGGGGAATAGCCTGATGAATGATACGATGTGGAGTTTGACAGAACGCGCAAAAAAAATCGCAACACCAACTCTTGCGAATGCGCTGGATGATTTTGGTTTGTCAGACCGAATTCTTCCGTCGATCAAACAAGTCGCGCTTGGAATGCATTTTGCCGGTCCTGCTGTCACGGTTCAGGAGACTGTGGGCGACTATGGCACCTATACGCACGCTGATTTCCAGGTTGGGTCTATGATTGATGCCGCATCCGCTGGAGACATAATTGTGGTCGCGGCAAATGGGGCAAATGTCTCAACGTTTGGAGGCATGGCATCTTTTGCTGCTAAGAAAAAGGGCGTGGCTGGATTATTGGCCGATGTTGGTATTCGCGACCTAGAGGAAATTATTGCATTTAAGTTTCCGGTTTTTGCTAAACATCTTACGCCATTGACTGGTCGCACGCGTATAATGGTTGAGAAAATTAATGTTGCCGTGGTGATCGATGGTGTCTTGGTTGAGCCGGGCGACTTGATTGTAGCGGACGGCACAGGGGTAGTTGTACTGCCAGTCCAAAAAGCCGAAGGCATTATAAAAAATGCAGAACAATACGATGCTGACGATAAAGCTGCGATTAAAGAGTTAAAGGCTGGGTTAACCTTCACCGAAGTAATGACAAAGTTTACACGCATATAAGGTGGCTAGATCAGGGCATCTCTGCCCAGCTTAATCAATCCAGAGCTTTGGTAATCGACACACGAAATTGTTGTCTACATAGGGTAGGTGTTGTTTTTGGTTTGAGGTGCTCTTGGTGGGCTTCGAAGTGGCATAAAGCTAAAAAAACACCAACCAAGCAGACTGAGAAAAAACCTAATTGATTGCTTATTGAAAAAAGCCGGTGCGGTCGATGCCGAGACCCTCGATCATTAAAATATGTCTGCGTTGGTTAATTTGCTTTTATTTCCAGCCTTAGCTGCTAAGGCGGCTTTTTGGCATGCAATCATTCTTTGCCCTGCGCTTTATAGGTAATAAAGTTTTACTGTAACCCAAAAACTTGGACGTAATGAAAATATTTCAGACCCCTTGCAATTTAGGCCTACTTGACGTCTTATCCTGCGGGTATATTGGGGCAAGAGACATGGTATATGCGTGCGGAGATTGAGATAAAAGTGGCGGAGATCAAGCGGTCTATTGAACTGCTGAGGAGGCATCTTTGACTATGATCAGGCAAAGCTTCGTTTGCAAGAATTGAATTCACTAGCTGAAGCCCCAGATCTCTGGTCAAGCCCTCAACGTGCTCAAGCAGTCTTACAAGAGCGCACGCGACTTGCAAACGGTATCGACGCTATCAATCATATGGAAACCGAAGTTTCCGATAGTATCGAGTTGATCGAAATGGGAGACGCTGAGGGTGAAGATGAAATAATTTTGGAAGCGGAGGCCGCGCTCGAAGCCATACTTCGAAGAGCAGGTAAGGCCGAGTTAGAAACGCTCCTATCGGGTGAGGCAGATTCTAATGATTGTTATCTAGAGATCCATGCGGGTGCTGGCGGCACAGAGGCTCAGGACTGGGCCGAGATGTTGTTGCGAATGTACGCAAGATGGTGCGAAGCACATGAGTATAAAGTCGTATGGCTTGAAGAGAGCCCGGGCGAGGAAGCGGGAGTTAAGTCGGCCACACTTAAAATTTCAGGTCATAATGCCTACGGATGGTTAAAAACAGAGTCAGGTGTTCATCGGTTGGTGCGAATTTCCCCTTATGACTCGAGTGCTCGTCGTCATACCAGTTTTTCTTCGGCTTGGGTGTATCCCGTAATTGACGACACAATTGATGTTGAGATCGAGGATAAGGATCTTAGAGTTGATACCTATAGGGCGTCGGGAGCAGGGGGGCAACATGTGAACAAGACAGACTCGGCTATTCGTCTCACGCACCTGCCGACGGGTATAGTTGTACAATGTCAAAATGACCGTTCGCAGCATAAAAACCGTGCCCAGGCGATGAACATGTTAAAGGCGCGTTTGTATGAGGCAGAGTTGCAACGGCGCGAAGACGAGGCGCAGGCCGAACATGATGCTAAAACTGAGATTGGATGGGGGCATCAGATTAGATCCTACGTTTTGCAGCCTTATCAGATGGTCAAGGATTTAAGGACTTCTGTAGAAACATCCAATATCCAAGCCGTCCTTGATGGGGACTTAGATGAATTCATGGCTGCGGCGTTAGCCCAGCGAGTGCATACCGCGAGTGACAAACGAGCTAGATAACTCAAGTTATAAACGCTTCAGATACCCCTCGCACCCCTGGCTGAAAAATCTGACCGACTATCTATCCTTATTCATTTTTCTGAAATTTTTTAATGGTCCTAAGTACCTCATCAACGTGCCCTTTCACTCTTACTTTGGACCAGATGCTAGTGATCATACCTTCTGGGTTGATGATAAAAGTCGTGCGAACAATGCCCATAAATTCGCGACCCATAAATTTCTTAAGTTGCCATACGCCATAAGCTTTACAAGTGTCGCCAGTTTCATCTGAAATCAGGATAAAATTGAGCTTGTTTTTAGCGATGAATTTGTCATGGCGGGCTGGGCTGTCTCTCGATATCCCGACAATTGTTCCGCCCGCTTTCTCAAACTCTCCAGCCCTATTCCGAAAATCCAGTGCTTCGGTGGTGCATCCGGGGGTCATGTCTTTTGGGTAAAAATACAGGACGACGGCCTTGCCCGCGAGATCCTGTAAACTAAGATAAGCGCCACCATCTCGGGGTAAATAAAAATCCGGGGCTTTTTGGCACACAATTGGACCCAAATCGATGACCGTGTATATACTCCTCGAGTCAGATTATTGGAGCAAATTCGTACCTCGTCAGGCTAAAATCAAGTCGTTATATTTACGGTTAATAAGGGAGGGGGCGAATATTTAATGGTTGTGAAATAGTATGGCAAAATTTGTGTTAGTTCATGTTGCTTATTACGGGGCATGGTGCTGGGAGCAATTTAGGCTTCCCTTGGAGGTTTTGACTCATACTGTAGCTGCTGAGAACCTGTTCGGCCATCATGAATGGCCTGACCCGGCTAAAACGACATTAGTAAGTGATGTTAATGCCACTACTGAGGTGGTTTGCAAGAATAGTTGTGTTACAGGTTCCGGCTGCATCTATTTGGTTAGCCATTTAGTAAGGGGTGCCGTGAGTGCTGAGGTGACGTAACGTGTGCCTGATTTATTGATGGGACTGATATTTTTTAAGCGGTTACCTTGCCATTCATGGTCATTCCGCGGCCGATTTCATTAAGGGTGAGGGGCATAAAATTAAGGCTCAGCGGTTAGATGTGGATGGCGGACCTTATTTGAAGCTGGACGATTACGCTTTGCGGAAGCATTTCTGTGGGGATAGAAGTGAAGAGCAGTTTTAAAGAGTCCGAAAACGTGTGAAAAAATGCAGGCGGAAGCGATATTTTTGTTCCCCGTATCGCTCTCTGTATAAAGGTTTGGCTCTGTACCACGAGCTTTTATTTATTGCAGGGACGACCGTGCAATACGACTATCTTTACAACGGCGGATGGAAGCGAAATTGCCGTGTGTGCAGGCACGACATTTGCCTTTAGGACACTCGCCTTTTGCCACTCAAGTCCACGCACCTGCGCTCGTATTTGATCAGTTGGTAGGCTGAAGAATGGACGTGGCGCTAGATAGGGTCAGGTGATAAATTGGATTGAGACGGTATAAGCCGATATTGAAAAACTGAACCCCTTTCAAAAAACCGTGAGGCAACAAATGATCCCACTAATTGGTTACACAAATAAACTCTCTGCACGACCGGGGGAGTTAATTGAGGTCAAAGTCTCCTCGAGTGCTGAGGAGGCTTACTACGCGTCATTGGTGCGGGTGATTTGTGCTGATCCCAATCCAGCTGGTCCCGGTATTCAGACAGCTCATGTAGAGAGTGACTTTGAAGGGTACTATCCCTCGCGGCAACAGGTGGTCTCATTGGGATCTTACATGCGATCTGAGCTTGCGGGGGAGTTACCCGACTGTATTTTAGTAAAGTCCTTGATATGGCCTACAACTCCCGAAAAGGGACTTCAAGGTGTCATTAGTTGCTTTGATGCGGAGACTAAGTCTGGGTTTTCTGTTGGTATTGGGCCGGATGGGGCACACGCAAGTTGTGATAATGTTCGCGTTACGACCGAGATAAAGCTAGAAAAGCGTGCTTGGTATGAAATCATAGCTTTTTTTGACACCGTTTCTGGGATCATCCGTATTTCCCAAAAACGTCTGCTCTCAGTTGGTAATCCAGCCGCCATGAATGATTCTGATGGCAGCGCCGAGGCGAAATTACCAAAAAATAAGATCCTTAATTCGGGGAAGCCTATTTTAGTCGCGGCTATCGAGGAAGGCTCTTCGGATACTCTCTTTAACGGTAAAATCGAAGCTCCCATGATTTTTTCTGGAAACGGGGTCACCGGCTCTACAAGCCTCCTCTGCAGCTGGGATTTCTCTAAAAATATGACAGGGTTTACCGTTCCGGGATTCGGTTCATTAGCGGGTATGGGAGAGCTGATCGGCTCACCGACACGCGGGGTGATTGGGGCCAACTGGAATGGACAAGAGATGCGATGGGGTCACGCGCCCGAACAGTATGGGGCGATATATTTTCATGATGACGACATAGCTGATGCTGGGTGGAAGACGGATTTCTCGTTTAAGGTGCCCCTAGGTCTGCGCAGCGGTGTTTATGCCATCAAGTTAACTCAGGATAAAAATTGGGACATGTTTCCTATATTTATTTGTCCTCCGCTTGAAGAGCAAACGGCAGATTTTTGCGTGGTTATGTCCACCTTTACGTATGTAATTTATGCTAATCAAGCGCGAGATGATTTTGGTGAGCATTGGCGCGCACGCGCACGCAATTGGGGTGCTTTTCCCCACAATCCCAATGACTATCCAGAATTTGGCTTGTCAACGTATAACGACCACACGGACGGTTCAGGAATAAGTCAGACGACTTGGCACAGACCAATACTAAACATGCGGGTTGGCTATCACGTGTTTGGGGATGATAGATCGCAATCTGGGTTGAGACATTTTCCGGCCGATACTCATTTTTTGGCTTGGTTAGAGGCAAAAAATATTTCTTATGATATTGTGACGGACTGGGAGGTGCATCACGAGGGTGCCGCTTTATTATCTCGCTATAAAGCGGTTGCGACAGGTACTCATCCTGAATACCACTCAGAAGAATCCCTTAACGCCTACTTTAACTACCGCGATAACGGGGGAAAGCTGATCTATCTTGGGGGCAATGGGTTTTATTGGCGGGTTGCGCTGCATAAAGAGATGGATGGACTAATCGAAATTCGCCGAGCCGAGGGTGGACTGAGGGCTTGGGCATCTGAGCCCGGCGAGTATTATAATTCATTTGATGGAGAATACGGCGGTACTTGGCGACGTAATGCGCGACCGCCACAACAATTGATAGGGGTTGGATTTACAGTGCAAGGCCACTTTGAGGGGACGTATTACCGCCGTCAAAGTGCTTCTTATGAGTTGGACACGGCTTGGATATTTGAAGGTGTTGATGACGAGATTATCGGAAACTTTGGATTATCGGGAGGAGGGGCTGCCGGCTATGAGTTAGATCGTGTTGATCCAATGTTAGGGTCGCCATTAGGCTTGAAAATTTTAGCTGTATCTGAAAACCATCCCGATCACTTCGTTTTGCCACCAGAGGAATGGCTTAATCATGTGGTAACCTGGTCCAAAGAGCCACCCGAAAAACTGATCCGCTCCGACATGACGTATTTTGATTGCCCGGATGGTGGTGCTGTATTTTCGGTTGGTTCAATTACGTTTTGTGGCTCTTTACCGACAAATAATTTTGACAACAATATTTCTCGAATTATTGAGAATGTTGTCCGTCGATTTACGAATTAAGTTAAATGGGCCTTAACAGGCCGTGCGGGAGTGATTCATAAAGCAAAACACTCATTAAGGGGGCCCTCTAGAAATATTTTTATAGAAGATAGGTCGACCAGCTATTCTGGAGCTTTTGAATGTTTTGCATCCTTGATATTGTTCGCTGGGGATTCGATATACTTTACAAAAATTGCGTAAACTCGGGATGCATTTTTTCTTATGATGGCCTCAAGAGCCTCAAAACTCTCACACTTGACGATGCCCGCTAAATTTCGTTTTAAAGCCTCTGGAAAGTTCTTGGCGTTTTTAAGCATAATATTTGTACTTACATTGAGGCCGATCACGCTTTGAAGTGCGTTATAAAGTTTTAGTGCTTTGGTAAGCGCTATTGCTTCCTTTGAATCCAGATATCCAGCCCATGAAAGTCGCTTTATAATATCTGAAAGACCGATTTGCTCAGATGAAACTGGTTCTAAAATGCGAGGGTGTGAAAAAGCTTTTTTTAATAACAAAAACTGAGCGATAAATTCAATATCGATGATGCCACCACGTATCCTTTTGAGAACCCACAAGCTTGACACGGGTTTTTCCTTGGCAATACGCGTCCGCATTTCAGCGACATCGCACAATAGTTTTTTCAGATCGCGTTTCTGCACTAAAGCAGCTTTAATTACATCTTGTACTTGGTTACAGAAATGATTGGATGTTGAATATATTATGCGCGCTCTGGTCAATGCCATATGCTCCCAGGTCCAAGCTGATTTAACCTGATACTGTGAAAAGCTCTTGAGTGAGGTTGATATTGGCCCGGTATTTCCTGAAGGTCGAAGCCGCATATCAACTTCGTAGAGGCTGCCCTCAGATGTTGGAGCGGTGATGGCATTTATTATGCGTTGCCCGAGGCGGGTGTAATAGTTAGCACACGGCAGAGATATTATTCCATCCGAGTGAACGGTATCTTCTTTTGCAGAATATATGAAAATCAAATCCAAGTCAGAGCTCAGTGTCATCTCGCGGCTACCAAGCTTCCCCATCGCGACAATAGCAATATGTCCATCTAAAATTTGTCCATATCGGCTTTGAAACTCAGTTTTTATGGGGTCAATTAAACAACTTATTGCGGTTTCTGCGATCTTACTCAGAGCCTCTGACTCCGCAGATGGCGTAATCAATCTTTGTAAACTGTGAACGCCCACTTTGAACCTCTGATCATGGCACCAACGCCGGGTAACATCGAGTTTGGCCTCGAAATAATCCACTTCATCAAGAAGATCTTTTAGACTACGGCGCATGCTATATGAATTAGGTAATGACCCAAAGAAATCACCTGTTAAGACGCTATCAATAACGGATGGATGTTTACTTATATGCTCTGCTAATTTTGGGGCTGTTCCGATAATTTCGGTAATTAAATTAAGTAAATCCGGGTTGACTTGGAACATCGAAAACAGTTGTACGCCAGAGGGCAACCCTTTGAAAAAAGCGTCTAAGCTAAGTATGGCGGCAGTCGGATCGGTTGAAGCAGATAAAGCTTTTAATACTTGTGGTAATATCTCAGTAAGAATCTCTCGAGCTCGAACGCTTTGCATTGCTCGGTAGCGCCCGTGATGCCACGCCCGGATTATCATATTCGCTAGTTCCGGGGCGCAGAAGCCCAGTTCTCGGAGCGTTTGCAAAGTTTCTGGGTCAGCGTCTCGACCTGTAAAAACAAGGTTACCGCCTCCGTTCGCATCGAGGTTGGGTGCATCAGCAAAAAGTTGTGCGTAATGATGCTGAACACATTGCGTGTGCTGTTCTATCGAAGTGTTAAACGTATCAGCATCCTTAAATCCAAGGAATATGGCTAGCCGTTGAAAATTTTCATCCGTGGTTGGTAAGATTTGTGATTGTTCATCATTTATCATTTGCAACCGATGCTCTACTTGGCGAAGAAAGACGTAAGCATCTGTTAGTTCTTGAATTGCGGTCTCGTCGCAGTGAGCGAGTTTAGCTAAGTCTGACAGTGCTGTTATTGTATCTGGCGAACGTAATTGAGGTTCTCGCCCTCCCCATATAAGCTGTTGAGTCTGTGCGAAGAACTCTATCTCTCTTATGCCACCGTGACCAAGCTTAATGTTATGTCCTCTCGTGCCTCTGGTCGGAGAGACACTGTGCGCATTAATTTGGCGTTTAATGGAATGGACGTCCTGAATAGCTGCAAAGTCTAAATTTCTCCTCCACACGAAGGGTACAAGGTGTTTGAGAAAATTCTGACCCGCCTCAATATCGCCAGCGACCGGTCGCGCCTTTATCATTGCAGCGCGCTCCCAGTTTTGTCCCAAGCTCTCATAGTAAGTTTCCGCGGCCAATCGGGATAACGTTAGTGGTGTTGCGCCCGGGTCTGGTCGTAAGCGCAAATCAGTTCGAAACACATAACCTTCAGCCGTGCGTTCACTAATCAATTTAACAAGGTTTCTGGTCAACCTGACAAAATTATTCTGAAGACGATCTGGCTCACTGGTTTTGATGCGCTCGGTGTCGTATAGAACTATTAGATCGATATCACTGGAATAATTGAGTTCTCGTGCGCCTAGTTTTCCCATGCCGATAATGATGAAGCCAGAGCCCTCGAGTGGTGCGTTGGGATTCACCAGCTCAAAAGCACCCTCTTCGGCCGCTTTCTGGAATAAATGTGTAGCCGCCATATCTAGCGCTTTTTCGGCGAAATCAGAGAGTGCCTCGGTAACCTGTGCAAGCGACCAGACATTGGCAATATCCGCAATGGCAATTGTCAAAGCTGCCTGTCTTTTGGCAATCCGAAGTACTTTTCCGATTTTTACACTGTTCTCTTGTGTGTTATTTTCTGGTATCCCGAGGGCATTAATAGTTTCTTTGGGCTTTATCGTTAAGCCAGAGAGAATGGAAGAAAACATCGTATCAGGGCCATTTTGTAAAAGCTCACAAATAAACATTACCTCACGGATCACCTGCGAAGTGAGATACGGACTGTTTCCAAAAAGGACGTCTAGCAAAGCGGTTGCTGATTCGTCATTCGCGACGGCTTCGATTATTTTTTTATTTTCAGCACAGCACTCCAGCTGGGCCTGCTTTGCTGCTAGCCTCCAGTCAGCCCAAGCTCTGGCAGTTGCGAATGGGTCAAAACTGGCTGGAAGTGATTGCAGGCTGTTGGCAAATGAAAAATGGGGCATAATAGTATCTCTTAATTCGGGCCTGAATGTAGAATGTAGACTGCGAGATTGGATGGAACCGGTCAAGGTTATGAGCATTGGTGACAAGGTAGTGGTATTTTTATGATCAAGCGCACGATGAGAGGCTTTGTGCAGGTTATTGGGGGACTCGGTGCGGGCTTTGCTATTATTTTCAGCTTGCTTGCATGGCAGCTTTCTAAGGGACCTTTATCTATAAAATATTTGACGGAATATCTCGAGCGGGCCGTAAATTCGAGCGAAGATGATTTTAAGCTCAAGATCGGGGATACCATTTTAACTTGGGCTGGTTGGCACCGAGCATTGGATATACGTGTGCTGGACGTTCAGATGCTATCAATTAATGGAAAAATAATTGGAATTGTTCCAGAAGTGGCATTTTCATTGAGTGGCGATGCGTTGATGAGGGGTGAATTTGCCCCAAGTAGCATTGAGCTATTTGGCCCTAGAATCAAAATCAGAAGGGACCGAGATGGTTCTATTGATATTGGGTTAGGGACTGACACTGTATCAAAATTGGAAGCCTTCGATCACCGGTTGCTCGATGTCTTGATGGCCCCGCCTACATTGGATCAACCCCTGAGCTTTCTTAGCCGCGTCACAGTGGCTGGGGGAGCCATAACAGTAAACGACCAACTTTTAAAAAAGAAATGGAATTTTCCTGTCGCTGATATTCGGCTAAATCGCGGTTCGGCGGGGCTGGCTGGAGAGGTTAATTTGGTATTGGAAGAAGGGGGATTGTCGAATGAATTATTTGCCGAGGGTACTCTCTCGTTTTCTGAAAAATGGATCACATTGGGTGGGCGGTTTAGGGATGTTACGCCGGCTATGTTTTCGTCAATCGGTTTTGATTGGGCGCCATTAAAAGCACTCAACATGCCATTTTCAGGCGACGTGCAAGTTGCTTTTCAGTTAGACGGGGATTTGCACGAGGCCCAACTCGAGCTCAAGGGACAGAACGGCCGTATTTTGCTTCCACTCCCCCTCCGGCAGGATCTAGATGTTGCAGAGCTTAATTTGACGGCGAATTTTGTCAAAGGGTCGGGGATCCATGTTGAGAATCTTGATTTAAGTTTCGCTGCCGGCACATCAGTAAATTTACCTAGCCTTTTTAATCAACCAAAACCATTGCGGCGAATTGTCCTGGAAGGCGGGCTATCTGCCGACCAAGATACATTGCAAATCAGAAGTCTTATGTTGGATAGTGGTGGTCCGATTGTGCAATTATCAGCTGACCTGAGTGGTATTGGGCATAAAGAAAAAATGATCCGCGCCTCAGTCTCCGGGGGCATAAATTCTATTTCTGTCTCCAAATTAACTGAGTATTGGCCTCCGCGGCTTGCTCCCGATCCACGAGCGTGGGTGACTGAGCGTGTCCAGAGAGGATTGGTAGAAAATGTGATTTTTGATGCCGAATTATTGGTTGGTTGGCAGGGGAATATGGAACTATTGGAACTTGAGGGCGGCATGCGTGTTACCGGGGCAATGGTTGATTACCTTCCCCCAATGCCACCGGTTATAAATGCGTCGGCAGACATAAGATTTGACTCTGAATCAATGGTCATATCGATGGACGGAGGCAATGCAAGTGGTTTAAGTCTCGCATCTGGGCGCATTGTACTAACTGGATTGGATCAAGCTGACCAGTTCGCTGACGTGGATTTGGAAATTGCAGGAAGTGTTACCGACAAGCTGGTGTATATCGATAATGATCCTTTTAATTTTACTTCTGCGTTGAATTTGAGTTTGGGCGATGCGGGGGGATACGCTGATACACGCCTCAAGCTTTTCTTTATGCTCGAGAAAAATTTGAGTTTAAAGCAGGTAAAGGTATGGGCGCGCTCGGAGATAAACGATGTGCGGCTGAAAAATGTCTTTTTGGGCCATATGGTCGAGAGTGATCGGTTAGATTTGCGGGTGGATGCGCGGGGGATGGACGTCTTTGGTAATATTAAGATTGCCAAAATTCCAGCAAGATTAAAATGGCGAGAGAACTTTGAAGATGGGGCGGAGCTGCGCAGTAGTTACAATCTCAAGGCGCAGATCACAGATTTCCGTCACGTTCTCGACTTAGGTATAGATATCGGACCTTTATCAGAGGTGGATGATTTTTTTGAGGGAGGTATCGAGACCGATATCACATTTATTATATTACCGGGTGGTGACAGCCGCCTTAAGCTGAGAGCAGATTTATCAGATGCAGCGGTATCCGCCCCAGCTATGGGATGGGCAAAGCCAGTTGGCGAAGAAGGCGAATTCCGAGTAACCATGGACCTCGAAAACGAGTTAATTACGGATATTCCTCAGTTTCACATAACCGCTAAAAATACTGAAATTAGTGGTAAAGCAATGTTCGCTCTTGATGGCACAGGATTGGAGCGTATTGAGTTTTCGCGCGTATTATATGGTCGAACGGATATGAGGGGGGCGCTTATACCCAAAGTGGGGGGTGGATGGGAAGCGGGATTCCATGGTGCCTCGTTTGATCTCTCGCAACTATGGGAAGACGTGACCCGAGATAATGGTGAAGAAGAGGCGGATCATCCGCTACTTGATAAATTAACGTTAGCAGTGGAGTTCGATCGGGTTTGGATTAACAAATATCAAGCACTGGAAGAGGTCTCAGGAACTTTCGCGCGTGCCGAAAATGTTTGGCAAACAATTCTAATGAACAGCCGAGCCGGAGGTAATGCTGTCTTTGATCTCTCGGTTAAACAGCGTAAAGATGGCGGTCGAGATTTTTTGATGCATGCGGATGATGCCGGTCATGTTTTAGGTTTGTTGGACTTATATCCGAACATGCGGGGCGGTACTTTGCGGATTGCGGGTGCTTACGACGATGCTAGCGAGGGAAAGCCTCTTAAGGGCATAATCACTGTGAAGGATTATCGTATTATTAATGCACCAGCACTAGCCCATGTTCTCAGTATTATGTCATTAACCGGAATATTAGATGCACTTCAGGGAGAGGGGTTATCCTTTGACGATTTGGAAGTTCCATTTAAACTGGCAGGGGGAACGTTTGAATTATCAGAGGCCAAAGCAACTGGCTCTGCTCTTGGCTTTACGGCATCGGGCAAAGTATTTAGGCATGCAGATATTGTAGATTTAGCGGGAACAGTTGTTCCCGCGTATGTAATCAACTCGGCTTTTGGTCGCATTCCAGTGCTTGGGAAACTTTTTACCGGTGGTGAGAAAGGCAGTGGGGTATTCGCTGCAACTTATACTATGACGGGCCCTCTCGACGACCCGACTGTTGCTGTCAATCCCTTGTCGGCTTTAGCACCCGGGTTTTTACGAAATGTGTTTGGCATATTATCGGGACGTGCTTCTGGAGACACAAGTTTGCGCTTAAATCCGAGAGATAAGGCAACGTCTGCTCGATAAATTCGAGTGATTATGCTTTCACTTGCACCTGCCCGAACCTTCATTAATTAAAATATATTCAAGTTGATGAGCCTTGTCGTAGTATGGTGGAAGTTTAGCTGTGATTATTTTTGATGGATGGTCGTATGAGATTTGAGTATTGAGCGCACTTAAATTGGCCGTGCGTATCGTTGCAGACTTGGGTTCGACCGCGCCGATAACTGGCCAGATGAGCAAGCATTGTCCCGAAAAAGATTGGGCAGGGGGAATAATTCCCGGATGTTTGGCGCTAACGACACGAGATTGAGGGAACTTTACCCGCAGATTGCCGGCTAGCGGATCTTTGTGAAAGTAAGCGAATATAGTCCCTTGTTTAAAGCCGTTTTGCCGCAACTGGTCTGCAAATTCATCGTATGGGATGTGATCCTCACAATGTCCACAAACGAGTGGTTCAAGAAAATATTTAGCAACCAAGGTTGTTACGAGCCCTACACTTGTAAGAGTAATCATGCCTGCAAAAAACATTTTTTGCTGCGAACTGAATGCATGGCCGAACCGAAGAAAAAAATAGGTCACGAAGGGCGCGAGGGCAAAAAAATAATGGCTACGCAGCCTATCTGACTGGATTATTAGAATGGTTGCCGCAGCTGAAGCCAAAAGGAAGAAGAAAATTCGTTCAAATAATTTGATGTAAATGACCCGTTCTTCCGGCTTGTTAAGCCGGTGGCATAAGGATTTCCAGAATATAGCGACTGCAATTAAACCAAATGGCATTAAAAACCCAAAAGCACCTGGAATTAGCTTGAATAACCCCAAGAATTTTTGGTTCACAATATCAACTATGGTATAACTGCTGTCCGCATTGATTAAATGTCCGTCTGGGGCATGGGTTAAAAGCCATTGTAGTTGCGGAACAATTATTGGGGTGGGGATAAGAATTCCAAACAAAACCCATGGGGAAAAAATATATCGTCTTAAATCCCTCTCGCTGGCAACAGCAGCCATTGTGGCCAGTGCAAAGATTAAATAACTATATTTAGCGATTAAACCTAGGCTTAAAATAATCCCAAAAAAAATCAATTTTATCGGGGATGGGGCTTGTCGAATTACAATAACCATCAACAATGTTGCAAAATAAAAAAGCGTAACCAGAGCAGAGTGAGTAAACCCATGAATGGTATTCCACCCCATATAAAAAATCATTAGGAGTGATCCTGAGGACAGGGCTGCTAGACATTTATTTTCATATAGATACTCGCCTATTTTGAAGCTGAGTGCGTATACCCCGGCCAAGATCAAGCTCCGCAATAACACAATCGAGAAGGAGGTCGTACCGACAATTTGTTGCAGGGCAATAAGCAACCAAGTTGCTAGTGGGGGATTTCGGATTTGATAACCCCAGCTCCAAAATTGAGAAAAAACTAATTGTTCGCTGTCATCACCACCAAACCCAGGAAAAAGAAAAAATCGGAGTAAAGCGAGAATACTCAGGGTTGATAAAATAAAAAGCGCAAACCCCTTATGGGTAAAAATTAATCTTGCATTGTGATCGAGTAGTTTATTCATTCTGAGATTTAGCGACGGAGCGAACTAAAACGTGTCGTTTCTTTCCGACGGATAGTTTGATAACGCCGGCTTCCCCGATATCTGCTGTGGTCAAAACCAACGCCTCATTATCAAGAGGCATATCATTTAAGCGGGCGCCCCCACCTCGAATTAGGCGCCGTGTCTCGCCGTTTGAATTACTAAGTTTCGTGCGGCGGAATAAATCCATGGCAGATATCCCTGACTCTAATTCCCTTTCAGAGACGTCGATGGTTGGTAGACCAGTGGCCACAGATTTTTGCTCAAAAGTCTGTTCCGCAGTTATTCGAGATTTTGCTGCAGCATCTTTACCATGACACAAAGCCGTGGCCGCGTCGGCTAAAATTTTTTTAGCTTCATTTAATTCGGCGTTCTGCAAAGCTTCTAGACGCGCAATTTCTTCCAAAGGCAGCTCTGTAAATAAGCGTAAGAACTTACCTACGTCAGAATCTTCTGTATTGCGCCAAAATTGCCAATAATCATATACCGGGAGCATATCATCACTTAGCCAGATAGCGCCGGCGGCAGTTTTTCCCATTTTACCACCTGAATTTGTGGTTATGAGAGGGGTGGTAAGACCAAAAAGTTCAGCATTGTCGATCCGTCGACCTAGCTCGACCCCGTTGACGATATTACCCCACTGGTCAGAGCCGCCCATCTGCAAGATACAACCGCGCCGACGTGCTAGCTCTAAAAAGTCGTATGCTTGTAAAATCATGTAGTTGAATTCGAGAAATGTAAGATGCTGTTCACGATCAAGCCGTGTTTTCACGGAGTCAAAAGACATCATTCGATTGATCGAAAAATGCCGGCCATAGTCTCGGAGAAATGAAATGTAATGCAACTCGTCTAACCAGTCTGCGTTGTTCACTATCTCCGCAACGTTAGGTTCGTCGCTAAATGATAAATATTTAACGAAAACTTTTTTTATACCACTCATGTTAGCTTCGATTGCGGAATCCCCAAGTAGTTGTCGACTCTCATCCTTCCCCGACGGATCTCCAACTTTTGTTGTCCCTCCCCCTAAAAGAATAATTGGTGTATGCCCCGTTTTTTGAAAGAGTCGCAGAAGCATGATGGAAACGAGGCTGCCAACGTGTAAGCTCGGTCCTGTGCAGTCGAACCCGATGTAAGCGGTAACCGGATTTTTTGCTGCAGCGCTATCAAGCGCATTTAAATCGGTGCATTGGTGCATGAATCCGCGTTCTGTGAGGCGGTTGACGAATTCAGATTTGTATTGGGCCATACTTACCTCTAGTAGCTGATTTTGGCACCTGTTTGAGCTTCAGGGTTTATGCCATAGCCAATTAAAATACAATGTTAACCGCGCATCATTAATATTTTTGTGACTTTGAAAGGGAGTGGCATGGTTGAAATTGGTCCTCAGCGAGAGCTTTGGGTGATTGGTCTTATGAGCGGCACATCGATGGATGGTATTGACGGTGCATTAATTCAGACCGACGGAGATACTATTTATGCATTCGGCGCTAATGTGTTTCATTCCTATGATGATGAATTTCGCTCGCGGTTAAGCAATATTATAGGTCGAGTGCCAGATCAGGCGGGAAGCACGGTGGATGTTGTCAACGAGTTAACTTCTCGGCACACAAAAGTTGTAAAAGAGTTATTAAAGAAATCACAACTCAAATCGAGCGATATTGATTTAATTGGCTTTCATGGTCATACGGTGCTGCACTCTCCTCAAACTAAAACCACGTGTCAGGTAGGCGATGCTAAATTGCTTGCTAAAGAGACAGGGATACCCGTGGTTGCAGATTTTCGTTTATCGGATGTCGCGGCGGGAGGAGAGGGTGCCCCCTTATCGCCTGCATACCACGTAGCATTGAGTCGGGGTTTGGAACGGCCTCTAGTAATTTTAAATATTGGGGGGGTGGCAAACCTAACTTGGATAAGTCCTGATGGCGGCGCAATAGCATTCGATACCGGGCCGGGAAATGCGTTGATCGATAAATGGGTGCAATCACAAAAACGGGGAAACTATGATAAAGATGGTAAGCTTGCCAAATACGGTGGAGTTAAGTCCGCAATTTTGCAGTCTTGGATGGAAAACCCGTATTTCGCTCGTTCGGTTCCAAAATCTCTTGACCGGGATGATTTCGCCCCAGTTGTGAAAGACCTTTTTGGTGTGGATATAGCCGATGGTGCAGCCACCTTGACCGCTTTTACCGCGGCCAGTGTCTGCTCGGCTTCGGCTTTTTTACCCGCTTCGCCCGTGAGGTGGCTGGTAACGGGCGGTGGCCGAAGGAACCCCGTTTTAATGGCTGAATTACAAATGCGAATCAATACGCCAGTTGAGCCTGTAGAGGCGGTTGGCTGGGATGGCGATGCCCTCGAGGCACAGGCTTTTGCGTTTTTAGCGGCTCGTTCGGCATTTGCCATGCCACTTACGTATCCGCAAACAACTGGGGTTCTAAGACCCATGAGTGGTGGAAAATTCCACTCTGTTGAATGATACGGCTGGGGCTTTATTTATCCTGTGATTGAATGGAGGGCTGTGTCCAGATAATCATTAACTAATTCCATTAATTTATCGCAGTGATCTGCAAGAAAATGATCGCCACCTTTGAGAATTCGATACTCAATTTCGATATTTTTCTGTTTTTTGAGTTTTTGAGCTAATTTTTCGGCACTATTGATTGGCACTATCTCATCTTTGTCACCATGAACGATCATTCCGGACGCTGGGCATGGAGCTAAGAACGAAAAATCGTGGATATTGGCTGGCGGAGCGACTGAGATAAAACCTGAAATTTCGGGGCGGCGCATCATTAGTTGCATGGCGACCCAAGCACCGAAAGAAAATCCGGCAATCCAACAATGACCAGCATTGGGATTGTGGGACTGCATCCAATCTAACGCTGTCGCCGCGTCACTAAGCTCGCCTTGGCCATTATCAAATATCCCTTGTGAGCGACCGACCCCCCGAAAATTAAAGCGTAAGGCTGAAAAACCTCGACGCACAAAACTCTGGTAAAGCGCGTACACAACCTTATTGCTCATGGTCCCGCCATGTTGTGGGTGTGGGTGCAGTAGAAGAGCAATCGGGGCATTCCCTGTTTTAGAATGGTGATAGCGCCCTTCAAGACGTCCTTCCGGGCCGTTAAAAATTACCTCTGGCATATGTTGATAAACCTTGAAAAAAATTTACAGAAAGATCCTGTGAGCCTTTAAAAAGCTTAACACGCTCAAATGCAAACGATTATAAAAAAGCAAGTCTTATACTTGACTAAATTGGTCGGAAATCCTATATCGTTGGGGGAGGGGGGCCACAGCGTCGCCCCCAGCTGTTGTAAACATCGTATCGGCTCCTGTGGATGACCGCCGTAGATATGAACTGGTCGAGTTATCCAGTCTCTACCAACGCCAAAGTATCTGAGGAATCATGGTTTTCAAGAAACTTCGAGAAGAAATTACAGCTTACACGGAACGTGATCCAGCAGCAAAAAGCAGGTTGGAGGTCATTCTCTGTTATCCGGGTTTTCACGCGTCGATGTGCCACTGGATATCTCGTTGGTTTTGGGGGCGTAATTTATATATACTAGGACGCTTTATTGCTTACATCGGCAGAATTCTCACGGGAATTGAAATTCACCCCGGTGCCCAAATCGGCCGAGGCTTCGTAATCGACCATGGTAGTGGCGTAGTTATTGGGGAGACCGCGGTGATCGGCGAGAACGTAACGCTGTATCATGATGTTACTTTGGGCGGTGTTGCACCCAGTATCGATTCTTCATCGCAGATAGGTCAAAAGCGCCATCCCACGCTTGAAGACGGCGTAATTGTTGGCTCCGGTGCTCAGATATTAGGAGCAATCACCATTGGAGCGCATGCGCGAGTAGGCTCTAACGCGGTTGTAACAAAAGATGTTCCGGGGGCTGTAACTGCAGTTGGGATTCCTGCCAAAGCCGTAATGCCGCGCGATCGGGAAAAAGCGCGAGAATTTAGGGCATACGCTACAATGACAGAGGATTGGCCTGATCCGATTTTGCAAACTATTGATGCCTTGCGTCAGGAGGTTGCAGCTCTGAGCAAGAAAATAGATATTTTGGATAAGAACAATCAGCTGTCTGCTGAGGACAAAGATGCCAATGCTACTAGTGATCATCGCAAAAAAGCGAGCTAATCCAGTCACAAAATTAAAGTGTCACAAAATTCTAATAGCTAGCTTGTAAGGAGAGGTTTTTTGAAATTAAGCACTAAGGGGCGTTATGCGGTGATGGCAATGGTTGACTTAGCTAAGGAGTCTGTAGGAGAACCGGTTGCTTTGGCTGATGTTGCTGAGCGCCAAGAAATCTCGCTATCGTATCTCGAGCAACTATTTGGAAAATTGCGTCGTAGTGGATTGGTCCAAAGCGTGCGTGGAGCGACCGGTGGCTATTTGCTCGCTCGAAAAGCATCGGAAACGCCTATTTGCGACATCATTCTGGCTGTCGATGAACCAATCCAAACCACGCGCTGCGGTGCATCGTCGCCAACCGGATGCCAAACTAATCACGGGCGGTGCCTGACACATGATCTTTGGGAAGGGTTGGGTAATCAAATATACGCTTATTTAAAGTCGGTATCTCTTGAGGATGTAGTGTCTCAGCGCGTGCTTGCGAGAGGTGCGGGATCTACTGAAGCTACAAAGCTAAGCACTTCCACTTTTGGAACTGAATGATAAATATGAGGAGCGGAACACCCCGGTCATGAGTGCTAATAATGTTGCCTACCTCGACCACAATGCGACTTCACCTGCACGCCAGGCAGTCATTGATGCAGTGTCCGATACTATGCGCAGTGGAGCTATTAATCCGTCGTCCGCTCATAGTTTAGGACGTGAGGCTAGACGATTAATTGACGACGCACGTGACTATGTCGCAGGACTCGCTGGATCCGCATCTGATCAAGTTGTTTTCACCGGTGGCGGCACCGAAGCAAATAATATGGTTATTTGTGGGGCTGGACGAAGCCGCGTTTTGATCTCAGCTGTTGAGCACTCAGCCGTTTTGAAGACTGCAATTTCTCAGGCGGTAGTTGCTGAGCTCATTCCTGTATCCACAGACGGGTTAGTAGATCTAGAAGCTTTGGATCGCATGTTGCGTGAGGACAATACACCAGCCCTTGTCTCTATTATGGCTGCGAACAACGAGACGGGTGCCCTCCAACCCGTCGAGGAAGCAGCGAAAATCGCCCGTCGTCATGGCGCATTAATGCACACAGATGCGGTTCAGATGGCGGGAAAATTACAGCTTCTTTTTGAAGGTTGGGATGTAGATTTTTTAACGCTCTCAGCTCATAAGATTGGCGGCCCACAAGGTGTTGGTGCTTTGATTTGTAGATCTAGGGGAATGCTTCGCCCATTGCTTTTGGGCGGGAGCCAGGAAAATGGCATCCGTGCGGGAACTGAGAATGTACCCGGCATTGTTGGTTTCGGCGTGGCTGCTCATTTGGCGCATCAAGAAAGCCAAAATGGTTATGAACAGCTTGAGCGCATGCGGGATGGAATGGAGGCTTCTATGAAAAAGAACGTGGAGGGAGCCACAGTTTTTTCAAAAAATGTACCACGGCTTCCAAACACAACCTGTGTAACCATGCCCGGAGTGCGGAGTGACACACAAGTAATAGCAATGGACTTGGCTGGTGTGGCGGTTAGTGCAGGCTCAGCCTGCTCAGCAGGAAAGGTTGAACCAAGCCATGTACTTGAAGCAATGGGGGTGCCAACCGAACAGTCAACTACTGCCATACGCGTAAGTCTTGGTACAGGGACATTGCATCCCCATATAGATAAGTTTATCGAGGAGTGGCTCGCACTCTGGCGTCGACATAAAACCCGCTGCGATTACGACAAAGCACGGCCAGCGGCATAAACACAAGCGATTGTAACTGATATTATCTTATAACAAAGGACGGCAATAAAATGGTGGCTACTCCAGATACCGCAGCCCAAGTTCGCGAGATGACAGATGAAAAATACAAGTATGGCTTTGTGACGGATATTGAGGTAGAGACTGCACCAAAGGGCTTAAATGAAGATATTGTTCGCTTCATATCTAAAAAGAAGAATGAGCCAAGCTGGCTGCTAGACTGGCGACTGAAAGCCTATCGGCATTGGTTAAAAATGCCCGAGCCGGCGTGGCAAAAACCAAATTTTCCGGCGATTGATTATCAAGATTCGTTTTATTACTCGGCGCCTAAATCTGCTGCTGATAAGCCTCAAAGTCTTGATGAGGTCGACCCTGAGTTGCTCAAAACATATGAAAAATTAGGGATTCCATTACGTGAGCAAGAAATGCTAGCGGGTGTTGCAGTGGATGCAGTTTTTGACTCGGTATCCGTTGCGACGACCTTCAAGTCTAAGCTAGAAGAGGTTGGAGTTATCTTTTGTCCTATCTCTGAAGCGGTACAACGGTGTCCCGATCTGGTTCGTCAGTACCTTGGAAGCGTTGTGCCTTACACAGATAACAAACACGCCTGTTTAAACTCTGCTGTGTTTACGGATGGCTCTTTTGTATATATTCCTAAGGGGGTTCGCTGTCCCATGGAACTATCGACATATTTTCGTATAAATGCTGAAAATACGGGCCAATTTGAACGTACTTTAATTATTGCAGCTGACGACTCCTACGTAAGCTATCTCGAGGGTTGCACTGCACCAATGCGAGATGAAAACCAATTACACGCAGCGGTAGTCGAACTGGTTACTCTGGATAATGCTGAAATTAAGTATTCGACGGTTCAAAATTGGTATCCGGGTGATGAAAACGGAAAAGGAGGAATTTTCAACTTTGTAACAAAACGAGGGGCATGCAGAGGGCATAACTCAAAAATTTCCTGGACGCAGGTAGAAACTGGCTCAGCTGTTACTTGGAAATATCCTAGCTGTATTCTTCAGGGAGATAATTCGGTAGGAGAGTTCTTTTCAATAGCTATTACAAATAATTTCCAACAGGCGGATACGGGTACAAAGATGATTCATCTAGGCAGGAATACCTCGTCAAAAATTATTTCGAAAGGGATCTCTGCGGGGCGATCCGATCAGACCTATCGTGGTTTAGTGCGAATGGGACCGAAGGCTCAAGATGCCCGCAATTATACCCAGTGTGACTCTCTACTGATTGGCAATCAGTGCGGTGCACACACTGTTCCGTATATAGAGAGCAAGAATAAAAAAGCTATAGTTGAGCACGAAGCGACAACTTCGAAGATTAACGAAGATCAACTCTTTTACCTTCGGCAACGCGGCATAGACGATGAGTCTGCGATAGCTCTTGTGGTCAACGGGTTCTGCCGTGAAGTATTACAACAGCTGCCTATGGAATTTGCAGTTGAAGCACAGAAACTTGTTAGTATAAGCCTTGAAGGCAGTGTCGGCTAAAAAACCTCCCTTACATGGGAACATAAACGAAAGTTGTACCAATTTAATGTTACACATCAAAGGTTTGCACGTGAGCGTAGATGATACTGAAATCCTTAAAGGTATCGATCTTATTATAAAATCTGGCGAAACCCATGCTATAATGGGGCCCAATGGATCGGGAAAAAGCACCCTGGGTTATGCATTGGCTGGACGGGATGGCTACGAAGTTACACGCGGTGAAATTCTTTTCAAGGATCATGACTTAATCGAAATGAGTCCTGAAGATCGGGCTGGGGCTGGTATCTTTTTGGCGTTTCAATACCCCGTTGAAATTCCGGGTGTCCCCAATACGACCTTTCTAAAAGAGGCCTTGAACTCAGTGCGTCGTTATCGCGGTGAAGAAGAATTGGATGCGATGGAATTCGTGAAAATAGTGCGGGAGAAGACCAAGGAACTCGGCATCCCGGATGATATGCTGAAGCGCCCTGTTAATGTAGGTTTTTCTGGCGGCGAAAAAAAACGTAACGAAGTGCTGCAGATGGCTGTGCTCAACCCAGCTTTGGCAATTCTTGATGAAACCGATAGCGGTCTAGATATCGACGCCCTTAAGGTTGTGGCTAACGGGGTAAATACCTTACGTTCGCCAGAGCGCGCAACCTTGGTGATCACCCACTATCAGCGCCTTCTCGAACATATCGTCCCAGACTTTGTGCACGTGTTAGCAAAAGGGAAGATCCAGTGTTCTGGGGGCAAGGAATTGGCGCTTGAGTTGGAAGAGAAGGGGTATGCTGAATTTGCTCAGGCAGCTGAGTAAAAAGGTGTAGAGATGACTATTATGAATTCAAATACCGATACCTTTCTAAGTGATTATGAGGCGGTTTACCCCGGATTGCCCGGAAGCGGTGTGAAATGGCTCGACTCCATTCGCCGATGCGGTATGGAAGAATTCCGCGCCCAAGGACTTCCAACGGGACGCACGGAGGACTGGAAATATACGCGCCTTCGGTCCTTAGAAGACACAATATTTAGGCCAGCCACTCTTGAAGATGGGGAAGTCGATGTTAACCAGTTGCCAACGCTATTCTCCGGTGACTCGATGGTGCCGCGCATTGTGTTCGTAAATGGTTGCTTAAAAACTGAATTTTCATGCATGGATAATTTGCCAGATGGCGTCACAGTTGACTCGCTACGTGGTGCCATGGATCGAGATCCAGAATGGTTCGCATCGCACCTCGGTCAAGTGGGTTGTATCGATGGAAACCCGTTAGTTGCCCTTAATACGGCTATGATGAATAGTGGGGCCGTGGTCAGGGTGCATAAGGATACCGCTGTTGAAAAGCCGATTGAAATGATTTTTGTTGCTGGTTTGACCAATGGACCAGTTGCTTACTACCCTCGAAACTTGATAGTTATGGACGAAGGTGCAGATGCCACTTTTATTCAACATCACACGGGACTTGGTGGGGGGCCATATTTCGTTAACTCAGTTACCGAAATTGAAGTTTCGGGAAATGCGCGGCTAAGACATTACAGCGTACAAAACGAGAATGTCGAAGCAACTCATTTGGCCTCAATCCACGTGAGAGTCGGCTGTGACGCGACTTATGAGGCGTTCTGCATGTCGACTGGTGGGCGATTATCGCGCAACGAGTCCTTTGTTCGGTTGGAAGGTTCTGGCGGACACTGCGGGTTGAACGGGGCTTATATGATGAGAGGTAAAGAGCATTGTGATAACACGACGCTGATAGAACATATGGTTCCGTATACATCTTGTCGGGAAGTATTCAAAGGTGTTTTGGATGATGAATCACGCTCTGTGTTCCAAGGGAAGATTACTGTTCATAAGGATGCTCAGAAAACTGATGGGCGGATGTTGTCCAAAACATTGCTCCTATCTGATAGGGCTGAAATAGACACTAAACCTGAACTAGAAATCTACGCAGATGATGTAAAGTGCGCTCACGGAGCGACAACTGGTCAGTTGAACACCGAAGCTCTTTTTTATTTGCGCTCCCGGGGCATTCCAGATGCACTAGCACGAAGCCTTTTGGTGGAGTCTTTTATTGCTGAGGCCATTGAGGAGATATCTCATCTTGATGTCCGCGCAGCCATGACTGGATTAGTTGCTTCACAATCGTCAAATCGCCGGTGTCTAGGGATAGAAATTTCTGAAAAATCGGAAGGGTATAAATTCGAATGACAAGTATAAATGCCATTTCAAAACTGGATTTTAGCGCGTTAACAGCCAAGCAATTTTCGCTGGCCCTCGATGTCGAGAGGGTTAGGTCAGATTTCCCTATACTATCCACAGATATTTACGGGAAAAGGTTAATTTACCTGGATAATGGCGCAAGTGCGCAAAAACCTCGCCAAGTTACAGATGCTGTTCGTGAGGCGTACGAAACCTACTATTCAAATGTGCATAGAGGTGCACACTATCTTAGCCAGCGCTCAACGGATGCATTTGAAGAGGCCCGTTCGACAATCCAAAGGTTCATTAATGCCCCTTCTGATAAAAATATCATATTTACGCAAAATGTGACCGCAGCTATTAATTTGGTAGCTGCCTCGTGGGGGCGGAAATTTCTCAAAGCGGGGGATGAAGTCTTAATAACGGAAATGGAGCATCATGCTAATATCGTACCTTGGCACATGTTACGAGAAGAACTGGGGATTTCCCTAAAGGTCGTTCCTATTACTGATGATGGTTTGTTCAGGCTTGATGACTATGAATTGGCTTTGGGACCCGCTACAAAATTGGTGGCTATTACCGAATGCTCAAACGTCTTGGGGACGAAGATTCCAATTAAGCGTGTAGTAGAACTGGCGCACGCTCGCAATATTCCAGTATTGGTTGATGGGGCACAGGGTATTGTTCATCAGCCTGTAGATGTTCAGGATTTAGACTGTGATTTTTATGCATTCACAGGCCACAAACTTTATGGGCCGAGTGGAATAGGAGTGTTATACGGTCGATCTGAGTTATTGGAGGCTATGCCGCCTTATCAAGGTGGCGGGGATATGATCGAGCATGTTAGTTTTGATGGAGTGACTTACGCGGAGCCACCTTACAGGTTTGAAGCGGGAACCCCGCCCATTGTTCAAGCTATTGGTCTTGGCGCTGCTGTGCGCTATGTAGATCGCTTAGGTATGGACCGTATCCACGCCCATGAGCAAGCATTACTCGCATATGCCAATACACGCCTGGCAGAAATTGAAGGATTTAGGTTTATTGGAACCGCGCCAGAAAAGGCGGCGATCATATCATTCTTGATTGACGGCCTTCACCCTTTTGATGTGGCGGCAGTTCTTGACCGTCAAGGGGTGGCGGTAAGGGTCGGACAGCATTGTGCTGAGCCGCTTATGGACCGACTAGGAATTGAGGGTACTGTTCGAGCATCGTTTGGCTTATACAATTGTTTTGATGAAATTGATAAGCTGGCCGCTGCTCTCGAGAAAGCCAAGGAATTGTTGACATGAGTATCGATAAGAAAATGCCTCGTTTTAATGAATTCGTTGAAGCGTTGGAGACAATTGACGATGAAGATTTGCGCTTTGAATACATCATTGATATTGGCAAAAAAAGTGCCGCAGTAAATTTTTCTGATGAATGGAAATCCGATAACAATCTAATGCACGGTTGTATGTCGAAGGTCTGGATTGTCGATCACGAAGAGAATGGGTATCACAATTTTTTTGGTGCGAGTGATGCCATTATAGTAAAGGGCTTAGTCTCGATGATGGTTCAATCTTTTAGTGGATTGACCGCGAATGAATTAGAACAACTGAATGAGGATTATGTGCGAAAACTCAATCTTGGCGCGCTTACAACCCAGCGCCAGGTTGGTATGCTTGCCATGCTTGAACACATGAAAAAGCTGGCAAGGATTGGCGGTAATATTGCAAAGTAGACCATATAGATAGGAGAATAGTTAGATGTATCCCAGTTACCCAATGGGAGCGCCGCAGGAGAAGGATGAATTTTCCGCAAGTGCGGGAAAACCACTTGAGGACATTACCAAAATTACTAATGAAAAAGCTATCATAAAAGCTTTGAAAACGGTATACGATCCAGAAATCCCGGTAAACATTTATGATCTTGGGTTGATTTATGCTGTGGAAATCAGAGATAATGGAGATATTGATATTGATATGTCATTAACAGCACCCGGGTGTCCAGTTGCGGGAGAAATGCCCGGTATGGTTGCAAACGCTGTTGAGACCGTGGATGGAACTGGTGAAATTGAAGTGAAGATAGTTTGGGAGCCCCCATGGAGCCCAGAACGGATGTCAGAAGACGCCAAGCTTGCGCTTGGTATGGATTGATTTTGCCAGTAACAGGGAGTCGCTAACATGATTGAAGAGATAGCGCGACCGCAATTATTAACCTTGACGGATGCTGCCGCTAAT
Source organism: Magnetovibrio sp. (assembly GCA_002690705.1). Taxonomy (GTDB): domain Bacteria; phylum Pseudomonadota; class Alphaproteobacteria; order Rhodospirillales; family Casp-alpha2; genus TMED8. The sequence continues at coordinate 46,631 of NZFO01000007.1, read as the reverse complement.
AGGGTTAAGGAACTTATTTCAAAAAGCGATACTCCTGTTGCAGGACTTCGCGTTGGTGTATCTTCTAAAGGTTGCTCGGGAAAATCCTACGTCTTCGAATACGCGGAAGCAAAGATTGGTTTGGAGGAAGAGGTGGAAAGCAAAGGAGTGCGGATTTTTATTGACCCCATGGCTATTATGTTTTTGATGGGTAGCGAAATGGATTATCTTGAAGATAATCTTCAATCCGGATTTGTCTTCAATAACCCAAATGCCAAGAACGTTTGTGGGTGTGGCGAGAGTTTTTCTGTATAAAGGTCTCTGAGTTAAGTGTTAAAAATTTTTTTCATCGACTCAGAGGGGGTAAATCACGAGGTGGAAGCCGATGAAGGTTCAAGCGTTTTGGACGTGGCCAATCAGCATGGTTTCGATTTGGAGGGGGCGTGCGAAGGGTGTATGGCATGCTCTACCTGTCATGTTATTGCTGACCCGTATTGGTTTGATCTCCTACCCGAAGCCAGTGATGAAGAAGAGGCGATCCTTGATTTAGCATTTGGTATAAGTGAAACGTCACGGTTGGGCTGTCAGATTTTGATAACAAAGGAGCTCGATGGTCTCCAATTAACCTTACCTGCGCAACACTACAATTTAAGTGCGATATAAAATATAGGTTGACGCGACTAAGGAGCAGCCTGCATATCGATTTTATTAATGCGGCTCAGGTATGCGTTGTGGTAACACGCTCCGACTTTAAAATTTAACAAGTATTGATTGCTCCCATGGGCGCCAATGGCTCCGTTAAGACAGCACTTGATAAAATGAGGGTATATCGAGAAGCCTGCCGGGTCTTTTCCCAAACATGTGGGAGTGTTAAACGTCTTTATGACCCAATGAGTTCTTATTGATATTAAGAGACTCGACTGAGCAAATAGAGTTCGTGACTTGTATCAGCGCACAGACCACTTATATTCCGACGATGGCTATAGATTTGATACCTAATGCACCCACGGTAAATAGGGTAGTTGTTGCTATGTCGGGCGGAGTTGATTCTTCGACAACAGCAGCTCTAATGGTCGAGGCTGGCTACGAAGTGATTGGGGTCACCCTGAAACTTTATGATTCCGGGGGTGGGATTGAGCGCAAAGGAGCTTGTTGTGCTGGCAAAGATATCGTTGATGCTCGCCGCGTAGCGGAAAAGCTGAAAATTCCACATTACGTGCTAGATTATGAGAGTCGCTTTAGAGACGAAGTCATTGACGATTTCGCGGAGAGTTACTTACGCGGTGAGACCCCCATTCCATGTGTGCGATGTAATCAAACAGTAAAGTTTCGTGATCTTTTGGCTACAGCAAAGGATTTAGATGCTGAGGCTCTGGTAACGGGGCACTATGTGCGCCGAGTTGAAGGGCTTGCAGGACCAGAATTGCATAGAGGTGCAGACCTCACGAAAGACCAAAGTTATTTTTTATTCGCGACTACGCGTCCGCAGCTCAGTTACCTATGGTTTCCTCTTGGGAGTATGGAAAAAGCAGAGACCCGCTATCACGCTGAGCGATTTCAATTACCGGTTTCGGATAAACCGGACAGTCAAGATATTTGTTTTGTTTCAAATGGTGATTATGCCCAACTTCTTGGTAAACTACGCCCTAATTCATGGGAGCCCGGAGACATTGTCGATGTGAATGGCAAACGGCTTGGGGGACATCGAGGAATAGTGCATTTTACAATTGGACAACGTCGAGGGCTTGGGGTTGCCGTTGGTGAGCCTTTGTATGTGATCCATATTGACCCCCCGTCTAGGCAAGTGGTAGTTGGACCGAAGGAATATCTGAAGTGGCAAAGCTGTGTGATCACTGATGTAAATTGGTTGGTGGAGCCCCGTAAATTGTCAGAAAATTATGATGTTCAGGTTAAAATAAGATCTTCGGCACCCCTTCTGACGGCTCGTCTCGCTGTAATGGATGAGAAAAGATGGCGTGTCACTTTTTCTGAGCCTACATCGGCAACGTCTCCTGGCCAAGCTGTTGTCATTTACAAAGCCGAGCGAATGTTGGGTGGAGGTTGGATAACACGCGACGAAACGTAAATACGGCTTTTTCTAAGTAGTAATGGGTTTAGTAAATGGAGATTCGATTTCCGTCTCACCCGAATCTGTAAGTGATTTGCGAGCTCTTGCAGCTTGCTGTTGGAGATACCACATATCCGCGTATCGGCCATTCATTTTAAGTAAGCTTACATGGCGTCCACGCTCCGTAATTATTCCTTTATCGAGGACTATAATTTCATCTGCATCAATAACCGTGGATAAGCGATGGGCGATCGTGATGGTTGTGCGATTTTTTGAGATATTTTTTAGAGCGGAGATGATCTCTTGCTCTGTTTCGCTGTCGAGGGCGGACGTCGCCTCGTCAAATATTAAAATAGCTGGATCCTTCAAAACAGTTCGAGCTATCGCAACGCGCTGGCGTTCCCCGCCGGAGAGCTTAAGTCCGCGTTCTCCAACTATCGATTGGTAGCCATCAGGGAGTGTCATAATAAAATTATGAATTTTTGCTAACCGTGCCGCATTTTCCACTTCAGCTGGTGATGCATTAGGTTGGCCGTATATAATGTTATAATATATTGAGTCATTAAAAAGGACAGTATCTTGGGGTACTATGCCAACCGCTGAACGAAGGCTAGTTTGGGTAACATTTTTAATATTTTGACCGTCAATTGAAATTGTTCCTCTAGTTACGTCATAGAATCGAAATAATAATCGAGACATAGTGGACTTTCCTTCACCACTGGGGCCCACTATCGCGATGTTTCCTCCTGATGGAACAATTAAAGATAAGCCTTTTAAGATTAGCCTTTCCTTATCATATTGAAAAACTACGTTTTCGAATCTCACCTCCCCGCCATCCAAAACTAAGTCACGTGCGTCAGGTATATCTTCAACGTCTGCTTTTTCCTTAATCAGGCTAAACATTGATTCCATATCAGCGAGTGATCGCTTTATTTCTCTATACACGAATCCAAAAAAATTTAATGGTAGGAAAAGCTGAATGAGGTATGTGTTTACCAATACAAAGTCACCAATGGTCATCGTATTACGTACCACTCCATGTGCGGCCATTATCATCATGATGGTAACCCCGGAGGAAATTATTAGACCTTGGCCGATATTTAGAAATGCTAGAGAACTGTCATTGCGAATTGCCGCATCCTCATAAAGTTTGAGTGCTGTGTCGAAGCGATGCGTTTCGTGGTCTTCATTGTTGAAATATTTGACTGTTTCAAAATTTAACAGACTATCGATTGCATATGTATTGGCTTGGTTATCAGTGTCATTCATTGCGCGGCGATATTTGAGGCGCCATTCGGTTATTGTTGCGGTCCAAAGAATGTAAAAGATCAAAGTCATCAGAGTAACCAGACCAAAGAGAAAGCCATATAGGTGCCAGAGGATAGCGCAGACTAAAAAAATTTCTAATAATGTCGGTATAATATTGAACAGCATAAATCTCAGGAGAAATTCGATGCCTTTACTACCGCGTTCTATGGCTCGGGTAATGCCGCCTGTTTTTCGATTAAGATGGAATCGCAAGGATAAATTATGCAAGTGCCTAAAGGATTTTAATCCAGCCTCGCGGATAGCACGCTGCGCTACACGAGAAAATACAGCATCTCTTAGATCACCAAATGCTTGAGATAACACCCGTGTTACGCCATAGGCTATTAAAAGAACTACCGGTACGACTAAAACCGCATCTTTTGGCTCTGTCAGTTGATCGACTGCAGATTTGTAAAAAAGTGGCACGGTTACGTTAGTTACTTTGGCTAAAAGCAATAGCAGAAGGGCCGTGATAACACGAAAACGCAGTCCAAGAGCTCCTTCTGGCCAAAGATACGGCACCAGAGCACGGATTGTCTTTAGGTCGCGTTTCGGGTCGAGCTTATGATGTTCTGAGGGTAAAGGTCTCATGTAAAATCTCAACATTAGATCTAGACTAATGGTCGGGTTTAGTAATCAAATTATGACTAAGTTATGCGCAGAAGCAGTGATCTGTGAGCTACAATAACACTCAGAGTAGGCCCGAGATTTGATAGATAGCACCGTACTTGATGCTTTGCTTAGATCCCACGATAAGATCCCCTATTAGAGTCTGTATTTTCTGATTGGTTTTATTAATTATAGAGTGTGGTAGCAAGATTTTAATAGCAGCAACTTCTTGCAAAAAAAATATTTGTTCGTATGAAATCGTCATAGATAATTTTAGTGAAAGACGGGTGATTAAAAACAAATCCACATTGATTTTGAGTAGCCGTGCAGAGGTTAAATTTGTGGAAGCCCCGTTAGTTAATTTAAAACATGCGTACTTGCCATAAATGTATTGCCAGCATTTCCAACTCTTAACTCCAAATTCCACTCGGCCTTATCTGATGCCCGTTGAAGCATGTGGCAAAGGGCGTGAAGCGTTTTATCATTCAAACTTAAGGTCACGTTTTTGCGCTCAAGCGTGTGTAAATTTAGCTTAATAGTGCCTTCAACCGTTCTTCCAATCTCCGCTTTTATTACGAGTAATGGATTGCGCACCTCTGGAGCAGGCATGGTTTTCGTATCATGCTTTTTAGAGAAGTCACTACTTTGCAGAGCTTCTTGATGTTTCATCGACATGACCGCCTCTCTGATGCGGGGTTCCTGCTTTTTTGGTATTTGTGGGTGGGGTAGTCTGCCAGATTTTTCATCTTCTCCGACATCTGCCTCAAAATCGGCATCCGCCTCAAAGGAGCGTATTGCTATAGCCCACAAATTTTTAACAACCCGGCGGGTCAACCAAACTCTATATTCTAAACGCTTTTGCGTGCTCACGCGAAATAAGATTCGGTCATGCATCGGATTATAATTTGCGGTCATTTGATAAAGGGAGTCTGTCAATATTCAATCCTATCGGGGCCTAATTTTTTTTCTTGGTGGGGATATTCAAGTAGGCAAAGAGGGGAAATTTAAACCTGGGAGTATCCTTCACACAATTACTCCCGGGTGGGTAAGGGTTTTAATGAAAAATCAGTGTGGTCTGCGTCGAAAAGACATAAACGTGTCAATTAAGAATCAGCATACTGTTTTTAAAACTGATTAAAGCAATCATGTGTATTAATGGTGCGTTCTTTATTTAATTATCGCGCAATTTAATCAATATTTCTTTGGCTCGAGGAATCTTTTTGGGAAATAATTTGAGTCATTTTTTTAAACCTATCATATTTTATGCTGCAATTATATATCACCATTTTGTATTGCTATCTTGACTACTTGGCTGCTTGACCAGCAGATAAGCCGGCCATGCGACCGAATACTGCGCCAGAGGTTAACCCCGTGCCTCCTGGGTAGTTGAAAAAAAATAATCCTCCAACTAATTCGCCTGCGGCATAAAGGCCGTCGATGGGGTGCATGTCGACATCCATAACTTGACCTGAGTGCGGATCTATCTTTAAGCCGCCAAATGTAAATGTAATGCCACATGTAATCTGATACGCTTCAAAAGGTGGTTGATCCAATTTGTTGGCCCAATTGCTCTTGGGCACTAATAAACCTTTTGTTCCACGGCCATCCAATATGGTGGGATCAAAAACTACGTGCTCCATTACAGCACTATTGTATTCTTCAACGGTTTTCATAAATTGTTGGGAGTTGACACCTTCTAATTTCCTCGACAATTCTTCTATGGTATCTGCGGTTACCTTCGTAATTTGTCGAATGCGATATTCGTCGCGCAACTTATCTGTGACTTTCTGGTCAAATATTTGCCAAGCTAATTGATTACGTTGTTTTAAGATCTCACCACCGTACTTAGCGTAGGTGTAATTTCGAAAATCTGCTCCTTCATCAACAAAGCGGTTTCCGTCAGCGTTAACGATGATGCCAAGTGGATAGCTATGTTTTTGGAAGTTATCGCCAACTTCAAGGTCTCCATAAGGTGGGGCATTAAAGTCCCATCCTACAGAGTGACAACCGGACCAATTACCATAAGGCATCGCACCTATGTCGAGGGCCATACGAATACCATCACCGGTGTTGTATTTAGTACCTCGCACTTTAGCAAGTTCCCAGCCAGGGCCGAGATAGCGTGTGCGCATCTCCGCATTGGCTTCGAAGCCGCCAGAGGCAAGAATTACGGTTTTTGATCTGAGTTCTCTCACTTTACCACGTTCCTTGACCCTAACGCCATGAACACTCTGTTCATCGTAAAGTAGGGAGAGAACTCGTGTCTCAAAGAGAACATCTATCCCAGCTTTTTTTGCAAGTGAAAGCTGGGTTTCAACCAATCCTGGTCCGCCACCCCATGTTTCGACGCACAACCCCCCCCAGAATTTATACTTCCCATTAACTTTGAAGGCTTGTCTACCATAGCTTGGCTGAAAACGGATGCCTTTTTCCCTCATCCATTGAAGTGTTGGCAGACTTCGGGTTACCAACGCCTCGACCAGATCAGCATCGCAGCGGTAATTCGTAATACGGTACATATCATCATAAAATTCATTAGCAGTGTATTCACCAAAATCAGTATTTAGACGTTCCTCGGCGTTGATCTCGATGATTGTTTCCAAGTCTTCGAGTCCCTGATGTGCAAACCTAATTGCCCCCGCAGTGTAACGACTGTTACCACCGAAATCTTCCTCTGGTGCTCTCTCAAGAACAGCCACATGCGCACCCTCATCAACAGCCGCTGCGAGAGCTGCACAAAAGGCAGCATTTCCCGCACCTACAACAACTACGTCGTAATCATTCATTTGCAACTATTTCCCTATTTTCCATTTGCCATTAAAACTTAAAAAACTACGCGATCTGCCCGTTACAAATTCCAAACTAAAATTTTAACAACTCTGCAGAAATATGGCAGATTAACCTAGTTTTTCTCTATTTTCAGCGATTTAAGCTGCAGATTAACTAATCTAAATCCACAGGAATTAATGGCAACAATAAAGCAGAAAAAATCAAGCAATGTTTTTAGTATTTTTAGACCTGATAAATATATTGACCATTTGATAACTGGTTTGTGGACAGGACGACTAATTTTATATAAATGATTCAAAGTCTGTTATGTTCGTTTGGCCGAANATAAGTTGGCTCCATAAAATCTATTTCTTTTTGATTACTTTTTAACCGGTGTGACTATAGAATAACGTTAATGTGATCAGAACCACTGGGAATAAAAATTGAAAAGATAATTTTTTGTCAACTAATTATGGCGATTACCATTTGGGCTCCTCACATCTGGGCATCTTTTTGTTGTGATAGACTTGATTGGAGTTATTACCTTCGGAATTTAATGGTCTAACCAGCAAGGACGATAAGCGTGTATTCAGGCTGGTAAATGGACCCGAATAGAGCTTAAATTCGAGGTAATTTTTCATAAAAATACTGAGTGATGGGTAATTCAATATCTATTTTTAACTCAATTCTTGTTACCAAAATTTAAAGGAGTATATCAAAAGTAGAATGAACAAATTTTGTAACTTTCAATGCGTCCATTGATTAAAAAGAACCGAAAGTTAGGCGTCTGTTCCCCACAGGGGACCTGAAGGGAGTTAATTCCTTTTATAAAGTAATTCCAGTTTTTTACTAAGCTGAAAAGATTACTCGCAAAGATTGCAATTTATTTCCATAGGACCACCATTATAACTATTACCGTGGTAGCTCAGGTTGTACAGAGAATATGTGATAAACGATTTATTATTTTGATTATTGAGAGCGTAATGAGCCGAATCGTATTTGTTTCTGAGATGGGAGATGGGCATGGCCATATTTCAACGCTTATTGGATTGGCAGAGCCAATGAGAGCAATGGGGCATGATTGTGTCTTTATTGTATCTGATATTTTTGGTGCAGGTGTACAGGCCCAACGCGCTGGTTTTGATGTGATTCCGGGTCCACCTAAAAAAAACTGGTTGGTAAACCCGGGCACAATTATGAAATCGCATGGTGATATTTTGAGCCGACGGGGATATTCGAATTTTGATAACTTGAGAAATCTGACTGCTTCTTGGAGCGCATTGCTCAAAGTCTTGAGACCAGATTTACTTATTTTAGAGTATTCCCCAACCGCACGTTTAGCAGCTGGGGAGTCATTTAAAACTTTAGTTGTAGGCAGTGGTTTTACCATTCCTCCGCCTGTAAATGGCGGTATTCCCCAATTTAGACCGGGTACGTTGGTTGTTCNAGAACATGAATTATTAAAAACCATATCGAGGGTCCAAGCTAAAGATCAAGCATGGGTCCCCAAAAGACTCATTGAACTCTTTTATGGTGACAAAGTTTTTATAACTATTTTACCTGAATTAGATCCTTTTCCAAAATTTCGAAAACACGCCCCTGTGGGACCCCTTTTACCCCTTCCAAAGCCTGTCATTAATAGACCTAGTAAAGATTTGTTTTGTTATTTAGGTGGGGCTGAGCCAAAAGTCCGAGAGGTCATCAAGGCAGTAAAAAAATTCAAAATAACTGGTGGCGCATATTTACGCGACATTGACTCGGCGACGGCACAGAATTTATCTACAGATGGGTTTAAAGTGTTCGAGTATCCCCAAAACATTCCAGAGACGGCAAATGATACAAAATTTATACTTCACCATGGTGGCGTCGGTCTAAGTCAGATTGCCTTGGCTCTCGGGCGACCACAAATTTTAATGCCTGGCCATATTGAACAGAGAATGAATGCGATACGAATGGAAGAATTAGGGGTGGCGGGTGTTTTGGGAAACTGGCGACGAGTCAGCAGTGATTCGCTTATACAAAAATTAAAATTCTTTATTGAAGAAGGAGAGTATGGAGAGCACGCTATCAGAGTTGCCCGGGACTTAAGCGTTCAGGGAGAATCATCACGAGACCTAATCATCTCAGAGTCTATAAAGATGTTGGGGTGATAATACCTTTCAATAACCCAAGATTTTATAATCAGTGCTTTTCTAATTTGAGATGGTCGTGCAATTCTTATTGGTTGTAAAAAGGACACTCAATAGTTGGTGTTATCCGTGCTTCGAACTTCCCCTAGGTTTGGTACTACGCCAAATTAAACAAGTATTTTTCCGTTTTAGCTGTGAAATGAATATTGTTACGATGCTAATTAGGAAAAGATTATGTCGGCTATTAATGGCTGATAGCTGTGTTCAGAAAAATTTGCATTTAAACAATCTATGCCACTTAACCTAAATCCAATAGCGCGCTCAATTTTTATAACCGCATAGTTTGCATAAGGACCAGAAAATTCAAACTGGATACTTCAAGCAAGAATGATAGAGACAGATTAGACTGCTATACTCTCTAATGCTTGTTCCACAATTTCCTGGCCGCGAGCCCATACATCTTTTTTCCATTGACTATCTTCCCCATAGAAGGCGGCACGTATCTGTGCTTTGATCGAGTTAAAGTGCGGTGACTTCACAGCGCCACCCTTAGCATACAGCCAATTATCGGCCCGGATTGCTTCGTGAACATCTTCTAAGGGCAGTGTGCCGAACTCTAGCGTGATCGCAGTCTGTTCTGCATTCGGACAGGCTCTTTTGTAGCCAAAATCCATGGTGCCACTAAGCCGTACAGATGAGGAATTTCCGACAGTAGCGCTCCTAACGTCCGGGCCGTACCATGCGAGTGTCCGTTCATATTGTGGGTCGTTGGGGCCGCCGCGGCCAATTACCTCACCGTAGCCGCGTGGTCCTAGTCCTGTATGAAAGTCGATTATAGCAATACGCTCTGCTTTGGCCAGATGCGTTCTGGCGAATCCCTCTATAGTTAAGCGAGACCAGCTGGGGCGTGTGCCGCCATAGAAAAGACCGTTAGGATGGGTGTATTGACCTCGAGAAGTTACTTGCTGGAACGCTGGAAGTCCCTCACGTGCCTTGTAGTCNTCGATCACTGCATCCGCAGCTTCACGTTCCGGCCCATCCCATGCCTCGGGAACCAAAACGGAATGGAGAGCAGCGTAACCCAAGTCTTCGGGTATTTTAGCATCGAAGTTGATAAAATTGCGGTTGAGATCAATATTATTCTCAGTGACCCTGCGCTGATAGGCAAAGCCGTGAGGATTATTGGCGTGAACCAGCACCAAAGCCGTATCAGCCTTGAGTCGAGATTCCCAATTTTCCGTTAGAAAACCGATTTGACAGGCNGATCCGCAGAACCCTTCAATACCATGAGTTGCGGAGCTCGCGACAACGATATTTCGAGCATTCTTGGCGCCAAGCCAGACAATATCGGTGCCAATTTCTTCCCCGCTTGGCCCGGTTAAAGGATGTTTGAATTGCCACAACTGAGCATTTGCAACCTCAGTCGACTGGAGAAACTTTCTCCGAGCGCCGGTGAAATCAGTGGCGAAATATTTATCCATAATTATCCGCACTACGCAGGTATTACTGCGCCATCGCGTCGGCTGTCTGCTGCGCCAGCAAGGGCGCCGCTGATCGGATCCCGAGAGACGGCCTGCATGCCTCCCGTTCGCCACGAATATTCAGGTAGCAAGGTAACTTCATGGCCGCGAGCTGAGAGTTCTGCACAAACAGAATGTGGTATGCGACGCTCCACATAGATTTTTTTGCCGTCCCATAGGCGAGCGCGGGGCATCTCAATCGCCGCTTGAATGTCTAAACCAAAATCTATGTGCGCGACCATTGCTTGGACTTGAGTTTGCAGGATGCCATAACTACCTGGTGTGCCAAGTGCTAAGATGCCTTTACCCTCTCGAGTCGAAATTGACGGTGCGAGGCACATGGCCATCCGCTGTCCGGGCTGCAAGGCATTCGGTGATGCAGGGTCTAGGTCTGTCCAGTTTAGAAAATTGTTGAGGATCACGCCTGTTCCAGGGATCATAACACCGGACCCGTAGGCAGAGCCTAAGCTTTGCGTTAGACAAATCATATTTCCTTCAGCATCAGCTATCGACATTGACGTCGTGTTTTCGTTAGGTGCGTTGGTTTCGTAATCTGCATTACCCGCCCAATTTTCTGTCGGTCCTTCAATCGGGACTACATCTTGCGCCCGACTTACATAGGCTTTCATATCGGCCATAAGGGCCTCGACATCTCTTGAACTACAACGATTGTGTTGGATTCGCAGACCAGCCGCGATGCGGACCGCCCGGAAAACAAGATCGAGATGTTGCGCACTTAACAAACCGAATGGACCGAAATTGAAGGATTCAAGAATTTTTAAAGTAAGAAGGATCTGAAATGATTCAGCTGGTGGAGGCGGAACGTGCACAATTTGGTTACGATAAGTCGTTTTTAATGGTGCTTCAAAGGTTGGGTTGACTGCCTCTAGGTCCTGTCTGGCGATCACTCCGCCTACTATTTGCATGTGTTTTGCCAATTTTACACCCAGCTCATCGTTGTACAAATGGCCGATACCCTCATTAGCGATCTTGCTTAGTGTGTTGGCGAGATCGGGTAATTTCAGAATGTCACCGGGTTTCCAACCGCAGTTTGGTTGGAAAATACGATGCCATTCCGGATCTTTAATGCGTTCGGCATGGTCGACCGTTTCTGCAATGAAGAATTTTGATACTGGATACCCGTCCGTTGCTTGTTTTATGGCCGGCTCTAGGGTATCCGAGAAAGGTAGTTTGCCGTAACGGCTCTGCAAAGCATACCAACCCGCGAGGCTACCAGGAGTGCTGGGGGCAAGAGGGCCTGTTTGCACCATATTACCATGTATGCTTGATAGATTTAATCCAGCAGGTGCGGGTGGAATAAAATCGAGGCAAGAGACATAATTCGTACTTGAGTTAAAGAATGTAGCGTAACCTGCGCCGGCTAGACCAGACATGAATGGCTCGACGACGTTAAGGGATGCCGTTGTTGCTACTAATGCATCGAACGCGTTGCCACCTCTACGTAACATCTCGGCCCCTGCGTTCGCCGCGAGTGGATGTGCGGCGGCGACCATGCCGTGCATTGCCCGTACGGGTGGCCGACTACCCAGCGACCAATCGGCATTGGTAAGTTCCAACATATTTTTCTCATAAAACCCAACAGCTCAGTGGGTGTCGATAGGTTACACAGTGGCACAATTCCCACATACGTTATCAATATAAATTTTCTTCCGGAGGTTAACAAAAAAATCTGCCAGTTAAAACAACAAATCAAAAGCTAAATCCTCAAAATTTATTTGGACCCTGAGACAAATATTCAACACCAACCATGCATGATGTTAATTGCTAATATTGAAGCAGGGAGAACGCTCGATCATGATTCCTCTATTATGCTTGTATATACTTGTATTGTTGCCGAGTTCCGGGAAAATCGCGGCTCATTCTTTAATCAATGCAGACACTACTTCTCCGGGGCCCGATACAACATTATCCAAGCGATTTTTAATCGCATTTTTTAAACTATGGAGTTTTTACACCAATGTTTTCAACACATTTGAAAAAAGGTTTTCCTTGATTTCAGCGGGTGATCTAATGTTTGCTCTGAGTTTTTTATTTATCTGATCCCTTATAAAAAATTCACTTTGTCTCCTCCATATGTATAAATTGTGACGCCCAAGTTTTACAATTAGCATGGAACTCTGGGCCGTTATGGGGTCGAGCGATTACAGGCGAAATATTCATTTTGAGCGCAAAAGCGCCAGCTGAGACTATAACGTTACACACACAGGTGAAAGTCTATGCAAGTCTCCATGACAAGATTCGAACATAATGTATACGCGGAAAATACTTTGGAATTGTTCGGCTCAATATGTCGTTACCCTTTGGGTCGAAAGTGAAGATAAACTTTTCCTCGAGGTTTCGTTTTTGCCACGATGCAACTAACCTAATGTCCACCGCGTTTGAAACCATTGGATGTGGGCGAAAGTGAGGTATGACCCGATGGGCAAGACAATCTTTGAGAAGATCTGGGACGAGCACGTTATTGTGAAACGCGAGGACGGTGACGCGCTCCTCTATATTGATCGCCACATGACTCACGACCTGCATTTCCGAGCCTTTGGTGCCTTAAAAGCGGAGGGCATGCCAATTAAGGAGCCTGACAAATTATTCGGTGTGCCGGATCATAGTGTGCCTACGACTGCAAAGACGGTGGACGAGATACCTCCGGGGGAGATGCGTGAAGCAGTGGAGGTGCTGGCCGCTGCTGCAGACGAGTTGGGTTTTACGCACTACTCTATGACTGACGAGCGTCATGGCATCGTTCATGTGGTCGGACCCGAACAGGGGATTACACTGCCGGGTTTGACTTTGGTTTGCGGTGACTCCCATACATCTACGCATGGTGCTCTTGGTTGTATTTCTTTCGGGATTGGCTCGACTGAAGTGGGCCATGTGTTAGCGACTCAAACATTATGGCAACGCAAGCCAAAGCAAATGCGTATCGATGTTACCGGTAATCTTGGCTTTGGCGTGAGCGGAAAGGACGTGATTTTGGCAATTATTCGGAAGATTAAAGCGGCCGGGGGCAGCGGGCATGCAATTGAATTTGCTGGGAGCGCGATTGAAGCGATGTCAATGGAGGGTCGCATGACGGTGTGCAATATGTCAATCGAGGCTGGTGCGCGGTCTGGTATTATCTCGCCGGATGAGAAGGCCATCAAGTATTGCCAAGGACGGTCCTATGCACCAACTGGAGCGGAATGGGACAAAGCGGTTGCCTACTGGCTCACTCTGCCTTCAGATCCAGACGCAGTTTATGATAAGAAAGTTACGCTTGATGGTAGTGTGATTGCACCGATGGTGACTTGGGGTAATAGTCCACAATGGGCTGTGTCGGTCGATGAGATGATACCCGATCCGGCAACCGAAAATGATCCCTTAGTACGCGCTGACATGGAGGCCGCTCTTGACTATATGGATTTAAAGCCTGGCATGGCTATCTCGGATATCAAGGTAGACACGGTGTTTATTGGAGCTTGCACTAACAGCCGCATCGAGGACATGCGTGCAGCTGCTGCCGTCGTGAGAGGACGCCGCGCTCAGGTTCGCACCTTAATCGTACCGGGATCGGGCATTGTGAAAAAAGAGGCAGAGGCCGAAGGACTCGACAAGATTTTTACCGACGCCGGAATGGAATGGCGGGAGCCCGGTTGCTCGATGTGCGTTGCTATGAATGGCGACATACTCGCGCCCGGTCAGCGATCGGCATCGACCAGTAACCGTAATTTTCGCGGGCGTCAGGGTCTTGGGAGCAGGACACATCTAGTAAGCCCTGCTATGGCTGCAGCGGCTTCGGTGACTGGCTATTTTACAGACGTCCGCAAGCTCGTGAAGGCCTCTTGATCATGGAGCCGTTTAAGACATTCTCATCCATTGCGGTGCCGATCGATATCCCCAATTGCGATACTGATCAGATTATCCCAGCACGGTTCCTGCGCCGAGGTAACAACGATCCGGAGTATCCGCGATTTTTATTCCACGATCTGCGGTTTAACCATGACGGTTCAGAGAAGAATTTTGTTTATAACCAGTTTCCCTATTGTGGTGGGCGAATCATTGTTGCTGACATCAATTGGGGCTGCGGTTCGTCAAGGGAAAACGCAGTAACCGCCCTTGATGCTAACGATATTCGCTCGGTCATTGCACCCAGTATTGCTGATATCCACTATAACAACTGCATAAAGAATGGGGTTTTACCTATTCGTCTTGCTGAAGAGGTATGCACTAAGCTGCGTCAGCAGCTGCGCGAATACCCGGGGTCGGAGGTGGCAATCGACCTCTATGCTCAAATTGTCACGGGTCCTGATGAAATAACTTATAGCTTCGAGATTGACTCTTTCGATAAACACAGACTTTTAAGCGGGTTAGACGATGTGAGTATAACACTTGAGTTTGAAGGTACGATTGAAGCGTTTAGAGCAAACTACCATCGGAGGCATAGCTGGGCGGCGTGGGGTTGACTGTTGCGATCACGCCATGGCTTCTAAAACTATAATCCTTAACTTAAATGGTTTTTACCGACCGTGATCTGTAAATCCAACCATTCTAAATCACTTGTCACTACTCAATCTTGCTTGGTCTAATTTAGCAATAAACCAATAAATTATTATTCTTTTGATAAGGTCGTGACTAAACAGCGAGTGCAGAGTGTTTGTCTGTCATTATCTCTGGTTTTTTGCGGTTTATATTCGACCCTGTCCTCAGTTTGAATTTACAATTGTTTTAATAACAAGCTAAAGCCCCGGGACACTGAACGAGATACTTAAACTAATTTGGCCAAAACTGTTCATTCTAATTGGTTAGTCATTGTCTAAGCCAGTCCGAGTCAAAAGGGCTTTGTGTCGTTTTAATTGAGGTTACATGTGTCGATTGCTTCCAAAAGCTGCAATGTTCTGGTTTATAGTCAACTTACGCCAAATTTCGTGAAGGCAGTAGAACCACACACCATTTATGCAAGGTTCTATGACGGCATCAATACTTGCTAATCCCCAATCAGCACCTGTTATTATCCTGTTGCAAGTCATGGCAATCATGATATGCCCGAGAGTGTAAATTACAGCCAGCGACACACTGCTTCTACCAATTACTCTTTTTATAAATTGAAATAATCCTCCTCTAAATTTAGTCATTGCTCATCCATTATTTTTTTCATTTTTTATGCGGCTCTTTTTCGAGCCCGCTCTTAATTTGAGTTTAGGATCTACCCCAACATAAAGTGGAAGGCTCGGAACATTCACCCTAATAGTCAAAAAAATTTTTCGGAACTTCTCTGGTTATGTTCTCTATCGATAGATCATTAGTTAAATTCTGTAAAGCTAGTCTTTTATACCTCTAGTTCTTTGGCAAAATTTAGTTAAAAGACAATGACCAAGTTTCAGGGACATAATGCAATGCCAATCGTTTGAATCAATATACCGGAAGGTTATACAAACGATATTAAGGACCACATTCGGGGGGGGGAACAAGCAGGCTACCAAGGAATTCATTGACCCAGGGCAAGCGGGTCGTCACCTGGAAACCGAGAAATGGATATATCCCTCGATTATTGAGGCATATGGAGAGTTGGGAGATGGTTTGCCAACGATCACAATCGACACTTCATCGGGTTGCACCCGTGAGAGAAAAGACAGAGTTGTACTGTTGATTTGTGATTTATTTGAGCGCGTCATGGGAACTCGCGATGTTTACGTTTTATTGCGGACGACAGAAGCTGAGGATCATATTGGTGCAGGTAAAGCTCTATCAACGTGGAAACCCTAATTTAGTCATTTTTGCGAACATTCCTTCATTATTTGACACACTTAAAATATTATGTTATAACATTACATAGTGTCCATAAATATGAAGAAAGATAATCAAGCCTCAAAGTAGATCTGCATAGGTTACTGCAAAGGCCTTGTGCTTTGCGGCAAATGGTTTTTTTAACGACACGTCTGGTCTTAATCATTTCAAAATGGACGGCCTGAAAAGTCATAATCAAATGGTTGTTTGAGTGCATTTCATTTTGATTGGTGGTGGGGCGTTAATTAATCGTTTACCTGGAGTTCTGAATAGAATACCGCATTTAACATTGAGAGGAAGTCCCGTGATTCACCAAAAAATTTTTTGCATTTTTTTAACTTTCACATTGATACTGGCAACGCACAATGCTGCTCACACTTAAGACCCCATACCTGTTACAGCTACCTTCTCAATCCTAGGCGACTTGGTCAAAAACATTGGAGGTGAGCATATCATCCTGAATACTCTGGTTGGTGCTGATGGTGACGCGCACGTTTATCAACCGACGCCGGCTGACGCTCACGCTGTAAGTGCCGCCAGATTGGTATTTGTAAACGGATTGGGATTTGAAGGCTGGCTTGAGCGGTTAATCAAAGCGTCGGGTTTTGAGGGTGTTCAAGTTGACGCGACTGAGGGTATCGAGGCCATTCCCTTCGAGAAAGGTGATGAACATGGCGAAGGAGGTCAGGCATTTGAATGGGCGGGTGTCTTTGAACTCTCTCCCGGAAGTTATAAATGGTCTTTCGCCAAAATTGATGGGAAATACGCAGATCCTGCGATGGGAATGGTCATTCTTCAAGCCGATGGTGTTGAAGCGGCAGAGGAGAAAGCTGAAAAATTGCTAAAATCCTCAAATGCAGTGGCGAGAAACCACAATGATGTGCTGGTTGCTCAAGATACAGCTTATGCTCTGACTTTTGATGGTTCGAGAGAATTGACCGTCTTTTCAGTTAATATTTATAAGGAGGGCAGATATGCGTTCTTCACTGGGCATATGCCAGTCGAGTTTGAAGCCGATGAACACTTTTTTAAAGATGCAGCTGGTAAAGATGTTGAACCGCTAGCACAAAGGCCAGACACAGGCCATCATGGTCATCACGGCCACGGCGCCGTCGATCCGCATGCTTGGCAAAATCCAGAAAATGTCGTTACATACGTTAACAATATCGCCGCCAGTCTTATTAAGATCGACCCCGCGAATAAAGCAGCCTACAACAGGAACCGCGATGTATATGTTGCCGAACTCAAGACCTTAGACGCCAGTATTCAGGCGAGGATCAATAAAGTTCCTGAAAGTAAACGCACTGTGGTCACCTCTCACGATGCATTTGGTTACTTTGCCAAACGATATGGCTTAAAATTTGAGGCACCACAGGGAATGAGTACAGAGAGCGAAGCCTCGGCCAAGGATGTAGCGAAATTGATTATGCAAATTAAAAAAGAGGCGATCTCAGCCGTATTCGTTGAGTCAATCACTGATAATCGCCTCATGGAGCAGATAAGTCGTGAAACCGGAGCAAAGATAGGGGGCACACTCTATTCGGATGCTCTTTCCGGTCCGGAGGGGCCGGCCTCTACCTACCTTGATATGATGCGTCACAACTCGTTGGTGATATTGGAAGCGCTGAGTTCCTAAACCTTTATTTATGGATTGCCGAAAGAGACGCCACAATCTGATTGGCGTCCCTTTTGATATTTTACATTCTTTGCTAAAGAAATATGAGCCTCTCCCCAGTAAATTATTAACATAAACTGTTGTGGGTAGAACGAGAGGTGACAGGCTCTTCGTTTACGTCTAAACCCTGAGGCTGAGACGCTGTCGCCATCTCGATCTTGGGGTTGGTATACTTGGGGCTTATTCCAACCTAAGAAATTACGAACAAATGGATGGGATTTATTTAGGTTTTTTTTCCTCGGAGATAGATGGGAAGAGGAACCCTGTATCTGGTACACAAAAGTCCTGTGGGAGGGTTGCGAAATTTTTTAAGACTAAAATAAAATGAGTTAAGCAGATAAAAACAAATTGGCGAGAAATATAAAGCACGTTAACCGAGCTTTATTAAAGTTAATACCAGTTCACTATAAATTCATAACGAATATTCCGATCGGGCAATCATGCATAACGATTTGCAGATTGATTTCAATAACGACGCTTTGCCTCTTGTGGTCTATGAAGCCTGTAGCGAGAGACAATATCTGCACTCTGAGATATCTCTCAGTTTTGAGATCACGGCTCAAGCCAATGTTTAGGAATTTGTTTGACCTATTGTTAACGATAGACACCTACGATTTTTCATAATCTAATGGAACTCTTGGTTGTCTGAGAGGAGTGGCAAGGGGCGCATTTTTATCTCCCTCCCGGACTGGTTGAGAGTTACCCATAACGTATTTATGCGTTGATCTTTTATAGTTGTTCAACGCCAGTAATTTGGTACCCTATCGGCAGATCACACAAAAATATACTAAATATACTTTCAGTTATTTTTCACTCGTTAGCTTGCAATATTTAATTGCAAAGCGTTCATATGTTTTGACTTCCAAAGTCCTTGGTAAAAAACGCCCACCGCTATTCAGGCTACGAGTATCTATGTTGCAAAATCAAGTTAGGATAAACGCAGATGTGTTCAATTTCAGAGGCACTTTTCTATGTAATTTCTGGCACCCTCGGTACGCTCGCTGTTGGAATACTTTGGATGAAACTACGAGGGGACCACAAAGAAGCAAAGGTTGGGATTTGGCTAGGAGTTTTGGGGTTTATACTTGTTATATTTTTTTTGCAAGATTGGATCTGCGGATGGCCACTCGCCATATGAAGACGTAGCTGAATTTATGAGATTAATCAGGGTAAGTGTGGATAAATACATAAGTTAACGGAGGTCGGGTATGACTCTCATTTGATCAATATGGGTTAACGTTTTGTATTGTTTAAAATTCTTAAAAATATTCGTGATCCTCTGGTAATTTTAGACTTGATATCAATATGTTAAGGATATTCTAGATGTATATGCAACCATTGCCAAAAGAAGCGAGTGGGCGGTATAGTAAAATCTGCTACAGATTTCAGCACTATAGTGGACAATAGAATATGGATAGGATTAACTTCCTTCACTTTCGCTATTAATTTCATATTGCAGCACCTCTATTTGAATTATTAGTTAACAAAAAAATCTAGCTTTAAACCGCACGTTCATGCTATGTTCGATAGCGGCAAAGTTAAAGCAAAGAATAATCATGAATAAATTTTTATTTGATGAAGATTTGCCTGTTCTTGGGCCCCATGACACTGCCGACATAACTCGTGGAGTATGCCGTTACCTGCGTAATTTGAACTATAGTGTAATGGTTGAATTTAAACTCAAATCAAAACGTCGGGTAGACGTAATTGGTCTCAATAGCGCCGGTAAATATATAATTGTGGAAATTAAATCTTCCGTAAATGACTTTAAATTGGATAAAAAATGGCATGAGTACACACCTTTTGCTGACCGGTTCTATTTTGCGGTAGCAAACGGATTTCCAATAGAGTTGTTGCCAAGTGATTACGGCGTTATGATAGCTGATGCATATCATGCCCACATCTTGCGAGACGCGCCAATATTGGGGGTTAATGCAAATCGCCGAAAGCATCAAAACATCCTTTTCGCGAAAACAGCTGCTAATCGCTTGTACCGAACTATTGATAAGGATCTGTAAGAATTGGAGTATACTCAAGTTATACCTCATTAACTCATCACTTGCAGATATAGACAGACTAATATGTTGGGCATCGTTAAAAACGCTGTCTTTACGTTGTTAAAACCGATCGAGCTTAGTCCGAGAGAAAAGTTGCCGAAAAATCACGCAATTATGTACTGACCTTGGATGTCATGTAACCAGAGGAACACACAGAGTATGGCGCAAAAAAAGTATAAAATGCTCATTAATGGAGTCTTAGTTGATAGTGAAGATGGGGCGGTGATTAATGTCGAGTGTCCCTTTACTAAAAAGGTTTTTGCAACTGTACCTTGTGGGACTGAGACGGATGTTAATAATGCAGTAGACGCCGCGAAAACCGCCTTCCGGTCATGGTCAAGACTAGCACCTCGTACAAGAGGAAATTTACTTCTCAAAATCGCGGATGCTATTGAAGAGGAGGTTGAGGAGTTAGCTCAACTGATTGCGCGAGAGACCGGCAATGCTATACGGACCCAAGCGCGTCCAGAGGTGCTATCTGCGATTGAGGTGTTTCGATATTTTGGTGGACTTGGTGGTGAACTGAAAGGCGAGACTATTCCATTTGGGGAGAGTGTTCTCTCTTACACAAGAAGGGAGCCGCTGGGCGTTGTTGGCGCAATTATTCCTTGGAATGCACCAGTATTGCTGGGCTCGTTGAAAATCGCCCCTGCAATATGCAGCGGCAATACTGTAGTGATGAAGGCGGCAGAGGATGCGCCACTTGGTATTTTACGTATTTCGGAAATTTGTCAAAATTTCATTCCCAACGGTGTTATCAATCTTATAACCGGAACAGGTGAGAAGTGTGGGCAGCCTTTGTTGAGCCATCCGGATATCAGAAAACTCTCATTTACTGGATCCACAAGTGTTGGAAAATCGGTAATGCGTGCAGCTTCAAAAAGTATTGTCCCTGTGTCGCTAGAGCTAGGAGGAAAAAGTCCATCTATTGTATTTCCAGATGCGGATGAGGATTGGGCCGTTGATGGATCTATAGCGGCAATGAGGTTTACGCGTCAGGGTCAATCTTGCACAGCTGGCTCAAGACTTTTTCTGCATGAGGATATCTTTGATAGTTTTCTAGAAAAGTTAATTAAAAGGCTTGGACAGCTTAAACTCGGCAACCCGTTAGACGAGCAAGTAGATATGGGAACCTTGATTAATGAAAAGCAGTTTTTAAGGGTTTTAAGTTATGTTAAAGAAGGTATTTCGCACGAAACGTCTTCTCTACTATGTGGCGGCATAACTCCGAATGAAGGCCCGTTAAGTAAAGGGTATTTCGCACTTCCTACTATATTTGAGAGCAACTCAAATGACTGGCGTTTGGCGAGAGAAGAGATCTTTGGTCCTGTGCTTGTCGCTATCCGTTGGAAGGATGAGGATGAGGTAATACGCATGGCGAACGATAGCCACTATGGGCTTGCAGCTTACGTTTGGACACGGGATATCACAAAGGGGATCACAACCGCGCATTCCATTGAAGCAGGGTGGGTTCAGATAAATCAGGGACTTGGTCAAGCCCCTGGACACTCTTACGGCGGTTACAAGCAGTCAGGGATAGGTCGAGAATTCTCTTTGGAAGGTATGCTGGACAGCTTTACGCAAAGAAAAAATATTACTATAAGTTTAACACCCCACTGAAGTAATGAGATATACACGGGATGTTCTATTTGTCGCATCCCTCTCAGATTTCACAATGACTAACTGCCTGGCCCACTGTGGTCTATATGGTTCGTAAATGAGTTTTCTGTGACTTCTAAATTTCAAATTAATTATGGTTGAGCCGCCTCGCCCCTTGCCCATTTTTTTGGGATCGAAGCAACAAGAATTTTTTAGTTCTTTTCGTGCCCTTTCTCGAAAAGCTTAATTAAATACAAAGCAATCTTCGTCTGCGAAAGTCTCCAGCATTCCCTTGTAGTCACTTTAAAAAATTAAGGTTTTTGGGTTCCTCGAACATCTCTTATAAATCTTCGATATCCTCTATAAGGTCGAGACGGTAGGTGAGGGGACTCATTGTGGTCTTGGATAGGTTCGGCGACAAGATAGCCAAATCGACCAAGCAGAAGCCCAAGGGGTTTAACCTATCGCCACGTGCCTTTTACCTTGCTTGTTGTTTGATACTTAAATCGACAGGGTCCCAAAATTCAAAATTGCATTTTCAAATTTGCTCATTTGGGAAGCGGTTACTTGTTATCTGGGTCCGATATTGCCCATCTGGGTCGTCTTTCCTTATTTTTACCCAAACTAGCAATCTTTTAGCAGAAAAATGCTAATCAATCTAACATGTGTGCTGTTTTAAAAAGATGTCGGCACGTTCAAATATTTTCACTTTGTGATCGATATTCATTTTTTCTAACATCCTTGTTTGAAATGATAGACGAGAGTTGGACTGATAAAAGCTCTTATGCTTATCGATGAAACGCCAATACAACCCGTCAACAATGTCACACCAGTCACCCTTTTTATAATTACTCATTTTTAATATGTAATTAGAACTGCAAGTATATGGTTTAGTTGACATCAATCCGCCGTCAGAAAAAGTGGCCATGCCAAATACGTTTGGTACCATTACCCAATCCGATGAATCGATGTACATTTCCATGAACCATTTATAAATAACCTTAGGATTAATCTCACACAGGTTCATCAAATTACTTATTATCATTAGCCGAGGAATGTGATGACTGTAACCATCTCTTAGGGCTAGATTAATGGAATCGTCTAGTGGCGTGATCCCAGTAGAACCATCATACCAACTGTTATGCAGACGGCCCTCATGATTCCAAAAATTACTTTCCTCTTGCTCGCCACCTTTTAATTGATAAATCCCACGTATAAATTCGCGCCAGCCCAGAATTTGCCTAATATAACCCTCAACTGAATTGATTGGAGCGTGATTTCTGTGAAAAAACTGAAGGACTCGCTCTATAACAATTTTCGGTGTGATTAAGCCAATGTTGAGAAATGGACTGATGCAACTATGAAATAAAAAATTCTCTCCTTGTCGCATTGCATCTTCGTACATACCGAAATTTGTAAGCTTTTCAACTAAAAAAAAATTTAAATGATTTTCCACGTCCTGACGGTTTACGGGAAACCAAATGTTATCTAACCCGCCTAAATGGTCAGGGAAGTGTCTCTCAATTAAACTAGAAATTATTTTATGATATTTTGATGCAGTCGGGGGACTAAGTTTGGGTATTGAGACACCTTTGGGAATTTTTTTTCTATTTTCCTCGTCAAAAGACCATTTGTTCCCCAATGGCTCTAAATTATCATCAATGAGAATCTTATATTTTTTTCTTCCTATCTTGTAAAAATTAGCGAGCCGGAATGTTTTTTTGCCATGATGAAGTAATTTGAATTCTTCCCGTGAAAACATAAACATGGGAGATGGGTGAAACTTAATTTTTAGACCTTTGCGACGACTTTCTGTCACGACGGTATTTTCGAAAAACTGATCTTCAATCTCAAAAAAATTGATGTTATCAACATTATATTTTTTCACAAAGATCATGAGTAGTTCAAGGTAACTAGTCGCTTCAGTCCTCTCTTCTAACTCAAAATAGGAAACTTTTATCCCGTGCCGTTGCAACTCATCCCTATATTCTCTCATGGAGCACAAGAATAAATAGATTTTGAGCTTGTGGTGTTTCTGATAGGTGCACAGGTCATAATCCTCAGCCATAAAAACATGATCGCAGCCTGCTGCTTTTAATACTTTCGGTTCAAATAACTGATTACCTAATATTACAAAAAAATTATTGGCCATGATATTTTTTTTAGTTGTTAACAGACAATTGATCGAAACAATGTTTTTATACTAAGCCCACTTAATCAACCTATAAGAATTTTATTCAGTGGAAGCATCACTTATATCACTCTAACGTGAGTTTCACGTTCATTACATTGTTAAACGTTTTCTCACTTCTGGCTCTCTGAGGTTACTGTTCGAGCCTGTCCTTACTTTTATTTTACAATCGTCCCCAGCATAAGGGAGTACCTGGGTACTCTAGTCTAAATACTCTTGATATTTTTCTGTGAAACTTGTCTGGCTTCTGTGAACAGAGGGTTTTTCTAAAAATTGCAAAAAAGTAGTGTCGGCATTAATTTGATTCATCAGCAGTTATATACATTATAATATTTTTCTTCTCAGCATTCTTAAAGGAAATCCAACACTTTTTGTACGCGATCAACTTGGTGGCTTTGTTTTAATTCATATCTATTTGTCTTACCGAAGCGGTTTTGTCCTTCCAGTTAGTCATAAAATTGGATTTGGGAGTCATTTGGGGGCTTGATGACTCAGGGTCGAATGTACCTTTGCGCGTCACGTCCTAATATTATATCAGAAACAGCAGTCTCCATGCCCTTTAGTTTTTGCATAAAACATGAAATTGGCAGAGCTCGTAAATAGCTAGCCCCCCATTCATACAAACTTCAGCGAGTTTTTTCAGCTTTGTTATGAGGCATAGAAATAACATTTTGTGCCCTACCGGGAGGAGGATATTTACTTGGTTATGTGTTTTGACGGCCAGTAGGTGCGGCAACAAGAACAATAACCAATAAAACAACCACATATCCTTTATTCAAAGCCTATCTTATTTTAAATTTTAGGAAAACAAGGCTAATTACCTTGTCTGACATATTACATTTTTATGAAGTTTTAATGGATATTATTTGAGTTTAATTCACGAAGTTCATCATCATTAAAAAGTGTAGAGATGGCCATAAACCGGACACCAAGAGGTATTTCTAAAGAAAAACTAGATCCTCTTCCCTCTACGATGTCTATGCAAATATGCATATTTTTGTAGTACTCAAATTGATCCGATGCCATGTAGAAGTTGCATCCATGAATATTTCCAAGGCAAATATCTCGACGGCCAATTAGAAAACCACCCTCCTTAAAACACATTGGCATAGACCCATCACAACACCCCCCACTTTGGTGAAACATCAGGTCTCCATGCTTAACGCGCAATTGATCTACAATTTTGGCGGCCGCTTCAGTTATTGAGACCCTCTCCACCGACATAGGTTTTCTCCAAATTAAAAAGGGGTAGCAGTTAGCAAAGATGCTACCTCTTCATCCATCTTTCCTAAAAGAACCCAAGCTTGTTTTTGCTGTATGACGTAATCACATTTTTAGTGTGCCTATAGTGATTTAGCATCATTTTATGTGTTTCGCGTCCAATACCCGATTTTTTGTAGCCCCCAAAAGAGGCGTGAGATGGATAGTCATGATAACAATTGCACCAAATACGACCAGCCTCAATGCCACGTGTCATAGACTGCATCTGATGTATGTCACGGGTCCAAACCCCTGCACCTAGCCCATACAGAGTATCGTTAGCGATTTCTAGTGCTTCGTTTTCGTCTTTAAATGTCGTGACACCAACTACTGGACCAAAGATCTCCTCCTGAAATATACGCATTTTATTATGCCCCTTGAAAACGGTTGGTTTGATGTAATACCCGTTTGGGTGGACGGGGTTGTTAAATTTTTCGCCTCCAATAAGAACCTCGGCACCCTCTTGTTTACCTACATCAAAGTAATTCATAACCTTTTCGTACTGATCGTTAGAAGCCATGGCACCCATCATTGTTGCGCTGTCGAGGGGATCGCCCATCTGAATAGCTTCTACACGTTTAAGACAGCGTGCAATAAAGTCCTCATATATACTCTCTTGAATAAGCGCTCTCGAGGGACACGTGCAGACTTCGCCTTGATTAAGAGCAAACATCACAAAGCCCTCAACAGCCTTATCTAGGAATTCATCATCATGTGCAGCCACGCTATCAAAAAAGATATTTGGCGACTTGCCCCCAAGTTCAAGAGTTACAGGTATCAAATTCTCAGATGCGTATTGCATAATTAGGCGCCCAGTTGTTGTTTCTCCAGTGAAAGCTACCTTCTTAATATCTTGATGAGTAGCAAGCGGTTGTCCTGCCTCAGGTCCGAATCCACTCACAATATTGATAACCCCTGCTGGTACTAAATCGCTGATTAGTTCCATAAGCACCAAGATACTAACTGGGGTCTGTTCGGCTGGTTTGATTACCACGCAGTTACCTGCAGCGAGAGCGGGGGCAAGCTTCCAGGCCGCCATTAAAATAGGAAAATTCCAAGGAATGATTTGGCCAACCACACCGAGTGGCTCGTGGATTTCTTGAGTAACTCTCGTAGAGTCAAGATCTGAAGTTTCTCCGGTTTCAGCCCTAATCACCGATGCGAAATACCTAAAATGATCCACTGTTAGCGGTAAATCAGCAGCCTTGGTCTCTCTGATAGCTTTACCGTTATCCCAGGTTTCAACCAAGGCTAAGTCATCAAGATGTTCCTCGATACGGTCAGCAATTTTCATCAAAATCTGACTGCGCTCTGAGGCTGCCGTATGATTCCAATTGGCAGCAGCCGTCCACGCGGCTTTAACTGCTATATCAATGTCCTTGTCATTGGATTGCGCCATTTGCGCTATTAAACTGCCATCTATAGGTGAAATGTTATCGAAATATCGACCGTCGATAGGGGCTACCCACTCGCCTCCAATAAAGTTTTCATACTGTTGTTTGAATTTGGGTTTATTACTGTGATCAATTTCGATCATCGTCCCTGCATCAGGCATCGTTAAGTCCCCTATGGTTGAATTTTGAACATCAGATACTCGTTATTTTTCGAACTTTTTTTCCGCACTACGAGGGTCACAAGCATTGGAAGACAAGTGACCACCAATTTATGCCAAATCATTGTACATCTATCGGTTAGTCCAGTTTCTTACTATGATAATACACCATATGAGAGTGCTAACTATTTGCAATACTTAAAACCAACCACAGCATTTTTATAACTATTATTTAACTATGTTATTGTTATTACCTAACTACAATAGGGTAAGAAAGTAAAAGTAGTTGATTGTATTTGGTGAACACCCATCATCCAAACTTATAACAAGAAAGGCAGTTTTTTGGGTCAAAGTTACCAAGCAATTACGTGCTATTTTTGCTTTGAAACTTTCGAGGTTGATCTGGAAGTAAGCGACGCTTTTAACGGGCATAATGACGAAATTTATGACTGTATTGTCTGCTGCAATCCCAACAAAATCAGATATGAAGTTTGTGAAGGTGAGATAAGTGGCATTTTGGTTGGTGACGGCAACGAATGACCTTAGGGTAAAAAATCGAGGGTAAGTTGAAGCATATTTCCCCAAAGCTCCTATAAATTTCCGTTTAAAGGCTTTGCAGACATCACGGCTGTGATCAATATTTGAGAGCGCGTGGCGGAGACAAATAATTAATCGCCCATCATTTGGGATCCAAACCTGTTTAACAACAATCTTTTTGTTAGAGATCTAAAATCAAATGATATTAATGCATAATTGAACAGATTGTTCTGGTGAGAACAATGAATAAATTGCATCGTATCGAGGGAAATTAACTGTGTTTTTTCTGATAATTGAGGGTTCACTAAAGTAACTGATAAACTCGAACACGAGTTCTTGAGCTCTTTGTTAAATAATTATCTCAACGACATGTCTTAAATTGCTATGAAGTATCGCGGAACAGGAGATAACCTTATGATCTATTGTGCCAGTGACTAAACTCTCTTTAAATTTATCTTCTGTCGCTGCAGATAGCCGAGCTGGACTTTTCTGTTGGCGCTATCCTGTTCGTTATATATTACGGCTAAGAATGTACGGGTAAAATAATTAAATCTTGTGTCGTTCAATTCAGTTTACACAAATATTTGTGCGCTTGAGCCGAATACCCAGTCATGGTGAAAGTCGGTTAGTTTTTATTCCCCCAAGATACCCCTTGAAATATAGTAGTTGACCAGAGTGTAAATCCTGTCAGATACGGTTTGAAAAATTCTCCCAATTTTATAGGTATTAAGCGTCACATACCTTTCAATGAAAGTAGCGTACATCCTTGCCCCCGATATGGCTGCAACATTTAAGCTTGCAACTATGATCTTACCGCAACTTTAATTTAGCAACCACGGCACCGAGGTAGCGGGAATGTTTTTCTTTGATGATAATGTTTACAACTTGCGAAAAGGCGATCCAAGTATTAAGCACCTTTGTAAGATTGCAATTGCAAAAAATATTCTGCTAATGGGATGCGATCAATGTGCTTTACGCCGAGATATTGCAGAGGGTGAATTTAGTCAATTTGGGAGTGGGGAAGTAACTCCAAAAGAATTTATTGACCTAGCGTTTGTTGGTTGTTTTCCTCAATTTGTACGAAGCATTGGCGCCAGCCGCCATGGATCAAGTTATTACTCTCTAGGCTAAGGTTCTATTTGTGTGGGGAATCTGCTGCGCTATAGGATTGAGTGATTTTAAGAAACTCCGAGTGATATTCTTGAAATGTAAATTATGATTGCTGAAACCCAACGTCTACCCGTCACTGTACTCTCTGGTTTTCTTGGCGCCGGAAAAACAACACTTTTTAACAAGGTATTCAATAATCGTGACGGTCTTAAGGTGGTCGTTATTGTCAACGATATGTCTGAAGTGAATATTGACTCTGACTTAATACGGGCGGACGCAGAGCTCAGCCGCACAAACGAAATTTTAGTAGAGATGTCTCACGGTTGTATTTGTTGCACCCTCCGCGATGACCTACTCACAGAAGTTCGACGACTTGCAGAAAGTGGGAGGTTTGATTACCTCTTAATCGAGTCGACAGGAATTTCTGAGCCGTTACCGGTGGCGGCCACCTTTGATTTTCGCGATGAATATGGCGATAGTCTATCAGACGTCGCCTGTCTAGACACGATGGTCAAAGTGGTCGACGTGGTCAACTTGCTTCGCGATTATTCCAGTCATGATTTCTTACATGATCGGGACGAAACGATGGAAGACGAGGACAATGGTAGTCGTGTGCATCTTCTTACTGACCAAATTGAATTCGCTGATGCGGTTATTCTTAATAAAGTTTCCAATGCTGAAACTCATAAGGTTGAAGCTGCCCGCAAAATAATTCGAAGTCTTAACGCCGATGCACGTATTATCGAGACTAATCACTACGATGTGGACGCCGATTCTGTCCTCGATACTGGTCTCTTCAATTGTGAGAAAGCTCATTAGCACCCTAAGTGGGCAAAAGAAATTTACGGTTATGCAAATCATCTTTCAGAGATTGACGAATATGGGGTTACAAGCTACGTCTACCGCTTCCGTCGCCCTTTTAATCCAAGGTCCATTTATGCTCTGTTAAATGGAAATTTACGTGGGGGACACGCGTAAAAGTCATTTTTGGATTGCAACGCAACCTGATTAGATTGCTGAATTTTCTCTTGCGGGTGCACTGTCATCTATCAATCCACTGGGCACTTGGCGGGCTACGATGCCAGAAGCAAATTGGCCAAATGATGAGAGCACGCGGGCCTTTTTAGCCACTCATTGGCAGGAGCCTTGGGGCGATCGGAGGCAAGAAATTATTTTTATTGGCAGTGGAATCGATTGGCCTTGGCTACAAATGGAACTTAACGCCTGCCCCCTGCCCGAGGACCTCGTTTCAAACCCAACTTCAATACCAAATCTCACAGAGCCGTTTCCAATTTGGAAACGCTTACAGATCGCAGCATAAGTGGCATTCAACCGCTCCTACACGAGTTTGGTGGAATTAAGGGCAAGGCCGCATTCCTTGTTTACAAACCTACTTTCTTAGTGAAGGACATTGCCATGTTTTTTTGGTTAGTTCACCATACTTCCCCAAAAGGTCTCAGTTCAACATTAAAAGACCAAGCGGATTTGTCTTGTTTAACCGTATGAAGTATTTCTTTAGCGATAGCTCGAGGATTGGCAAAGAACTCATCAGGCTTATCAGGATATAAATTTGCTCGTGTGCGGGGGTTATCGATAGCCGCATCAATAACAAAATAGGAAACGTGGATCCCCTTTGGCCCAAATTCCCTAGCAATAGATTCAGCTAATATCCGTTGACCAGCTTTTGTTGATGCAAAAAACCCCCATCCAGACTTGCCACGAGTGGCTGCGGTATTACCAGTAACCATAATTGCTCCCCGCCCCCACTCTTGCATTTGTGGCAGGGTCTGCTGAGCCAGATGCAAAAGAGCTGTCACATTAACCTTAAAGTTTCGCTCAAGATCATTGGGGTCGAGAGTGAGAATATTACCTCGTGATGCCATAGGAGCGTTGTGAATAACTACCTCTGGGTGCCCAACTTCCTTTTGTATCTGTTTTATTGTTTTCAAAAACTCCCCAGTATCGCTTACGTCACATGGAAAAGCTTTGGTAAAGGGGTATTTCTTCTCAAGAGTAAGTAAATTAGACTTTGATCGAGCAATCATGGCTACAAAATAGCCTTCTTTCGAGAAACATTTAGCAGTTTCAGCACCCGTCCCATATTCCGGACCAACACCAGTTATCAAACAAATTGGTCTTTTATTCATCATAAATGTATTTGCATCGATTTTTCATGTAAATCGCATTATCAATTGAACTGCCTTTTTGTCTATCACACACACTCTCGCTCTACACCGCAATGAAGCCTTGTATTCGGTAAAAAAATTTTTCAATGAAAAGCTCAAATTAGATTTATACATTTTAATTATTTAGGGATGGACGGGCGTGATTTTATTAAGGAGTGCCAACGAAAAACACTTGGAAAAGACGTTTCAATCTCAATCTCAAAAAATTCTGACATCTCCATCATGAAGTATCCGGTGATGTCAGCTATAGAGAATTCAATACCTGCGACAAACTGACTGGTCGATAAATGAGAGTTTATGCGATTTAGAAGTATCTTAAATATATCTAAGCCCCGCTCTGCAACTGCTGGAATTTGTTTTAGATCGTTTCTGGTTCCGGGGATCACTCTTCCTGCAAACCGAGGCGCCTTGTTTCTCAGGGCATGAAGGATAGGGGTAAACCCATCTAACTCTAAACGTCGATTCCACATATCGATCAACGCCCGGTTTTCTGAGGAAACGCCCAACAAACTTGGATTCGGATATAACTCCTCTAGATAACGACAAATAGATACAGTCTCCGAAATAATAGTTCCATCGTGGAGTTCCAAAAAGGGAATGCAATTAAATGGGTTCATGCTTTGGAAGGGCTCTTTAAACTGCTCCCCGTCTCGCACGTTAATTTCTACCCGCTCTATTTCGATATTTTTTTCATCAATAAATACCTGCACCCTTTGAGCATTCGGAGCCTGTTTAAAAGTGTAAAGTTTCATCAAAACCTCATTCTAGCGATATTTGTCAATATTATCTCGATAGTCATTATTAAAAGTAAGATGGAATATTAATTAAACTAGTTCTGGCATGGGCTAACCTATTTCAGAGTTTGACGCCTTGGCATTGGAGGTATTTGTTAGTTAATTCAACTCTAACGGAATTAATAGTAGGCATACGGCATCGATCCTTCATCTTAAGCCCACAATTATATTTTGGTTGAGGGTTTTTTGAAAAAGCAGAACGAGATTTCATTAAATCAGTTTTTTTCCTAAATTTATGAAGCGCGTTAGCAAGTTCATCAGGGTCGGGTGAGATTAATAGCCTCATTTGTTACATCATGTACAGACTCGATTGACTCTTGAAGCAGGCGGTAAAGTAGGAAAACGATTCCCATTCTGAATGCTTTATCAATCAAAGTTTCCGGTTCAGTAATTCCATTAAGAAATAGTATGTTATATGACTTATCGGCGGTAAATCTATAACCTAAAGCCATCTCGGTTGCGATTTGGTCAGGCGACCCTGAAAATTTCGCGTGATTACGTCTCCCCAGTCCGCGCACCAAGAGCCGGTCCCGTTACTACCGTGTGGATTGGGACAGGCCGTAATATCTGCCTCAACTGCGAGTCCTTTAATTTCATCGAAATTAAATAACTTATCGCCGATGAAGTGTTATGCACCAACTTAGTCGAAGTATGTGACTTAAATTCACCCTCCAAACATGGGTCTAGAAAATCTATCAAACCACTATCATTCCAAAATTTTTGAGACTCTTGATGGTCCTCTTTGGATGCCCATTTTTCGATCAATTAAATTGTCTTCTTATCTTCTGCTGATTTCGTCTGGATATATGTACAACCCTTATAGCTTCTTATGACAGCATACCCGTCATTTTTTTACGCCTATTCAATAAATTCCTGTGTTTCATCTCCAGTAGACGGTGTTTAGTTAGGTACAGTAACAGAAATTATTTAACTCCTGTACCTGCAAGAATGAGAATAGAATGCTAAGCTTTACAAGTAATGAGGTATCGGTGGATTATTCCTACTCATTAAAAATATCCCGAATAACTATCCAATATTAAAGTCTTATATTTACTTTGAAACCACTAGGGCTATGGCAAATCAGTATTTCCTTGGTGACTCTCTCAAAACCCTCTGTATTTCTTGCGGAGACACACACGTTCAAGGTCTTTTTGGTGGGAAGATCCGCCACATGAGTAATGTCCATCCCAAGGAAATACAGTACAAAATAAGAAATATATGTGTTGGTAAATCCCAATATATTAATCGCTGGATCCAATATCCAATAAATGAGTCAGATTGAGTGATCCCACGTAAAATATTTTCAAGAGAGGTAAGTGGGCAGGTTATTCCTAATAATGTCTCCAGCGTCACAACCACCATCATCCCACAGTGAGATATTCTTAGTTTCACGTTTGATGTCCAATGCCAATTGGCAGCGTAACCAATTGGTATTAGAAAAAAACCAGAGGTGATAAAAACTACAATGCTAAAATGAATTACCAAAACGATGTCGGCAAAAATTAGAATCATCGCTTTCTCTTTACGGCTATTTACAAGGTTGCCACAAAACAGGGAGTTAGTCTGACAGTAAATATTTGGATTAGGCAGAGGAAATGGGGTGTCGGTTGAGGTTTAAACTTACTCTAAAGTACCTTCAACCCTCTCCGATACTTCTTCCATGTCTCGGCATCTGCACATTTAATAAAACCTTGAACGCCGTTGAGTGCTCTCAGGAAGAACGGATTAGATGCCAGTTCCAGTTCTACTCGGATGGTGATGAGGATGATCGGATGCGCAGAGGAATGGCATTGGGAGCTGTGGAGGGAATACACTTTTGCTGGACTCGCAAGGACGGTTGCAAATGGGACGAAACTTGAACGTAAATTTTTGCTTCGGGATACTATCACCTCAAGCTCCATGATCTTCGCTTAATAGGATGATCCATTTGGAATATTGCATCTGAAGGTGGTGTTAGTCGAGGGATAGTGTCCAACGACTTCAATGCAGCATGATGGAGGTATTCAAATCAAAATTCTGAAGGCATTAAAGAATGCAGAGGTGCAAATTGCATACCTCGAGGTTAAGCTCGATAACGATACACATTCTTCACCCACACTCTGTGTTCGGTATGAGGGAAACATTATTCCTCTGAATACACCAGATACCCGTCCCATCCTTATAAATATGGAGAATGCGATTAAAACCTCTTAACAAATGTCAAAAAAGGGCTTTGAATTCGACAAAAACGACTCCCAGACAATCTATTTTTGTGAATTAAAAATTTTTATCCAATAGACGGTCTTTTTTTGGCAGATCTTTCGTACGCTTCCCCATTTCAGATGAGTTCTGCTATTGTTGGAGAATGCGGGGGTCATTCAAAATTTCGTTTTTACTGATCTGTACTTTTCTAGTTATGGGTAATTCAATTTCCTTTTTATCTCTGGATAAAATAATAAGTAAATTCGGGTGGGAAAAAAGGTTGGTCCTTTTAATCGCTGATAACGAGGATATTCGCCTGATAAGCGGAGTGGACTCTTTTTTTAAAAAGGGAGAGTGTCAAAATAAAATTAGAAACCTAGAACTATATAAGATTATTGGGGATGAAATAAAAAGATACAAAATACCTGAGAGGTATGAAGGAAGGAGAGGTATTTGGCTAATTGGTTACGATGGAGGTGACAAGGCGTACTCAAGAGATCTCTCTTTACTCAATCAATTATATAAAATTATAGATAAAATGCCCATTAGGCAGAATGAGATGTTACATCAAGACTCAAGATGTGATTAGCATCACGACTAATTCCTAAAAGTTGAACTCGAATCTTTTTAAGTGCGTGACCCCCACATTCCCAACGTTGGGGTCTCGGGTGCACGTGAATTGACTCCTTCGTACCAGAGTACATCCATTCAGTGGGAACGATTACCCCTAGACGGTTACACTCAAGTCATTACAATCCAGGGGTAATGTGATTGCATCTGAGATCACTGATTCTACGGATAGTGAGGGGGTTTAAATATGATGTTCATCTGAATCCTATAAACACCCAACGCATGACGTATCTGATAACGAACAATAAGAATGGAGGTAAGACACAGAATATAAATGACTGAAATTTCATTTTAGAGAGAAAACCTGAAAGACCGTCTTGGGAGAGACCAACTAATTAAAGAAGGGTGATCCATTCCACACTTATTACAACCTAAAATCTGATAAAGTCAGTTTTTGAGTTAATCTTGTTCATGAGAAACTCTCTCTCCGTATCCTGTAAAACTGAGCATTAACCTTTAACCTCCAAATGCAATAAGGTATCTTTGGAAAAAATTACTTCCCTTAAAACTCACGAGGTTTTGCTTTAACCTCCCTGTATTTCATTATTGAATCTAAATGCAGAAACCCACCTTTTGATAAGTTTCAGTGAGCCTCATAGAGGTGAAATCCGAAGATATTTTTAATGATTAAAGCCTAATCTGCTTTTAGCACAAAATACCCCCCTTAACACTGGCAAAATTTCACTGATCTATAAATTTAATAAGGTGTCTATGAGAGAACGTACGAAAGACTGTTTTAAGTGTGAGGAACCGAAAAAAGTGCTCTATCGATGCCAATACGAGGACCACATGGGTTGGTTGTTCCCGTGCGCCTCATGTCTC
The DNA here is from genome assembly GCA_002690705.1 of Magnetovibrio sp. Lineage (GTDB taxonomy): Bacteria > Pseudomonadota > Alphaproteobacteria > Rhodospirillales > Casp-alpha2 > TMED8. The sequence goes on along the minus strand of NZFO01000007.1, from coordinate 11,874 downwards.
TTTAAGAAGACAAAGATTGGTATTCAGAAACGGTTAAACATGGCGGCACGTGGAAGAGTAAAAAGAAATAAGCCGTTACCACTTTTTATTATCCCTGCTAGCATTTCAACAAAAAACAACTGCTGCCCATTCTTTAAAATAAATGTTTTTGGGTTCTTCAAAGGTCTCTTCCAAATTCTCAACCTCCTAGATGAGGTCGAGACAATAGGTGAGGGGGATCACTGCGGTCTTGGATAGGTTTGCTACGAGATAAACAAATCGACCAAAGATAAGGTCAATAGGTTCAACTTCTCGCCACGAGGTTTTTGCCTTACCTGTTGTCTGGGGCCGATATTGCATACGTGGGTTGTGCGTCCACTTAGCTCGGCTATATCGACGGTTATATGTTTCCCTTAAGGCTCACTCTTAGCTAACATTATGGGAAGTCCGTCTCGACTGCGGTTAGGATCACAAACCGATTTTCTGTAAATCTATCTCATCCTGCGACCGATACTGAATAATTGGTTGCTAAGTACGACGGCATGGCCGGGGAGTTTAAATTCGCTTGTTGAATCCTAAAAAAATCACAAAATATCCTTTAAAATACGGTAAACAGTGAGAAAATATCGCTACGGAAAAGGAATGCCTAATAGGGAGGCACGATCCAGATATGGATAATGCGAATGGGAATTTCGACGAGATGATGGGTGCCGGGCAACGGCGGCGGGGTCCGTATAACATTTACGGCGACTGGATCGATGCACAAGATATCAAGCAATTACGCCGAAAATCAGCTGAAGCCAAAAATTTCTTCCGCCGTACCGGAATTACTTTTAATGTGTACGGAGATAATGAGGCCGCTGAGCGTCTCATCCCATTCGATATCATACCGCGTATTATCTCAGGCCGGGAATGGAACAAAATTGCCCGCGGGATCGAGCAGCGGGTGCGGGCAATCAACGCTTTTCTTTATGACATCTATCACCGCCAAGAAATTTTGCGAGCCGGCCGGATACCGCTTGAGCTGATTGCGGACAACGATGCCTTTCTGCCGCAGATGATTGGCGTCTCCCCACCAGGCAATGTCTATACGCATATTGTCGGGGTCGATATCGTCCGCACCGGCGAAGACGAGTTCTACGTATTAGAAGACAATGCCCGCACACCGTCCGGTGTCTCCTATATGCTGGAGAATCGGGAGACGATGTTACAAATGTTTCCCGAGCTCTTTAGCAAAATTCGTGTGCAAAACGTTAGTGACTACCCCGATAATTTGCGCCGCTCCCTAGCGGATTGTGCACCCGAACAATGTTCAGACCGGCCGACAATTGCAGTCCTCACGCCCGGCATTAACAACTCTGCGTACTTCGAGCATTCGTTCTTGGCAGATCAAATAGGTGCCGAGTTAGTCGAAGGTCATGATTTAAGGGTTGATAACGGCCGTATCGCGATGCGGACGACACAGGGTTTCGAGCCCATCGACGTGATCTACCGGCGGGTCGACGACAATTATCTGGACCCGCTGAATTTCCGACCTGATTCTATGCTCGGCGCACCGGGAATGCTAGACGTCTATCGCGCGGGCGGCGTCACGATAGCCAATGCGCCTGGGACCGGCCTTGCTGATGACAAAGCCATTTATTCCTACCTGCCTGATATTGTCGAGTTTTATACCGGTGAGACGTCGCTGTTGAAGAATGTTCCAACCTGGCGGTGCTCGGAGTCCAACTCCCTCGCGTACGTCGTTGAACATATTGAAGAATTGGTCGTAAAAGAGGTGCATGGCTCCGGCGGCTACGGTCTTTTGGTCGGGCCGACATCAAGCAAGAGCGAGATCAGCCAATTCCTCAAAAAACTAAAGGCGCGTCCGGGTAATTATATTGCGCAACCGACATTGGCTCTTTCAACAGTACCTATCCTGACCCGAGAAGGGCTGGCACCGCGCCATGTCGACCTGCGCCCCTTCGCTCTTGTCTCGCCTGACCGCATTCGAATTTCTCCGGGCGGTCTCACTCGCGTTGCCCTCAAGAAGGGATCGCTCGTGGTGAACTCCAGCCAAGGTGGTGGTACGAAAGATACATGGGTGCTTGAGGAATGACGCTCGGAAAAACCGCAGGTGGTCTATACTGGATGTTTCGATATCTTGAACGCAGCGGGAACACGACGCGGCTGCTGGATGCTGGATTCCGGATGTCGCTTACGAGATCCGCCTCGGCGCAAAACGAATGGCGGTCCGTATTGGAGACAACAAGCGCTACTCAGGTTTTCTCTGAGCACTATGAAGAAGCGGACTTGATCAAGGTCATCGATTTTTTACTTCGCGATCGCAGAAATCCGTCGAGTGTCCTCTCCGTTATGAAAGCCGCGCGAGAGAATGCGCGAATGTCGAGGACCGCCCTGACACGGGAAGTATGGGAAGCCATCAATGAGGCTTGGATTCAATTGAGAGCTCTCCTCGCTCGGCCGATCCGAGAGCGTGATGTGCCGGAAGTTCTGAGTGCAATCCGCCAACAAGGTTCGCTAGTCCGTGGCGCCCTCCACGGCACGATGTTGCGTAATGACGTTTACAACTTCTCGCGGATCGGCACCTTTATTGAGCGCGCTGACAGCACGGCCCGTATTCTGGATGTAAAATACTATTTATTGCTGCCGTCGATCTCGCTCGTGGGGTCCGCCATGGATGCCACACAGTGGGAGATGATTTTACGCTCGGTTTCCGCTAACCGTTCCTACAAATGGCTTAACGGCGCGGACATCAATCCCGTCGGTATTGCAGACTTTTTGATCTTGGATCCGCGGCTGCCTCGATCGCTGGCGTTCTGCTATGCGAAAATCAACGACAATTTAAAGTATCTTGCTAAGGACTATGGAAGTCGCTGTCGAAGTCACGAGCTTTCCGATATGTATCTGACGGGATTACGCGAGCATTCCATCAGTAAAATTTTCGATTCCGGCTTGCACGAGTTCATCGCGGATTTCATCCGCAACAACAATGTGCTCGGACAACACATTGAAGAAGACTATAGGTTCTACAAATAGTCATGCGCATCCGGATCAATCACGAGACACGATATTCCTACAACGCGGGCGTGCCATATGCTCTGCAGCAACTTCGCTTATCGCCTCATTCGACCAACGGACAGAGAGTGATTACCTGGGATATTGCGCTTGAGGGTGGTCAGTTCGAGTTGGCATTTGAGGACCAGCACAAGAATCATGTGAAATTAGCGAGCGTTCTGCCCGATCACGACGAATTAGTTATTTCCTGTATTGGTGAGGTCGAAACCAAAGATACATCCGGTATTTTCGGCAAACACAACGGTTTCGCTGCGCTTTGGTATTTTAAACGAGCGACGGAGCTCACGAAACCGGGACCGCACGTCCGCAAAATTATGCGTGAGGGGAAGAACGATCACGACAATGAAGTAGCGAGGTTGCACGCGCTGTCGGAAGTGATCTCCAGAGCCGTTACCTACGATACAAAGAATACAAATCCAGCAACATCATGCGAAGAGGCACTCGAGCGGGGTCATGGCGTCTGCCAAGACCACACACATATTTTTATGACCGCCGCGCGTCTTTTGGACCTACCGGCGCGATATGTGAGTGGCTACTTGTTACTCGACAATCGCATCGAACAAGACGCCAGCCACGCCTGGGCCGAAGTGTATATCAGAAATTTGGGCTGGGTCGGTTTCGACGTCTCGAATGGTGTTTCGCCTGACGAACGCTACGTCAGGATCGCCACCGGGCTTGATTACAAAGACGCCGCACCGGTCTCCGGCATGCGGTATGGAGACGGGGAAGAAGACATGTTTGTAAATTTGCAGATTCAAGAACAATGAGTTATTGCGTCGGACTTAGGCTCAACAAGGGCCTTGTCTTTATGTCGGATACCCGGACCAATGCGGGCGTCGATAATTTCTCCACATTTCAAAAAATGTTTAACTGGTCTAAGCCCGGGGAACGCTGCATCACTGTCCTCACCGCGGGTAATTTGGCGACCACGCAGACAGTCATCAGGTTGCTCGACGAGCGCATTAACGCTCCAGCAAATCGCAACCCGTCGGTCATGACGGCGCCTTCTATCTTTCAAATTGCGCGGATGATCGGCCAAACTTTGCGCGACGTTATTCAAGACAGTGTCGCATCCGGGCAAGAGGCAACGTCGACCTTTGATGCGACGATCATTCTTGGCGGACAGATGGAAAACAGCGAACCAAAACTTTTCCTGATATATCCTGAAGGTAACTTCATTGAGGCATCGGAGGACACACCCTATTTCCAATCAGGGGAAACAAAATACGGTCGCCCAATCCTTGTTCGTGCGTTTGATCCAGACATGTCCTTCGAAGACGCGATCAAGCTATTGATGGTCTCATTTGACTCGACCATAAAGGCAAATCTCTCTGTCGGTCTGCCTTTGGACGTGCAAGTCTACGAGAAAGACAGTCTCGCTGCAGGTCATAATAGACGGATTGAAGCGGAAGACCCCTACTACCAAACGATCGCGAACGGTTGGGGCGAAGCGCTGAAGGAAGCGTTCCAATCCTTGCCGAATTACAAGTTTTGACCGATTTTCAAAGTGGACGGGATTTTCAGGAGAAATGAGAATTGGAAAACGGTCTTGGTTATTGATCATCGTCACGAGGAATGAGCCGAGGAGTTCCATTAGTCTCTCTCAAACCTTCCAATCCATCACTCTTAATGCAGTCTTAGACCTGATCTTGGCTTGTACCAGCTTTCAAAGCTACATCATACACCGTCAACCCAGAATAGAGAGCCACAACAATTATATTTTTTGAGAATTTATCGATAAAAAATCATGTGATCAACATCACTTACGTTACCAGTTAAGTCGGCTGTAGATGAGATGAACATTAGGAAAGGGAATTATAAAACGGGTATTGAAGTTTCTTGCACGCCTGACCTTTGGAATAATATCTTGTTGGTAATTCCAAGCTGTAAGTAAAAAAAAAGTGGTCAATCAGCAAAAGCTTCTTCTTCCGGGATAATTGGAAGCTTTGAGCCAAGCAACACTTTTCCTTGTTTAATGGCAGCACTATCTGCACCATTCATAATGGTTCGACAATAAAGTTTAGCTGAATTAAATAAAGTGTTTCCTGAAGCCGTTGCACCATAAGGGTAAATGGTTGTACCTCAATTAGAAATCTTAGTTACCAACCTGTGTATATTTGCGTTATTACTTAAGATTTTTTATGAAAACTCTTTAATCGAATGATCAGGTAAATAAATATCTTCAAGCTCTTCAAATATCATTAAATTATTGTTTTTGTTAGCTCTGCCAATCCTCTTTGCAACAACTATGATGGACCCACCATGAACCATCCCAACCGTTGCATCAACGATTTCAGACCCGCGCAGCTCCCAAAGAACGCTGCATGAAGAGACCGAATAATAATACATATGCTCATGATATGTCCGATCAATTCCACCATTCATTACAGTATTCAATGCATAGGCATTTGCGATGGCCATAGCGCCATCATTGCTTAAAATAAGGTGCGCCGCTTTTATCATTTCGTGCGGGAATTCATTATGGGTAAGGCAGTGCCTTGCAACCACTATATCTGCAAGACCATACTCCTCCCTTCGGCTAAGTGATGTCACTTCTGTAAAGAATTCGTTATGGACCTGTAGTACACCACTACGCGCAATTTCAACCAAGTTTTGAGCCGGGTTGACACCAAAAGCTACTTTTTATGCCTCTATTAATATCTCGAGAAATTAACCAAAATTACATCCAATTTCTACTGAGGTACTATCTCTCTCAANTAGCGAACTATCTAATAAAAATTACATAAAGAAATTATAATAACTTGGAGAGCATTGCCGGGTCAGGAGTTGCATAAATATAATTGTGATAAAGAACATTAGCCGCAGTAGCTTTACTCAACTGCGTATTTTCGCAGTTTCCGTGTCTTGGAAGATGCAGATGAAACATTTGAGATCTAAATGGATCTTCGGTAATTAGACTGATCGCTAAAGATATTTTCCCCAGATTTAAAACAGAATTTCAAACANTNGTACATACTTTGCATTTCATCATACCCACTCCTAGTTCTAATGAAACTAAGTTCTAGAGTGCTAAATAAAAAAGCTAAACAACAAATTATTGTGTAATGACTTCGTAGCAATTCTCAATGCACACGCCAATTTCTACTTCCACTTGATAGAGATCAAACTAATTCAATGCTAAAACCAATGACTTATTTATTGGTTAACGCTACGTTGACTTTAGCTCGCGTTTCGCCAGAACTTTTGCTTAGTTTTTAGGTGGCTTAATCTCCAACTAATTACGAGTTAAACGTTACAAGCGTTCCCGAGATTAAGAGAGGGGTCTGGTCATGGGGGAGTGTAAAGGGCAAAAAATGAAGTCCAGCGGGGAATTAAAAACGTAGAAAGATTATAATGAGTAAATTGAACGAAAAAAAGGTCAGCAAAAGTTTACATTGGACCACAGTCGCGAGTGAGAAAGCGCTTCTCGCGGTAATTGGCGTGCTTACACTTGTTGCGGTTGCTATAGATATCGTTGGATTATGGGAAAAAAAGGCAATCCAACTCGCTGATTTATTCTTATTTTTTATTTACGCTGAGATTATTGGAATGATTGGGGCATTTTATGCGAGTAGCAGGATACCCGTCACGTTACCGATCATTATCGCGATCACGGCGCTTTGCCGTGTGCTGGTTGCGCAGGGTAAAGAAATCGACAGCCTAACACTAATAGCGGCTGCGGGGGCTATCTTTTTGCTAGCTGGGGCAGCTTACTTAATGAGTCTTAAAGATAAAATTAGCCTACAAAAGAAAATGCTTCGAAAACAAGAAGAAGATAGTATGAATGACCCGGTTTAGCAATAAAGCAGTCCAACTTGTTAGGGCGTAATTGTGTTACCCTGGATACACTTACAAAAGTTCCCCAATCAATTTCCGGTAAGGTATCACACGGGAGGTATAAAGCCGACGTGACGTTTTTTAGGCAGAGGTGAAATTTTCGCCACATATCTACACCATATAATAACACATCGTTTTTATTTGCTTCATGAGTAAAGCGAATAACATGATCGGTGGCCCGGGTCTAAATAATCCGATTTCATCAGTACATTCTTTTGCTCACCTATCGATTTAGTGCTAACTCTGCCCTCACTATAAATCTAGAAGGCTCTGCTTTAACATGCACTCGTACATAAGAAGCTCTTTCCACTCAAAGGAGCCTGTAAAAATAGGTAAGAAATTTTAACGACTTATTTTTAGTTCGACGTTAATTCGATGCTGGCTCGCGGTTCGCCAGAAATTTACTTTTGGTTTTGCCTATTTTGACCTTCAACCTATCAATAGTTGAACGTTACAATCGTTCCCGAGATTAAGTGAGAGATTTGCTCATGGTGGGAAGTGATATTGGAAATGATGACTGGTTTAGTTTAACAGACGTCTGCGCAGACGCAATTCTGTATCTGGAAGAGAAAGTCGTATGACAGGGTCGCGAGAGAACTCTTTGAGCCTGAGAGGGTTGCAGCAAAGAATAAAATATTTTCGACTTTTAGGGGTAAGCGCATTTGTACATAACCAGCGTTCTACTAGTTTATTAATCTGTATTGGGAGTGGTGGACCACGGTTAGCACACAGGGGGCTTTTAGCACCTAGCTACTTTATTTTTTTACCGAGGTGACTATCTGTAGAGCTGCAAAAAACTGGGAGGACANATGCAATCAACTATCAGGGTAGGGCTGCTCAAAATAATTTGGAGCAAAATTCTTATTGTTTTTGGATTGATAATGTTATTCGATTGTTACTCGCCTCCAGCTTTTGCAATTGCCAATTTGCCAGCTTCAGAATGTAGACCAGAATTGCTTCAAAAGCCTCAAATGAGAAAAGCTAGCGGTCCAAGTAAAGTCGTTGGAAAGGTGTCAAAGTTTGATCCTTGTCATGCCAGCGTTAGCTTTAAGAGCCCGTCATCGAAATCACCCCCATTGATTATTTTGCTGCATGGAGGTGGTGGAGCAAAAGATGTAACAGCAATTGATCAGGCTTTTGTTGATATGGGGATGGCCACCTTAAGTTTTGATGCTTTCAAAATGAATGGCTTTGAAAAAACTCCGTTCATTAACAATTGGTCAAGACAAAAAATGATTTGGAGCATTTCTTTAGGTGCTTATAAATGGGCCCTAAAACAAACCCATTTTCCCGTTGGTGATGTTTACATTTATGGTATTTCGAATGGAGCAACCGTTACAGCGAACCTTGCCGGAAGAATTAAACCAGGAATAATTAAAGGGTTTATAGCAGAGGGCACCTCTAATGGTGGCGCTGGAATGGGACTGCCTGGCACGCTTAAAAATTCTTTGCTGATGGTTTTTGGAGAGCTTGATAATTTAGCTACTCCCATAGCTAAACGGCGCTGGAACCACCCATCTCCATGTCGCTTTAATGGTGTATCTAAATTTATGCCAAAAGGCACCGCAGAGAATTGCAACTTCGTTAATGCACCCGATGGAATGTCAATTACAATTGAAGAATGGGTAAAAAAAGTCACCAAGAAAAGAAATGCAGAACTAAGCTTTAAGTTTATAAAAGGGGGAGCCCACTGCATAATGTGTGAACCTCTTAATATCCAGACAAGATTTGATTTTATGAAGAAATTGAACCGAAAAGCCCCTGAGTTTATGAAGACCCAAGGGTGGAATATGGGTGGTGACGACAGTTCTAAGGCAGAGTTAATGAATGTTATTGCCGCTTTTATAACAGCCACTGACCGATTGTGAAAATGCCCCAAGTTTAGGTCCACACCACATTCTAACTTGCCATACATCTCCATTGATAGGGGTATAATATATGAATACTCTCATTAAGAATATCGTGTTGAGAATGCGTCCACAGACTGCCCTATGGTCTAGTTTGAGTTCTCTTTTTTCCTACTATCATCGATTGTACATAAATAATTATGGGTCTGAGTAACTACAGGGTTTATTTAACTTTCGATAAGTGTCGAATAATTAAGTATCGAAAATAAAAAGTCTTAAAAAAACATAGAACAAGTGTGTAGCTAAAATAGTTATCAATATCAGAGATTTAGGAATAAATTTCTACTCCTACTTGATAGAGCCCAACCTAATTAAACAATAAAATTAATGGCGAATTTTAGTTAGACGCTACTTCGACACTGGTCCGTGTTGCGCTAGAAAACTGTCCGGGGTTTAAGGGGGCTTAATCTAAAACTAATCAAGAGTTCAACGTTACACTCGTTTCTGCGACTACGCGACCACCTGGCAGAAATAAAGCTGCTATAGCGGCTAATATTGCCGCACCGCCGAACAAAACGTATAGAAAGCCAAAATTTCCATTGTGATCAAATAACGAACCAGCAAGATGGACAGTTAGTCCTCCGATGCCCAATGCCAACACGAACTTGGCACCATAAGCAACTGCTCGCCATCGAAAAGCTGTATATTGGGCTACCAATATGTTTTCGGCAGCCGCAAAACACAGGATACAACACAGCAGCAATAGTACTGCTAACAGCAGTTGTACATCAGATAAAGAGACTATGGTAAACAGTATGGGAACTTGGAGTGTCCAGAACACGATATAAATCGATCGCGCGGAATAACGGTCTGCCATCCAGCCGCCAAAGATGCTGCTAAGCGAAGCTAGACCTGAGATGACTCCAACGAATATACCGATTTCCGTATAGCTCGCTGCATACGCAGCGCTCAATCCCATCTCCATTAATTTTGGCATGGTGTTGGTTAAGCCTGTATAGACAAATCCAGTGCATGCCATGGTGATGGTTAAGACAATAAAAACGCGAACAAATGCAGTGGTATTGGGTATGCCCGTTGGTGTTTTATCCTTGGTTGCATCTCTTATCCAGCCAGCTTTCCAAACCAAAAGCAAACTAGCCCCTACAAGAATTGAGAGAACTCCGGGAATGATGAAGGCGGCCCGCCAGGTAACGTAGTCAATCATTAAGCCAACAAATACTGGTGCTACTGCGCTACCTATATTACCAAAAACACCGTTAATTCCCAGTGTCATTCCCTTTTTGTTTGCCAAAGCAACAATCCAGGCAATACCTACTGGATGATAAATGGAGGCAAATAGTCCAATCAGAGTTAAGCCAATGAACAATAGGGTAGGTCCTGTAGCCATTCCTATAACGATTGCACCGATACCAATGCCAATGAAGAAGATAGCCATCATTCCAATTTGGCTCCAACGGTCTCCGAGCCAACCTGCTGGGAGGGCGGCAACGCCAAACAGAACAAGCCCCAGACTCGAGAGACCAAGAAGCTCTCCGTATTGCAGATCAAACACCTTTGGGAGGTAAAGCACTGTAGTCGCATAAAGTAACGTGAACATATGAGAGAAGCCGTGACCAATATTTGAAAAGGTGATAGCCGTCAAAGCCTGTCTATGCTCGGATGGTTTGCCCATGTAATACGTGATCCTATAATTTTATTAAACTTTGATTTATTCCCACCTAATCGCCAAGAAAAAATAATTCAACAAAATCAATTACTTATATTTACTTTGACGTGGCTTTTCCGTAAATTGCATTGTGGAATGTAACCTTGCCATTGGCTTCCTGCCGTTCTTGTTCGAGCCTGTCTTCACTTTGACTTTACAATCGTTCTCGAGATTAAGCGAGAGGTTTGATCATGGTGGAAGGTGATATTGAAAACGATGATTGGCAAAGACAACCAGACGTCTGCGCAGAAGAAANCCCATATCTGGGGAGTAAAATAACTTTGATTGGGTAGAACATTAAACTGGTACAATTTTGATTTTAAGTGTTCGTCTGTTCTTGTTTCGAATCTTTACTGTTTATTATTGAGAGTGAATAAGCTTAGTTAAAACGTTATCATGTGATTACAGACAAAATTGATTTTTTTTTTGAATTAAGGTAGATGAACACAACTAAACCTTAAAATCAGCATGGTCATTGTAAACACGACATTTTTCGTATCTCCAAATGGTTAAATAGCCGTTGTTTGTAGTCCACACCTGTTTACTAAGAATCTTAGCGTTAGAAAGCTAAACTAAATTTATAACCAAAGAACATACGATATTATTCGGTATGAAAACCGCGGATATTAAAGGGTAGTAAAGCTCTCTGATTATGGTGTCTAGTCACCGAACAAAGTTTAAGCGTATAGTTTGGCCCTTAGCCATCGCTCAGACATTCCTATGGGCCGGGGCTTTTTACCTTTTCCCATCATTGTTAGGCGAATGGGAACGTGACCTTGGATGGTCAAAAGCGGAGGCCGCCGGCGCTTTTACAACCGCCTTACTGCTATCGGCGTTCTTAGCTCCGTTCGTAGGCAAACAGATTGATAAAGGTCGCAGCCAAATTTTATTTCCAACAGCAACACTAGTCACCGCAGTGTTATTGGGGGCCTTATCATTTGTGACAGAGCTTTGGCATTTCTATCTCGTCTGGGCGAGTTTAGGGGTGGTTATGGCGGGCAGTCTTTACGAACCATGCTTTGCAATTTTAACTCTCCACATGGGAAAACGGGCGCCTCAATCAATAACGCTGGTTACGCTTCTTGCTGGATTTGCCGGTACTATTGCCTTTCCAACCGCTCACGCTCTGATCGAAGAAATTGGTTGGAGAGGTGTTATTTTGACATTTGCCATTCTAATAGGTCTGATTTCTGCACCTTTAAATTTATATGCTGTGTCCCAAGCACAGACTGCAAATCCGGCCCCACCAGAACCGCCCGCCCAAAATACTGGGCAGAATTTAAACCCTGTAACCCTGCGTACTTTGGTGCTCCTTGGCTTTGCATTCGCTGCGATGGCATTCGATCATAACGCTATTCTATCACATTTGTTAGTTTTGTTAGACGAGAGAGGCGTTCATTCTGAAAT
>NZFO01000006.1 GCA_002690705.1 Magnetovibrio sp. | reverse complement strand
GAGGCGGATTATTCTTTATCCAATGTTTGGCAATATCTATTCTGCGGGCAAACCATACTCGTTCATGTTTCTTCGCATATTTTAAAAATCGTCTTAGAGATGCTGTTCTGCCGGGCCTTCCCGCCAGGCGGCAATGGAGTCCCACATTTAAAATTTTAGCGGCGCCAGCCGTTCCCTCAATATAGAGCTCATCAAAAGAGTCTTTTAAATAGTTATAAAATTGATCTCCTGAATTAAACCCTTGAGCTGTGGCAAAACGCATATCATTTGTATCAAGTGTATATGGAATTATTAACTGGTCTTTATTGGCGTGCTGACGCCAATATGGCAGATCGTCTGCGTAAGAGTCAGAGACATAATCGAAGCCTCCTTCCTCTGTCACCAAGTCCACCGTATGGTCTGTACATCTTCCGGTATACCAACCTGTTGGCCTATTACCCGTGACCGCTTCATGGAGGGCTATGGCTTTATGAATTTCAGTCCTTTCCTCTTCCCGAGAGTAATCTTTGTAATCGATCCATTTAAATCCGTGCGAGGCGATCTCCCAACCCGCATCAAGCATCGCCACTACCTGATTCGGGCTTCGCTGCAACGCTGTGGCAACTCCATAGACCGTTATCGGAATCTGAAAATCTTGAAACAGTCTATATAGTCGCCAAAATCCCGCGCGCGCTCCATACTCATAAATCGATTCCATATTCCAGTGACGCTTTCCCTCCCAAAAGTCAGCGCCAATGATTTCGGATAAAAATGCTTCGGAGCCCGCGTCATCATGCAACAAGCAATTTTCGCCACCCTCCTCGTAGTTTATAATAAATTGCACGCAAATTGCGGCATCACCGGGCCAGACCGCGGATGGCGGACGTTCTCCGTATCCAAAGAGGTCTCGCGGATATCGAATAGGTGCCTTCATGCTTCTTTTTCCAATTCTTTTTTGCTTAACAAACACATATTTACATCAAACACGGATTGTATGATGGTAAAACAATCAACAATGCTCAGTTTCATTTCTTTTTTTTAATATTTGCTTTATCGCAACTACTCTCATTTAACGAGTCTAATGCATGCAACCTTTAAAACAGTTTTCAAATGTCCAAGTAGTAGAACACCCGCTCGTCCAAGACAAATTAAGCCATATTCGAAGTCTGAACACAGAACCCTATTTATTTCGTCAGTTAATGGAAGAAATTGGTTATATGATGGGGTATGAATTAACGAGGAATTTACCAACTCAGCCACAAAAAGTTAAAACACCTATTGGTGTAGCTCCAAGTTCCCTGATCCGACCAGAGAATATTGCAATAATTCCCATTCTCAGGGCCGGCCTTGGGATGTCCGCGGGTGTGTCAAAGTTGATTCCCAGAGCTTCCATAGGTCACCTTGGTTTTTATCGTGATCACACAACTAACCATCCCGTTGAGTATCTCTCACACCTGCCAAAAATTAACGGGCATATGATCATTATTGTCGATCCAATGCTTGCCACCGGTAATACCGCCTGCAAAGCCGTCTCAGCATTAAAAGACAAAAATATTAAGGGGGAGCAAATGATCTTTTTGGGATTGGTTGCTGCACCGGAGGGTCTAGAAACCTTTTGTGGTTCACATCCGGAAATCAATGTCGTTGTCGCAGCGATTGACAGCCATTTGGATAAAAACGCATTTGTTGTTCCCGGGTTAGGTGATGCGGGAGACAGGATGTTCGATACCTAATCGACTGATTAAAATGCATTCAAATTATTTTTTTTGCCCATTAAGTAGGCAACTTCTCGTTATAGTATGCCAGTAACGTTGATTAATTCTATGCGATCGCGGTTTTTTTTTGGCACAAGATTTGCTAATACAACCTGCGTAATGTTGAGTTTAATCCTGACCTAACCTTGCATACAGATTTTTTTGAGAGAGAAAGCGGTGTATGTTGCAGCCTAAATTAGCAGTCCATTCAGGTGACATCGAACTCACTTCCTTAACAAAGGTTTTTGATAAAACCCCTGCCGTTGATGGAATTTCCCTTAAAATTTCTGCAGGTTCATATTGCTGCCTTCTGGGTCCGTCAGGATGTGGTAAAACGACAACGTTAAGGATGCTTGCGGGTCACGAGACCCCCGATGCAGGAAAAATTTTAATTAGCAAGCGTGACGTGTCTGGCTTATCACCTGCAGAGCGTGGGACCTCGATGATGTTTCAAAACTACGCGCTTTTCCCACACCTTAATTGTCTCGACAACGTAGGCTTTAGCCTTCACATGCGGGGAATTAGCAAAGTAATTCGCACAGAGCGGGCGATGGAAGTACTTGCCTTAGTCCAAATGGAAAAATTTGCACAGCGGATGCCATCTCAATTATCAGGGGGCCAGCAGCAACGGGTAGCTTTAGCTCGTTCACTTATTACTGAGCCTGAGGTATTATTGTTAGATGAGCCACTCTCAGCACTTGATCCCTTTTTAAGAACCCAGATGCGGGTTGAACTCCGCCAACTTCAAAAAAAGCTTGGTATCACATTTGTCCATGTCACCCACTCGCAAGTCGAGGCCTTGGCCCTAGCAGATTTGGTTGTCTTAATGCAGAGCGGGTCTATTGAGCAGGCAGACAGTCCGCAATTAATTTTTAATGGACCCACAAATACATTTGTCGCCAAGTTTATCGGTGGACACAATGTATTATCTGGAAGGGTAACTGAGTTAAATAGAAATACCGCCAAAATTACAGGACCAGGAGAAGCTTACTTTACCTCAAGCAAATTTGGGTTCACGATTGGCGCAAATGTAAACTATGCTTTACGCGCAGATTTGATAAAACTCCACCCAACTTCGCACATTACCTCAAAAGATTCATCGTATTTGCGAGCCATAATAACGCAGATAGAGTTCGCTGGCGCGGATGTCAGGATAACTCTTGAAAATGCTGACCTAAAAGAGTGCTTGGTCATTTGTAAAGATTATGAATTTTTTCTTGGATCGTGGACTGAGGGAGACGAGGTCATGGCTACTTGGAGTCGAGATGACGTATGCGTACTCAACTAACTACCACATCATGTGATTATGACTTAACCAATAGGAGATTTATATGACAAAAAAATTACATCATTCGGGGGATAAAAATTCCCTTACTCGCCGTTCTGTATTGAGGGGTGTTGGAGCAATAGGAGGCTTAGCAGCAGGCTCAGGATTAATCACAGGTTTTCCTACAATTTGGGCGCAAAACATTAAAAATGTAACTCTTCGACAATTTGGCACTGGCGTCTCCAATATCAACGAAATTGCAAAAAAGGTGAAATCTGATCTAGGATTTACACTACAAATGACTGCTCTGGATACAGATACGACCGCGCAACGAGTAGTAACTCAGCCCAAGTCATTCGATATCGCAGATATCGAATATTTTACAGTTAAAAAGATTTGGGGTGCAGGAAACTTGCAACCATTTGACGTGCGCAAACTATCGAACTACGACAAAATTGTTGGCATCTTTAAAAATGGTAAACTCACACCAACTTCAAAGATTGCTCAAGGCACCGCTCCCCATACAGTAGGGTTTACAGAGTCTCAAACTTCAAGAGATTTTGCCGCGTCAGAGACAAATTGGTATACTTTAGTCCCAACAATCTACAATGCTGATACATTAGGGATTAGGCCCGATTTGATTGGTCGACCAATAAGTTCTTGGACTGAGTTACTGAATCCAGAATTCAAAGGTAAAGCCTCCATTTTAAACATTGCTTCTATAGGCATTATGGACGCCGCCATGGTGTGCGAAGCGATGGGGGAAATAAAATACGGTGATAAAGGGAACATGACCAAGACAGAAATCGACAAAACAATGGAGATTTTTACCGAGGCAAAGAAGGCAGGACAATTCCGTGCTTTTTGGAAAACATTTGACGAGTCTGTCAACTTGATGGCCTCAGGCGAAGTTGTTATCCAGTCTATGTGGTCTCCAGCAATCACAAAGGTTAGGTCAATGAATATCCCTTGTGTTTATCAACCTTTAAAAGAAGGATATCGCTCGTGGGGCGGAGGCTTGGGAATTTCGCGCAATCTATCTGGGATTTCCTTAGAGGCAGCTTACGAATATATAAATTGGTATTTGTCGGGCTGGGTCGGGGGATTGTTGATGCGTCAAGGTTACTATTCAGCTGCTCCAGAAACCTCAAAGAAATTTATGAGTGGTGACGAGTGGGGTTTTTGGTTTGAGGGTAAAGCTGCAAAAGATGATATCATTGACCCTTTTGGTAACAAACTCGAAAAAGCGGGATCGACCCGCGATGGCGGATCATTCTATGATCGAATGGGAAAAGTCGAGTGCTGGAATTCCGTTATGAAAGAGAACAGATATATGGTAAAGAAATGGAACGAGTTTATCGCCGCTTAAGACTTTACAATTGATTTTAACCTGACACACGCTCACCCTGGGGGGAACCCCTGGGTGAGCTTCTTTATTATAGAGGTTAAAAACTTTGAACCCAAAATTGCAAGTGTTACCACTATTGGCTATTCTTAGCTTGTTTTTTATTGGCCCCATCATCATTATTTTTATAGTTAGTTTTTGGGATTATACTGAATTTAGCCTTGTTCCTGATTTTGTCTTTACCAACTATGTTGAACTTTTCGGGTCAAAGGTTACGTATTCCGTATACATCAATACTCTTAAATTTGCTGGGATTAGCTGGGCAATCACGTTACTTATTGGTTTTACAGTTGCGTATTTCTTAGCATTTCACGTTCGCAGCTTAAGGTGGCAAATCGTTCTTTTCTTGGTTTGCACAATCCCGTTCTGGACATCCAACATCATTAGAATGATTGCTTGGATCCCGGTTCTCGGGCGGAACGGTCTGATTAACAAGACCCTGCTAAGTTTAGGCCTAATTGAAAATCCAATTGATTGGTTACTGTATTCTGATTTCGCTGTAATCTTGGCATTTGTGCACCTTTATACTTTGTTTATGGTTGTACCGATCTTCAACTCGATGATGAGGATAGATAGATCAGTGTTAGAAGCTGCGCGGGACGCTGGTGCTAATGGTTTTCAAATACTCTTTCATGTTATAGGCCCGCTGAGTCGCCCGGGCATTGCGATAGGAACAATATTCGTTGTGAGCCTTATTATGGGTGATTTCGTGACTGTCCAAGCAATGTCTGGTGGGCAAAGTGCCTCGGTGGGGGTTGCCATGAACCATAAGCGCGCATTACTGCAATATCCGGCTGCAGCCGCAGATGCGGTAATACTTCTAATTGTGGTCCTTACAATGGTCGCGATCCTAATGAGGACGGTAAATATCCGTAAGGAACTGTAGTGTTAAAATCGACGCCTAATCGTTCGGTGAGTTTTTATCTTATGGCAATTTTTTTTGCAATATTCATAATATTTTTATACGGGCCGATTGCGGCGATCATTGTTTTGTCTTTTCAAGGGCCTGAGGGAGGACTTACGTTTCCATTGAATGGACTATCTCTCAAATGGTTTTTTGAACTATTTGGGGAACAGCGTGTGGGAGATTTCAAAGCATCTTTCTTACGCTCTATGATTTTGGCCTCGCTTGTTATGATCTTGACAGTTTTCATTTCCCTCTCAGCGGGCCTAGCTTACCGAAAAAAATTTCAATTTTCGGGAACATTATTTTACATCACGGTTGCTAGCCTCATTGTTCCATCCATCCTTATAACCCTCGGAATTGGACTTATGTTTGATCGCATGGGGCTCGAGAGCAAATGGTATACCTCGGGTATGGGGGCGCACCTTACTTGGACCTTACCATTCGGATTGTTGATCATGTTCGCTATTTTTAACCGGTTCGATAAAGTGTATGAAGAGGCGGCTCGAGACTTAGGGGCTTCGCCTTGGCAAGTCTTACGTTATGTTATTACTCCAATAATTGGGCCCAGCCTTGTCGGTGTAGCACTTTTTGGATTTACACTGAGCTTTGACGAATTTGCCCGCTCATTATTGGCTGTTGGAGCACAGAATACACTTCCTTTAGAAATTTTTGGCATGACGACTACGGTCACGACTCCGACACTTTACGCACTTGGCACTCTGACAACAGCGGTTTCATTGGCAATTATTGGCATAAGCTTTGCCGTGATTGTGGTGCTCGAAAAAAGACGTAGACGACATGGCACAGATGCAGGGAAGGGGATGATTTAATGAATATAAAAATTGCACTCATTAATCCTAACACAACAAAATCTATGACTTCGCGGATGCACAAAGCAGCATCGCCCCTACTGAGCGATAAGGTTGATTTGGTAAGCCTCACCGCGCCTTACGGGGCCTCTAGCATTGAGGGGTTCTACGACGAGATTTTTGCCGTCCCACCAATGATCGAAGTGTTGCAGCCACTTGCAGCAGAGATTGATGGTGTTGTTGTGGGGTGCTTTGATGATACTGGTGTTGACGCGTTAAGAACCATCCTAGACGTTCCAGTTATTGGAATTTGCCAAGCCGCCATGCACGCTGCTTCTATTGTGTCACACAAATTTACGATTATCACCACTCTCAACTGCTCTGTTCCAGCAATTGAGAATCTTGTTACCAGATATGGGTTCGATAAAATGTGTAGCGGTGTTCGTGCCGCAGAAATTCCAGTGCTTGACCTAGAGAGCAATACGACTGACGCAATCGAATATATATCTAAAAAAATAGAACAAGCTTTGTCTCAAGATGGCGCCGATGCGATAGTCTTGGGATGTGCAGGAATGGTTGATTTAACACGCGATCTAACAAATAAATTTAATGTTCCAGTCATAGATGGAGTGGGCGTAGCAGTCAAAACCATCGAAGGATTGGTAAGCATGCAGATCACCACGTCTAAAATAGCAGGCTACGCACCCCCGCGGGTCAAATACTACTCAGGCGTGTTAGAGCGTTTCTCGCCCTCGCAGAATTAATATGTTCTCAATATTTTCTTTAAAAAATGAATAAATTTTGCCGGTAAATTCCGTTAAATCCGGGGCAAAACATACGCAAATTGGCTTAAATCGTCGGTTTTGTCTTATTCGCGGAGTACCGTCACTCCCGCTACTGTGCCCCTCAGGTTCCTTCGCTTTCTTGATCGGTGACACAGTTAATGGTGATAAATCTAATTGTGACGTGGTCTCTACCTGTTTCGTTGCAATTTCAAATTGCGCCTCAAACATTTTCACTAACTTGTTGTCGGCTGTAGGCATGCCTGAGCATAGATCGACAGTGTTATATTCGAGTTAGGGTGACCAACATGGTAGCTGACCTTATCTATCCACCATGCATACGGGACGAAAAATCAAAAAGGCTCTAGTCCATTCTAGTTCACCCGCACCCAAATTTTGGTGTATTTAAATTTTTACAGTATTTATTGACGATAGGGGTAAGCATTATTACTAAATTAGGGTTCAATTGAATAATAAGTGGCATACAAACACACCTTTATTCGGAGTCGGTATGGCGCTCCTTGGCGCGCTGATCATAACTCCTGATACGCTATTGATCCGTCTATCAGGATTGGAGGGATGGCCCCTGACCACATGGCGCGGATCACTGATTGGCGGCTCCATACTAGTTGCCTGGATAGGTATGACTGGTCGGCAGATTAAGGCAGATCTCAAACAGATGTCGAGGGCTCCGTCTCTATTAATCATGGTAGCTTTTGCCGGTAATACGCTTTGTTTCAATTTTGCCGTAGTAGAAACCTCGATCATCGTTGTGTTGACGGCCTTGGCGACGGTTCCTATTCTAGCTGCGTTTCTGAGCTTTGCGATTCTCCGTGAACGGACAAAGTGGCGCACATGGCTAGCAATTATCTTTACTATGGCCGGGGTGTTAACCGTTATTTTTAACGGCGAAACCGCAGTTGCCGCCCCGACTGGCAACGTCTTTCTGGGCAGCTTTCTAGGATTCATGACAGCATTTTGCATGGCAGTAGTTTTTGTTATCACACACCGATACCCGCATACGCCGGTGCTACTAGCTATCTCACTCGGAACGCTAAGCACTGGTCTGATTGGTTTTCTAGGAACAAATATAGATGAAATGATGAATGGTTCACTATGGGTGATACTGGTAATGGGCCTAATCGTTATGCCGTTGGCGTTATCCCTATTAACACTAGCCCCCCGCTATACCTCCCCCACTAATGTAAGCCTGCTGATGCTTCTTGAAATGGTATTGGGGCCGTTCTGGGTATGGCTTGGAACCGGAGAGCGGCCAAGCCCAATAATGCTTTTTGGTGCGGCCATTGTGTTGGTGACGCTAGCCGGCTATATCATCTCAACACCCCGCACTGACTAAAATCATAGACATAAAAAGTTTAAAGGGCGTGCTCCCAGATAGCCACACATAAATAGCCAGTGACCAACTGATCGCATTTAACAAGGTGACGGGCTGAGTGATGACGCAATTGGATATCTTGGATGATTAGTGTAGGGTTCAATCAACACTCGCAATGGAATGACAAGTCAAACAATTTACGCGATGGCTGATTATATCACGATAAGAGAGACAAAAATCATTGACATCACTTGCTGAGAGACTCTGGCAGTCTCGTCGCTATGGAAGAAATATTGTTATTGCTGACCATGAGACTCCAAAAAATAACGAGGAGGCTATTGCTATTCAACAAGCTGCCATCAAGTGCTCCGGCCTGCCATCAATCGGTTTCAAAGTTGGTTCTACCAGTGCTGAGGCCCAAAATATTCTTAAAACAACCGAACCGGGTGCATGCCCGATACTCTCTGGTTTTTTTTACATAAGTCCAGCGACAATTCCAATTTTCGAGACCCACAAGCCTGCTGTCGAGTGTGAATTTGTCTTGCGAGTTGGTAGGGATTTGCCTCCACGAAATAAGAAATACTCATTCGAAGAGACGCTTCACGCAATTGACGGTGTTGCAGCTGCAGTCGAAGTAGTGGGGTCGCGCTTAGCCGGTGGCTTGATGGGTAAGGGCCGTTTACTTACAACAATGGACTATGGTGCCAATATCGCCCTTGCAATAGGTGAAATTTGCACGAGATGGCAAGACTTCGATTTAGCCGAACATGAGGTTAAAGTCAGCGTGAACGATACTGTTCGTGAGAGAGGGACGGGCGCCCGCGCTTTGGGCCATCCAATTAAGGTGTTGCAGTGGTTAGCCAACACGAAATCCCAAACCGGACGTGGGTTATTACGGGGTGAAATCATCTCCACTGGTACCTGCACCGGCCTCATACCTGTATCAAACGGCGATCGAGTCGTTGCTGATTTTGGGGGGCTTGGCCGCGTCGAGGTAATGTTTATGTCAAGGGAAATATCGTAACGCTCAAAATAGGCAGGATTATGCTTGGTTGCCAAAATCTAATTCAATGATTTCGCCCAAACAACTGTCAAAGGATCAGTGTTTCCGGGATTCGGTGAAATATCTGCGGTTTCAGAAGGGCTAAAAACTTCTGAACCATCGAAGTAATGAGCTACAAGTTGGGCATGCTCCATGTGAGTAAGTTGATGCCAGATACATACCGCTTTGGTCGGGAAACACCTATTAGAAAACGATACGATACACGGACCATTAGGTCTAAGAACACGTCCAATATCTTGAAAAACTGAAATCGGATGAACAAGATATTGCACGGATACTGTGAGCGTACACGCATCGAATGTATTATCATCAAACGGTAATTTTGGATTAAACGCTAGATTATGTATTAGATAACTGCTCAGCCGTGAGTTGGCCTCCAACTCAATTTTGTTCATACCAAGACCAACAACGCCCTTATAGTCGATGTCTTCTGGCAAATGTGATGCATAACTCGACATCAGATCGAGAATCACGCCATTTGGTGGTAAAACTTCTCTAAAATAGTCAGTTAAAGCTGAACACGCGGGATCGTCGATGTGTTTTACAATTCGTGGTTGGCTATAAAAAATAGCGTCATCAGTTTCATCAACTCGGCGGAGGTATTCCTGCGGTAATTCAATCATATTACTAGAAGAACTATGCATTAATGAGGTCCTAGGCAAGTTTATTCCGCTGCGATTATTTCCAAAAAATAACGCTTGGTAGATTACTGCAAATTGCGAGGCTTTCTCGAGCTCGCCGTCTTAATACTTCGATAGAGAATTAAGTGCTAAGTATTCTGATTCCTCTTTCTGAAATTTCTATACAAGTCTCTGACCATCACCTCGGTAGTGCTCCATAGGTGCTCCATAGGTCCTGCATATGACTGCTTTATCAGCGCGGAGCGAAGGGGGGCGGCATGAAAACTCGTCATCCCGCAGCAACTACAAACTGTTATTATGGCTATAAATAACTTTCTCATAATGTCCTCAACTTGGTAAATTAATCATAAGATTGATCACAATCCACCCCCAAGTAACCATAACCAGCACGTTTTTATGAGGGGGAAAGCTTATAAAAACCGAGTCATACAAATCTAATAAAAACAGAGCCGAACACTTTTATAAGTTCTCGAGACCCCTCATTCCCGCCAAATTTCCAACATTTTTGTAAGACCAAACGAGAGGATTATTACAGATCCCTTTTTCGTTATTAAATATCCTCTCCCCAGCGCCGATAACTGCCGTTGTGAGGGGACCAAAGATAACATTGTAAGTGTCTACTATATTCTTCACGTTGAGATTTTTAGCACTATCCGCAAGCTCGAGCGCTCTAGCCATTTTATTAACCACCTCAGTTGAGGTTTAACGGCTTAGGTCTATCAGATTGAGATCATTGTAGATGCCGAGGTTCTCAAGCACCAAGCGAATATCTTTGCCGAGGATATCCTTAGTAAAGGAAGGCCGCGCCTGAAGCTAACAGGCACAAAACTAAAATTTATAATCCTTTACAATAGTTCTAGCGATAGAACTCTTAGGAGCATGTTTACCTTATCCTACTAGAGTCATCTGAAATCGCACTTAAAATGTTATTGTGAGCCCAACCTGTCATTTGTCCTGGGTTAAACATTTCAGCGCCACTATTGATCGCACTAGAAAATAATTCTTGATCACCAATACCGGAGTTAGTGATGTAAGCTCTCTCTAGAAAAAGCCATGCTCGATTGTCAGCTCTAAAGTCTCTGATAGCTGAAAATTCATCCTTTAGATGGTTTTTTCCTTTAAATCCCTTACCCTCAAATCTTTTGGGTTGCGAAAACGCTAGCATTGCTTGATCGATGGATTTCCAGTACCGATCCTCAAGGCCATAATTTTTTAACGAGTCACCTTGGTATTCGATTAGCCTCTTAAATTGAGCAAGACTATCGACACCAATGCCATGGTAATGAACAGATCGCGTTCCTCGGTAGGAGTTATTATAAATCAAACCATCTTTCTCCACCCAGTGATTAAATTTCCTTAATCCATCTTTTTTCCATTTATCAAATACCCGAGGATCGTCGATAAGCAGTGCATGGAGTAACATGCCATTTGATTGTAACATTTGGGCATAAATACCTCCGCTGGGATAATTTTCAAAATAACCCGTCCGGGAAGCTTGATACCTCACTATCTTGCTATTTCCTAGAGCGATATAATCTCTCAGTTCTTTGTGGTCGCGCAATGACTCAAAATATTGCCTGTTCAACAACCAGGCATGAGTCATTGCATTGAAGATAAGCGCAACTTCCTCGGTTTTATGGTGAGCGCAATTAGCATTTGGATTAGACCCTTTCCAACATCCCCCGTCTGCAACAGCAATGGACTCTAGGAAAGATTTTTGCTTCTTCCACGAGCGAAGCAAAGCGGTGAGCTTTTTGAGTGAGTAATGGTCATCACACAAATATCCCCGCGCACTTAGTTCGATGAGTGGCTTTTGGTATAAAATATGCCTACTACCCCATGAAAGTGAGGCTCCTCCTGATATTTTTGTGATATCCATGTCCGCTATAACAATTTTCTCTATTTGGCCTTGAAACTCGTAAGAGCAAAGAAAGATATCATCTCGGGTTCTACTTTTTTTGTGATCAAAAAACGTAGCGTCCCGATTTAAGCTCAAAGTTTCAATATTGGTGCCCTCTATTTGCATAATCGGCCTCACGGTATTGCAGCCTGACATGGCAAAACTTAATACGAGAGCATTGAAAATGTTAATTTTACCCGTAAAACCATTTATTACACGATAGGCATTAGGACGCTCACGAAATATCTTCATAAATTTTCTATAGGTCATTATTGCTGACTCCGCTCTCGCCCGAACAAACTTGGCTCGTACATCTTTTATTTTTTGCCATATAGTTTGTAATAACCACACAAGATTCCAACCAATATAGGGTAAAATGCTAAATCAATAGCCACCTCTACCCAATGATTTTTATAATAGATATTTTCGTGCAGATAGTGATAAAAATACATCAAACTAAGAAGGGCAGAACTAAAAACAGTAATTGCTGTACAATTCCCAATTTTGCCCCTCCAATCTGTTGTCTTTTTGGCGTTGGGAGTCTTAATGCTTTTTATAGGAATATCTGTTGTATCTTCTAAAAGGCCTACAGGTAGCTTTGTATCCTTTTTCATACTGCCCTCAATAAAAATCTAAAAAATTTCTCTTTAAATTTTAAACATTCACACAAATTTTTTCTCTGGATAAACAAGTTAATTCTGACACTCTCCCTGCCCTAGGACTGCTTTTGAGAGTTTGAGAGTGAATTTATGGAGTAGTTGAAAGAAGTTCTAGCTGCCGTCCAGAGACAAGACCTAAGCATAGAAAAGAATTTCCCTAATCTTTTCCGAAGATTAGTTTTGTGGCAAATTTAAATCATGAGAAGTCTGCTGTAAGTTCTGATAGTATAGAGCATGGTTATGGTTTCGTTATTGTCCACCGTTTCTGCTGAATTACTTAAAACCCAAAAATCCTCTCCTCAGAAAGAAGCGCCGGAGAGATTTATTGAAGATGGGATGAAGATGATTCTGGGTGCTGTTCGATTTATTCTGAGATCGATCACCAAGTATAAAAAACCGGAGGTGCTATGTGATAGAGATATTATCATTCGCCGCGTTCAACCCTCTAGGGGATTACCCAATTGAGGGGGAAAAACAAAAAAGAAATTTGAACCCATCTTTATCTGGTCGGGTCTGCAGCATGAAACTCCTCCTACCTGCTCTGATTGTTTTTAGAGTGTTCCTTGGGAATACGTAGAAGAGGTTTAAGGTAGCTCGTTTTTACAACATACGAGCACATCCTCGCTTGTTTCCAATCATCTTACACTTTTACACAGAGATATTGTTACCGTTTAAGAGAGGTTTGCTACCTCCTATAACATATAATATAAGCGTAACTAGCAATGTCTACTATTTCAATAGGAACTTTTCATAATTGAACTCCTTAAGGTAACTATGGGCCAAAGGTGGAAGGAAGGGCGATGACGAAAAGGACTCCACTAGATTTGTTTATGATTGCACTGGCTTATCTAATGAAGGGCGACGGCGAAGTCTCCACCGAAGAGCGGGCCCAACTGCTCGCCATTTTAAACAAGCACGTTAGCACGAGGGAAATTCAAACCGAACAGTTAAAAGACATGGTTAGCGCCGCCTTCACCAGTGCCGACTTAGAACCCGTTGAAACCTTTGCCAATGAGGTTGCTTTACAACTATCGCCCGGCCAAAAAATATCCATATTTTCTAATCTCTATGACATGGCTCTCGCAGATGGCAAGATGCGATTTGGTGAAAAACGCGTGCTGGACAATATCCGCATTGCCTTCGCGATCGAGCCGAAAGTCGCCAATGCGATAAAAGAGATCTTGGAGATAAAGAATGATACAACCATTTTTACGAACGTGAAACATTCCTGCAACGAACCAAGCTACAAGCTAAGGGTAACTTACGATTCGGACTGACTTCTCGCTCCTGCCCAATAGTATTTCGTTGCATTCTAACCAGTCAGTAAATTAAGCCAGAGCGGCAATGTTAACGCCATTTTTTCTCACTTAATGGGTGGAAGCTCAAGTAAACCGCCGTTCTCTGGTTGATAGACTGAATAAAAGGCAGCCACGATTAGGATAATAGTGAGTATAGGGATTAACCGGTCAATTATTGACTCAATTTGGATAATTCGTTCATTGCCCCCACGCCGTAAAAAAATATCACCCATTACCACACTGACGAAAAAATTTAAAAATACAATCCCTGTACCTATTATAAACAAAAGGTCCACAAGATTAAGGTAGTGCGTGTGGGGAACCTGATCCCCGAGTGTAAACTTTAAAGCGAAGACGGTGAGCAGTAAGGTTAATTGCCCCATCACCCTCATATCGATATTTGCTTCGAACCTCATAGAGCTGAACAGGTTCAAAAACAACGATATGAAAATTATTCCCCCAAGCGGGAAAAATATCTTCTGCATGCTGTCATGAAAATCATGTTCAATAATAAAGTGAAAGCCGTTTTGAGAAAAGGTCTGGTCCTTAGTGCTTAGTCTATGAGAAACTTTTTTGTCTGCATACGCGTTAACTAGCGTCCAATTACCAACAATTACAGGTTCCTCTTGATCTTCGTGTCCAAGTTTAAAAGATTGAGGGTCAAACGTCATTTCCTCTGCACCATGTGTAAACGCGACGATATCAAGATTTAGTTTTAGAGTGCCAAATGGGTAAGTTCTTATATCTGTATTAATGGGGAGAGTTGTCCTAAATTTCTCAAAAAGCTCAAGACTCCCGTCTTGATTTATATGAACAGTAGTAAACAAAGTCTCTCTTCGGATAATTTCTGCTTTTACGACAAACTCTGGGTGCCAAATTTTATCTAAAATATCCTGCGCATGTTTTCCTGCGTAGGTCGGTTTTTTAAATAAAGCCTCTAGTTTTTTTTGATTTTGTGGTTTGTTCCATTTTAATAAAATTTCAGCTTCAATTTTATATGAACCATCGCTTATTTTAATGTCATAGATCCTATCTATAACCGCATATACCTCTACATGCCTCGCTTTTACACTGAGAATATCTGCCTCGGTGGAACTGATAATTGATTTTGAAATGTTTAATTTTATCTCTGCCGCCGATACTGGGATCGAAAACAGAGTAATTAAACACGTAATAATTAAGCGCATTTTCATTCTCTTCAAGGAACCATGTTATTGGGCAGTTTTGGGGAAGATTTCATTGATCCTCAATTACATACAAGAATATCTCTCACGTTCAAGATCGAACCGGCGAGGCATTCCGCAATACGGTTATTTTAATTTTACCTGCCTTCTAACAAAAACCCTATCTGGGCAAGAAAAATAAACTACGGGTGAACAGAAATTAATTTTATAACCAAATCCATAACACTGACTTAGCTTGAATAACTTGGCCGCGAAATTGCTTCCAGTTTTCTAAAATCCATATCAAAGTGTCTCTAATATGCAGGGTTGTGATAACGAGAAAAACTAGATGCAACAAGCTCACAGAGGTATAACGCAAATAGAGCTAAAACCACTTGGATATTTCCGCGTCCTATAACGTCCCAGTCTGACAAGTCTCGGTTCATTGGGACTTGTATTTTCAAAAACAGGCCGGGATCACAAATCAGTCACAAAATGCAAGGTGATATTCTCTCAGCCTATTCGATAAAGGCCTCAGACTTCATATTACATATACTTAAGATTTACTCGTCAACATTGTACAGATCTGGATTAAAGATTGTTATGTTAATCATTAAGTTTAGCAAACAAGAACACGAAACAATCTTGGTTCACAGGCCTCCTGCCAAAAAGAGATGTTTTTGTTTGCAATGCCATTTGACTGAATGAAGCTCTTCAGCAGGGTGTTAAAGTGCCCTGTTTAGCGTCTCTGTCCCTGCCCGTTAACTATTTGGAGCTGCACTATCTTACCCTGACAAACTATCAATCCTTACCATATGAAGCATTAATAGTCGTGCTTTACATACAACAAAAATTCATCAATCCTTACTGCCGAGAAACTGTTAACTTAATTTACGAAAGGAGGTGATCCAATGTCTAGTGATGTGGATGCGTGGCAGAACACCAGTAGAAAAGAGATTGGGTTGCTTAAATTATCTTAAAGTCTCAGTTGAGATAAGGGGCTCAATACTTCGGTGCTCTCGTCAGCACAATCACAGAGGGGGGCCACGGCCCCCCTTTTATTGTCAAATTATATCTATCTTGCGTCGCAAGATTTTAATTTTTACTCAACCTATCTCAAATTATTCCATTTTCTTGCAACTCTTCTATCTCTTTTACTGAGAAACCAAGTTTATTTGAAATTACCTTTTGAGTATCTTGTCCGAGCAACGGCGCGGGAACAACATCTCGCCTGTTGAGGGCGCCAAATTCAGCAGATAAACCAGCAGCTAAATGGGTTCCTACCCCGGGTTGATAAATTTCTTGAAACATCGGATTTGCAACTGACATGTCAGGATCATTCTCAATGCATTCTCTCACAGATTGATAAGGCGCCCAGCATACTCTCTTTTCATCAAGTACTGTGCGTATTTCGTTGAGAGTTCGCTCCTTGAACCACGGCTTTAACTCAGCTTCTATAATGTGCCGCATTCTATAACGTTCGTCCTCCTTCTGAAGGTCCACTTTGGCATCATTGGCAATTTTTTCAAAACGACTACTCAAATTTGTTGCTTCCAAAAGAGCCTGCCAATGACGCCTTGTGAATGCTGTAATCATTACTCTACCGCTATCAAACGTCTCGAAATCACAACCAAACGTCCCAAAGACATGATTACCCTCGGCTGAACGGTCAACCTTATTAATTTGTGCTTCCGCAACATATCCTAAGTGGCTCAGCACAGAGAAAGCTGTGTCAGCTAACGCTATCCTGACATATTGACCCTCACCAGTTATCTGCCTGTGTTGCTCCGCAATTAAAACAGCGTTAGCAGCAGACATGCCGGTCAAAACGTCCCATACAGGGACTACCTGATTTACCGGTTTGCCTAACCCTACGGGTCCGGTAATTAAAGGAAAACCGGCACGGGCGTTTACAGTATAGTCCAGCGCGATAGAGCCATCACGTTGCCCAACTATGTTAACCATTATCAAATTATCGCGCTTTGATTTTAATAATTCATAGTCCAACCACCCCGTTGCAGGCAAATTTGTCACAACAATGCCGCTAGTTGCACCTGGCTCCGTCATCAATGCGTGGGCAATTTCTCGCCCTCTAGGGTCCCGGACATTTAGTGTGACCGACTTTTTTCCTTTATTAAGGCCGTTCCAATACAGACTATTTCCCCCCTCGGTTACTGGCCAACGTTTGTAGTCAAGTCCGCCACCAATAGGATCAATACGAATTACCTCTGCTCCCATCTGGGCTAGGTTTAATCCTGCATAGGGACCAGCTATAAATGCAGATACCTCCACAATTGTTAAGCCTTCTAGGGGCCAAGTCAAAATTGTCTCCGCATCAAAATATTCTCCATTATAGCTCCGCTCTCTTAATTTGGTCACTGTAAAGGCTTATATGTCTGAAAATTTCACCCTCAAGCATCCTCGGTTCATCCAGTTCTAATCACCAGAAAAATTGCAAAAAGCTGGACCGTCAGACTTTGGGAATTTAACCTTGCGAACGTCTTAATACTCCCAGATTCCGGAGGCACAGCTATCTTACATCTTTTCTACCTTTTTAATATTTAGTGTCTCCACAACCCATTCAGCGAGCCATTCCTGCGATTTCTGTTATCTTATTTGAGTTCCACGCGAGAACTCCGGGTAAACGGTCTATTGATCGAAATCACCCTAGGATTTAAACTCCACCAATTAAAAACATTTCAGTAATTGAAACAACTTTAATTGATACTTATGTGATATTTGCAAACATCGAGGATTTGCTATCTTCGTGCACTCTTAAAGACTTTAAATGCGGGGACTAAATTACCTTTGTTATTGCCTAGTTCGCTGAGGTAGTGCAATTTGTATTATAACGTGTCGACCCTAGGTCTGCGGATTAGGGTTGGATCTATGGAGTTAGATATTGCAAGCATTTCTTGCTGAATACCTGCCCATTTTGATATTTATAGGAATTGCTACCATCTTTTCTGGTATCGCGGTGGGCGCTTCATTATTCATCGCTCCACAAAGACCCGACGTAGAAAAAACCTCAGCGTATGAATGTGGTTTTGAGGCGTTCGGGGACGCTCGCCACAAGTTTGATGTTCGCTTCTATTTGGTCGCAATTTTATTTATAATTTTCGATTTAGAGGTTGCTTTTTTGTTTCCCTGGGCGATCAGCCTCGGAAATATTGGGGCATTTGGATTTTGGTCTATGATGATTTTCCTAGGGATTTTAACCATCGGGTTTGTTTACGAATGGCGCAAAGGGGCACTGGAGTGGGAATAATACAGCCGGAGATAGAAAACGGGCCCCTAAGACCTGGTCCGGAACAAGATTTGGTTATGCGTCAAGTTACCGGAGAACTCCAAGATAAAGGGTTCTTGGTGTCTAATGTTGACAAGTTAGTCAATTGGGCGCGCACTGGATCTCTCTGGCCAATGACCTTTGGGCTTGCGTGTTGCGCGGTCGAAATGATTCATGCTTATTGTAGCCGATATGATCTCGATAGGTTTGGCGTAGTGCCCAGAGCTAGCCCTCGGCAGTCGGACGTAATAATAGTTGCTGGAACTCTAACCAATAAAATGGCACCAGCTTTTCGTAAAGTTTACGACCAAATGTCCGAACCTCGTTACGTAATCTCCATGGGCTCATGTGCTAATGGCGGAGGGTATTACCATTACTCGTACTCAGTTGTACGAGGCTGTGATCGTATCGTCCCTGTCGATGTCTATGTGCCAGGCTGTCCTCCAACGGCTGAAGCGCTAGTGTACGGTGTTTTGCAATTACAGAAAAAAATCAAACGAAATGGAACTCTTTGGCGCTAGTTTAATTAAACTCCAATTAATTACACAGAGCCAAATTAAATAGCAAAGAAAAGTTAGTTTATGGATGATACGTTAAAAGAACTGATGAACCACATTTCTAGCAAAATTGGTGATAAGATGCATGACTGCGTTACCGATTTAGGAGAGATATGTCTTACGGTATCGCGCGATGCTCTCTTCGACACGTTGAAATTTTTGCGTGATGATGTGAACTGTCAGTTTAAATTACTCATGGATGTGTGTGGCGTAGATTATCCTGAGAGGGTGGAGCGCTTCTGCGTGGTATACAACCTCCTTAGCTTGTCTTTAAATTCGCGTATCCGAGTTAAAGTTTGGACCTCTGAAGATATTCCCGTCCCCTCTGTTACAAGCCTCTTCAACGCTGCCGGATGGTGGGAGCGCGAAGCATGGGATTTGTTTGGGATTTACTTTGATAATCACCCTGACCTTAGGCGTATCCTCACAGACTATGGTTTTGAGGGACATCCGCTCCGCAAAGACTTCCCGCTTACCGGGTATGTAGAGCTTCGATATGATAACGAACAAAATCGTGTCGTATATGAACCTGTTAAACTAACGCAAGATTTTAGGACTTTTGATTTTCTGAGTCCATGGGAGGGCTTGCCTGCAGTGTTGCCCGGTGATGAAAAAGCACAGTCTCCTGAAAATGGGGAGGATGCGTGATGGCTCAAACCGAAATTAAAAATTTCAATCTAAATTTTGGCCCACAGCACCCCGCGGCACATGGCGTGCTTAGAATGGTGCTCGAAATGGATGGGGAAATTATCGACCGAGCAGACCCACACATCGGCTTACTGCATCGCGGCACAGAAAAATTGATCGAGCATAAAAGCTATGTGCAAAGTATACCTTATTTTGACCGGCTTGATTATGTGGCGCCACAAAACCAGGAGCACGCTTTCTGTTTAGCCACAGAAAAATTACTCAATATTGATATTCCACCGCGCGCCCAATATCTTCGGGTTTTATTTTGCGAAATAGGCCGCATCCTCAGCCATCTATTAAATATTTGCTCCTATGCGATGGATGTTGGCGCGATGACACCTATGCTTTGGGGATTTGAGGAGCGTGAGCGCCTAATGGGATTTTGCGAACGGGTATCCGGTGCAAGATTGCACATGGCTTATTTTCGACCGGGCGGTGTAGCGCATGATATGCCCGAAGGATTAGATGATGATATTAATGATTGGGCAGCTAATTTTGCTAACCTAATCGATGATTTGGAGACACTCCTAACAGAAAATCGAATTTTTAAACAACGCACGGTTGATATTGGGGTAATCAATGCTGAGCAGTGCTTAGATTGGGGCTTCAGCGGGCCTAATCTCCGTGCGTCAGGGGTTGCATGGGATTTACGCAAATCCCAACCTTATGATGCATATGATGAGATGGATTTTGATATCCCAGTTGGGCGACATGGTGATTGCTACGACCGTTACCTAGTTCGTATTTTAGAAATGCGAGAAAGCGTCAAGATCATCACGCAATCCATTAAAAATATGCCAAAGGGCCCGCATCGAGCAGATAATAATAAGGTATCACCTCCAGAAAGAGGCGTTATGAAACAATCGATGGAAGCTTTAATTCATCACTTCAAACTTTTTACAGAGGGGATGCGCGTACCAAAAGGCGAAACTTACACCGCAGTAGAAGCACCAAAAGGAGAATTTGCTGTATATTTGGTGTCCGACGGAACTAATAAACCTTACCGCTGTAAAATCAGGGCGCCAGGGTTCGCCCATCTTCAAGCCATGGATTTTTTATCCAAGGGGCATATGTTGGCGGATATAGTAGCGAATATTGGATCCATAGATATTGTGTTTGGTGAGATAGACCGATGAGAGAATCTGGGAAAGAATTCTCATTTAATGAGGATACAGAAGCTATGGTTCAAAGTACGATAGCCAAGTATCCTAAAGGTTGGGAAGCGAGTGCAGTCATGCCTCTGCTTGACCTAGCTCAGCGCCAAAACCATGGTTGGTTATCAAAAGAAGCAATCGACTATGTTTCTCAACGCTTGAATATGCCGCCAATCCGAGTTTATGAGGTAGCAACATTTTATACCATGTACAATCTAGAGCCTATAGGTAAGCATCATGTGGAAGTCTGTACCAACTTACCCTGTTGGTTGAGAGGGTCGGATGACATCGTGGCTGCTTGCGAAAAAGCGCTTAATATTACAATGGGTGAAACCACTGAAGATAAAACATTCACACTGTCGCACGCTGAATGTTTGGGGGCTTGCGTCAACGCACCAATGATGCAAATTGACGATGAATATTATGAGGATTTGGATACTGCTTCCACGATATCAATCATCGATGCATTGAAAGCTGGTAAAACTCCCAAGAACGGCTCCCAATCTGCTCGTTTTAGCTGCGAGCCAGCCACTGGTTTGACCAGCCTGAAACATCAAGAAGCTCTGCTCAAATCTGAGGGTAATGGAGGCAGCCTATGATGCTGAAAGACGTAGACCGTATTTTCACTAATATTTATGGGCTTGAGAGTGCGATGCTTAAAGGGTCTAAAAAAAGAGGTGATTGGAACGGCACGAAAAAACTTTTGGGCTTAGGCCGAGACAAAATTATAGATATCATCAAGGAATCAGGTCTCAGAGGTCGGGGCGGCGCGGGATTCTCAACAGGAATGAAGTGGTCTTTTATGCCCCAGGAAGTTGGGGATCGCCCGCATTACCTTATCATTAACGCCGATGAAGGTGAGCCGGGAACCTGTAAAGACCGCGAAATCATGCGACATGAACCAATGAAACTCATTGAAGGTGCATTGGTTGCAGCGTTCGCGATTGGAGCTCATGTGGCGTATTGCTACGTGCGCGGAGAATTTTACCGTGAGACCAAAGTTCTGCAAAGCGCTGTTGATGAGGCATATGCAGCTGGGCTAATCGGTGATAATGCGTGCAAGTCTGGATTTAAATTTGATTTTTACATCCATCGCGGGATGGGCTCCTACATTTGTGGTGAAGAATCTGCCTTAATCGAGAGCCTAGAGGGTAAAAAAGGCCAACCTCGCCTAAAACCTCCTTTTCCAGCTAACGTTGGGGTCTTCGGTTGCCCAACCACAGTTAATAATGTTGAGTCTATTGCCGTGGTTCCAACAATTATTCGACGCGGGCAAGAATGGTTTTCAGGCATTGGTAAACCTAACAATGCCGGCACCAAGCTATTTAATATATCAGGCCATGTGAACTCGCCATGCACAGTCGAGGAGGAGATGGGTATTCCATTGCGAGAACTGATTGACAAGCACGCCGGTGGCGTTCGTGGTGGCTGGAAAAATTTAAAGGCGATTATTCCCGGTGGGGCATCTGTGCCTCTTCTGACAAAAAAACAGGCAGAATATGCGACCATGGACTTCGATTCCCTGCGTGAACTTCGCTCAGGACTTGGTACCGCTGCCGTGATGGTTATGGATAATTCCACGGATATCTTACGGGCAATTACTCGATTATCAGCTTTTTATAAGCATGAAAGCTGTGGGCAATGCACACCATGCCGAGAGGGTACCGGTTGGTTATGGCGTGTGATGGAGCGGATTTGTAATGGAGATGCCACCGCTGAGGAAATCGATATGTTAGAAGAGGTTACAAAACAGATTGAGGGGCATACCATTTGTGCACTAGGAGACGCAGCAGCTTGGCCCATTCAAGGTTTGCTCAGAGCATTCCGCCCAGAACTGGAATCACGGGTTAAAAAGCCCTCCACAGCTGAGGCTGCGTAAGGCCTTTGCATGGTAAATATTACCATAGATAAGGAGAAGCACGACGTCGAGGCAGGCATTACCGTAATGCAAGCTTGCGAGCATGTTGGCATAGAAATTCCCCGTTTTTGCTATCACGAAAGATTGTCGATCGCAGGTAATTGCCGGATGTGTCTAGTTGATATTGAACGGTCTCCAAAGCCAGTAGCATCGTGTGCGATGCCTGTTGCAGAAGGAATGGTAATTAATACTAATACCCCAGATGTCCATAAAATGCGCAAGGGTGTTATGGAATTTTTATTAATTAATCATCCATTAGACTGTCCAATTTGCGACCAAGGTGGTGAATGCGACCTCCAAGATCAAGCTATGGGATTTGGGTGGGATCGAAGTCGGTATCATGAAAACAAGCGTGCCGTAAAAGATAAGGACTTTGGTCCACTTATTAAAACGACTATGACACGCTGTATTCACTGCACGCGCTGCGTTCGGTTCGCGACAGAAATTGCCGGTGTACCAGAATTAGGCGCGACGGGGCGAGGCGAAAATACAGAGATCGGCACTTACATTGAAAAGGCTATCTCGTCTGAACTATCCGGTAATATGATTGATTTGTGCCCTGTCGGTGCCCTCACTAATGCTCCGTATGCCTTCCATGCTAGATCATGGGAATTAAAGAAAACGGAGAGTATCGATGTAATGGATGCCCTAGGGTCTAATATTCGTGTCGATGCCCGCGGTCCTGAGGTTATGCGCATTCTGCCGCGCCTTAATGACGAGGTTAATGAAGAATGGATTTCAGATAAAACTCGTTTTGCGTGTGACGGGTTGCGTCGCCAACGTTTGGACCGACCTTATGTGCGAAAAAATGGGAAGTTGAAAGAAGCAAGCTGGGATTCCGCTTTTACGACTATCGCACATTTCGCTCAAGAGTTGAAAGGTGATCAAATTGGGGCAATTGCTGGTGACCTAGCCGACTGCGAATCTATGACAGCACTCAAAGATTTAATGACAGCAATGGGAACGAACAACATTGATTGTCGCCAAGATGGTGCAAAATTAGACAGTGGGATACGTGCATCTTACTTGTTTAACTCAACCACTCCGGGAATAGACCGGGCCTCCGCAATGTTGTTAATTGGTGCAAATACCCGCTTTGATGTTCCCGTTTTAAATGCCCGTATCCGTAAACGCTGGACAAGAGGAAGTTGTGAAATCGGTTACATTGGTCAACAGGCGGATTTGACTTACCCCGTGACTCACCTAGGAGATGGGCCAGCCGCCCTCAAAACATTACTCAATGGCAGAGGTCCGTTTGCCAAGGTCATGAGAACCGCCGAGCGTCCTATGATCATTATTGGTTCAGATGCGATAACACGCCCCGATGGCGCCGCGGTCCTCGCGCTAGCTCGTCAAGTTGCAGTTAAATATGAAGTCGTTACCAGCGACTGGAATGGATTTAATGTATTGCAACGCGCAGCTTCGCGGGTCGGGGGGTTAGATCTTGGTTTTGTGCCCGGTAGGGGTGGCTTAGATGTTGCTGGAATTCTCTCTGGAGCGGTTGATGGCTCAATAAAAATGGTTTACCTGCTTGGCGCAGATGAAGTTGATACAACGAAATTCGGTAATGCCTTTATTATTTATCAAGGGCATCATGGCGATGCTGGGGCCCAGCGTGCTGACGTTATATTACCGGGCGCCGCTTATACTGAGAAAAACGCGACATATGTGAATATAGATGGGCGAGTTCAGTTAACCCGACTGGCAGTCTATCCACCTGGTGACGCCCGTGAGGATTGGACAATAATTCGTGCCTTATCAGAGTTTACCAAACATACCCTGCCTTATGACAATCTCCGCCAGTTACGAGCTCGAATGGTCCAACTCAACAGTAATTTCCTAAATGTTGACCAAGCTGTGCCGGCCTTGTGGCAGGATTTTGGTACAGAAGGGCATATCAAGGATACCCCTTTTGAGTCCAAAATAAATAATTATTATATGACTGATCCTATAAGTCGGGCTTCGGAAACAATGGCGCACTGTACGGAAGTATTTTTACGCGGGGAAGACCGTAAGACTCCTGCTAATGGTTGAAATATGGGATAATTATGGGTTACCGATGGTTTGGATGATTCTCAAAATCATTGCAATCGTGTTCCCAATCATGTTGTCAGTCGCTTACCTGACACTTGCTGAACGCAAAGTAATTGGAGCGATGCATTTGCGAAAGGGACCTAACGTAGTTGGTCCTTTCGGGCTGTTCCAGCCCTTGGCTGACGGCCTAAAATTATTTCTAAAAGAGACTATTATCCCTTCGGGCGCAAACCGAGGTGTTTTTATTTTAGCACCTTGTGTAACATTCGTTCTAGCTCTCATAGCTTGGGCAGTTATACCATTTGATAAAGGAATGGTGCTGTCTAACATCAATGTCGGTATTCTTTACCTATTCGCCATATCTTCATTAGGCGTATACGGAATATTAATGGCCGGTTGGGCATCAAATTCTCGTTATGCTTTTCTTGGAGCCATGCGGTCTGCTGCCCAAATGATATCCTACGAGGTATCAATGGGTTTAATTATAATTACGGTCTTGCTGTGTGTTGGATCTCTTAATCTCTCAGACATCGTGATGGCACAAAGAGAGATGTGGTTCATAGTTCCATTATTTCCAATGGGGGTGATCTTCTTTGTATCCACCTTGGCTGAAACTAATCGACATCCGTTTGATTTACCAGAGGCGGAAGCGGAATTAGTCGCTGGGTATAACGTTGAATATTCAGCAATGACCTTTGCGCTCTTTTTTTTGGGGGAATACGCCAACATGATTCTCATGTCGGCAATGACTTCGGTCTTATTTCTTGGAGGTTGGTTGCCACCCTTTAATGCGATCCCATTTACGTGGATCCCGGGCCCAGTATGGTTTGCGTTAAAAATTGCATTTTGTTTATTCATCTTTATATGGGTCCGCGCAACGTTCCCACGCTATCGTTATGATCAATTAATGCGTCTGGGTTGGAAAATTTTTTTACCGTTATCTCTGGCCGCTGTTGCCATTGTTTCCGGTATTTTAGTCGCATTTAATTTAACACCAAACCACGGATAAAAGAAAAAATGGGGTTCATTGAAAAAAATACCCGCGCAATTCTGTTAATTGAGTTAGCGGCCGGCATGGCATTAACGCTGAAGTACTTTTTTCGACGCAAAGTTACGGTCAATTATCCTTACGAAAAAGGCCCATTAAGCCCGCGCTTTAGAGGTGAACACGCCTTGCGACGTTACCCCAACGGCGAAGAACGGTGTATTGCGTGTAAACTTTGCGAAGCAATATGCCCTGCCCAAGCGATTGTAATCGAGGCTCAACCTCGTGACGATGGTTCACGACGAACGACCCGCTACGACATTGACATGACCAAGTGTATATATTGCGGATATTGTGAAGAAGCGTGTCCGGTTGACGCAATTGTTGAAGGTCCAAACTTTGAATTTGCCACTGAAACTCGTGAAGAACTAATGTATGACAAAGATAAATTACTAGCCAATGGTGACCAGTGGGAAACTGAAATTGCCGAGCGTCTTCGTTTAAATTCACCTTTTAGATAAATTATGATTGAAGCTCTCGCATTTTACATATTTTCGAGCATAGCGGTGGCAGCCGCCTTTATGGTTATATCAGCGCGTAATCCGGTGCATTCTGTGTTGTTCCTTATTCTTACATTTTTCAATGTGGCAGGCATGTTTGTTATCTTAGGAGCTGAATTTTTAGCAATGATTCTCGTTGTAGTGTATGTCGGCGCAGTTGCTGTGCTATTTATGTTTGTAGTGATGATGCTTGATATTAATTTCGTTGAACTGCGGCAAGGCTTTCTGAATTACCTGCCAATTGGAAGTCTTATTGGTCTAGTGATGTTGATAGAGCTTGCAACACTCTTCGGAAGTTGGGTGGTTACCCCAGTAATAGCAAATAGAGGATTAATGCCAACACCCTCACCAGATATTACTACCAACACTCATGCGCTCGGTAATATCGTCTACACCCACTATGTATACCTGTTTCAAGCTGCCGGCATGATCCTTTTGGTTGCTATGATTGGCGCGATTGTTTTGACTCACAGGAATCGTCCGGGGGTAAAAAAACAAGATATCGGACGTCAACTTAATCGAAACCCAGCCAATTCTGTCGAGATCCGCAAAGTGGAGATAGGGAAGGGGATATAATGTTGGAAATTACTATCTCCCACTATTTAACCGTGGCAGCTATACTCTTCACCCTGGGAATAGTCGGTATTTTTCTCAATCGAAAAAACGTAATCATCATTTTAATGTCAGTAGAGTTGATGCTGTTGGCCGTAAACTTGAACTTAGTCGCGTTTTCCTCTCACTTGAATGACCTAGTGGGTCAAGTTTTTGCAATGTTTATTCTAACCGTAGCAGCCGCTGAGGCAGCCGTGGGCCTGGCCATTTTGGTTGTGTTTTTTCGCAACCGCGGTTCTATTGCTGTTGAAGATGTCAACATGATGAAGGGTTAAAACGACAGTGACCGATATCCTTGTCGTACTTCTCCCTCTTTTTGGTGCGTTGTTAGCGGGCAGTCTAGTATTCTTTAGTCCTAAAGATGACATTGAATCTCATAAGGTGGATATCATTGCACAATGGATCACCTGTATTGGAATGTTTCTATCACTTGCGGCGGCACTGATAGTTTTTGTGGATGTCGCTCTCGAGGGGAATGAGCGAACAACTGAGCTCTTTACCTGGATTGAATCCGGTACATTGGAAGTATCTTGGGCGCTTAAAAGTGATACGCTAACTGCTGTAATGATGATCCTTGTGACCGGCGTATCCTCCATGGTCCATATTTATTCCATTGGCTACATGCATCATGACTCTTCGATTCCACGTTTTATGTGTTATCTGAGCCTGTTCACCTTTTTTATGCTTATGCTTGTTACTGCAGATAACCTAATACAGCTGTTTTTTGGTTGGGAGGGCGTTGGGCTAGCTTCATATCTTTTAATCGGATTTTGGTACAATAAACCTTCGGCAAATTCTGCAGCTATTAAAGCATTCCTTGTCAACAGGGTTGGTGATTTTGGTTTTGCCCTCGGTATATTTGCCGTTTTTATGCTTTTTGACTCTGTTCATTTAGACACCATTTTTGCGGCAGTTACAGAGAAAAAAGAGGCCACCCTGTTAATATTTGGAAGCGAATTCCATGCATTAACGATCACATGCCTGCTTTTATTTATTGGTGCAATGGGAAAGTCTGCCCAATTAGGGCTACATACTTGGCTTCCTGACGCAATGGAGGGTCCTACGCCGGTATCGGCACTAATACACGCCGCCACGATGGTAACAGCAGGCGTATTTATGGTCGCGAGGCTCTCGCCATTATTTGAGTTTTCTGACGTTGCATTAACCGTTGTAACTATTGTCGGAGCAACGACTGCGATCTTTGCCGCCACAGTTGGTTGTGTTCAAAACGATATTAAACGCGTGATCGCTTACTCCACTTGCTCACAACTTGGATACATGTTTTTTGCGTGTGGTGTCTCCGCATATTCAGCGGGTATTTTTCACCTGATGACGCACGGTTTTTTTAAGGCCTTGTTATTCTTGGGCGCCGGTTCGGTCATTCATGCGATGTCTGATGAGCAGGATATGCGTCGTATGGGTGGGATTTGGAAAATGGTACCTGCTACCTATATCTTGATGTGGATTGGGTCTTTGGCTTTGGCAGGTATTTGGCCCTTCGCTGGTTTTTACTCGAAAGATATTATTCTCGAAGCCGCATATGCTGCCGGCACAGGACCGGGTAATTATGCCTTTTGGCTAGGTATAGCTGCCGCTTTTTTAACTGCTTTCTATTCTTGGCGTTTGCTTATTATGACCTTCCACGGAACATCACGTGCAGATGAGAAAACCATGGCGCACGTTCATGAGAGCCCAAAGGTAATGATTATTCCACTGCTACTTTTGGCCATTGGCGCGGTATTCGCTGGGTACCTCGGGTACGAAATGTTTGTTGGCCACGAAACGGCCGAGTTCTGGGGGAATGCTATCTTTATCCTGGAAACGCATAAAGCTCTTGAGAACGCTCATGATGTTCCTTCGTGGGTGAAATGGTTACCCCTGATTATTGGTTTGGCCGGGATCGGGCTTGCCTATGTCTTTTACATGTTCAAGCCTGATATTCCCGGCCAGATCGCAAAAGCATTTCAAGGTATTTATCAATTCCTGCTCAATAAATGGTACTTCGATGAAATTTATAATTATCTTTTCGTCCGCCCGAGTTTCGCATTGGGACGGGGATTTTGGAATGTGGTAGACGGGTGGATTATTGATGGTCTCGGGCCAGATGGCATCTCATCCCTAGTGCGCCGTACTGCTATTTGGATCTCTGCATTACAAAGCGGATACCTATACCATTATGCCTTTGTAATGTTGATTGGCTTGGTTTTGATGATCACTGGGTATCTTTTTAAATATATTGGGTGACAACGAATGAGTAATTTTCCAATCTTGTCACTTGTAACATTTATGCCCTTAGCAGGCGCGCTATTTGTTCTTATGATCAGAGATAGCGATCCAGAAATCGTTGCAAGTAATGCACGGTACGTGGCGCTTTGGTCATCTGGTCTTAATTTTTTAGTATCTCTGTACTTGTGGTTTAATTTTGATAATTCCACAGCAGATTTTCAGTACGTTGAAAAAGCCGAATGGATGCCCGTGCTTGGCCTGACCTATCATATGGGCGTCGATGGTATATCCGTCCTATTTGTTCTCCTGACAACATTGTTAACACCGATATGTATTCTAGCTAGCTGGGACTCCATAACAGATCGCGTTCAAGAATATATGATATCTTTTCTTGTGTTGGAAACTCTAATGGTCGGGATGTTTTGCGCCTTAGACCTCATGGTCTTTTACATATTTTTTGAGGGTGTCTTGATACCAATGTTTTTAATTATAGGAATTTGGGGTGGACCGAGAAGGGTATACTCATCATTTAAATTATTTTTGTACACGTTAACAGGCTCCGTCCTAATGCTGCTAGCTATGTTTGCCATGTTCATTGAGTCAGGCACCACAGACATCACACAACTGCTCGTATACAATTTTTCAGAAAAGCTGCAGACATGGTTGTGGTTAGCTTTCTTCGCTTCATTTGCCGTCAAAGTCCCCATGTGGCCCTTACACACTTGGTTACCTGACGCCCACGTCGAGGCACCCACAGCCGGGTCTGTTATTTTGGCAGGCGTTTTGTTAAAATTTGGGGGATATGGAATGCTTCGTTTTTCACTTCCCATGTTCCCACTAGCATCTGCCGATTTCACACCCTTGATTTACACCCTCTCTATCATTGCCGTGATTTACACTTCACTAGTAGCTCTTGTGCAAGAAGATATGAAAAAGCTAATTGCCTATTCGTCAGTAGCGCATATGGGGTTCGTTACTATTGGCGTATTCACAACCACGGTTCAAGGTATTGAGGGCGCAATCTACGTTATGCTTAGCCATGGCGTAGTATCAGCTGCCCTGTTTCTATTAGTCGGTGTGGTATATGACCGCATTCATTCCAGAAAGATTGCAGATTACGGGGGCTTGGTTCATCGACTTCCAGCCTATGCAATGATTTTTATGCTGTTTATGCTAGCATCGGTCGGCCTACCGGGAACTGGCAGTTTCGTCGGAGAATTCTTAGTCTTACTTGGAGTATTCCAAGTCAATGCTTGGGTCTCCGCATTAGCAGGACTAGGCGTGATTTTAGGAGCATCATACATGCTTTATCTTTATCGTCGCGTAGTCTTTGGAAAATTAACCAATGACTCACTTCGAAAAATCACTGATATGAGTCCGCGGGAGTGGGCCGTATTCACTCCTTTGATTATTCTGACGTTATGGATGGGCATTTATCCACCATCTTTTTTAGATGTAATGCATGTTTCCGTAGATAACTTAATTAATCAAGTTGAACTTGCCCAATCTGCGGCGCACACACTGGCGCAAAGTATGGACGTAAACCATTAACAGGTGACCTAAAAAAACATCATGCCATTTGAAAATCTTCCCGACTTAGTTCCTGTTTTACCAGAAATTTTTCTGGCACTAGTCATCATGTCCCTCCTGATGTTCGGTGTTTTTCAACGAGGAGGCCGGGCGGAGACTGATGTCAATACGTTCCGCGTTATTTCATGGATGGCGGTAGTTACCTTGATCGTAACCCCCTTATTAGTTCTGTCTCTTGCTGGCAGCACTCTGATAGGGTTCGGTGGACTTTTCATTTCCGACCCTTTTTCAGTGTTTTGTAAAATCCTTGTGTTGATTGGATCAGCCGGGAGTTTAGTCATGGCACGAAACTTTCTGGAAGAGCATGATATGGCGAGGTTTGAGTATCCAGTCTTAGTAGTCTTCGCAACGCTAGGTATGCTCATGATGATCTCTGCAAATGACTTGATCAGTCTTTACATGGGCCTTGAGATGCAAAGTTTATCTTTATACGTCATTGCTGCATTCCGGCGTGATGATACCCGCTCTACCGAGGCAGGTCTGAAATATTTTGTCCTAGGTGCAGTGGCGTCTGGCATGTTCCTATACGGCGCATCACTAATATACGGGTTTGCCGGAACCACAAATTTCACTATTTTAGAACAGGTTTTGCAGCGCGACACACAGGACGAATACGGTCAAAGTCTTGGTATAATCTTTGGGATTGTATTTATCTTATCCGCGCTTGCCTTTAAAGTTTCTGCGGTCCCTTTCCATATGTGGACACCAGATGTTTACGAGGGAGCCCCCACTCCTGTCACAGCCCTCTTTGCCATAGCACCAAAAATAGCCGCATTGGCTTTATTTATGCGGGTTATGGTAGGGCCATTCGGCGATTTAATCTCCGAATGGCGACAAATTATCATTTTTATTTCTGTGGGTTCTATGCTTCTTGGTGCTCTTGCTGCTATTAATCAGCGTAACATTAAACGTATGATGGCCTATAGTTCCATAAGCCATGTTGGGTTCGCGTTAATGGGATTGGCAGTAGGGCATGACTCTGGAATCCGCGCTATCTTAGTTTATTTGACAATCTATCTTTTTATGAACATCGGCACATTCGCCTGTATACTTGCTATGCGGAGAGGGGGGGTAATGGTTGAGGCAATTGATGAGTTGGCAGGGCTTGGCAAAACTCATCCATTGATGGCAGCGGCGATGA
Source organism: Magnetovibrio sp. (assembly GCA_002690705.1). GTDB lineage: Bacteria > Pseudomonadota > Alphaproteobacteria > Rhodospirillales > Casp-alpha2 > TMED8. The sequence goes on along the minus strand of NZFO01000006.1, from coordinate 200,640 downwards.
CTGTTTTCATGTTTTCAATGGCAGGTATCCCCCCGCTTGCTGGTTTTTTTGGAAAACTTTATATTTTCCTCTCCGTTATTCAAGCTGAACTGTACCTACTTGCGGTAATCGGCGTACTTACCAGTGTTGTTGGTTCTTTCTACTATCTTCGTGTAATTCGGCTGATGTACTTCGAAGATCCCGATGAACCGTTAGATAGACCTGTTTCTCGCGAAATTAGTTTGATAGCTACTTTAGCCGGGTTAGTAACAGTGTTATTTTTTCTTTATCCAGATTTTTTAGTATTGAGCGCAGCAACGGCCTCAAGCGCACTCTTCTTAAACTGATGCAATCAATTAACATTCCCGCCGCTTACAACCTAGTCTCCCTTAAAAAGGTGAGTTCCACCAATGAGGTGGCAAAAACCATGGCGGAAAAAGGAGAGGAAGCAGCCCCGGACGGCACGTTAATTTGGGCATTAGAGCAAACTGCAGGGCGAGGACGTCGTGGTCGTAATTGGTACAGTCCGGCAGGTAACCTGTTTACATCTTTGATTTTAAGACCAGAAGTTCCAGCCGTGAGAATGCCCGAATTAGGATTCGTCGCGGCACTCGCTGTATGCGATGCTCTTGATAGTTTGAGTGAACCTGGTCATCAGGTACAATTAAAATGGCCTAACGATATTCTGTTAAATGGTAAAAAGGTAGCCGGTTTTTTGCTTGAAACTGAGCGGACTAGCAGCGAACAAAACATTCAATGGATTGTTTTAGGCATGGGTTTAAACGTCAGTTGGCATCCTGAAGATACACAATATCCAGCAACCTCGTTACGTTTTGAGGAATGGCCAACAACCGTAGAACAAGCGCTCGAGGCATATACGCGAACTTTCCTTGGTTGGGAGACCCGATGGCTTAACGACGGGTTTTTACCAATTCGTAATAATTGGTTAATACGTTGCAAGGGGATTAATGAAGAAATAGAAGTGCGGTTAGGCCATGAGAATTTGATCGGTGTATTTACCGACTTAGACGAAAACGGGGCTCTTGTGTTAAAGCAATCCAATAGCACCCGAAAAATTACTACAGGTGATGTATTTTTCCCTGACGTTCTGCATAGTGAGTTAGCCTAAGAAGATGCTTTTGGCGATTGACTCTGGAAATACCAATACTGTTTTTGCGGTCCTTAATGAAGATGGCACAACATTAGAACAATGGCGATCCTCAACGGATATTGATAAAACAGCGGACGAGTATGGTATTTGGCTTGAACAATTAATGCAATTAGCAGGCCTTAACCGGATAGTTGTTTCAGATGCAATCATCGCGACAGTAGTACCATCCACCTTATACTCGCTAAAGACGCTTTGTAGAAAATACTTTAATTGTGAGCCCTTGATTATCGGAGAAGAGGGGGTTCAACTCGATATCAAAATTCAAGTGGACCAGCCAGACGACGTGGGGGAAGACCGGTTGGTAAACTCTCTAGCAGCCCACCAATATTATGGTGGGCCCTTGATCATAATAGATTTTGGTACAGCAACAACATTTGACGTAATCGATGACCAAGGTTCTTATCTCGGCGGTATAATCGCACCCGGTGTTAATCTTTCAACAGAATCTTTACACCAAGCAGCCGCGCAATTACCCCGTGTAATTGTCAAAAAACCATCTAACGTTATTGGGAAAGCAACAGTTCCTGCAATCCAATCTGGTATTTTTTGGGGATATGTTAGCATGATCGAAGGTCTTGTTCATCGTATTCAAGAAGAAATGGGTTTGAAAATGGACGTTATTGCGACCGGAGGGTTAGCCGAATTATTCACTGAAGAATGCAAGGTCATCAAGTTAGCTGACAACGAATTGACGCTGCGTGGACTCTTCCTGATTTTCCGGCGTAATAAGCCGTGAAAAAAAAATCGACTGATAAAGAATTATTGTTTTTACCCCTCGGCGGAGCCGGTGAGATCGGAATGAATCTCAATCTCTACGGGTATGGCATAGCCGGCTCCGAAAGCTGGATAATGATAGATCTTGGAATTACTTTTTCAGATGACTCATTACCTGGCATTGATGTTATCCTCCCAGATCCCGCCTTCATTGAAGGCCGGCGGAATAATTTGCTTGGTCTTGTCCTGACACATGCCCACGAAGATCATATCGGTGCCGTACAATATCTTTGGCGCAGATTAGGTTGTCCAATCTACGCGACACCTTTTACGCTATCGGTTTTGAGAAGAAAACTGGCGGAGACAGGGATTTTAGGGGAAATTGACATTCATGAAATTCCGCTTGCTGGCCGATTTGTCGTTGGTCCCTTCGCAATGGAATTAATAACACTTACCCATTCAATCCCTGAACCTAACGCAATCGCCATCACAACACCCGTTGGCACGGTAATGCACACAGGCGATTGGAAATTTGATCCGTCTCCCGTTATTGGACCCACCGCAGATGAGGAAGCTTTGAAGGCTTATGGCGATAAGGGGATCCTGGCTATTGTATGCGACTCAACAAATGTTTTTACACCGGGTGAATCCGGGTCGGAAGCAGATATTTTGGAAAACTTGGTAAGTATAATTGGCAATTGTAAGGGTAAAGTTGCTGTTGCCTGTTTTGCAAGTAACGTGGCACGCCTTGAAACGATATCAAAAGCGGCCGTGGTGAATGATCGGGACGTCGTATTAGCTGGCCGGTCCCTTCAACGAATTACACAGGCGGCGAAGGAAAATGGATATCTAACGAAGACTCCGGCATTTATAGATGAGAGAGAAGCTGGTTTCCTTCCGGACGATAGATGCTTAATTATATGTACCGGAAGTCAAGGAGAACCTCGAGCAGCGTTATCCCGCATTGCATCTGGTAATCACCGTAACATCTCATTAGGTATGGGAGATACAGTGATTTTCTCATCCCGTGTAATACCCGGAAATGGACCAGCCATAAGCATTATGCAAGATAAACTCGTACGCCAAGGGGTTGATATCATCACAGCTAAAGACTCTATGATCCACGTTTCAGGTCATCCGGCCCGTGACGAACTTGCTCGCATGTACCAACACATCCGCCCAAAAATATCAGTGCCCGTACACGGGGAATTGCGACATCTGAAAGCTCATGCGGAGCTTGCCCTCGAGTATCAAGTCGCCGATGCATTCGTCATAGAGAACGGAACTTGCTTAAAATTAGGCCCGGGAAAACCAACGGTTGTTGATCAGGTGGAATCTGGACGGCTAGCTGTGGATGGAAACCAGTTAATCCATATTGACAGCGAAATTGTGAGGAGCCGTATCCAAACAATTTGGCACGGATTTGCCGTCATCACTATTGTTGTCGACGAACAAGGCTTGGTTGACGAACCTCAGATATCAACATCAGGGCTGTTCGATAATGATAAAGATCCTAAGTTGGATAACGTTCGGCTTGCTATACGAAAAACCTTGGATGAACTGGCAAAGAGTGATTTTAATGATGATGCTATAGTCGCAGAGGAGATTAGGATTTCAGCCAGACGTGCATTGCGTGTCGCTCTCAACAAGCGCCCAGTTACGCGTATTCATCTTGTACGTTTTCATAAGGAGAACAAATAAATGATCGGTCGACTTAACCATGTCGCTATTGCTGTTCCTGATTTGAAGATGGCATCCGCCAGTTATAAAAACACTCTTGGAGCGATTGTTTCTAGCCCCCGCGATGAGCCAGAGCATGGTGTGCGTATCGTCTTTGTAGATTTACCAAATACAAAGATCGAGTTGTTAGAGCCGTTTGGCGACGAGTCCCCGATTCAAGCTTTTCTGGACAAAAACCCGTCAGGCGGTATGCACCATGTGTGCTTTGAAGTTGACGATATTCTATCCGCCCGTGATAAACTCAAGAAAGAGGGTGCACGCATCATAGGAGATGGAGAGCCAAAACTTGGTGCGCACGGTAAACCAGTTCTGTTTCTGCATCCAAAAAATTTTAGCGGCACACTCGTTGAATTAGAGCAAGCCTGAAACGCCCAATATGTCTATAACTATAGCATTAGCAGTTTATGTCGTCTTTTGGTGGATTACATTATTAATGGTCTTGCCATTCGGCGTACATCGGGTGAACCCGACGGACTTAATATCCGGAGAGGATCCGGGCGCACCACAGAAACCCATGATCATCTATAAGTTTATCGCAGCAACAGTAATAGCCGGTATTTTTTTTGCAATTTTCTATTGGATTCATGAGTCTGGTATTATTAACTTTCGGTCCACGCCCGGATAGCTATGTAGTGACTTATTGCAAGAGTGGGTCCGGTGATGGCTTGCATGAGTGATATCATCATACGCAGCATACTTTTTCATCTACGATTGAGGTTGTATTTTTTAAACGACTTGCCTCTGAAAATGTGCAGTTCGGTGTATCTTAGGTTTTACTATTGAAAAAGCGTCCCTCCTTGCGAGCCGCCTTCGCAGAGCTTTATGTCGATAAAGTTGCAAAGATTAATTGTGATAACTTGGGCCGACTGCTTAACAATAAAGTTATTATATGGAATGTTTCGAAAATTGACGCAATAATGAAAATTTAAGAAGTAGCCAAATTATACGTCAAAATAAGAGGAACTTTGTCGGATAAATCGATGACCGAATTGGTAAAAATTTTTAAGAAAAATTTGGCATATACAGCGGGTGAGATCAGAAGTGAATCTCGGGTGGATATTGACTATTTAGCCTAAGCCCACCGCACAAAATACCCCGTGTATAAAATACTTAAAGAGACAAAACCTACTCAGCAGAAACTGGATCCAGCAACATTCTCAGGTCCCTTAAAACATTGCGAATTTAAGGATAAATAATGCGGCTAGCACCCATACCGCCACACCCGCTTCATCTGAACGCCCGGCCAACGTTTTAATCACAGCATAGGCTACAAACCCAAAGCCAATTCCGGTCGCGATCGAGAAAGTTAAAGGCATGGATATAGCGGCTATGACAGCAGGTGCCACATCCGTTATATCATCCCAATCGATCTCAGATAGCCCCCGAACCATCAAACAAGAGATAAACAATAATGCAGGTGCTGTGGCATAAGCAGGAATAGATCCAGCTAAAGGGGCCAAGAACAAACAAAGTAAAAACAAAAGTGAAACTACACAGGCTGTTAAACCTGTTCGACCTCCCACATTGATTCCAGCAGCGCTCTCAATATAACTTGTCGTTGTGGACGTACCAAGCATAGCACCCGCAAAAGTTGCAGTGCCATCTGCCATCAGTGCTTTACGGAGGCGCGGTACTTTACTATTTTCATCCAACATACCCGCACGGTGTGCAAGACCCACTAAAGTACCTGACGTATCAAACAAGTCGACAAAAAGAAATGTAAAAACAATTGTTACTAAGCCCAAGTTAATGGCACCTATGACGTCCATTTGCATAAATGTTGGAGTTAGAGATGGCGGTGCGGAAAATACACCTGAAATACTGGAAACACCTGTGATAACGCCAATTATAGTAACGCCCAAAACAGAGAGAATGATGGCACCGGAGATACGGCGGGCTGACAAAATAGCTATTGCGAAAAACCCAAAAATAGCCAAGAGAGGCTCTGGTCGCTTCAAATCGCCAATACCAACCAATGTAGCCGGATGATCAACAATAATTCCAGCATTTTTTAGGGAAAGAACCCCAAGAAACAAACCGATACCAGCAGATATAGCAATCTTAAGAGAACGAGGGATTGCGTTCACTATCCATTCCCTGACCGGAAGTATACTTAAAATAATGAAAATGCAGCCAGATAAAAATACTGCACCCAATGCTACCTGCCAAGTATAACCCATACCGAGCACAACCCCGTGTGTAAAATAAGCGTTCAATCCCATCCCCGGTGCGAGAGCAAAAGGGTAATTAGCATAAATTCCCATTATTGCTGAGCCAATAGCAGCTGCCAAACACGTAGCGACAAAAACTGCATTCCGGTCCATCCCGCTTTCGGCCAAAATCGAGGGGTTAACAAAAATAATGTATGCCATTGTCAAAAAGGTAGTTATTCCGGCGAGGAATTCTGTTCTGATATCGGTGTTGTGTTCCCGCAACTTAAAAAAATTCTCGACCATTATAATTTCCTTAAATACCGTTAAATATTAATCAATTTTTTAATAGGTCAGTTTAGCTTACTAGTTGAATTGCCTCACCACAGAAGTGGATGTAAACACATGAAAGTCGCCATTACGATTGCATATTTAACCTTCCTGATTGCCTTACCTTTGATCATGTTTGCTCAGATTCACCAATTATATTGAAAATTTTACTTCCATGATCGAGGTAACTTATGAATTTAACTTTTACCATTAAAAAAACGCTGACCTGCCACCCACTTGAAATAAACTCAAGCCGTGATGCGGATTAACCTGAGAAATTTTGTTGTGTTTGGGTTTTGATAACAATTTAATCGGCAGTTATTGATGATTGATTTTTACTTAAGTCCTTAAATTTTGAAGATTTTCACTGTTCAAAACGATCTATATGCTGGGTTGTACAAGACAAGTTTTTAGTACCAGACGCAGTACATATGGTTTTATGAGGATTTAGGCCATCTGGGGTTTCTTAAATCTATTTTTTATGGTTGTTAGTTGGTATTAAATTTGTTTCAGCCATACTTTTAACAAAACCAAAGGTGGTTGTGCATTGATTTAGGGCTTAATATCAGTCATTGATCTCACAAGCAAAATTTCGACGAGCGAAAAGTGCTGTAACCAACTCAGTACCCACATCGCTCTACTTTATATAATTCTATTGACGGACGGAGATACGTATGCGTTTGAGCCGCTACTTCCTGCCGACGCTAAAAGAAAACCCAACTGAAGCCCAAATTGTTTCGCATAGACTCATGTTACGTTCAGGGATGATACGCCAGTCTAGTGCCGGAATCTACTCTTGGTTACCCATAGGTCTGAGGGTGTTGAAAAAAATTGAGCAAATTGTCCGTGAAGAACAGAACGCAATGGAGTGCCAAGAGGTCTTGATGCCAACCATCCAACCAGCTGAACTTTGGCGTCAAAGTGATCGCTACGACGATTATGGCCCCGAAATGTTACGTATCACCGATCGGCATGGCCGTGAAATGCTCTACGGCCCAACAAACGAGGAACAAATCACAGAGATTTTTGCTAATTCTATTCGTTCCTATCGCGATTTACCTCAGATGTTTTATCATATCCAATGGAAATTCCGTGATGAAATCAGGCCAAGATTTGGTGTTATGCGTGGACGAGAGTTTCTGATGAAAGATGCTTATTCTTTTGATTTGAACGCACAATCTGCGCGTAAATCTTACAATAAGTTTTTTGTTTCATATCTTAAAACATATGCGAAGCTCGGATTAACTGCTATTCCCATGGCCGCCGATACTGGCCCCATTGGGGGGGACATGAGCCATGAGTTTCTCATCCTGGCCGATACAGGCGAGAGCGAGATCGCGTGCCACAAAAACTACCTAGAGATGGATCTCTCTGGTCAAAACATCAACTATGTGGATGATTTGCAATCTGAGGTCGATCGATGCACTGCAGAATACGCAGCGAGTGACGAAAAACGTGATAAAGCAGTAGAAAAAGATTTAGGAGATGACTTAAGAATAGCTCGCGGAATTGAAGTTGGACATATTTTTTATTTTGGAACCAAATATTCTGACAAACTGGGGGCCACGGTGTCTGGGCCAAACGGTGAAGAAATTACAGTTGAGATGGGATCTTATGGAATAGGTGTGTCAAGATTAGCAGGTGCAATCATAGAAGCTTCTCACGATGAGAATGGTATTATTTGGCCCAAAGAGGTTGCTCCGTTCCATGTTGGTCTAATTAACTTAAAGGTGGAGGATCATAATTGCCAACATGTTTGTGATAAGACTTACGGTAATCTAGTCAGAGCAGGAACCGACACACTCTATGACGACCGAAACCTACGGGTTGGCTCAAAATTTGCCGATATGGATTTAATTGGCTTACCATGGCAGCTAATCGTTGGACCGCGTAATCTCAAACATGGAAATGTAGAGTTAAAAAATCGCCGCACAGGTGAAATAGAGGACATCAGTTTAGAGAGCGCGATGGCGCGTCTAACGACATGAAATGGGGCATCCGTGTTCAGTAGCTTTGAATGGATGATCGCTTTCCGTTATTTACGCACTCGACGTCAAGAAGGTTTTATTTCTGTGATAGCGTGGTTCTCTTTATTAGGTATTGCGCTAGGCGTCGCCACTTTGATCATTGTAATGGCGGTTATGAATGGTTTTCGTGAAGAATTACTTACGCGCATACTCGGCCTAAACGGCCACATAAGTGTATATGCCAATCAAGGTCAACTAACTGCATATGATAAGCTCGCTGCACAGCTTAAAAGGTTAGATGGAGTGATTAACGTAACTCCTATGATTGAAGGTCAAGTAATGGTTACGTCTAGAGGAGCATCGCAAGGCGCTATTATTAGGGGCATAAGACCCACCGACCTCTTAAAACGCGATATTTTGGCATCCAATATTGTATCCGGTAACTTAAGGGATTTTAATGGTACAAATAAGGTTATTATCGGACAACGAATGGCCGATAAACTTGGCGTAAACGTGGGAGATAAAATTACATTAATATCGCCAAAGGGCTCAGTCACCGCCTTTGGCACAATGCCAATACTAAAAGCTTATCAGATTTCTGCCACATTTAACATTGGCATGTTCGAATATGACTCCAGTTTTGTTTTTATGCCTCTTAACGCCGCGCAAGTGTACTTCAAACTGAGAGGCGCGGTGACTAATTTAGAGGTTTTTGGTTCTAACCCCGACGCCGCTCCCGCCTTAGGTGAAAATATTAGGATCGACATGGGAAGTAAGGTCAAAGTTCACGACTGGCAACATGCCAACGCAAATTTTTTTAATGCTATCGAGGTTGAGCGGAACGTAATGTTCCTTATCCTAACCTTAATAATCATCGTTGCAGCTTTTAACATCATCTCATCAATGATCATGCTGGTTAAGGATAAAGGAAAAGATATCGCCATTCTCCGAACTATGGGCGCTACACGTGGCATGATTATGCGTGTCTTCTTCCTCGCCGGGGCAAGTGTAGGAACTATCGGGACCATTGCCGGATTTGGACTAGGCCTATTATTTGCAACAAACATTGAAATTATTCGTCAATGGATCCAGGGTTTTACAGGTACGGAGCTTTTCGCCGCTGAAATTTACTTTTTGTCAAAACTACCAGCCGTGGTAGACCCAAGCGAGGTAATCACCGTTGTTATCATGGGATTAGGCCTCTCTTTTGCAGCAACACTTTATCCATCATGGCGAGCTGCTCAAACTGACCCAGCTGAGGCATTACGCTATGAGTGAGAGAGCTATAAAGAGATAATGCAAAACAGTAAAACATCAATAAAGACGAATGATCCAGTTCTCAAACTCACGAATATCCAGCATAATTTTGGTCGTGGGCAACATGCGCTTGAAATTTTAAACGGCGTTAATCTTGAAATTTCACCCGGTGAAATAATCGCTCTAACAGGGCCATCTGGCTCCGGCAAATCTACCTTGTTACATGTTGCTGGCCTTTTAGATAAGCCAAATAGCGGCCAAATCCAGATTGCAGGCGAGCTATGTCAAAATTTGAAAGATACTGATCGGACACTGATACGTCGTAATAATCTAGGATTTGTATATCAATATCACCACTTGCTTGCCGAATTTTCTGCATTAGAAAACATCGTAATTCCGCAAATTATAGTCGGTTACGAAAAAAAAGAGGCGAGTTACAGAGCTGAACAAATATTAGAATGGATGGGTTTATCTGCGCGCGCAAAACACCGACCTGCCCGATTATCCGGCGGCGAGCAGCAGCGGGTGGCAATCGGGCGAGCTATTGCGACAGGGCCAAGCTTATTAATTGCAGATGAACCGACAGGGAATCTAGACCCCGGCACAGCCGATGATGTGTTAGCCATTTTATTACAGCTTGTAAGGGGGGCAGGCATGGCTGCACTGATCGCAACCCATAACCCAAATATGGCTGCCCGCATGGACCGAACAGTTCGTATAGAAGCCGGAAAGCTCATTGAAACGTAGGTTAAAATGCGGCTATTTCATGTAATTTTATCTCTCAAAAAGACTACTTTTAAATGGGACATGATGGTCGTGTGTAGTATGTAAATAAGCCAGACGCCATTCCTTTTTCCGTTGTATCAAAGTTTGACTATCTGTCACACCTCTCTCTTTCACCATCCGTTCCAAAGCGCAGAGCCAATGATCGTAATATGTTTCGCCTAAGTCCAGATCCCCTGAGTCTTGAGCCTTCTTAATTTCCTCCGACATCACTTGTGTAAATTCTGGCCAACTAAACAATCCATTCTCTGAAAGTTGAACAGCTAAGGCGAATGCAACGGCGTGCCACGGCGCCCCAAATACAGGACCATCTTGATCATAGGGCTGCAAGCGAAGAAGAGGCAGGTTTTTTTTCATACCCCCTCCAAGTGCGGTTCCCAAAGGTCTACAAACACTGGGTTACCCTTTTTGGCACCACTTCCCCACAATTCTCGGGACTCGAACCTGATGGAATAAATATGTGCACCACGCTTGATTCCAATTGCGTTTTCGTCAGCAAAAATATGCACACCGTGTAATCGATCAATCACGCCAATTTTTCCACGTGTGTAACGGGGGACCCGAGTATGCCTATTCGCGTGATTGTTTAGAACACGGACCCTTTCGCCAACCGTAAAATTAGGCGGAAAATTCTCATCCATATTTGACGGACCACCCTTAGCAATCAATTCGAGGGCTTTTTCACCGTTCGGCACATCGTATCCCTTAACTCTGTCAAGTGATTCCCCAGAAGCCAACTCCTCACAAGTAATCAGACCTTTTTCGACTAATAATGTCTCCAGTCCTGTTAACCAGTTTTCGTAGTAAGTGTTCCGAAGATAATGCACTGGGTGCTGCCGCTCTCGCGCATGACGTGCTTCATCGATATTCCAGCATTTTAAAAACCCACATGTTAATGTGAGTGCGAACGCACGGCGCTCCCATTCATGATGAAACGTGGGTTCTTCATATTCATGCTGAGGAGTAATCGGTCCCAAACAATGCTGGCCACCAAGATCATGAGGTCCGTTCATGAAACTGCGAAATCTACCGGGTTTTTTACTAGACCGACACCGATCATTGAATCCCGGGTGACTAGTTGACTGAGCTGCTCTTCTGACCACCCATCTGTGCCTATTGGACGTTCGGGAATCACCAAATAACGCATTTCTGATGTCGAATCCCAGATCCGAATTTCTCTGTCTTCAGGTATTTCGGTGCCAAATTCCCTTAAAACGCCCCTTGGGTCCTCTACAACGCGAGATCGATAGGGCGCTGACTTATACCATACCGGTGGCAACCCCAGAACGGTCCAAGGATAACACGAACACAAAGTACAAACGACCACGTTGTGGACATTGGAAGTATTTTCAACAGCTATTATGTGCTCACCTTGCCTCCCTTGAAATCCGAAAACATCAAATATTTCTGCAGAACAATCTATTTTAATCTTTTCAAGGAATGAACCGTCGACCCAAGCCTTTGCCACAACCCGTGCGCCATTTCTTGGCCCAACCTTGGTCTCGTATTGATCAATGAGCGCGTCCATCGCGGTTGGATCTACTAGACCTTTTTCTATTAATAGGCTCTCCAACACTTTGACACGAAGTACTGGGTCAGGTGGAGGTTTCACAAAATCGTCTCCATCATGCGGCATCCAAAATATTTTCCTCAGACTAACTAATTTAATTTGGCCGCGGAGGCCGATAAATTCATATATACAAATACAGCCCATTCATGGTCTGATACAAAGAAGTAATTTTCAACTAAATTTTACAGTCAAACTTTGATAAATCGATATACTTTATAAAAAATAACTTCATTAGACCCGGTTTCATTTAAAAAAAATGCAATCAATCATTGCTGCGGTGGGGATAACCTAATTCAGTGGTAATTTAAAAAAAATATTGTGGATAACCCTGTGTGTAACCACAACATATAGTGACATAATGGCGTAAATATGAAATCCTCTGTACATTATGGCTCACGTTGGATTTGTTCACTTAAGAGTTCACTCGTCTTATTCTCTCTCTGAGGGAGCAATTCACGTTAAAGACTTAGCTAACCTTGCGGCTGAAAAAATGATGCCAGCCGTCGCTGTCACAGATACCAATAATATCTTCGGTGCCCTAGAATTTTCTGATGCCGCCGCGAAGTCAGGCGTTCAACCAATCATTGGGTGTCAATTAAGTATTGTTGGGACAAGAGTGGGTAGCGGTGACCCCATGGTTTTCTTAGTGGTAAACGAAACCGGTTATCGTAACCTTTTAAAATTGCTATCATTTGCCTACCTCGGAACAGGAGATACATGTGACCCCCATGTCACTCTGGATATTTTGGAAAATCATTCAGAAGGATTAATAGCCCTTACCGGCGGTTTTTCTGGGCCGGTGGGAAAATTAATTGAGAATGGCCAGAACTCGGCAGCAAAATCGTTAGTGGAGCGATTTCTCTCGATATTCGGTAACAGACTATACATTGAAATCCAGCGACACGGATTGGAGCTTGGAGATCGAACGGAAGCAGCATTTATTGAGTTAGCATACCAATTCGGTATTCCACTGGTCGCTACTAATGATGTTTACTTTTCGACTCCGGATATGTTCGACGCCCATGACGCTCTGATTTGTATTGCTGAGGGAGCATATCTCTCGCAAGACGATCGACGACGTGTAACACCGCATCATTTTTTAAAATCAGCCGACGAGATGATAACCTTATTCACTGATTTACCGGAGGCCATCGAGAATACAATCGTTATAGCTAAACGGTGTGCTTTTATGGTCGAGTCTATTGCACCAATTCTCCCACCATTTGACTGCGGCGAAGACAGAAATGAAGAGGAGGAATTGCGTACCCAAGCAAAAAACGGTTTAAATTCGCGCCTGGACTCGCATGTTTTGCAAAAAGATATTGACCCAATAGATCGAGATGCTGCGATTAAGCCATACCGTCATCGACTAGAGTATGAACTTGGCATTATCTCCCAAATGGGTTTTTCAGGATATTTTCTTATTGTGGCTGACTTTATACAATGGGCCAAAGATCAGGGCATTCCTGTAGGACCCGGTCGGGGTTCAGGAGCCGGATCAGTTGTAGCTTGGGCACTTAAGATTACTGATCTCGACCCACTTCATTGGGGTTTGTTGTTTGAGCGGTTTCTCAATCCCGAACGAGTTTCCATGCCTGACTTCGACATTGATTTTTGTCAGGACCGGCGCGACGAAGTTATTCGATACGTTCAGAATAAATACGGTCGCAACCGCGTCGCACAGATAATTACATTTGGGAAATTACAGGCTAGGGCTGTCTTGCGCGATTGTGGTCGTGTCTTAGGTATGCGCTACGAATATGTCGATAAAATATCCAAACTTGTCCCCAACAATCCCGCTAACCCGGTTACTCTGGGCCAAGCAATTGAGGGAGAGCCCGAACTTCAAAAAATGATCAGTTCCGATCCAGATGTTGGGCGTCTGGTCGATATTGCGAGAAGGCTTGAGGGTATGTACCGACATGCATCGACCCACGCGGCTGGAGTAGTTATCGCCGATAGGCCACTCGACGAATTGATTCCGCTTTACCGCGACCCACGCTCCGATATGCCGGTTACAGGATTCAATATGAAGTTTGTTGAATTGGCCGGGTTAGTCAAGTTTGACTTCTTGGGTTTGAAAACTCTTACGGTGCTATCTACCGCAGAGAAATTAGTGCGAAGTTCTGGTGTCAAACTTGATCTTTCCTCACTCTCCCTGACCGACGTGCCGACATACGATATGATCAGTAGGGGAGAGACCACAGGGGTGTTTCAGTTGGAAAGTGCCGGAATGCGCGATGTTTTAAGGGGTATGAAGCCAGATACCTTTGAAGATATCATCGCCGTGGTAGCCCTCTACCGTCCGGGTCCCATGGACAATATTCCAAGTTATGTTGAGCGCAAACATGGTAGAGAAAAACCTGACTACCTGCATCCAACCTTAGAGCCAATCCTCAAAGAGACTTTTGGCATCATGATTTACCAAGAGCAGGTGATGCAAATTGCTCAAAAGCTCTCAGGATATACCCTTGGCGGTGCCGATTTACTGCGCCGCGCCATGGGTAAAAAAATCCAAATCGAAATGGATGAGCAACGCCAAGCCTTTATTTCCGGCGCCAAAAAACGTGGGGTTAGTGGCGAGCGTTCAAATGAGATATTTGCACAAGTAAACAAGTTTGCTGGTTATGGATTTAATAAATCCCATGCCGCAGCATATGCAATGATTGCCTATCAAACAGCTTATATGAAAGCAAATCATCCGGTTGAGTTTTTGGCCGCATCTATGACCCTAGACATGGGAAATACGGATAAGTTGAACGTGTTTAAGCAAGAATTAGTCCGTTTAGGAATACCTATTTTTGGTCCGGACATCAACAAGTCTGGAGCCAACTTTAAAGTCGAAACCTTGAAGGGGCATGGTACGGGCATTAGATACGCACTCGCGGCCCTTAAAAACGTGGGCTGCGGGGCAATGGAATGGCTTGTTAGAGAACGCAAAGATAATGGAGCATTTGCAGATATCACTGATTTCGTCCGCAGGATTGACACCCATCAGATAAACAAACGGCAATTAGAAAATCTCGTGCGAGCTGGAGCTTTGGACAGCATCGAGATAAATCGGAGGAGTATTTATGAAGGGATTGAGTTACTAATGCGCCATGCCGCCGCGGCGCAGAGTGACCGTGAGAGTAATCAAATGGGATTATTTGCTGGTGAAACATCACCGCTTTCAAATATTTTTTTGCCTGAAACATCTGATTGGCCAGCCATAGAGCGATTGCGCGAAGAATTTGACGCCGTGGGTTTTTACCTATCAGCTCACCCACTGGATGCTTATTCCAGCAAGTTGAAGACTATGAAAATTCGTCCTTCAGCTTCCTTGGTACCTGGCAGTGGAACATATTCAGCCACACTCGCGGGGAATCTTATTGCAAAAAAAGAGCGCACCTCTGCGCGAGGGAACCGTTATGCTTTTGTTCAATTCTCAGATCCATCCGGTGTTTTTGAAGCCACAGTATTTTCAGAAACATTGCTGGCAGCAAAAGAACTTTTAGAAGTTGGTAATTCCCTGATTATCAAATGTACCGTTCAAGCTGAGAAAAATGATGACATTAAAATTTTAGCTAATCAGTTCGCTTGTCTAGAACAATCTGCGCAGCGTACCACCGAACATCTGCGCATTGTTGTCTCAGAGAGAGGGGCTATCGCTTCAATCCAGCGGATACTGGCAAAACAAAACCCGGGGAGAGGTAAGATAAGGATAAATACTTGTCCTGTTGATGCGAAATGGCACGCTGACCTTGAACTCCCGGGATATTTCAATCTCACCCCTGATGCTCAGTTAGCACTTCGTGCTTTACCCGGTGTTATCAACGTGGAGCCATTTGATACACGCCATTCTTAAATTGTTAAACACGAAAATATCAAAAAAATCAGCGCTGTAATTAATCCCTTTAACATTAAATCATCAACAAATTGTTGAAAATTAATTTTACCTTGCTTAAACCACTCGGCAAGCTTAGAACATCGTGATCTTACACGCAGGTTTTGCGGTGCAGCCAGAAACTAACTGATGTACCGATCCGGTGTTCCTTTAGGGAACCACATCCTGCGGAAGTTTAACCGGAGAAGGATATCTGACTATGGCAATTCCTGACTTTACGATGCGTCAGCTGTTAGAGGCTGGCGTACATTTTGGACATAATACTCGGCGCTGGAACCCCAAAATGGCCCAATATATTTTTGGGGAGCGTAACAATATTCATATCATTGATTTACAACAAACTGTGCCGCTTTTGCAGCAAGCACTGATTGCTGTACGTGGCACCATTTCAGGGGGTGGGCGGGTATTATTTGTCGGGACCAAACGCCAAGCCAGTTCACGAGTAGCTGAAGCAGCAAAACGCTGCGGCCAATATTACGTCAATCATCGTTGGTTAGGTGGCATGATGACAAATTGGCGTACGATTTCGAACTCGATAAAACGTCTGCGTGAGCTCGATGAGAAACTTGGGGGCGAAACCGAGGGGCTTACAAAGAAGGAGGTGCTCAATCTAACGCGCGAAAGGGATAAGCTGGAGCGCGCTCTGGGCGGAATTAAAGAGATGGGTGGTTTACCAGACCTGTTGTTCGTTATTGATACTAATAAGGAAGATTTAGCAGTAGCAGAGGCCAACAAATTAGGCATTCCCGTTGTTGGGGTGATTGACTCGAACTCTAACCCAAAGGGCGTAGATTTTCCAATCCCTGGAAATGATGACGCGTTACGAGCAATAAATCTGTATTGCGATTTAATAGCAGGCGCGGTCTTTGATGGGCTGCAAAGCGAAGTAATCGCAAGTGGGGGGGATCTGGGTGCTTCCGAAATAGGACTTGATGAGCAACTTCCGACAGAAGACAAATCTGAACCAGATACTGCTAGCGAGATGAAGGCCTCACCAGAAGTTAAGCCACAGACCCACGAGATCTCCTCCGGAAATACTAGCTAAAAACCAATAAACCGATTAAATACCTTCACACATGGATAAAATTAGTTAATTTCATCCTACATTCTGAATAATTTGAGGTTGAAGATGGCACAAATCACCGCCGCTCTCGTTAAAAAACTTCGTGAGAAGACTGGCGCGGGTATGATGGATTGTAAAAGAGCTCTATCTGAGAATGATGGTGCTCTGGACGCGTCCGTTGATTGGTTGCGAACTAAAGGCTTGGCAGCAGCAGCAAAAAAAGCAGGCCGGGCGGCATCAGAGGGATTAATTGGAATTGCGGTTAAAGGAAGTATGGGTGCCCTAGTGGAAGTCAACGCCGAGACAGATTTTGTAGCCCGTAATGTGATTTTTCAGAGTGTCGTAGCCAGTATAGCTGAAACAGCTCTTAGCGCAGGTTCTGATATCAACAAACTAAAAACCGCAATTTATCCGGGGACAAGCAGAACAGTCGAGGAAGAAATTACCCATCAAGTCGCAACAATTGGGGAAAATATGATACTGCGCCGCGTCGAGACTTTAGGGATCGAAACGGGCGTATTAGCCAGTTACGTCCACGGGTCTCTCGCACCAGGCCTCGGAAAAATTGGCGTTATTGTCGGTCTGGAATCAACAGGGCAAAAAGACAAACTACTAGAGCTCGGTAAGCAATTAGCTATGCACATAGCAGCAACTAAACCGATGGCAATCTCAAAAGATGATCTGGATCCAGAAGCTATTGAGCGCGAACGCTCAGTTTTAGCGGACCAGGCCAGAGAGTCTGGAAAACCCGAGGAAATTATCGAAAAAATGTTGGAGGGAAGACTTCGTAAGTTTTTCGAAGAAGTTTGTCTCGTCGACCAAACTTTTGTAATCGATGGAGAGACGAAAGTTTCCACGATTCTCAAAAACACGTCAAAAGATATCGGTTCCGAAATCAAGTTGGTTGGGTTTAAACTGCTTGTACTTGGCGAGGGGCTTGAAAAGAAAGAAGAGGATTTTGCCGCGGAGGTAGCCGCGGTCGCTGGAGTTTGAAATAACGAGTTTAATCGATGAGAGGCTTGGCTACACCTATGCATAGTGTAAAATACAAGTAGCCCGTGCTGGATTACGTCGAGCATAGCAAACTCTCTGCCATCTAGATGAACGAGGATATCCTATGGCCGACAATACGAAGTTCCGTCGTATCCTCTTGAAACTCTCGGGTGAGAGTCTCTCAGGGAACAAAGAATTCGGCCTCGATACGGATACCGTAGAGCGCATTTGTGCTGAAATCCATGACCTCCATATAAATGGCATACAAATTTGTTTGGTTATTGGAGCCGGAAATATTTTCAGGGGTGTATCCGGCGCTGCAGCCGGCATTGAGAGAACCAGTGCCGATTACATGGGCATGTTAGCAACGATCATCAACGCTCTGGCATTACAAAGCGTTCTAGAGTCGAAAGGCGCGCCAACCCGGGTCCAATCAGCCATACCAATGACAACTGTATGTGAACCATATATCCGCCGGCGAGCTTTACGTCATATGGAAAAGGGTAGAATCGTTATTTTTGCTGCAGGGACGGGCAATCCTTTTGTCACAACAGATACAGCTGCCGCTCTTAGAGCAGCTGAAATGAATTGCGACGCATTGGTAAAGGGAACCCAAGTCGATGGTGTATATGACGCAGACCCAATGACCAATAAAAAAGCCCAACGTCTTGACAGCGTGAGTTACGATGAAGTTATCAGCCGGAACCTCCAGGTTATGGATACGTCTGCAATTGCGCTGTGCCGCGAGAATGAAATCCCCATAATTATTTTTTCAATACAACAAGCTAACGGTTTACAAGCGGTGATTGACCAACAAGGCAGCTTTACACGGGTTGGCTAGAGATAATCGGTTGGGATGCAGATAAGGACGCAGCAAAATGACATTTACAGATTTTACATCAGTTAAAAAGGATATCCGCCACCGCATGGAGCGAGCAGTCGGGGTCCTTCAAGATGAATTTGCTGGGTTGAGGACGGGACGCGCTGTAACAAGCTTGCTTGAGCCCGTAACAGTTGAAGCATACGGATCGGAAATGCCGATGAACCAAGTAGGTACTGTAAGCGCTCCAGAACCGAGAATGTTGTCTGTACACGTTTGGGATAAAGCTCTGGTTCAGGCCGTAGAAAAAGCAATCCTAGAATCCGGCTTGGGCCTCAATCCGTCCGCGGAAGGGCAAATGATCCGAGTGCCTATTCCTGCCCTAACAGAAGAACGTCGTCAAGATTTAACAAAAGTGGCTGGAAAATATTCTGAAGATGCCCGAGTAGCCATCAGAAACATTCGCCGTCATGCTATGGATGACGTAAAGAAAGCGGAGAAAGAGGGTAACATTTCGAAAGATCAACAACATGAATACTCAGAAGAGGTGCAGAACATCACTGATGAGTTTGTGAAAAAAATCGACGATACACTTAACAGCAAAGAAACTGAAATTATGCAAGTTTAGGCCTAAAATGCATCCTGTTGAATCAAGATTGCCAAAATTTGCGGAATCACCGCGAACTCTCGCGCATTTAGCCATTATTATGGACGGTAATGGACGATGGGCAAAGACCCGTGGTCTGCCGCGCACAGCAGGTCATCAACAAGGTGCGGAAGCAGTACGTCGAACTGTAAAATCCGCCATCACTCATGGTATTCGATACTTAACCCTTTACGGGTTTTCCTCAGAAAATTGGAGTCGACCACCTCAAGAAATACGAGATCTCATGGGTTTGCTTAGACTCTATCTTAAACGAGAATTACACGAACTCGATAAAAATGGGGTGCGATTTAGGGTTATTGGAGATCGTCAACGTTTAGACGAGGATATCGTTTCTCTGATTACTGATGCGGAACATAAAACTGCAGGCAATGACCATATGACAATGACAGTTGCACTTAGCTACGGCAGCCGGGCTGAGATCACAATGGCTGTTAAACAGATATCGGAAGAAACTGAGAGAGGACGCCTCAGATCAAACGATATTTCAGAGAGAACCATCTCAGATTATCTCTACACGTCTGATTTACCTGATCCAGATCTGTTAATAAGAACCGGAGGGGAACAAAGGGTAAGTAATTTTTTACTTTGGCAAATAGCGTATACAGAGCTCGTTTTTGTTGACAAGCATTGGCCAGAATTTAATGAAGAGATTCTCGCGAACGCCATCGCGGAGTTTCAATCTCGAGAACGCCGGTTCGGCACAACCTTATCGCCGTGACAATATGTCCATTGAATTAAAGCTTAGGATTCTGTCCGCAATAATTCTTGTGCCTCCGGTAATTGCTGCTATTCACTTTGGTGCGCCATATTTTGAGGTAATGGTATGCATCGGGGGTGCTATTCTAATTTACGAGATTTGTTCTGTAAGTTCTGGTCAACTATCGTGGTCTATCCCGGCCATTATATACGTATTAGTTGCATTACTAGCATTGCTATTCTTACATAGCCAAAATCAATATGGCGCAGTGACGCTCTACTGTTTGTTTGTGTTAGTTTGGACATCCGACACTGTAGCTTATTTTTTTGGGCGCGCGATAGGCGGACCAAAACTGGCTCCTCGATTAAGCCCGAACAAAACTTGGTCTGGTTTTTTTGGTGCTGTTATCGGTGCGGCGTTGGTGGGTATTGCAATAGCTTATTACAATAATTTCAATTATTTTACCTGTTTTTTAGTTTCGGCGTGCTTAGGTGCAATATCTCAATGCGGGGATTTAATTGAGTCTTTTTATAAACGTCAATTTGATAAAAAAGACATGAGTAATTTAATTCCCGGTCATGGCGGCCTATCCGACAGAGTGGATGGACTGCTGGCTGTTGCAAGCGTATACGGTTTAGCTCAATTTTTTTCTGGAGGGACGCTGTCAACATGGTAGTGAGCTCGGTAAGGCCGGATGCAGCATCCAATCGAAAATCGCTCACAATTCTGGGCTCCACAGGATCCGTCGGCAAAAACACAATTGACCTTATAAAACGATCACAAAGCAACTACCAAGTCGAAGCTCTAACAGCCAACAGTAACGTAATTGCATTAGCTCGCCAAGCCATTGAATTAAAAGCGAAGATCGCGGTGGTAGCCGACCCAAGTAAGTACCAAGAGCTAAAAATGGCTCTTTCTGGCACGAAAATTGAGCCGGCAGCCGGCGAGCAGGCTTTGATTGAAGCCGCATCTCGACCGACTGACTGGGTAATGGGCGCGATTGTAGGTGCGGCTGGCCTTGCACCCACGCTACAAGCTGTTCGTCGCGGGGCTACGGTAGCACTAGCAAACAAAGAATGCTTAGTTTCCGCAGGAGAAATTTTTACTCGTGAAGTGGAACGACATGGCGCAACTCTCTTACCGGTGGATTCTGAGCATAGTGCAATATTTCAAGTTTTTGAGTTTGACCAAGCTGATCGGGTAACAAAAATAATTTTAACTGCTTCAGGGGGACCTTTCCGGCAAATGGACAAGTCCTCTATGTTATCCGTAACGCCTAGCCAGGCTATAGCCCATCCCAATTGGGACATGGGCGCAAAAATATCGGTTGATTCTGCCACAATGATGAACAAAGGGTTGGAGCTAATTGAGGCTTATCACCTGTTTCCAATCGCTGAACCTCAGATTGAAGTCTTGGTTCACCCGC
The DNA here is from genome assembly GCA_002690705.1 of Magnetovibrio sp. Lineage (GTDB taxonomy): Bacteria > Pseudomonadota > Alphaproteobacteria > Rhodospirillales > Casp-alpha2 > TMED8. The sequence goes on along the minus strand of NZFO01000006.1, from coordinate 179,427 downwards.
AATCAGTTATTCACAGCATGGTCGAGTATGTGGATGGCTCAGTTTTAGCACAAATGGGAACGCCAGACATGCGCACCCCAATCTCATTCGCGATGGAATGGCCAAATCGAATGCAAACACCATCACCTCGTTTATCATTGGCTGATATTGGCACGCTTACCTTCGAACTGCCTGACTGTGAACGCTTTCCAGCTCTACGCTTAGCCCGAGAGGCCCTAATTACAGGTCGAAGCGCACCTACAGTACTTAATGCAGTAAATGAGGTGGCTGTGCAAAAATTTATAGATGGTAAAATTGGCTTCCTCGATATCGCGACTACCATAGAAGAGGCGCTTAACAAAATTCCACCTCATTCAATATCTTCGCTTGAAGACGTCATTGAAATTGACGCGGAGTCGAGAGCGTGGGCTATCCAGCAATCTTGACATTTCACCTCGAACAGACACATTCAACAATAACTTAATTCAATAGGGTTGTACGCCATGGGTTTTTTTGATTTTACTTGGTATTTTATAGTCGTGTTTTTGTTCGTTCTGACTGTGCTCGTTTATGTGCATGAATGGGGACATTACTGGGTTGCCAAGCGCAACGGTGTTCGTATTGAGGTATTTTCAATCGGCTTTGGTCCTGAGTTATTCGGGTGGACTAACGCAGTCGGCACACGGTGGAAGATCAGTGCGATCCCGCTAGGCGGGTATGTGAAGATGTTTGGCGAAAATATGGATGACGATGAGACTGGGCAACCTGTCAGCTTAACCCCCGAAGAAAAAGCTGTATCGTTTAATCATAAAACCCTCAGACAACGTGCTGCCATTGTGTTCGCCGGCCCAGCCGTGAATTTCATATTCGCTATATTTATTTTCGCGGGGCTTGCGATGTTTCAAGGCTTACCAATTTCGTTGGCAGTTATCGGCGAAGTATTACCGAACAGCGCTGCCAGCCAAGCCGGGATGATGAAAAATGACAAAATTATTGCCGTCGATAACAAAGAAATCATAAATTTCTCAGAACTTCGGTCCACCATCCTTAGAGCCCCAGGTCAAAAGTTAAATTTTCAAATTGAACGCGGTGACAAAATACTCATGCTTTCGGCAACACCGAGATTAGCAGAGGGCCGAAATGACGAGGGCATAATAACAAAAATCGGTTTGCTCGGAATACGACCTGACATGGAGCAATTAATATTTGAGCGCCAAAATCCTGCAATGGCAGTATGGGTCGGTATTGATCGGACTTACACATTAACCAAAAACATATTAGTTTACGTCGGTGATATGATCACAGGTAATCGCACGGCAGAAGATTTAGGCGGCCCAATTAGAATTGCACAGATCTCTGGAGAGATGGCGCAAAAGGGATTTGTGTACGTTATTCTTTTAATGGCAATGCTCTCTGTCAACCTAGGACTTATCAATCTCTTCCCAATCCCAATGCTTGATGGGGGACACCTAGCTTTTTATGCAGTTGAAGCTATTCGCGGAAAGCCCTTAGATCCAAAAATCCAAGAATACGGTTTAAGGTTCGGTCTTGTTCTGGTATTGAGTTTAGTAGTTTTTGTTACTTGGAATGATCTCGTGCACATTCGAGTTATAGAATTTATAAAGAACCTCTTCGTTTAATCTCTCGAATAGTTGGGGGAATACTTGCGAAAATCTTTTCGCATAGCTTTGATAGTATCGAGCAAACTTGCATTTGCAGCGTTGCTGTGTTCGCTTGCCATGTACCCTGTTTGGGCACAACAACAAGATGGCACGGCCATTATTATAAAAAATATAGAGGTTCAGGGAGCCGCACGCATAGAACCCGGTACAGTAAAATCTTACTTACTAATCCGAGAGGGAGACACCTTTGATTTACAACGTATTGATCGATCGCTTAAAAGTCTGTTCGCGACTGGTTTATTTGCTGATGTCAATATCTTGCAAGAAGGCTCAAACCTTATAATAAAGATTGTAGAGAACCCTGTGATCAATCGCGTGGCGTTCGAAGGGAATAAGGCTGTTGAGACCGAGTCTCTGCAATCAGAGATTTCGCTCCGGGCACGCGTAATATATACGCGCGCCAAAGTTCAAAATGACGTTAAACGCCTTTTAACACTGTATCGGTTACAGGGCCGTTTCGCCGTTACGGTTGAGCCTAAGGTGATTAAGTTACCGCAAAACCGTGTGGATCTTGTTTACGAGATCGTTGAGGGTGATGAAACTGAGATATTAAGTGTGAGATTTGTAGGTAATAAAAAGTATAACGATCGCGAATTGAGGGGCATCGTAGAAACCAAAGAAACGACATGGTATCGTATTTTTTCCAGCAATTCGGTCTACGATCCTGACCGGCTAACACTGGATCGCGAGTTATTACGTCGGTTTTACCTTTCACAAGGATATGCAGACTTCAAAGTCAACTCGGCTATTGCCGAATTAACGCCGAATAGAAAAGACTTTTTTATCACTTATACAGTAGAGGAAGGTAGTCGCTACAAATTAGGGAATGTTGAGGTCAAAGCGCAGCTTAGAGACTTAACTGTTGATCAAATAGCTCACGTGGTGAAACTAAAGAAGGACGATTGGTATGACATTACTTCTGTCGATAAATCAGTCGACGCTATCACTGATAGAGTGGGGGAACTCGGTTACGCTTTTGTGGATGTCCGACCCCGCGTCAAACGTAATCGTGAAAAAAACCAAATCGACATTATTTTTGAAGTGAATGAAGGGCCAAGAGTTTTTGTCGAACGGATTGACATCAGCGGTAATGTTAGAACCTTAGACAAAGTTATCCGGCGGGAATTTCAAATTGTTGAAGGGGATGCTTTTAACTCAGCTAAAATCCGTCGATCTCGTCAAAGATTACAAAATCTCAATTTTTTCAAAAGGGTAAACGTTGGCAAAATCCCCGGGAGCGCTCCGGATAAAACAATCGTAACGGTCGATGTTCAAGAACAATCAACCGGATCAATCTCTCTTGGGGCAGGATTTTCATCATCTGTTGGTGTGATTGGCGAAATAGGTCTGCAGGAGAAGAATTTTCTTGGCCGCGGGCAAAACGTTGGATTAAAGCTTAATATTTCCGGTGCCCGAAGCCAGATTGACTTTGGGTTGACCGAACCATATTTCCTCAACCGAGATATTAGGGCTGGATTTGATGTTTTTCATGTTCGCCAGGATTTACAGGACACAAGCTCGATCGACACGTCTCGCAGCGGATTCTCTCTGCGAGCTGGATACCGCTTATCTGAGGACACGTCTCAGGGATGGCGATATACAATCAGACGGAGTAAAATCCAAGATGTAGCGGATGATGCCGCCGATCTTATCAAGACGGAAATAGGTACTGAATATATTTCTGAGATCGGACACACGATTGATCTCAAGACCATGGACAATCACTTAACCCCTACTAATGGCTACTCGATTCGCTTGCGAACTGACATTGCGGGTTTAGGAGGAACTGTTCGTCATTCGCGAAATACCCTCTCTGGAGCATATTATTATCCTGTCACCGACAATTGGATTGTCCACACTAGAGGTAAGGTGGGGTACATCTTTGGTTTAGGTAAAGACGTGCATTTTCAAGAACGTTATTTTGTTGGTGGAGAAGATTTACGCGGCTTCGCAACAGCGGGAGTAGGACCACGGGATGATCCAACAAACGATGCACTAGGCGCTGAATGGATGTATGTAGGATCGGTCGCACTGAAATTTCCACTAGGGTTACCCTCTGAATTTGGACTTCGCGGTCGAGTATTTACAGACTTTGGTAGTGCGGGGAAGATCGAACCAACCGATGCAAATACCCAAGACTCCCAGAGTCCGCGGTTGTCAACCGGGCTAGGAATGACGTGGCGGTCACCATTTGGTCCTTTGGGCATCGATGCTGCTATACCTTTAGTTAAAAAAGATTTCGATATTACCGAAACATTCCGTATTAATTTTGGTGCGCAATTTTAGGAGAGACAAGTGTCGACCCGCTTTATCCATAGTTTTTTAATTTATTTTCTTCTCGTGCCACTAAACGTAGCCTTGGCACAGCAACAAAAAGTGCAGAGCAAGGCAGCAGACCTGCCACTGAAGGTTATAGTATTAAATCTTGATGAGATCCGACGGCAAGCAACAGTAGTGACAAATATACGCGACCAAATCGCTAATTATCGAACAGGATTTCAAGCTGGCATTCAAAATGAAGAGGACGCTTTGCGCGCAGCAAATAAGGAATTAGCAAAAAAAAGGACAATTTTATCACCGGAGGCATTTGCAAAGGAAAGGCGTCAGTTTGAACAGCGAGTTATTGGTGTTCAAAAATTAGTTCAGAGACGCAAGCGTCAACTTGATCAAGCGCAAGTGGATGCGATGTTTTTAGTCGAAAAACAGTTAAATAAAATCATTTCTGACATTGCACAAAAAAGACAGGCTTCCATCGTACTTCGGCGTAATCAAACGATTTTGGTCGCGCGAGATTTAGATGTTACGGCTGAGGCACTTGCTAGACTAAATAAAGAATTGAGCCAAGTACCAGTCAAAAAGCCAACGAATTAAATCGCATGGCAGACCCACGTTTTTTTGGCGCTCCCAAAACCCTTACATTGGAAAGCCTTGCATCGATCACTAATTCTAAAATTGCAAGGGGAAATCCTCAGGCCAAGTTTACCGATGTTGCACCATTAACTGCGGCCACGAGGTCAAATGTGAGTTTTCTCGATAACAAAAGATATATTTCTCAATTTTCAAGAAGCAATGCGGGGGCATGCGTCATCGCCGCCGCAATGGTTGACAGAGCGCCCGAGGAAATGTCATTGCTCGTTGCAGAGGATCCATACCTTGCCTACGCCTTAATTGCGGCGGCATTTTACCCAAAACCACTTTTCGACGGTAATATTTCCAAGCATGCGATGATTGCGCCATCAGCAGTAATTGGAAGCGGATCAAATATCTCACATGGTACAGTGATTGAAGAAAACGTGCGAATAGGGTCAAGGTGCTGGATTGGGCCTAATGTGGTAATCGAACCACATTGTTTAATAGGAAATGATACCCGCATCGAAGCTAATGCTAGTCTGAGTTACTGTATTGTTGGTGATCGCGTCCATGTATACCAAGGAGCTTGCATCGGTCAAGATGGATTTGGGTTTGCTTCATCCTTAACCGGTGCAGTACGAGTCCCGCAACTTGGTCGTGTGATCATTGGTAATGACGTTGAAATTGGTGCAAACACAACTATTGATCGAGGTGCAGGACCGGATACAGTGATTGGTCCCGGATGTATGATCGATAATATGGTGCATATTGGCCATAACGTTGAAATTGGCGCACACACGATCATCGTTAGTCAAGTTGGTATCTCGGGTAGCACAAAAATTGGAAATAGTGTTGTTATCGGAGGCCAGTCCGGGTTTGCAGGACATATCGAAATTGGTGATGGTGCAAAAATTGCGGCAAGAAGCGGCGTATTCCGGAATATCGAACCCGGCATCACGGTAGCTGGGTTTCCGGCAAAACCGCGACGTCAATGGTTAAAAGAACATGTAATCATCAGTAAATTAACGAAAAAGAGATCATAATAGTTATGGACAAAGACAAAACCACAATTGATCAGACTTTTGATGTTAATGCCATAATGAAAATGATACCCCATCGGTATCCATTCCTACTTCTTGATCGAGTGAAGATTATAACACCCGGAGAAAACGCCCTTGGCATAAAAAATGTTACTATTAACGAACCGTTTTTTAAAGGTCACTTTCCTGATCATCCGATTATGCCGGGTGTTTTGGTTATTGAAGCGATGGCACAAACCTCAGCAGTTCTAGTCGTGAACACCATGAGTAAAAAAGAGAATAGATTGGTGTATTTTATGACAATTGACCAAGCTCGGTTTCGTAAACCAGTCACTCCCGGTGATACCTTGGAATTAACCGTTATTAAAAAACGCAGTAGGGGAAACGTTTGGAAATTTAAAGGCGAGGGTCACGTGAATGGTGATTTAATAGGCGAGGCAACATTTTCTGCAATGATTGTCGATAATTGATTGGAGATAATCATGTCAGATATTCATGCCACTACTATAATCGCCAAAACCGCCAAAATCGGCAAAAAGGTAAACATAGGACCTTTTTGCGTTATCGGAGATAATGTTACGATAGAGGATAACGTTGAGATTATGTCTAATACTGTTGTCACCGGTCGTACAAGGATTGGTGCGGGAACCAGAATTTTTCCTTTCGCTTCCATTGGCCACGCACCTCAAGATCTCAAATACGCAGGTGAAACCTCCAGACTTGAAATTGGGGTTAACACTGTTATCCGCGAGTACGTTACGATGAATCCCGGTACCAAAGGCGGTGGCATGATAACTAAAATTGGTGACAATTGCTTATTTATGGTAGGGGCGCATGTCGCTCATGATTGCATCATAGAAAACAATGTCATCTTAGTTAACAATGCTACACTTGGTGGACACGTTCATGTCGGTGAGTGGGCTATTATAGGTGGACTCTCTGCAGTGCATCAATTTGTTAGGATAGGAAAACACGCAATGATTGGAGGTATGTCAGGTATCGAAAACGATGTTATCCCATACGGTTCTGTAATCGGAAATCGGGCGAGGCTGTCAGGTTTGAATATCGTTGGATTAAAAAGGCGCAGCTTTTCTCGTAAAGTTATCCATGATTTGCGCAAAGCCTATAGGATGATTTTTGCTCTAGAAGGAACCCTCGGTGAGAGGTTAGATGATGTAATAGAGGATTTTAGCAATAACGAGCCTGTAATGGAGATAGTAGATTTTATTAGATCCGAGTCTTCCCGAGCAATATGCCAACCGGCGATGGATGATGCCGGATAAACTTGGAATTATCGCTGGTGGCGGAGGCCTACCCCGTCACCTTGCTGAAAAATGCCGCTTAGAGCGACGCCCGGTATTTTTAGTTCTTTTAGAAGAACAAGCGGATGTTGGACTTGCTAATGACTTTCCATCAGCGCTGCTGAGAATAGGTGCCGCTGGCAAAATTGTGAAAACGATGAAAAGTCAAAAGGTAGTTGATTTGGTATTTGCGGGACATGTTCTAAAGCCAACGTATACACAATTGAGGCCTGATCTATGGTCCACTTCATTCTTGCTTAAAAATAAAGTATTTAATAGCGGTGATAACAGGCTATTGAGCGCATTAATCAAAGCGCTTGAAGATGAAGGCTTTAACGTTGTTGGAGCCGATGATTTAGATCCTAATTTATTGTGTGAAGAAGCCTGTATTACAAAATATTCCCCTAACTCTGCATTTATTAAAGATATAAATACTGGGATTAGTGCGGCCATGGATCTTGGGTCTAAAGATATTGGGCAAGCCGTAGTATGCTCTGGTGGCGAGATAATTGCTAGGGAGGACAGGTCAGGAACTGATGCTTTATTAGCTAAACTACCATCTTCACAGTCATTTGGTGGCGTATTGATCAAATGTGCAAAACCAGGCCAAGAACGGCGGGTCGACTTACCTTCAATAGGACCAGATACTATAACCGCATTATCGCGAGCTGGCCTTTCAGGCATTGCCGTTTCCGCGGGCGAGGCACTTGTCTTGGAACGTGCGAAGACAATTGCAGCAGCAGATTCAGCGGGAATATTTATTATTGGCGTAAATACATCATATTTAAATCAATCTATCCATGAATGATCGAAGAAAACCTATTCTATATATAATCGCCGGTGAGGATTCTGGTGATCGACTAGGCGGAGCACTCATGTCGGCATTAATCCAAAAAACTGGGGGAAATATAGAATTCACCGGTATTGGCGGCACAAAAATGACAGCTCAAGGCCTTGATTCTCTATTTCCCATCGAGGACTTGGCAGTAATGGGATTGACCGAGGTCGTATCACGTCTTCCTAAATTACTTCAACGAATTGAGATCACTGTGAAGGATGTCGTAAAAAAGAATCCCTCGGCACTGATTACGATCGACGCGCCTGATTTCAACTTCCGCGTAGCTAAAAAACTCAAAGACTCAGAAATACCCCTGATACATTACGTTGCGCCAACAGTCTGGGCTTGGCGTCCAGGAAGAGCGTATAAAGTGGCTCAATTCCTCGATCATTTGCTAACCATACTGCCTTTTGAAGCTCCATATTTTAAGAAATATGGATTGGATACAACATATGTAGGGCATCCAGTTCTCCAAAATGATGCTGAAACTGGGGACCCTTTACGTCTCAGAAATCAATTGAATATTGATTTAAATAGACCAATCTTGACTGTACTTCCGGGTAGTCGAACGGTTGAATGTTCACATATGCTCCCAATTTTTGCAGATGTAGTTCACATGTTAAAAAACCACATTGATAACTTCGACGTCATAATTCCGGTGGTATCGTCGGTTAAAGAGCAAGTGATAAAGAATGTGGCGGATTGGAAAGTCCAAACTCATATTTTAGATAGTGACCAAAGTAAATTTGATGCTTTTGCTGCCACCCGTTTAGCGCTAGCCACATCTGGTACTGTGGCACTAGAGCTAGCAATATCGGGTACACCAGCGGTGATTGGCTACAGAGTCGCCCCAATTACCGCTTTTCTTGCTAAACATCTTGTTGCAACCAAATACGTAAATTTAGTGAATATCCTTCTGGAGCGCGAGGCTGTTCCGGAATTTGTGCTCGAACAGTGCCGGGCGGAATTAATTTTAAATGCATGCTTATCTATATGGAACAGTAATTACCTTCAATCACAACAAAAAGAAGCCTACCAACATGCGCTTAAAAAATTCGAATTAACAAAAAATGACCTAGAGTTCCGAGCCGCCGACACAGTTTTGTCTGTGATTAAAGAAAAAAATAGCCGTGATAAGACATAAATCATAAATAACTCGGTTTTCTAATTCTTTACCGTTTATGAAGTGGTGCATAGCTCCGTTCAACACTACCCGTATATAGTTGGCGGGGACGGCCAATTTTTTGGGATGGATCCTCAATCATCTCATTCCACTGCGCGATCCAACCAACAGTGCGCGCGACCGCAAAAATAACTGTAAATAAGCTGGTAGGAATACCCATCGCCTTAAAAATGATCCCCGAATAAAAATCAACATTTGGGTAAAGTTTCTTCTCAACGAAATAGTCATCCTCGAGAGCAATACGCTCTAATTCCATCGCAATATCAAGTAATGGCTCGTTTTCTATACCCAACTCATCAAGAACCTCGTGACAGGTGCGATGCATTACCTTGGCACGTGGATCGAAATTCTTATATACGCGATGACCAAATCCCATTAAACGGAAAGGATCATCCTTATCTTTGGCTTTTTCGATAAATTCGGGGATACGGGCCACTGTTTCAATTTCTTCAAGCATATTCAGCACCGCTTCATTAGCACCACCATGCGCCGGCCCCCAAAGAGAGGCAATTCCAGCTGAGATACATGCAAACGGGTTAGCGCCACTTGAACCTGCAAGACGAACCGTTGACGTAGATGCATTCTGCTCGTGGTCAGCATGTAAAATAAGTATGCGGTCCATAGCGCGAGCTAATACTGGATTTACATGATAATCCTCACAGGGCGTTGCATTCATCATGTACAGGAAATTATCTGCATACTTAAGATCGTTCCGCGGATACATGAACGGCTGTCCAATTGAATATTTATATGCAGTCGCTGCGATCGTGGGCATTTTTGCAAGAAGCCGGTATGATGCGATCATTCGGTGTTTTGAGTCATTAATGTCTGTGCTGTCATGGTAAAAGGCTGATAGAGCACCAACTACGCCGCACATCACCGCCATTGGATGTGCATCTCGCCGAAAACCACGAAAGAAATAGTTGATCTGCTCGTTTAACATCGAATGCAGGGTAACATTGAGTTCAAACTTCTTTTTTTGCATTTGAGATGGCAAGTCTCCGTACAAAAGAAGGTAACAGACATCCATAAAATCCGATTTCTCAGCAAGATCATCAATTGAATAACCACGATACAGAAGAATGCCTCTATCACCGTCGATAAACGTAATCTTTGACTCGCAACTTCCAGTTGAGGTGAAGCCGGGGTCGTAAGTGAAACAACCAGTTTCTGAGTATAGTTTCCTTATATCTATTACCTCTGGGCCAGTAGAACCCTCTACAACCGGTAACTGATAGTGAGCACCGCTTCTATTGTCTGTCAGAGTAAAACCTTGATTGTGGGCTTTATCGTGTTGGTCCATATCTTTTTTGTTCTCCTGTAATCGCATCAAATAAACTAGAGGTTCACGATTGTTATCAGATGACACCGATAATTCGCCTTATCGCTATTTATTATATGTGTAGATTTAAATCATTGAGACAGTTGTAGACCCTTATACCCGTGTAACATCCTCTAAGCGACGAATAGACTCATGTTTACCGAGCACGCTCAAAACCTCAGTAATCCCCGGTGAAGCGGTAGTTCCGGTCAGAGCAGCTCGGAGTGGTTGCGCGACCTCACCCATTTTGATGTCCGCATTTTCAATATAAGTATTTAGCCAACAATCCAAAATGTCTTTTTGCCAGTCTGTAATATCAGCAAATCCTTTGAGAATATCTCGCAAACGCGACAAGGTATCTTCAGTCAGAATTTTACGAGCTTTATCGTCCACATCAATAGGACTATTTTTTGCATAAAATACTGATTTTTCAGCTAATTCTATAAGATTTTTTGATCTATATTTTATACTAGCCAACCCCGTATTTAGGCGCTCTGTAGCATATTCCGATACTCGTCCCTTAAGGGAGGTCTGAAGAAGGGGCATAATTAGTTTAGCCAGAATCTCAGTGTCACCGCTCTGAATATATTCGGAATTGATTGACGTTAATTTCTCCACATCAAATCTAGCGGCACTTTTATTAATTGTATTTAAGGAAAACCACTCAATTGCTTGGTCCCGAGAAATTATTTCGTCATCACCGTGACTCCACCCCAAGCGCAATAAATAATTACAAATAGCATCCGGAAGAAAACCCATGTCGCGATAGGCTTCGACACCAAGTGCGCCATGACGTTTTGACAATTTCGAGCCATCAGCTGCGTGTATAAGAGGTATGTGGGCAAAAACGGGAATATTCCATCCAAGTGCTTCAAATAGTTGCGTTTGCCGGAACGCATTGGTTAGGTGGTCATCGCCCCGAATTACATGCGTTACTGCCATATCATGATCATCAACAACAACGGCTAGCATGTAAGTCGGCGTCCCGTCAGAACGAAGTAAAATCATATCATCCAACGTTTCGTTTTTCACAGAGATTTCCCCTTGCACATGGTCGGTAATTTTAGTGATGCCCTCCTTAGAAGATCTTAAACGGATGGTGGGCGCTACACCTGCAGGTGCGTCCGCCGGATCGCGATCCCGCCACTTACCATTATACATCATTGGAAGGCCTTGAGCTCGCGCTTGCTCTCGCATTTCAGCAAGCTCTTCAGGAGAGCAATAACACCTGTACGCATGCCCTGATGTTAATAATTGCTCAATTGCCTCAAGATGCCGATCAACTCTAGAAACTTGGAATATTACATCATGATCCCAGTTGAGACCTAACCAGGAGAGGCCGTCAAAAATTGCATCAACTGCCTTTTTTGTCGATCGATTACGGTCTGTATCCTCAATACGGAGTAAAAATTCTCCACCCTCACCATAAGCCTTATGGTGATTGGCAAATAACCAATTGAATAAAGCCGTTCTTGCTCCACCTACATGTAAAAAGCCAGTAGGCGAAGGTGCAAATCTTGTAATGACCGTCATAACGTGTGATTAAGATCTTTCATAGCCATGATCCACAAACCATTGATTAATAATATGATACCTGCTTCACACATGAAGCAAAACACTAAGTTCGAAAAAAATTGTGAAAATTAAAAATGTACCATCTACCAAAAAATTTAGGAGGGCATAGGATGTTAGGTTTGTTCAGGTTCAGCAGTGTCATGAGATAATTACTGCCATTAATAATTTTACCAAGGAAGATCCATTGAAAGTATCGAGTTTCAGTTTACTATCAAACCTATTCGTAGCGGAAGTAGGAAAAAATGCTTAGAGCAAAAGGTATCTTTTTAATAATGTGCGGGCTATTATCAGGCTGCCTATCCACGAGAAACGGGGAAACCGTATGGACCGACGGCATTGACATACTTCCAGACATGTATTGTTCGTTGAAAGGCAGTTCAGCCAATTATATTGACTGGTCAAACGCAACAATTCTTAGAGAATCTGTAAAAGATAGCCTGTATAAACACGGGTTATTACAACTCAAACAGCATCACCCATACATTATCAGAATCGCAAATGAGGATGCTTGGACTCGATCTTTTAGGGCGCCTGAATTCTTCGAGAAAAGCATAGTAGTTAAAGCTAAGTATCAAGATGTAATTATAAAACAACCGTGTATGGAAGCGTTTACTTTGGCGCCCGGCGCAAGCGCGGAACTATACGTTGTTCCCTCACAGAGGGGTTTGTTCGATTATCACAACACACTCAATCGTTTGGGGGCACTCAGCGCCCTCATTACAGACGCTGATATAGGGCTTATTCACGTTTACTGATCTGCCCAAGTTTACAATTTTTAAATCACCTTTTAAGCTCTGATAAATTGAGGAAATCATGAGAAAAAAACATAATTTTTAGAGAATCTCAAATTTAATACCTTGATATGTGTGCCCTCCATCCTAAAACAGCAGGTTTTAACCGCTTGCCTCGAAACAGGGTCTTTAAGACATCTGCAAAGACATAATAAAAAAGAACTTGAAAATCTCTATCGTTGTGTGAGGTACATTGCTATCTTAGCGTGGCTCCCTTTTTCAGGAATATATTAGCACTCTTAACAAACCTCAATATTTTCTAATCAACCCGACCAAGAGACCCTGTACTTGAATTTGGTCTGGGCCAAAAATTCTAGTCTCATAATTTTTATTAGCAGGCTCCAATGCAATCGCAGCGCCTTTTCGACGAAGTCGTTTTAAAGTTACTTCCGTGCCCTCAACGAGCGCAACGACGACCGAACCATTATCCGCCGTATTGGCGCGTTGAATAATCACCGTATCACCATCATGGATACCGGCTTCAATCATAGAGTCTCCATCAACTTCAAGAGCATAATGCTCCCTGTTAGATGCCAAAAGGCCAGCTGGCACGTCTATTTCCGCTGAGTGGCCCAGCAATGCTTCAATTGGTGTACCGGCTGCAATACGTCCATACAGCGGTAAACTCAAAGTGCTTGGATCATTCGTAGAGTTATCACTCGGTTTTACAGACGATTGACTCACAAAACTGTCACCAAAGGCTCCACTTATTACATTCGGCGTTAAACTATTTTTTTGTTCTACTCCTGAAGTCTGATTAATCAAATTGGTTGAATTTTCCGGTAATTTTTTTATCTCAAGTGCCCTAGCTCGATGGGGTAATCTGCGAATGAAGCCACGCTCTTCCAAACCTGTTATCAAGCGATGAATACCAGATTTGGATTTCAGATTAAGGGCCAACCTCATTTCATCATATGAGGGTGAAATCCCAGTTCGCCCTAGCTTTTGATCTATAAAACTCAACAGTTGATGTTGTTTTTTTGTTAACATAGTTGACACTCCAGATCTTTTAATGTCGTCAAGCTGTAATAATTGACCATATACTGAAAGTTTAATATTTATTACGCTACACAAGCGAGCCATTAACATCTTTTTGATTTTTGAAAACCAATAAGGTTAAATTGGGTATGTTCTCTTTTGTTCTAATTTGGTTCTTGATGTGTGTCAATTAAAAAGCTTTGTGTGCTAAAAATATGACTTTTCTCAAAACATTTCGAAGGTTGAGATAGCCTAAAAAGCTCCCGCGGCAATATCAAGACGTACTATAAATACAGGCTCACCTTTTTTAGCCGCCGGCGCATATTGATCTCGGATAACTAGACAATCCGCTTCCGAAAAACTCGCCATCATTGCGCTGTCTTGTCGTTCAAATGGGGTAGCAACCAATTGACCATGATTACCACTCGATAATTTTGCACGCATAAAATCTTTCCGTGTACCATTGGCAGGCAGGTTACGTCCAAGAACAGCTTCAGCGGTATCAGGGAGTAAATTTACATCAAGACCTAGCATAATTGCGATAGCTGCTCTGAGAAAAATAACCGAGGTCACTCCTGCTGAGACAGGGTTACCGGGTAATCCCAAAACAGCCATGTTATTTAAGTGACCAAAAATCAGAGGCTTCCCCGGTCGCATGGCGATTTTGTAAAAATTAAGTGAGAGTCCGTTCTGTCCCAAAACGCTGCGGACAAGATCAAAATCACCTACCGAGGCTCCACCTAACGTGACAAGAATGTCAGCACCTCCAGCGCCCAAAAGCGCATCGCGTAGAGAGGTTTCATTGTCCCGGGCAATCCCAACATTGATTGGAGTTCCACCAAGAACTTTCACATAGGCTTCCAATGCAATAGAATTAGAAGATATAATCTGGTTGATACTTCGCGGCTCACCCGGCATCACTAACTCGTTCCCCGTCGCCATAACCGCGACCCGCGGACGTCGACGTACCATTAACCATGGAATATTCATTGCTGCAGCCAACCCTAAATCTCTTGCTGTCATGCATTTGCCAGCTTTTAAGAGCACCTCGCCCTCCGAAAAATCAAGGCCTGCAGGACGAATATCAGCTCCAATCTCAACACTAGTATCAAGAGTGATCGTGTCACCGTCGATTACCGTATTTTCTTGTATCACGATGGCATCAGCACCGATCGGAATTGGCGCACCTGTAAATATCCTTATGCATTGACCGACACCTACTTTACCATCAAATCCTCTCCCAGCCTGAGACATGCCGATTTGTCTCAACGCCGCAGGTGTTTTCTTTGTATCCATCGCGCGGACGGCAAAACCATCCATGGCAGACACAGGGCCTGGCGGTTGAGTTAACCGCGCAGCCATATCGCTGGCCAAAACTCGTCCTAAGGCATCTGGTAAGGTAACTTGTTCTGCTGGTAAAACCTCAAATGCGGCCGATATTCGTCGCAGCGCAGCTTCAACCGAGAGCAATTCACGCGACGCACCATTTTCCATAATTCATTACTCCGCAACAAACGTCCCAGACTTGCCACCCGATTTATGAACAAGACGAATGTCCATAATTTTCATGGCCTTGTCAGCAGCTTTACACATGTCATAGACAGTCAGTGCCGCGACAGAGACCGCAGTTAATGCCTCCATTTCAACACCGGTCTGACCCAAGAGCTTGCAAGTTGCTGTTATAACTATTCTATTATGGTCTCGGTCACATTCAAGATTTAGTTTTATTGAGGATAGGTTTAGGGGGTGACACAGCGGAATTAATTCCGGCGTTTTTTTGGCACCCATAATGCCAGCTAATTGCGCTACTGACAGGACATCCCCTTTCTTTACACCTCCAGAAAGTATTAGGGACATTGTTTTGGGTTGCATTAAAATTGAGCCCACTGCCGTGGCTACTCGCTCAGTTTGTAATTTCTTAGACACATCGACCATGATGGCATTACCCTCATCATCAAAATGTGATAAATCGTCAGTCATGCTTGAAAGGGCATATCCGAGCGCTCAAGAAGTGCGCGTGTCGCCGCCTCCACGTTATCTTGTCGCATCAATGACTCGCCAACTAAGAAACAATGCGCGCCAGATTTTGCCATACGCGCTAGGTCACCGGGCGTATATAGCCCAGACTCACTTACTAGTCTTCTGTCTGCCGGCACGTAAGGCGCGAGACGTTCCGTCAAGCCAATATCAACCTCCAAGGTTTTAAGATTGCGATTATTGACACCTATCAGATCACTATCTAAAAGCAGCGCTCGCTCCAACTCCTCTTCATCATGGATCTCAACTAAAATATCCATACCCCAGTCACGCGCCGCGGCAGCTAACTCACGCGCAAGACCATCGTCAAGCGCTGCCATAATGAGTAAAATACAATCTGCGCCCAAAGCCCGAGATTCGGTTATCTGGTAGACATCAAGGATAAAGTCTTTCCGCAACACGGGGAGATCTACCGAAGCCCGAGCACTCTGTAAAAACTCATCTTTACCTTGAAAATATGGTTCATCCGTCAAAACTGATAAACAAGACGCGCCGCCAAGTGCGTATGCTTTAGCAATTGATTGCGGATTAAAGTCAGCACGTATTAGCCCCTTTGACGGCGAAGCCTTTTTTATCTCAGCTATAAGGCCGTACCCCATAGACTTAACTGCACCCTCAAGTTGGGTACTAAACTTACGCACTGGAGATGCCTCGCGTGCCACCTTGTCAATATCACACATTGGTCGAATGCGCTTACACGCCATTATGTGCTGTAACTTCGCCGTACAAATTTTGGTGAGAACATCACTCACGGTGTGCAACTTCACTGAAATTGGTAATTTCAACCATGGAATTTAGAGCAGCCTCAGCCTTACCATCATCGATAGAAGCAGACGCTTGTAAAACTCCTGCCTTGAGATCATCGGCTTTAGATGCCACGACCAAACTTGCAGCAGCGTTTAATAAAACAACGTCTCGATAGGGACCTTTTTCACCAGCAACTAAAGACCTTATAGCAACGGCATTGGCGGCCGCATCACCGCCCCTAAGATCATCCAGATTAGCCCGAGCCAGCCCCGCGTCCCCCGGTGTTACCTCGAAGGTTGTTATCTTTCCATCTTTCAAGGCTGCAACATAGGTGGTTCCAGTCGTTGTTAATTCGTCTAAACCATCAGCGCCATGCACGACCCACGTCGCTTCACATCCGACATTAGCTAGTGTCTGCGCCATCGGTTCGATGAGTGCGCGGTCAAAGGTACCAGTCAGCTGGCGTTTAACCTTCGCTGGGTTAGACATTGGCCCTAAAATATTGAAGATCGTACGAACTCCCATTGCTGAACGGACAGGCACAACAATGCCCATGGCACTATGGTGTCTTGGTGCCATTAAAAATCCAATCTTGGCTTCAGAAATGGATCGCTCGATGTAATCAAGGTTACAATTCAAATTGATACCCAATTCCATAAGCACGTCTGAAGCGCCTGACTTCGATGAAACTGCTCGGTTTCCATGTTTAGCTACCGGCACGCCGCAGCCAGCGACGACCAGCGCTGTGGCAGTGGAAATATTTAGGGTACCAAGACCATCACCGCCGGTACCAACAATATCTATTGCTCCCTCTGGCGCGGAGACGGTCATCATTTTAGCACGCATGGCGTGCACCGCTCCGGAAATTTCTTGTATGCTCTCACCTCGCATCCGCATACCCATGAGCAGGGCGGCTATCTGCGACTCCAGTGCTTTCCCAGACATAATCAATGTAAATACTTTTTGAGAGTCAGCCACCGAGAGCCTAGCACCACCAGCAATAGCTGCAAGGAACGGTTTCATTTCCTCGCTCATACAGCATTCCTTTTTCGAGAAAGTTCAATGAAGTTCCTCAGAATAAGGTGTCCATACTCAGATGCAATACTCTCAGGATGAAATTGAACGCCATGGATTGGCAGTGTTTTATGTGACACCCCCTGTATAACCCCATCATCGCTCTCTGCAGTAATTTCCAAACATTCCGGAACCGATCCGATTTGTATAGTAAGCGAATGATAACGTGTTGCCCTGAATGGTGTCGGCACGTCGGAGAATATCTTTGCACCTTGATGGGATATGTCACTCACTTTGCCATGCATTGGTTTCGGAGCGCGCTCAATCACAGCCCCAAAAGCTTGACCAATGCATTGGTGCCCAAGACAAACACCAAAAATTGGGAACATACCCCTCAGTTGCTCGATCAAATCTAGACAAATACCCGCTCTCTCTGGGTCGCATGGCCCCGGTGAAATAATGATGCCTTCCGGTGCCATTGTAATTATTTCGTCAATTTTAATTCCATCGTTGCGATGCACTCTCACATCCGCTCCCACCTCACCCATATAATGACTAAGATTGTACGTAAAGCTGTCGTAGTTATCTATCAAAAGAAACATTTGAAAAGTTATGTAACTTCAACCGGAGACGGTCAAGTCTCCTTGGGCTGACCTTTTCGTATGTGGAGAATATGTATCCCGTGTATTCCAATTCACTAAAATACCTTTTTCCATTATGTAAAGGTTTGAAAATCTGAAACATGTCTCGATTGGCATTAACAGGAGGGGTAATTCTTCTCCTACCTTCCATCTACCACAAATTTAATAATGATATCGAAGAGGGATAAACGACTGATATTGTATCGTATTACGACGCTTAACCTGCAATGTATAATTCATCTGTTTTCGTCAATAAAAGAACTAAAGACTCGAAAAAAGTTTATTCCGCGGCAAAAACGCATACCTAGGGATGATATTGCAGACCGATACTCGACTTCGCTCATGACGCACAAAGGTGGTCTTTTTAAGGACTTAATTATCCTGAACGTGCCCTTTCTTCCTCAATACATAAAGATCATGGGAATTCAATATGCTACTAAATACAAAATCGTTTAAACTGCCTCCACTGAACTTGAAACCGTTACGAATCACGAAATTTAGTGGAATTCATCTGAGGTAACTTGTTATGACAATATTTTACTGGGTGAGATTTTTGTTAGGCCAAAAATGATTGAACGGCCGTGATTACGTCCGATAAATGTTATGTCTACATTTTGGGCAGCTGTGATGAAGCTGGCAGGCTAAGAACTTACGTGGGATGGACAAATAATTTGGATCAACGAGTAAAACGGCACAACGCTGGGAAGGGTGCTCGATCAACGCGTGGCCGGCAGTGGAAATTACTTTACGTAGAAATGTTTCAAAGCCGAGAAGCAGCTATGAGTCGGGAATGGCATTTAAAGCGAGACCGACGTCTCAGAAGAGACTTATCGCTATTGATGGGATTAAAAAAGGGTGTACATAAATGAAGATCGATAATACGAGCGATCAAAAATTAGATCGGTTTGCCAGCGTTGAAAGCCACGTTGCTCATCAAGATATAGTGATAAACGATTTGAGTGACATGGTTGCAGACCAGTGGAAAGCAATTGATGAAATGAAAAAGCAAATCGAACGGTTGAAGGGACGCCTTCAAAGCGTAGAGGAGTCTATGGAACGACCACTAGTTGGGGAAAAACCACCGCCACATTATTAACGGAGGTCACCGAATGAAACCGCGTTTTACCTCGTGTTCTAGCCCATTCATGCACTATCTTGGAGTCCACTAAAAGCTCCTAATTGCCGGCAGAAATATGTTTGGTATCAACTCTTCAAACCCAACCTGGACATCAAGAGTTCGATCGTTTTACCACCATCTATGGGGTTGAAATATTTGCTAGCAAAATTTCAGTTTCATTACAGATGATTGTTACTAATAGTAATTTTTGTTACTAATTATGTGTACCGCATAGCAACAGTATCTCGCCCCGGCAGCAAGTAAATACTGACAAAAGCCGATGATGTTATCACGATAGTCTTTCATTACTTACATGATTCCAACTTGCTCCAGAGCATGAATTAAAAACACCATGCCCAAGTTCGCCGCTAACCTGACATTACTGTTTACTGAGGTGCCTCTACTTGACCGCTTTAATGCGGCACGAGCCGCGGGTTTTAATGCAGTCGAGATATTATATCCATACAGTAGCGATGCTGACGAGCTCAGTGCGAAGCTCAAAGAAAGCGGTCTCACACAAGTCTTAATCAATTCACCACCCGGAGATTGGGAAAACGGCGAACGCGGGATTTCTGCTCTTCCTGGCCGCGAAACTGAGTTCCGGGACTCCTTAGACCAAACCATGGTTTACGCCAAAGCCCTAAACACCAAAATTGTTCATATCATGGCAGGTATTGTGGCGAACGGGTTATCGGATACAAAAGTGGTGGACACCTTCATAACCAATTTGAGCTATGCAGCAGAGACTTTTGGTAAAGCAGGGATCAACGTCACAATCGAACCCTTAAATACCCGGAACGTAAACGGATACCTGCTCTCCAGACAGTCCGAAGCTCGCGACATCATTGAGCGAGTAGGGCACCCTAACCTTGGCTTACAGTTTGATTTTTTCCATGTGCAAATTACGGAGGGTGACCTAATTACTAAATTAGAGGAATTCTTACCGAATATCAGCCATATCCAGATTGCGGGGGTGCCGAGCCGCCACGAACCAGATATTGGCGAAATAAATTACCCCTATATCTTCAAACGCCTCGATAAATTGGGTTATACAGGTTATGTGGGGTGCGAGTACAACCCAGCAACTTTTACTGAAGCGGGCCTAGGGTGGTTTCGGAGTGCATCCAATAACCAGTGATAAGTACCTGAGTAATAGTCTCCGCGTAGAAAGTCGGATCATGCCGGCTTGACCGCTTTTAGAAAACCTTTTTTTAACAAAATTGGGAATCAAGTGATTGGATTGGTTGGCAGACCGAGCAAGGCAAAAAGTGAATATAGTGCCATAATAATCGTTCTTGGATCACAAATAGGCTTTACCAAAGCTACTATTGGTGAGTTCGCTGCTGACTTGCATGGGCGTAATTAGAAAATTACGCACCCATATTTTTCTCTATACCTCCTTACTTTCAACCCCACTGCTATCAAAATTATTATCCCCATTACCGAGGTGCTGCAGCTTGAGGTGTATTGCCAATATCTATGGCATGCTCATTTTTTTTATTAATTTGTGAAACTGCTACAGTGATACTATAAGCGTAGGTAAAATAATTCAGTGCACGTTACGCCTCTCCGAAAAATCAATAATACGGCATGGTTATTAACGATCTTGAGAGAGTTAAGCCTTCGTTTTATCTTGACCAAAACACTCAGCTACGTCGCTTAAATGCTTACCATTAGATTGACATCAACTATACCTTCGCAGACAACCAACCTGGGTAAATAGAATTTGATTGAGAGGATCATCGATATGCCTGCCAAGCGCCACGCACTGATCGCAGGAAATTGGAAAATGAACGGATTAAAAAACGACGCGCGGTTACTCGCAGGCGGCATCGCAAACCGCATGGCGAAGGTTAAAAAAGCACCTTTTGAAGTGGTAGTTTGTCCTCCTACGCCACTTATCGGTCTTGTGGTCGAGATCGTAAAGGGGAAGGGGGTTTCAGTCGGTGGCCAAGATTGTCACGCCAATGTATCGGGCGCCCATACGGGCGACACAAGCGCCGCGTTACTTAAATCAATGGGTTGTAAATATACTATTGTTGGACATTCAGAGCGTCGCACAGATCATAGGGAAACCGATGAAAATGTGAGAGAAAAAGCAGTAGCCGCTCATGCCGCGGGTCTGACTGCCATCATTTGTATCGGCGAAACGTTCCAAGAATATGCAGATGGAAAAAGCGAGGAAGTTAATAAGCGTCAATTAAAAAGCTCACTACCAGAAGACTCTAACGCCAAGAACACTGTTATCGCGTACGAACCTGTTTGGGCAATCGGGACAGGCAAAGTCGCAACTCCCGAACAAGCTCAAGAGGTTCATGCCCTTATCCGAAACGACTTAGCAAAACTGATCGGTAATCATGAAAGCCAAAAAATACGTATTCTGTACGGGGGTTCTATGAAACCCAGTAATGCTCTGGATTTATTGGCGCTGCCAGACGTTGATGGCGGGCTTATAGGTGGCGCCAGCCTGGAGGTGAGTGATTTTTGGAAAATAACACAGGCTATCTCTAGCTAGAACAAATATTTACAGATATACCATGAGGGCTGTAACCTGCTACGAATTTGGGGGCGAGGCGGATATCAACCATACTTAATCATAACTAAACCGTTTAAGATCTGGGTAATTATTCTGCACCACACCGGAAAACTGACGAATTTTGTTCAAGCACAATATGTTCGTTAAAGAAAAAATATTGGTATTATGTTGACTTGAGTAGGTCACTGACCTTGGTCAAAACATCAGAAAACATTTGCTCATTTAAACGGCCTGTATTTGTATTGTAGCGGGAGCAATGGTAGCTGTTTAGCAACACCTTGCGATGGGGGACGGAGTGACATGCTAGATGACCAAATTTATATGCACTTTTGCGCAATCCAAAAGCTGCCAAAATTGCGCCATGCGCCAATCCGCCAAGCGCAAGAATAATTTTTAGGTTCTTCATACCCTGCAATTCATTAACCAAAAATGTGCGGCAGGCAGCTACCTCAGCTGCAACAGGCTTGTTTTGCGGCGGCACGCAGCGAACGGCGTTGGTGACTCTGCAGCCTACTAGGTTAAGTCCGTCTTGGGAGTGTCTCCCATAATGACCATAAGCGAAACCATGGTCAATTAGTGCAGAATATAAAAAGTCGCCTGCATGGTCGCCGGTAAAAGGACGACCAGTGCGATTTGCCCCCCGAAGACCCGGTGCTAAACCAACTATTAAAAAGTCAGAGTCAATAGAGCCAAATGAGGGAACAGGCGCGTTATGCCAATCAGGGTCACTCTGGCGATATTTTAACAAAAATCCGCGCAACCGAGGACATTCCGCGCAATCCCGATCGGGCGCTTTTAAAGGCAATTTTGAAGAAGCCTTCTCACTCTATCTGTTCTCCACCAAGTCTTCTAAAGTGTCGGCATAAAAATCATCTCGTATCGGCTGCGAATTGCTGGCACCCTCAATTTCATTACGGGAAATACAGCCGCGTAAAGTGTTCAGTTCTATGTAATTATCAGCTTGACGCCGAAGCTCATCTGCTACCATCGGTGGCTGGGAAAGAGCGGTGCTGACAATGCTGACACGCAAACCCTTTCGCTGAACGGCTTCAACAAGACACCTAAAGTCTCCGTCACCAGAGAAAATTATAACGTGGTCAAGATGTTCTGACATTTCCAAGACATCAATTGCTAATTCAATATCCATATTGCCTTTGATTCTCCGCCGGCCAGACGCGTCTGTGAATTCTTTAGTTGGTTTTGTGACCATTGTATAACCATTATAATCAAGCCAATCTATCAGCGGTCGAATGGGGGAGTATTCTTGGTCCTCAATAAGTGCCGTGTAATAGAATGCTCTAATCAAATGCCCTTTTTCAGCGAAAGCATCTAACAGACGTTTGTAATCTATATCAAAATCAAGAGCTCGAGCTGCGGCGTACAAATTTGAACCATCAATAAATAAAGCCAATCGTTCTTGTGGATAAAACGTCATTACAAAATAACCTTGTGAAATAAAGATGCAGTCACTAAGTCCAGAGTGTTTACAATGGACCCAAAACATCAATGCCATGGTGCTTTTAAATTCTAAAGGTCTGTCGAGCCAAAAAAGACTTATGCCGGGGTTATTCAAGTCATCAGCGAAAAATAGTTGGATACCAACGGAATAACAAGGGTATCAAAATACTTGCGGGTCAGCGAGCGAATTAGAGGGGTCTCGGAAAAATGAGCAACATTGCTCCTATCATCATCGGTTATGGGGGTAATTTAACTGGGAGATTCCAATCGCCGCGCGCAGCTTGTGGTGCGGCTCTTTATTCCTTGGCGTCGCGCGGAGCTAGGGTAGTAAAACGCTCACCTTGGTATGAAAGCGCGCCTGTGCCGTTATCTGACCAACCATGGTATATTAATGGCGTTGCAACTATTTCCACTAAGCTGCTTCCGGACGATCTTTTGGACCTGCTCTTAGATATTGAGGTGAGTCTTGGGCGTGAGCGGGGCAAACCCAACGCCGCCAGAGTAGTCGATTTAGATGTTTTAGCTTACGGTAACAAAATTAACAATTCGGCTGTCAGGCCACCCTTATTACCGCACCCTCGCATGCATGAGCGTGCTTTTACCGTTTTACCACTTCGCGATATCTTGCCCGATTGGTATCATCCGCAAAGTCAAAAAAGTATATCTCAGCTTGCCGAAAACTTGCCGAGCGATCAGCAAACCCGAATCATAGCAGATGCCAGTGGCATTTATGGAACGGAGTGGGTAACGTAAAAACATCGAACTCTCTTGCATCTTTGCTGCTCACGACATATACACGCGCATGGTTTGTAGATTTGAGGGGAATTATTAATGGCTCGCGTCACCGTGGAAGACTGCGTCGATAAAATTCCAAATAGATTTGACTTAGTAATGATGGCCGCGCAACGTGCTCGTAACGTTTCTGCAGGGGCCGAGCTCACGCTTGAACGAGATAACGACAAAAATCCTGTGATCGCGCTCCGTGAAATTGCGGATGAATCTGTCGCGCTTGACGAACTCGAGGAGGGATTGATTAGGGGTCTGCAAAGCTTTGTTGAGATGGACGAGCCTGAAGATGAAGAAGTGAATTTGACGGGTGTTCAAGGGGAAACAGACAGTGATAGCGTCAGCCCACGAGGAACCACTCCAGAAACTATGCCTTTAGACAATATTTCGGGGGTATCTGGAGGAGATGGAGACATTATAGCTGTGTTAGATGGGAACCCTAAGTAAATTAGCCTCATGGTCCGGGGGCTCCAAAAGAACGACGCAGATCGAGCGATCTCACAACAAGCTTGGATCCCACTAAACCGGTAAAATAATGGTCAGGACTGTGATTAGACAGTTTGAACTTGTCGAGAAAATTAAAGCCTACGACCCTCTAGCAAACGAAGAGTTGATAAATCGTGCTTACGTTTTTGCGATGAAGGCACATGGTTCACAAAAACGGGCGTCAGGCGATCCCTATTTCTCACATCCCCTTGAAGTTGCTGGAATTCTAACAGAGTTCAAACTTGACACTGATACGATAATTACTGCTCTACTTCATGACACGATCGAAGACACTGAGGTTACTCTAGACGAAATATCTGGGCAATTTGGAGATCCAGTGGCTCGGATGGTAGACGGTGTAACAAAGCTCACACGAATAGAATTTCAATCAGATCAAGCCAAACAAGCAGAAAATTTTCGCAAGTTTGTACTCGCTATGTCAGAGGATATTCGTGTCCTGCTCGTAAAATTATCTGACCGTCTGCATAATATGCGAACCCTGCATTATATCGGTCAGCTGGAAAAACGCCAACGGATCGCTCGAGAGACTATGGATATCTATGCACCCCTAGCCGAGCGCATCGGTATGCAAGAGATGAAGCAAGAACTTGAAGACTTAGCCTTTGCCGAACTCAATTGTGATGGTCGGCAATCGATTTTAAATCGACTCGATTTTTTGCGGGCAAAAGGCGAAGACCTAATCAGCGTAATTATCGAGGAACTGCAAGAGTTATTATCCAAAAATAAAATAAAGGCAGAGGTAAACGGACGAGAAAAAACCCCCTATTCAATTTGGCGGAAGATGAAAAAAAACGATGTCGGTTTCGAACAGCTATCCGATACAATGGCATTCCGAATTATTGTAAGTGACGTGGAAACATGTTACCACACACTTGGCGTTGCGCATGCAGCATATCCGGCGGTACCTGGCCGTTTCAAAGATTACCTCTCGACCCCCAAGCCAAATGGGTATAGCTCCCTCCATACGAGTGTTTTTGGACCCGAGCGGCATCGCATCGAACTGCAAATCCGCACCCGTCGTATGCACGAAATTGCTGAATATGGTGTAGCAGCGCATTGGAATTATAAGCAGGGTATACCCGACAGCGAAGGGCCACAATACAGGTGGCTTCGGGAACTATTAGAAATTCTTGAACATACGGCAGGACCAGAAGAATTCCTCGAACATACAAAATTAGAGATGTTCTCCGATCAGGTATTCAGTTTTACTCCCCGGGGTGACTTAATAAATCTTCCTCACAGCGCTACCGCGGTCGACTTCGCTTACGCGGTGCATTCGGAAGTAGGAGATTGCTGTGTGGGTGCAAAAATTAATGGTCGAATGATGCCCTTGAGAACACAACTTCAGAATGGTGACCAAGTAGAAATTATCACGTCTAAAGCCCAAACACCTTCGCCACCTTGGGAGCGCTTTGTGGTCACTGGCAAAGCCCGTGCCCACATACGGCGTTTCATTAGACTTCAGGAAAAGCAAGAATACGAGAAACTTGGCCACTCAATTCTTCAGCATGCTTTTAGCAAAGCTGACTATGAGCTGACGGAGAAAGGGCTCGCCGGTGTGCTTAGTATTTTTAAGCAAGACAGCGTAAGTAGTCTCTATGCAGAGGTCGGCAACGGAAACGTTTCGGGTCGCCAAGTTTTAGAGGCCGTTTATCCGGTTCTCAGAAAAAGCCGCGGAAAAGCTCTAGTTGAGAATGTAGTCTCTTTCGCTCAGGCGCGCCGTAAAAAACCAAAAAACGGTGAGGTACTGCGCCGTATCTCAATCAAAGGCCTTATCCCGGGGATGGCGATGCATATGGCCGGATGTTGTCATCCTTTACCCGGAGACAGAATTGTAGGGATTATAACAATCGGCAGCGGCGTAACAGTGCATACTATTGATTGTGAGACTTTGGAGGCTTTTACCAATATGTCAGAACGCTGGTTAGACCTCTCGTGGGAGATCCCAGAAAACTCACCTGAAATGCACGTTGGCCGGATAAATCTAAGCGTTCTCAACGTACCGGGCAGTCTCGGTGATCTCTCAACCGTTATCGCCAAGAATGGAGGTAATATATCGAACCTCAAAATCGTCAACCGGTCAGAGGAGTTCTTTGATATTTTAATCGACATTGAAGTGAAGGACGTAAAACACTTGACTGATGTTATCGCAGTGCTAAGAGCAACCCCCGCTATTAACGCCGTTGATCGTGGGCGCGGTTAAATTGCCGCTTACTGCCCGTCAATAACACTCATCATCGATAGCAGGGTAAGAATTTATGCGAAGTCCGCTAATACTATTCGCCTCTCACACTCACTATATGTAGGTAAGTGATGAGGGTTTTCAGCAACAAATAAAGTTTATTTTGATCCACTTGTAGCGGCTATGAAGGTAAATAAAAAAAAGGAATTAAGTTACCAAGTTGAAACTCTGGATTAACAACGAAAAATCCGTTACAGGATAATCTATTGCATGTTGAAAACAGTCGGGAGTAACGTAGGTGTCTGAACTAATCGCCCAAAAAAACAAACCTCTTCGCTTGGGCGTTAATATCGATCACGTTGCCACCATCCGTAATGCTCGAGGCGGTGGCTTCCCTGATCCTGTACGAGCAGCCAAACTTGCGGAAGACGCCGGTGCTGATGGAATTACTGCCCACCTCCGGGAGGACCGGCGGCACATCTCTGATACAGACATAGAGCGACTTACCGATCAACTTGTTGTACCACTCAATTTTGAAATGGCCGCAACAAACGAAATGTTAAAAATAGCGCTTAAGCATAAACCACATGCCGCTTGTATCGTCCCAGAAAAGCGGGAAGAACGAACTACTGAGGGCGGCCTTGACGTTATGAAGGGCCGGAATCACTTAAAATCATTTATTGCAGTGCTGAGTGACGCAGGAATCCGAGTATCGCTTTTTGTAGAACCCGAGCCATTGCAACTTGACGCCGCTTATGAAATCGGGGCACCAGTTATTGAATTGCATACCGGTGCATATTGTGAAGCCCGGCAAGTAGCTCGCGAAATGGAACATGCACGAATTCTAAACGCTGTAAAAAGCGCAACTGACCTGGGTCTTGAATGCCACGCTGGTCATGGTTTAACCTATGAAACGGTAGCATCCATTGCCGCTATCTCAAATATTTCAGAATTAAACATTGGTCATTTTTTAATCGGCGAGGCTATCTTTGGTGGTCTAGACAGCTCCATTAAACATATGCGTGCTCTTATGGACAAAGCTCGAGCTCAGAGCGATGGTATGCGAATCGCATGAGAGAGTTTTGCTGGCTACAAGTTTCACCATGATTATTGGTATTGGCACGGATCTTTGCGATATGCGCCGAATAGAAAAAACGCTTGAGCGGTTCAGTAGTAAATTTACGAACCGGCTTTTTACAGACGTTGAACAAGCCAAAGCTAGCCGCCGCCAAAATCCTGCTTTTTCATACGCGCAGAGCTTTGCTGCAAAAGAAGCTTGCGCAAAAGCCCTTGGTACAGGGTTGCGCCAAGGAGTGTTTTGGCGTGATATGAGTGTCCAAAATTTACCCACTGGCCAACCTTACATGAAACTCAGCGGAGGTGCATTGAAACGACTTCACTCGTTAATTCCCCATGGTATGCGTGCAAACATCTTTGTTACTCAAACAGATGAATACCCCATTGCTAGTGCTTTCGTAATTATTGAAGCAGTATTGCTAGGTGAACCCCATAACTTGTTCTAGGTCGCACTTGACTTGCCGGCAGTGCGCTGGCCTTATCTGCGCGCTCTAAATGAAGGGTTCTAATTATGGTCGATCATAACCCAAAGTCGTCGGACTCAGCACAACCCTCTTCAAAGGTCAAAAGCCATAAAACTGAGGCCGGTTGGATGGAAACTATTCGGACGGTGCTCATAGCCGTCGTATTGGCAATGTGCGTGCGCACAGCGGCCTACGAGCCATTCAACATACCATCTGGTTCAATGAGGCCAACGCTTCTTATCGGTGACTATTTATTTGTCTCCAAGCTGTCTTACGGTTACTCGCGACATTCTTTACCCTTAAGCCTACCATTAATTTTTGATCGTATTTTTTTCGATGAACCAGAGCGCGGTGACGTTGCGGTATTTAAGCTTCCAACCGACAACTCAACCGACTACATCAAGCGGATTGTAGGCTTGCCTGGCGACAAAATTCAGATGAAAAACGGTATTCTTTATATAAATGGCACAGCAACAAAGCGTAAGCGGGCTGGAGAAGTCGTTTTATACAATCAATATACAGGCCGATTTCAAAGGACACCCCGCTATCAGGAAACATTGCCAAACGGTCGTAAATATTATGTTCTCAAAGAAACTGATGTTGGTTTCAGTAATAACACCGAAGTCTACACCGTCCCCGAGGGACACTATTTCGGTATGGGGGATAACCGGGATCGTTCTAAGGATAGTCGCTATCCCGATGTTGGCTTCATACCCCGAGTTAACTTAGTCGGACGCGCTGAAGTTAAGTTCTTCTCAATTGATGGCAGTTTTTGGAAAATATGGCAATGGCCTACATCGCTTCGCACAGAACGTTTCTTCGCGAAGATCAAATGAGTGTCCTCGATCCGCATTCACTTGAAATCAGACTTGGCTACAAGTTCAGAGACCCTAAATTATTACGAGTAGCACTTACTCATGCAAGTTTTGTAGAAAACAGATTGCATTCAAACGAAAGAATGGAATTTTTAGGGGACCGTGTCCTAGGGCTTATTATCGCGGAAATGTTGTGTAAAGAGTTTAGAAGTGAAGGGGAGGGGCAACTTGGTTATCGATTCACTGCATTAGCTCGACGCGAAGCCTTGTCGCACATCGCATTAAAAATCAATTTGGGGCCACATATTTTTTTATCCGATGGTGAGCGCTATACAGGAGGCGCGACAAAACCAAGTGTGCTTGCCAACACCTGCGAGGCGATAATTGGTGCTCTATATTTAGATGGCGGCCTAAATGCAGCTCAGGTATTTGTGGCACGATATTGGGAGCCTTTGTTAAAAGATGATACAGAACCACGAAAAGATCCAAAAACAGCTCTTCAGGAATGGGCACAAGCCTCAGGTAAATCGCTTCCCTCATATTCGGTCATTCAATGCGATGGGCCAGATCACGCTCCTATCTTCACTGTGGAAGTTATTATCGATGATGAATTACCAGCAAGGGGGCGGGGCAGTTCTAAAAGGACCGCAGAACAATACGCCGCAGCGACTATTCTTCAACTTCTGTCTCCAAATTAAGCACTACAACCAAAATGACAAAAAAGGCCGGTTTTATAGCAGTTGTTGGAGCACCAAATGTTGGAAAATCAACCTTCATAAACAGAGCTGTTGGTACTAAAGTAACTATAGTTTCACCAAAAGTCCAAACTACCCGAGCGCGAGTTTTGGGCATTTGTATGCGTAACCAGACACAAGTGATCTTCATTGATACCCCAGGTATTTTTCAACCCATAAGGAGATTAGACCGAGCTATGGTCGCTGCCGCTTGGGGAGGGGCACACGATGCTGACCTGATTCTACTAATTGTGGATGCAACACGTGGAATAGATCCAAATACAAACGCAATTATAGATAAATTGATTAGATCAAATCACCGCGTGATATTGACCATCAACAAAATAGACCTCTTGCGAAAAGATGCGCTACTACAATTAACGGGTAAGCTCGCAGAGTTTGATATCTTCGACGATATTTTTATGATCAGCGCAAGAACTGGTGACGGGTTAAAAGACTTGCTCGACCATCTCTCGATTCTATTGCCTGAGTGTCCTTGGTTATTTCCTGAAGATCAGGTCACAGACATGCCCCAGCGTCTTTTATCGGCAGAAATTACCCGGGAAAAACTCTATCTTCAACTGCGACAAGAATTGCCCTATGCCACAACTGTGGAGACAGAGAACTGGGAAGATAAAAAGGACGGTTCTGTGAAAATTAATCAAGTTATTTTCGTGCAAAGAATTACTCAAAAAGCAATTTTACTGGGGAAAAACGGGTCACAGATTAAAAAGCTCGGCGAGGCTGCCCGAAAAGAGCTTGAAATCATTTTTGGGTGCCGTGTTCATCTTTTTTTATTTGTAAAAGTCCGAAAAAATTGGGGGGATGATCCAGATCGGTATCACGATTGGGGCTTGGATTTCAACGCTTAGACTTGACGAAGATAGGCTATCTCTCAGGTTCTATTAAAGTTACACTCATACCCAACCTCGCACCTTTTTAAAAATGCAATAAATCTAAACAAGTCCGACCGTGCAGTTCTTTACCCTGGCGCTTATGCTCTTCCACGATATCAAAGCATATTAAAAAGTACCCGCACGAAATAGACGAAGGGCGCACACTGGTATGGAGACCCCATTAAAACTGTCTGCCTTGACTTACGAGTGGGTGGTAAATCCCAACCGGGATTTAATCTTTGATGCCTTTAAATCAACTTAAATTAATACGCAAATAACAGCAAAATATTATTTCCCCCGGTGCACCATATCATTCTCTTAGCAGCCGCAATCATATAACTACAGACACATTAAAAGAAACAGTAACCATCTATTAAGAAACATTAAAAAATAGAACTAAGGCTCTAATAATCACTCATTAAATGAACTCCGGCATTTTGCCTGTCGGTGCTGCAACCTTAGTACAAAAAAAATCAAATATTTAGAAGGAGTCACAATTTCGAACAAACTTTGGAAAATGAAGTTACAATGCAATTATGAAATGGTGCGACGAGGGAATAGTTTTATCTTCACGCAAGCACGGGGAGACGGCTGCAATCGTCACGTTGCTCACGCGGAGTCATGGACGACATCTTGGGTTGGTAAGAGGTGGTTCTGGTCGGCGAGCTCGCGGCCTATATCAACCCGGCAATTGTGTTTACGTGACATGGCATGGAAGATTACCTGAGCATCTTGGAACATTCAGTTGTGAACTTGAATCCACTGTAACATCCGAAGTCCTGCATGAACCAATGCGACTTGCAGCTCTATGCAGTGCGTGCGCTATTTTAGACGCGTCGCTGCCAGAACGGGAGAACTATGTGGCTATATTTGAGGGTATTCGTTTGCTCATTAAGGCCTTAGCGCATGAGGAAGATTTAGTATGGATGACAGTTTACGTAAAATGGGAAGTAGGTTTATTACAGGAACTTGGGTTTGGCCTAGACCTAAAAGCGTGTGCCGCTACGGGCGTTACAAAAGATCTTGCCTTTGTGTCTCCAAAAACCGGGAGAGCAGTTAGTATCAATGCCGCTAAACCATATGAAAGCAAAATGTTACCGTTGCCAGCATTTTTGCTTCCGGGCGGAGGCATGCCAGCTCGTTTCGACATTGTCCAAGGGTTAAGAACCACAGGTTATATGTTAAATAAAAATGTGTTTTACCCTAGCGCGTTAGGGCGCACACCAGATGCCCGCGCGCGCTTTATGGACCGCTTAAAGGCCTAGATTTCCATTCGGTCAGGTTTGGGACCCTGCCGTGATGTGTTCGAAACTCCTGTGCTCACGAATTATTCAGCACCAACCATGAGAAGTGAAGCGGCGGCTGTGCGACCATTTTCGAGCTTTGCGAGCTCGAATTGTATTTTTTGTCCATCAAGTAATGTAGTGAGACCAGCTTGTTTGACAGCGCTGATGTGCACGAACGCGTCCTCACCCCCACCATCTGGCTTTATAAACCCAAAGCCTCTCTTACGATTAAACCATTTTACTGTTCCGCCATGCATGCGCTTTCTCCACTTTGATCTGTTTTGTTTACGCGTCTTTAAAGATTTAAGATCACCTTTTAAATTTTTTATTAATCGTACAGATTGACGGAAAGTGATAGAAGCATACTATATATAGTGTCTGAAATTTCACGGAACAAAATGATGTCGAATACGGTGAAAGTAGAGGGTATTAGGGAAACTCGTTTAGCCGACGCGCTCAGTGAGCGTTATTTGTCATATGCCCTCTCAACCATCATGGCTAGATCACTGCCTGATGTCCGTGACGGATTAAAGCCTGTTCATCGCCGGCTTTTATATGCGATGCGACAACTAAAATTAGATCCCACGGCCGGTTTCAAAAAATGCGCTCGCGTAGTTGGGGATGTAATGGGTAAATACCATCCCCACGGGGACCAAGCTATTTACGACGCCATGGTGCGATTAGCTCAAGATTTTGCTGTTCGCTACCCTCTAGTAGAGGGGCAAGGGAATTTTGGCAATATTGATGGCGATAATGCCGCGGCCATGCGCTATACCGAGGCTCGAATGACCGCGGTCGCATGGGCATTACTTGAGGGCATAGACCGCGATGCAGTAGATTACCGAGACACTTACGACGGAGAAGATAATGAGCCAATAATTTTACCAGCCCGGTTTCCAAATCTTTTAGCTAATGGAGCTACAGGGATTGCGGTTGGCATGGCGACATCGATACCTCCCCATAACGCAGGCGAGATTTGTAATGCACTTTTACATCTAATTAAGCACCCGCGCGTAACCTTTGAAAAACTTGCCGAGATTATTCCGGGCCCCGATTTCCCCACGGGAGGAGTTTTGGTTGAGGATCGTAAAACTATTATCGGCGCATATAAGGTGGGTCGAGGTACTTTTCGACTGCGCGCGAGGTGGGAACGAGAAAATCTATCGAATGGACATTATCACATAATTATTCAGGAAATTCCGTTCCAAGTCCAAAAATCCCGCTTGATCGAAAAAGTTGCCGAAATGATGCTGGCGCGCAAATTACCGATGTTGGCAGACATTCGAGATGAGTCTACAGATACCGTCCGCGTAATTCTCGAGCCAAAGAACCGCACGATCGATCCGGTACTATTAATGGAACATCTCTTTAAATTCACAGATCTTGAGAGCCGTATCAGTTTGAATATGAACGTTTTAAGTGCAGACAATGTGCCCTGCGTTATGAATTTGCGTGAAGTCTTACAGGCTTTTCTTGACCATCGCCATGTTGTCCTAATTCGCGAAACCAAGCATCAACTTGAAAAAATTGAACACCGCTTAGAAGTTTTAGGTGGCTTGCTTGTTGCTTATCTAAATCTGGATGAAGTGATCCGCATTATCCGTGAGACCGACGAAGCAAAATCAAAATTGACTGAGGTATTGGCGGTAACTGATATCCAGGCCGAAGCCATTTTAAATATGCGCCTTCGCCAGCTTCGTAAACTAGAGGAGAGAGAGATACGGCGCGAAAACTCCGAGCTCACAGCTAATAGCAAAAAACTGCGTAACCTCTTAAAAGATGAAAAACAGCGGTGGACATTAATTGGGAGAGAAATTTCTGATATCAGAGAGTCATTCGGACAAAAAACCGAATTAGGCAGACGACGAACTACTATTAAGGAATCGCCTAAAACTCTTGTTATGCCATTAAACGTTATGATTGAGAGAGAACCGGTTACCGTAATTTATTCGGAAAAAGGATGGATAAGAGCTGCTCGTGGTCACCTTGACGATGCACGTAACATAAAATTTAAAGATGGCGATCGGTTGAAATTTTTACTGCATGCAGAAACCATCGATAAGTTAATTTTGTTTGCTACCAACGGCAGATTCTATACGGTTGGGGCTGAAAAATTACCGGGCGGGCGAGGACATGGCGAGCCCGTGCGCTTGATGATTGATCTACCAAACGGTGAGGATATCATCGACATGTTTATCTTTAGAGGAGGACGAGACTTTTTAATCTCATCAGACTCCGGCAGGGGCTTCGCTGTCAGTGAGGATAAACTCGTCGCCCAAACTAAAAATGGCAAGCAAGTCCTTAATTTAAAACCAGGCCAAGAGGCCAAAGCCATCAAAGAAATAGGAGTTAATCATGACCATGTTGCCGTAATTGGTACCAATCGAAGGCTTTTGCTCTTTCCATTAAATGAGTTGCCAAAGATCGGACGCGGTGCAGGGGTGATTATGCAACGATATTCAAAGGGCGGGTTAGCTGACTTAACAACGCTCAACGTAAAAGAGGGTTTGACATGGAAAACCGGGGCAGGAACCCGATTAGAGACCGACATCAATTCATGGGTTGGAAAACGCGGGCAGGCTGGGTCCCCTCCTTTTAAGGGGTTTCCTAGGTCAAACGTTTTCCGCTAGTATGGAGGTAGGTATAATTTTTACCGTCCTGTTATTGCGACTATATTACCATGAATGGTCGCTGAATGGTGGTCGTTACTAGTCATTTCTGAAAGAATTTTAACCTCGACATTACCATCACAGATTTTAATTACTTTTTGGATT
Organism: Magnetovibrio sp.; assembly: GCA_002690705.1. Classification (GTDB taxonomy): domain Bacteria; phylum Pseudomonadota; class Alphaproteobacteria; order Rhodospirillales; family Casp-alpha2; genus TMED8. The sequence goes on along the minus strand of NZFO01000006.1, from coordinate 144,818 downwards.
AAATCCTAAGAAATATGATTTCTGAGTGCAGATTTTAGAGCTCCTCGTATACAATGGCCGTTAAATTCTTAGCCTCCCGGGTCCTGATAGATCACCAAGATCTACTTTCCAAAAAAGCTCGACAATATAGTGAAAGGAAACTTCCGTCCCTAATTAATTGAGCGTTTAAAAAACTGGTGTGTCAAAACGTGCTAGATATGTAACCCACGAGTCCTTAAACTGCGGGAGTGTCGATTGGGGTATAGTTAGAACTCAGAGACTTGCGGAACGCAACGCTCAAAAAAATATCCCCAATAATATATGCTGATATCACAAACGATGGGAGACTGTGCAAGATGAAAAAAAAAGATATTAAGATCCGAGAGGAAGATGTGTCGAGGCGTAATTTTCTCGTAAAAGGTGCGATAACAGCAGGGGTAGTTGGTGCCTCAGCAGTTGCATTAACTGCCTGCGACGAGAAACAGGAAACGAAGAAAGACGAACAATTAGCAACACCTGCCATTGCAAAAAATATAAAAAAAATGGTTGTTGTTTCCACCTGGCCGCGAGACTTTCCCGGCCTCGGTACTGGTGCTCAGCGTTGCGCACAACGTATTGCTGATATGAGTGATGGGCAAATTCAAGTTGAGTATTTCGCTGCAAAAGAGCGTGTAGGCGCTTTTGACTCGTTTGATGAAGTATCATCCGGAAACGCCCAAGCTTACCACGCTGCAGATTACTATTGGAAAGGAAAGCATCTAGGTTGGGGCTACTTTACTTCAGTCCCATTTGGACTGACTTACACCGAGATGAATGCGTGGATCCGGTTTGGCGGCGGCCAAGAACTTTGGGATGAGCTTGCAGCTGAATTTGGACTAAAATGCGTTATGGCAGGTAATACCGGTTGTCAAATGGGAGGATGGTTTAACAAAGAAATCAACTCAGCCGATGATCTTAAAGGGTTAAAAATGCGAATCCCCGGATTGGGTGGCGATGTGATGGCTAAATTGGGGGCATCACCAGTCTCTTTGCCAGGCGGACAAATTTATGAAAATTTAGTCTCTGGTGCTATTGATGCGACTGAGTGGGTCGGCCCTTGGAATGACAGCTTTATGAAGTTCTATGAAGCAGCTAAATATTACTATTACCCGGGAATGCACGAACCAGGCTCAATGCTTGCTTTGGGAGTGAACAAAAAATTCTGGGATAGTTTATCCAAGTCCGAAAAAGCTATTGTCGAAGGTGCGGCATCTATGGAAAATGATATGATGATGGCAGAATATAACATGAATTCTGGGTCAGCGTTGACGAAGTTGGTTACAGAACAAGGCGTAAAACTTCGTAAATTTAGCGATGACGTATACGATAGCTTTGCAGAAGCAGCTGAAGAGGTCTTCGCCGGCGTGCGTGAACATAGCGCTCTGGCAAAGAAAATTGATGCCAGCTTTGTCGCAGCACGAAAGGATCTTGGTGGTTGGTCAAAGATTTCTGACCAAGCTTTCCTGTCCCAGCGAAACCGTGCCCTTGGACTGTAATCGGTGAAATTGGTTTACACTCAACGAATGCCAAACTGGGGCTCGTTGAGTGTAACCGCTTTATAAACACTGCCAAAACGTTGACCTAAACGTGCAAGTTTCACTCTCGAATTTTTGACGGGGCATTCACAAATATGTCAAATGGGCCTTCTTTATAGGGACTTGATAGTGTGCCGCAAGTATCCACACAATTTAAAAGAAAAGTGGTAATACCAGCTTTGCGGGTTTTTGCACTAGCCTCCGTTTCTATGTGCGGCAGTTTTTTATTAAGTAGTTATTTAAATTTTTATTGGAAGTGGCCGGGACTAAGCGTATTCGTAACTAAAGCGCCCACTTTGCACTCATGGGCTGGGTTACAACTTTTGGTCTATCTTGTTCCTATTACAACTGTGATCTTTATAGTTCTGCGTTCTCCAGACAGGACCCTACACGATGACTCGAACATGCTCTCAAGATTTACACAATATCTTATTCGTGCGGTATTTTGGGCCGTGCTCATTATTGGCATAGTAGATATGGCGATTTCCTTTCTCCGGGTCGAAGGCCTTCTTATCAAATTAGTTGACCCACAATTTGCCTCAGAATTGGGGCGCTCAAAATATCGAGGTACCTATGTTCACTTCCCAATATTAGGAATTTCAATCGTAATAGCTTATTTCTCGCGAACACTTGGTTTCCCATGGTTAGCACTTTTAATCGTCGCAGCGGAAATTCAAATAGTGATTGCTCGGTTTATTTTCTCGTATGAGCAAGCGTTTATGGGCGATCTTGTTAGGTTCTGGTATGGCGCATTATTTTTATTTGCAAGTGCATACACATTGCTTCAAGAAGGGCATGTCCGTGTAGATGTGCTCTATGCTAGTTTTACAGAGCGGGGTAAAGCTTGGACCAATGCATTGGGGTCCGTTTTTCTCGGAATGCCGCTTTGTTGGATTATCCTAACCACCGGGATGTGGGGACGCGCAAATTCCATCTCTGGTCCGCTTTTAAGCTTTGAAGTTACTCAGAGCGGATATGGGATGTACGTAAAATATCTTCTCGCTGGATTTTTATTAATTTTTGCTGTCTCAATGTTAATTCAATTTACGAGTTATTTGCTGCGAAATGCTGCGGTCTTGTTAAACGAAATTGAACCCAATCCAAAATCATAAATTAAGTCAGAAAGCCGTCTACCCAGAGTTCTTTAGAGTCCTCAGATAACTGGAAATCTATTCATGGAAATCGTTTTTCTCATCATATTGATTCTGACGATGATTTTTGCACTTGGGGGAGGCTTTCCGGTTGCCTTTGCACTTCCAGGATCAGCTATTTTTTCTATTTCGTTGGCAGCTCTAGCTGGTTGGGTATTTACCGGAGACGTATCCGCTTATTTTGCTCACGGCGATCCCTTACAATGGCTCAGTGCTGGTGTAACTAATTTTCGTGGAATTTATTGGGAAGCTGAACGCGACACATTAATCGCTATCCCACTTTTTATCTTTATGGGCATAATGCTGGAGCGTTCAAAGATCGCAGAAGATTTATTAATCACCATGGCACAATTATTTGGTCCAGTTCCAGGGGGCCTTGGAGTCTCAGTAGTTTTAGTTGGTGCTCTTCTGGCGGCTACAACTGGAATTGTAGGCGCTACAGTTATCGCCATGGGGTTAATATCTTTGCCAGTTATGCTCCGCAACAATTACAACCACGCACTTGCGACCGGAACAATAAGTGCTTCAGGGACGCTTGGGCAAATCATCCCACCCTCTATCGTATTAATCATTCTTGCAGACCAGCTTTCAAATGCGACAGATCAAGCCAGCGCAATGCGAACTGCCGACTACAAAGAAGCAACGGGCCAAACTGCACTTCCGTCCGAATTCGACCTGACCTCAACCAGCGCAGGTGACATGTTTTTGGGTGCCTTTTTACCTGGCATAGTCTTAGTGGGGCTCTATGTGATGTACATTCTTTTGGTCGCCCTCTTTAGGCCAAGTGCAGCCCCCGCTGCCCCTTTCGACGGTAACATAGATAGAAAATTTATTCTACGGGTTCTCGTGGTGCTTATGCCCCCGTTAGCGCTTATATTTGCGGTTTTGGGTTCAATTATTCTCGGCATTGCGACGGTTAATCAAGCTGGGGCGATTGGGGCAGTCGGGGCTCTGATTATGGCTGGATACCGATTGAAAGCCGGCGGTAAAGGCGCGTTCACTCCTGCTATCCTTGCTGCTGCCTCTGTCGCAACCCTCGCTGTTCTAATCCATATCTTCGACATCAACGTTAAGAATATCCAAAACAGTGATGACGTGATAGGGGTCACTCTGGCGGCTATTGCATCAATTATTTTCCTAAGCGCCCTTATATGGAGTGGTTGGAGAGCTTATAAAATAGATAACACGTTAGAAGGGGTAATGATCGAAACAGCGAAAACGACGTCTTTGGTTTTTATAATTTTATTGGGCGCCGCCATGTTAACTGCAGCTTTCCGGGCTTTTGGCGGAGAGGAGCTTGTTCGTAACTTCCTAACGGGACTCCCTGGTGGCTTTATTACAAAATTCATTGTTGTTATGGCTGTAATTTTTGTTTTAGGATTCTTTTTGGATTTTATTGAAATTGCCGTTGTCGTAGTACCAATTATTGCTCCAATATTATTGGCTGACCCATCTGCTAATGTAACCGCTGTTTGGCTTGGCGTTATGATAGGGGTCAATATGCAGACTTCATTCTTAACACCGCCATTTGGGTTCGCTCTTTTCTATTTACGCGGCGTTGCCCCTACTATTGTGCGAACAGTCTCCATGTATAAAGGCGTTGCGCCCTTTATTGCACTGCAGCTGACTGGTTTGTTAATTGTTGGTTTATTTCCGCCACTCGTTAATTATTTGCCAAGTAAAGTCTATTTAACATCAGACACAGCGCCGCCACCAACTAACCCTCGCTTGCAGCTCTGCCTAGAAGATTATCTCTTTACACAATATGATCTCAAGGCGGAAGCACTGAAAGTCAGCATTAACAACGCTAATAAACTTAATATCTCTTATCTACCAAATGACTTAAAAGCCAACATGAATGAGGGTCTGGCAGCCGCAAGCAGAGTCTTACCAACCGTCGCAAAAGTTCGTTCAGCTAAGGCTTCTCTTGAGTCTTTCCTCCCGGAGTATGTTGATCCTCATTCAAAAATACGGGACTTACGAGTCAGAACAACGTCTATTAAACGTGAGCTCAATAGACTAGAAAAAAAGGCTCAATATCTCAAACGTCTCACCCAAACGGCCGATAACGTGGCAAAAAAAAGACATATCAATATAAAAATTGCTGGGTTAAAAAACGAATTAAATTTAGTCCAAACCCACTATCCTATTGGTTGGGAAAGGATACGTGAGACTTATGTGAAATTGGCAGGTGCAGAAAAAAAGGCGAGGCAGCTCTATCGACGCTCGGTTGATGATGCCTACGAACCCATAGTAAACTTGCGCAAAATCATTGCTTCTTCACCGGCGTTAGTTAACCTCAGAGGACGAATTAAAAGGCTCGAAAAAATTATTTTCACGAGTACTCCTGAAGCAGCAATAGAGTTTATCAAGTCTGTAGAAATGGATGTCGGTGCTATCGCTGGAGCTCATCCGATAAAATCAAAACTATCACGTGCGCGCCGGGCTCTTCGGGGTAAAAGTCCCAATTTAGATAAAGCAGCTGCTGAATTAATCAAAGCTTTGAATGCTCATACAGCTGAGATGAAATGGCGAAAAAGAGCGGAAAAACAGCTCGCTACCGATCTAACTAATTACGAAAATGCCATTCGATTAACGATTGGCGCAAGGCAACAAGATCGTTTATCGGATGAGCAAGCCGAGGCTGTTGCAAGTTGCCAATCTCACCATCGAGACATTTCTCTAGATTTTTAAAAATAAATTTACGTATTAATATCAGTGGCTTACAGAATCTCACTAAAAGTCAAATTTATCGGTGCTTCAGGGGTATAATCTCGAGAGCTGGTTCCCCCGAGTATTTCGCGCTCGATTGCCTTACCACCCAACACGCCCCAACCCCCACTGGTCCGGACTTCTAAGGGTGAGAATTTTAGTTTGTAAGCCATCTTAGCACACTCAGCTATCCAGAACCCAAGATAGACATACGCCATAGATCGCCGCTGTGCTTCTTCGATCAACCAAAGTATCATATATGTTCCCAAACTGCGTCGATCTAACTTAGGGTCAAAAAAGCTATAGACTGCGGACAGACCATTGATCATCCGGTCCGTCAAACAAACGGCTATTAAATCTCCCGATAAATCTCTAAATTCAACTACTTCAGTTTCTACGGGAGTGTCTTGAACTAACCCCTGATATTCAAAGAAGTCCATCTTTGACATTTCACCATCGCTATGTCGTGCTCTCTGATAAGCGGCAAATAGTTGAAATTGCTCCTCCGTGGCAAACGGAGCAAGTGGCTGAGCAATGATATCTGCATTTCTTCTCCTTACACGCCGGTGTGCACGACCACATTTAAATTCATTTGCCAAGACACGGACTGCCTTACACGCATTGCATCCCGCACAAGCCGGCGCATAAGCGATACCATGGCTGCGCCGGAACCCAGCCAATGACAACTGTTCATGCATTTCCAAAGTATCGCGGCCAATTAGCTCGGTTACTACACGGCGCTCCATTCGATCAGGTAAGTACGGACAGGGCAAAGGTGCCGTCGAGAAAAAAAATCGGGTGTTGAAAATTAAGTCGTGCTTCATCTCAGAGGAAACCTCGCCACTTAGCCCATGGAATAAAACTACGACAAGGCATGGCAGGCGGCAATATGCCTAACACAATTTGTTAAAAAGAAATAACTCTAATTTTGCGTCACAATTATTACTAGTGCGGCTGTTCCTTCAACTTGGCACACAGATTACTTTTGAAAATTTTTAAAGTAATACTAATGAGGGTTGCTTCCGCAGGTGCCTAGTGGTTGTCTGCTGTGGCGGTATTTATTTGCAAGGGCCAAGCCACATGCTCGATACATTTCAGGTCGCTAAAGCTCGTCATACTCTAGGTTTACGTCAGGCCGGTGAAGCATTTAAACACGTGATTTCCGAGAGTGATTTCAACGAAGCGTACAACGAAATAAGAACTTGGTCTGGGTATGCTCCAACCCCCCTGTTGCAACTGCCTGCCTTGGCTCAATCAACTAATGTTGAAAAAATCTTTTATAAACACGAAGGCTCACGGTTTGGGCTTGGAAGCTTCAAAGCGTTGGGTGGTGCTTACGCAGCAGCAAACGTAATACGTGAGAAAATTTCCACACGGGTTGGCCATGACATTTCAATCTCTAAAATCACCAGTCCCGAATATGCTGACCTAGCGGCAAAAATCACACTCGTTACGGCAACCGATGGTAACCACGGCAGGTCTGTTGCTTGGGGGGCGAGACGTCTAGGAAGCCCATGTCGGATTTATATTCATGCTGAAGTTAGTAGCAGCCGAGCTCAAGCTATGCGTGATCTTGGCGCCGAAGTTATCCGCGTTATGGGGGACTACGACGCTAGCGTTGCCGCAACCAGAAGAGAGGCTCAAGCATATGGTTGGACCATCGTTTCTGACACATCTTGGACCGGTTACATTGATATCCCGCGCCAAGTCATGGCTGGGTACGGAGTAATGGCGAGAGAAATATGCGAGACTATGAAAACACCCCCTAGTCACGTGTTCTTGCAAGGCGGGGTGGGAGGCCTAGCAGCAGCGGTCGCGGCTTACTTTCGCCAAGCATGGAGAGATGCCAGCCCACATGTAGTAGTTGTAGAGCCGGAGTTAGCCCCATGTCTCTTCGAAAGCGCGGAGAATGGTAAGGCAACTCAAACCAAGATCGTCACAGAAACCCTAATGGCCGGTTTATCCTGCGGGGAACCCTCTCAACTTGCTTGGCACATCCTTGCTGAAGAAGCATCTGATTTTCTCACAATTCCAGAGAGTTTAGTTGGCCCAGCCGTCCGCCTTATGGCCCGCCCCCTCGCGGGTGACACCGCTATCGAGGCCGGTGAGAGTGGGATTGCAGGCTTGGCAGGTTTTGTTACAAGCGCATTACAGGCAAAATTACGCGAGAAGATCCAGATCACTGAAGCGTCACGTATATTATTAATCGGGTCGGAGGGCATAACGGATCCAGAAATCTATACTAATATTTTGGATGAAAATTGATCACCGATTGGATTATAAAATTTTATAACATATCGAGATCCTCATAGGATTATCCAAATTTTATTACACATAATGTGTAGGGAAACGGATTTACTTATCTGACGCGAAAGTCTACAAGTCAGTTTCTCCTTTCCATGAGGTTTTCTGAGCCATGCAAACGATTATTTTAGTCATTCATCTCTTGATTGCGCTCGGACTCGTTGGTGTGATTTTGATCCAACGTAGCGAGGGAGGTGCCCTCGGCATGGGTGGCGGCAGCGGCAGTGGGGGTGGATTCATGACTGGTCGCGCGGCAGCTGACTTGTTAACTCGCACGACCGCTTTTTTAGCTGCTAGTTTTTTTGTAACTAGCATGATTTTAGCAATTTTAGCGTCTAGCGAGACCGAATCGCCATCGATTTTAGCCCCACCAACAGAATCAGCCACCCAACCTTCAGTCCCGGCAGATCCAGCCGCGCCTATCGGAAATTGATGCAACACGTTGAGAATAGATACTTTTACCTTAGGTGGAGGCCTCGGTTAAATCAGTAGTCTCTTTATCTTTTGTGAGCTCGGAACAATTGTATATTGTTATTTGTCATGACGCGTTACATTTTCATTACTGGCGGCGTAGTCTCCTCTCTTGGTAAAGGCATAGCATCAGCGGCTTTGGGGGCACTGTTGCAGGCCCGAGGTTTTAAGGTTCGACTGCGAAAACTAGATCCCTACCTAAATGTCGACCCCGGCACTATGAGTCCGTATCAGCACGGAGAGGTTTATGTGACTGATGATGGCGCAGAGACAGACCTAGATCTTGGTCACTATGAGCGCTTCACCGGAGTTTCTTCCCAGCAGTCGGATAACGTGACAACCGGCCGTATATACTCAGATGTCATCGCCAAAGAGCGCAGAGGTGACTATCTCGGCGCAACTATTCAGGTAATTCCTCACGTAACTGAAGCGATAAAAAAATTCGTGATCAACGACCTGACCGATGAGGAATTCGTACTTTGTGAAATCGGCGGTACAGTTGGCGATATCGAGGGGCTGCCGTTTTTAGAGGCTATTCGGCAATTAGGGAACGACTTGGGTCGCGCTAATTGTATGTACCTCCATCTGACCCTTCTCCCTTATATACCCACTGCTGGTGAATTGAAGACAAAGCCAACACAGCACTCTGTAAAGGAGTTGCTGTCAGTGGGTATTCAACCAGATCTTTTGCTTTGCCGTGCAGAAAGAGATTTACCTGAGGGTGAAAGAGAAAAAATTGCCCTCTTTTGCAATGTTCAACAGAGCTCAGTGATACCTGCATTAGACGTGTCCTCCATATACCAGGTTCCAATCAGTTATCATAACCAAGGATTGGATGACGAGGTATGCCGTTTCTTTAATGTTGATCCGCAACAGCCTGATTTGGCACGTTGGTATGATATAATGGAGCGTGTCACCAGACCCGAAGGCGAAGTTTCTATAGCTGTTGTCGGGAAGTATACGGGATTACTGGATGCATATAAGTCTTTATCAGAAGCTCTTGCACACGGCGGAATAGCTAACAATGTTAGGGTTAACCTTAATTGGATTGATTCTGAGATTTTTGAGAATGAGGATACATTTCAACACTTGCAGGGGGTGCACGGAATATTAGTCCCGGGAGGTTTCGGAGAACGTGGTGTGGAGGGTAAAATAGCTGCGGCCTCATTCGCGAGAGAACACCGAGTTCCTTTTTTTGGTATCTGCCTTGGAATGCAAATGGCAGTCGTTGAGGCGGCACGTAACTTAGCTGGTATAAGAGGTGCGGGCTCAACTGAATTCGGTCAGTGCCAAAACCCAATCGTCGGCTTGCTAACAGAGTGGGAGCGTGATGGCCTCGTTGAGATGCGCAGCACCGAGAGCAATATGGGGGGTACAATGCGCCTCGGCGCCTACGAAGCCCTGGTTCAAAAAAATAGCCGTATCCATAAGATCTATGGTACAGATCGTATTTCAGAGCGTCATCGTCACCGGTATGAGGTAAATCTTGCGTATGAGCAGGACTTGGCATCGAAAGGCATGGTTTTCTCTGCTAAATCGCCAAACGGAATCTTGCCGGAAGTAGTTGAAATACCCGACCATCCATGGTTTTTCGGTGTGCAGTTTCATCCAGAGCTAAAATCACGCCCATTTGAACCTCATCCCTTATTCACAGCCTTCGTAGGGGCTGCAGTCGATCAATCAAGATTAGTCTAGAGATCATGACCGTCAAGCAACACCATATTCAGGTCGGAGATTTACGGGTTGGGAACAACCTACCACTGATAGTTATCGCAGGACCATGTCAAATGGAGAGCCGTCAGCACACACTAGATATCGCAGGAAAGTTAGCCGATATATCCAACGCTCTTGGTGTAGGTATGATCTTTAAGACCTCTTTTGACAAAGCCAATCGGACTAGCGTTGATAGCGCTCGCGGACTCGGCTTAGAAGAGGCGGCGCCGATATTTAACGAAGTTCGTAACAAAACAGGTCTCCCAACATTAACCGATATCCACACGGCAGAGCAATGTGGATTAGCTGCAGCAGTCGTTGATGTCCTGCAAATTCCAGCTTTTCTATGCCGCCAGACAGACCTTCTGCGGGCTGCAGCAGCAACTGGAAAACCGATCAACGTAAAGAAAGGGCAATTCCTAGCCCCATGGGATATGGCCAATGTGGTGAAGAAAATCACTAACGACGGTAACCTCGATGTCATGTTATGCGAGCGGGGCGTAAGCTTTGGTTATAATACCTTGATCGCGGATATGCGGAGCTTGGCTATTTTAGCCAGCACTGGTCATCCGGTAGTTTTTGATGCAACCCACTCTGTTCAGCAACCGGGTGGACATGGCATTACATCTGGAGGCCAACGTCAGTTTGCGCCGGTTTTAGCGCGCGCAGCAGTTGCGATAGGTGTGGCTGCTATTTTTATAGAAACTCACCAAGACCCAGATAATGCACCTTCTGATGGACCCAATATGATCCCCATTTCAGATCTGAAAGATATAATAGAAATGCTCATTGATTTCGATATAATCGCCAAACGCCATCCAATTATGGATTTGCCTTAGACATCAAGCCTATTAAAAAACCGACATAAACATGATCACATAAGATATTTAGGGAGTTACTCATGACCGCTATTGTCGATATCCATGCGCGCGAAATTCTCGACAGCCGCGGCAATCCAACAATCGAAGTCGAAGTTATGCTGGAAACTGGTACAATGGGCCGCTCGGCCGTACCGTCTGGCGCTTCAACAGGTGCTCACGAGGCAATTGAACTGCGTGACTCGGATAAAAATCGTTTTGGCGGTCAGGGAGTATTAGGAGCGTGTTCCTCAGTCAACGGCGAGATTTTTGATCTTTTATCTGGGTTTGATGCAGAGGAGCAACTGCATATCGACCGTTCTATGATAGAATTAGACGGCACAGATAATAAAGGGCGTTTGGGAGCTAACGCCATATTAGGCGTTTCATTAGCCGTTGCAAAAGCATCAGCCGAAGAGGCAGCCATGCCACTTTATCGCTATATCGGCGGCGCCTTTGCGCACACTTTACCTGTACCTTTAATGAATATTATCAATGGTGGTGAACACGCGGACAATCAAATCGATATTCAAGAATTTATGATTTTACCCGTTGGTGCAATGTCTGCAGCGGAGAGTATTCGTATGGGTTCAGAGATTTTTCAAACTTTAAAGAGGAGTTTGAGCGACGCGGGCCATAATACCAATGTCGGCGACGAGGGTGGATTTGCACCAAATCTATGTTCTGCAACCGATGTGCTTGATTTCATCATGGGAGCTATTGAAGCGGCGGGTTATACGCCTGGTGACGACGTAATGCTCGGACTTGATGCGGCTTCAACCGAGTTTTATGAAGACGGTTATTATAATTTAAAAGGTGAAGGTAAATCTCTCGATGCAGATGGCTTGGTAGAGTATTGGGCCAAGCTCGTCTCTAGTTATCCTATAATGACAATCGAGGATGGCATGGCGGAGGACGATTGGGATGGTTGGAAGGCATTAACGGAAGAGCTTGGATCAAAATGTCAGTTAGTCGGGGACGATCTATTTGTTACCAATTCGAAGCGTTTGAGCTATGGCATCGAACAGGGCGTTGCAAACTCTATATTAATTAAGGTCAATCAGATTGGTACATTATCAGAAACTTTAGAGGCTATCCAAATTGCTTATAAAGCTGGGTACACTAATGTAATATCGCATAGATCTGGCGAAACAGAGGATACGACTATTGCAGACATTGCTGTTGCAACTAATGCCGGGCAAATCAAAACGGGCTCGTTGAGCCGTTCCGATCGAATCGCCAAATACAACCAACTTATGCGTATTGAAGAAGAATTAGGCAATGAAGCACGTTATGCTGGTAGAGATATAGTCTCATGTTAGCGGCTTCAATTAAGTTAGCTCTGAGCAACAAGTAACGGCTTGTTAAGACCTAAGGGGTAATCTTTGGATCGGATTTTGGATTGCCAATTACTCTTGGTTCTCAAAAGGTGTGGTTCTTAAGATGATTCTCCAATATGGGGTTCATAAGTATATCAAAGCGGTCGGCATTCCATTTTTGGGTTTGGCGATGACTTGTTATTTTGCCTATCACACTTTTCAGGGTGATCGTGGTTTGTTTGCCTGGTGGCAACTTCAAAAGCAAGTTGTGCGTGCGGAAACCATGGCCCAAAAAACTGACGATCAAAAATCCTTCCTCGAAAAGCGCGTTCGTTTACTCAATCCGGGCAGCCTTGATCCGGATATGCTCGACGAACGCGCGCGTTTAATGCTTAATTTTGGCCATCGCGACGACGTCGTATTCATAGATTCAGAGAGGAAATATTAATGTCTTTAGCGCAAAATTGGGTTCTTGCAGAGACTCCTAATCCACCGTTCATCGCTGTAATTTTTTACGATACCACTGGTGTCGATAACTTTACTGTTCCCAAGCGGCGACCAACTGATGAAATGGTGAGTTTAGCTCCCGCACAAATGGGCTTCATGGGTCTTGAGACAACACGTGACGAAAGTGGGCTTTGGCTATCCGTAGTGTATTGGAGCGATATGGCAGCTTACACAGAATGGTATCGAATATGCGTTAAACAAATTAAAAGTACATTTCCAAACAATCCTATCGACTCACTTTTTAAGATTAAGGTAGCTTCGGTCAAAGAGCCTATTTCTCACAAAAGACGCAAACACCTCATTGCTGAAAGGCCCACTCAGATCCAAACTAACAGGCTACCGCTCAAGCGTCGTCTAACAAATGTAATTCCATCTATCGTTGGTTTTTTTGACAATGCCTCGTTTCGTTGATCTCGATAAACCTCCATTTTTTACCGCGCTTTTCACCGCGCCAAGCCCAGAGACAAATGCCGGACAATTTTCTGATGCGTTGGCAACAACTTTGTCAGCAGCAATGTTGTTTAGCGGTTTTATCGGTTTTGCAGATGACATAGCTAATGGTAACCGCCCGGTTAAGATCGTTTATTGGAAAACCTTTCACGCTATGCAGGCCTGGCAAAAAACCTCCAGCGACCTCATACCACATACTATCGATCTTAATGATTGCATCGCATCCGAGGGCTGCCATTGGCAATGGCATGAACCCGTTAAAACCCATACTGAGACCAAATTACGTAATGTAGCGTAACCAGATTACCTAAAATTAATCAAAATTAAATTAATTTTTTTGAAAGCGTGCAAAAAGTGGGGTTAATTCAGTCCTATTTTGTTGTACCGTCTCTCCCCTTAGCTTAAACTTAAAATGGTTTGTTAATAAAATTTTACCCCAATATCGCGGCCTAGTTAGGAGGGAGTACATCATGGCCAGAGCCCCAAAAAAGTCCGGACCCCGAGCTGCAAAAAAAATAGAGAAAAAAAGTAGACCCGGAAAGAAAGTATTAGATGGGTCACAGCCCGAATTACTTAAATACTATCGCAGTATGCTTGGAATCCGGCGATTTGAAGAGAAGGCTGGTCAGCTATATGGCATGGGTTTGATTGGCGGTTTCTGTCATTTATACATCGGGCAAGAGGCGGTCGTGGTTGGGATGCAAGCTGCTGCAAGTCCCGTAGATACCGTTGTCACCAGTTACCGAGATCACGGGCACATGCTAGCTTGTGACATGGACCCTAAAGGGGTGATGGCTGAATTAACAGGCAGGAAAGACGGTTATTCAAAAGGAAAAGGCGGCTCAATGCATATGTTTAGCCGTGAGAAAAATTTTTTTGGTGGCCATGGTATTGTCGGTGCGCAAATACCAATAGGCACAGGATTAGCCTTCGCCCATAACTATTTAACTGATGGTGGGGTGTGCCATGCATATTGCGGTGATGGTGCAATTAACCAAGGACAAGTTTACGAAGCTTTTAATATGGCCAGTTTGTGGAAGTTACCCGTTATATATGTAATAGAAAACAATAAATATGGCATGGGAACGTCAATTGAGAGAGCCTCCGCTGTCACTGAGTTATACAAACGTGGAGAGTCATTCGGTATTCCCGGTGAGCAAGTTAATGGTATGGATGTGGTTCAAGTCCGTGCTGCCGCCGAACTAGCGTCCGATTGGTGTCGATCAGGTAAGGGTCCATACATTCTCGAGATGAAAACATATCGCTATCGAGGACACTCTATGTCGGATCCGGCTAAATATCGTTCCAAAGAGGAAGTGAGCCAAGTCCGTCAAGAAACCGACCCGATAGATACTCTTCGCACGAAAATTTTAGATGCCGGTGCAGCTAATGAGGGGGACCTCAAAGAGATCGATCGTGAAGTTAAGGCAGCGGTTACTATGGCAGCTGAGTTTGCACAACAAAGCCCTGAACCCGAGGAGTCTGAGCTTTATACCAATATTCTCGCCTAGATTTAAGCGGAATAAGCGCTTAGAGAAACTAAAGGAGATTAGCAAGAATGGCCATCGAGGTATTAATGCCGGCACTTTCACCCACAATGACCGAGGGTACTATTGCCAAATGGGCTAAAAGTGAGGGCGAGCCAGTTACAAGCGGCGATGTACTATGTGAAATTGAGACTGATAAAGCGACAATGGAAGTTGAAGCCGTCGACGAAGGTGTGCTTAAAAAAATACTTGTTCCTGAAGGTAGTGAGGGAGTTACCGTAAATACGCCAATTGCAGTTATTGCGGAAGAAGATGAGAATATTGTTACTTTTGATACATCAACAAAAATGGATATAAAGTCTACCCACGTCTCAACATCGACCGTGACAAAGCCATCGCTTAAACCTTCAAAAACACCTTTTTCTAGCGTTTCGGGGAGCCCAACAAGAGTTTTAACCATCCGAGAAGCTTTGAGAGACGCCATGGCAGAAGAGATGCGAAATGACAAAAGTGTATTTCTAATGGGCGAGGAGGTTGCTCAATATCAGGGGGCATATAAAGTAAGTCAGGGGCTATTGGGAGAATTCGGCGACAAACGCGTGATTGATACACCGATCACCGAACACGGATTTACCGGACTAGCGGTCGGAGCCGCATTTGGCGGTCTTCGACCCATCGTCGAGTTCATGACATTTAATTTTGCGATGCAAGCCATTGATCAAATTATTAACTCAGCAGCAAAAACACTTTACATGTCTGGCGGACAAATGGGTGCTCCTATGGTTTTCCGTGGGGCTAACGGAGCGGCGGCGCGCGTTGCAGCCCAACATTCCCAGTGCTTCGCTGCCTGGTATGCGCAAGTTCCCGGCCTTAAAGTTGTTTCACCATGGTCGGGTGAGGATGCAAAGGGCCTCCTAAAGTCAGCGATAAGAGACCCAAACCCAGTTGTATTTCTCGAAAATGAAATGCTCTATGGACAAAGTTTTCAGATCCCAGATAACGAGAATTTCACTTTGCCAATCGGTAAAGCGAAAATCGAAAGACCCGGAAATGATGTCACAATTACAGCCTTTTCTATATGTGTGGGCTATGCACTTGAAGCTGCTGAGAAACTTGCTGATGAAGGGATCGATGCTGAGGTTATAAACTTACGAAGCCTACGTCCATTAGATACAGAGACCATCATCGAATCAGTGAAAAAAACTAATCGGTTAGTCAATGTAGAGGAAGGTTGGGGCACGTGTGGTATTGGAAGTGAACTTGCTGCTCGCGTAATGGAGGAGGCTTTTGATTACTTAGATGCGCCAATAAAACGGGTAAGCAGTGAGGACGTTCCAATGCCCTACGCGGCTAACCTTGAGGCTTTAACACTTCCAAATGCAGACAAAGTCGTGGCAGCGACCAAAGCCATTAGTTACGCGGAATAGGAAAATAAAATATGCCAATAGAAATCCTAATGCCCGCGCTTTCGCCAACAATGACTGAGGGTTCGCTCACAAAGTGGCTCAAATCAGAGGGTGAACGAATCGACCCCGGAGACATCCTTTGCGAGATTGAGACCGATAAGGCGACAATGGAAATTGAAGCTGTTGATGAAGGAACACTTGGTAAAATTCTAATTGCTGATGGCACAGAATCGGTCTCAGTTAACCAAGTTATCGCTTTACTCTTAGAGGAGGGGGAGGATGACACTGTTTTGGGCGGCATAAGTGAATTTTCGCTCGGAGCCTTCTCCACAAATAAAACCCAACCGAACCCAGAAAGCACACGAGGGCCCAGCGGCAATCTGGTTCCAAAAGTCGATGGCGACCCTGTGAAAACAAGTGTCCCCCGTGTTTTTGCGAGCCCATTGGCCAAACGTTTAGCGGTTCAGAATAACATAAGCTTGGGGAAACTGGAGGGATCTGGCCCTCACGGCCGCATCATTAAACGTGATGTAGAACAAGCCGTGAGCTCCAGTTCAACGAGTGTATCACAAAGTAAGTTTCAAGTTGGTACTCAGGTGTCATCTGGTGCCGCACAAGCGATCTCCACCGAAAGCCCAATACTTTCAAGTATGCCAGAATTCGAGGTTTTTCAAAATTCTTCCATGCGCAAACGCATCGCCGAACGATTGACCACTTCCGCTCGCGATACTCCGCATTTCAACTTGAGTGCGGACATCTACGTGGATGCGCTGACAAGCGTCCGAGAGGAATTAAACAGCAGAGACCACATCCAATACAAAATCACTATTAATGATTTAATAATTAAAGCCGTAGCTATAGCGTTATCTCGTGTTCCAAATTGCAATGTCACATATACCAACGAGGCCATTTTACGTTTTAAGCGTTTTGATATTAGCTTGGCGGTTGCAGTAGAGGGTGGATTGGTCACACCAATTATCAAAGACGCAGGTGGTAAGGGCCTAGCAGCTATTGCGGCCGAGTCCAATGAACTCATAAAAAAAGCACGAAAGGGCAAGCTTAAACCAGAGCAGTTCGAGGGAGGCACCTTTACAATTTCTAACCTCGGCATGCACGGAATTAAAGCTTTTACCTCCATCATTAATCCCCCGCAAGGGGCGATCCTCTCAGTCGGAGTAGCTGAGGAACGCGCCGTAATAAAAAGTGGTAAACTTGCTGTAGCGACCGTGATGACTGTAACACTCGCAGTAGACCACCGTTGCATTGATGGTTCCGTTGCAGCCAAGTTCATAAATGAACTGAAGGTCGTCATAGAGGACCCACTGCAATTGATGCTTTAGGGCTGATTGGAGGCTAGAAATGGATGAGACCGAGTTAGGTACTAACTTATTAAATTGCAAAGATAACTGGTCCCCAAGAGTTATTGCCAATCTTGGTAACTACGAGATCTAAATAGTCAAGATGTAAGGTGAATTCAGTTGGCACAAGCATGAAGAGGTCAACGAGTTATTTTGGTCATTAATAGAGCAATGATTATCAAATTCCGAGCCCATTCAATGACTCTCAAACCCGGGAAATTACAAATAATATCCGAAAGTGTCGAGCCTAGGCCGTCAACCAACACAATACGGGAGGACGATAGTTGAACGTAATGGGGTCATCAACACGGGTGATACACCAGTTAGCAAGTTGACATGTGATCAACTGGAGGAAACATAAATTATGGCCGATATGGATTTCGACGCAATTATAATTGGTGGTGGTCCGGGCGGCTACGTAAGTGCTATTCGCGCATCTCAACTAGGTTTAAGGACATGTGTAGTTGAAAGCCAGCACTTGGGTGGAATCTGCCTCAATTGGGGTTGTATACCAACTAAGGCGTTGCTGCGCTCCGCAGAAATCTGGACCTATATTAAAAATGCCCATGATTTCGGCTTAGCCGCAGAAAACATTAGTTTTGATCTAGATAAAGTCATTAATCGATCCCGCTCCATCTCTAAGCAACTAAACAACGGCGTCACTAACCTCTTAAAAAAAAATAAAATCACCGTCCTTGATGGTCGCGCAAGATTAGATGGCCCGAACAAAGTTGAGGTTCTAAATAACGATGGCGGGTCTGTTAGAGGTCTCTCCACTAAACACGTTATTATCGCCACCGGTTCACGACCGCGCGTATTACCGGGGATAGAACCTGACGGTAAGCTGATATGGACCTATTTCGAAGCTTTAAGGCCGAACATCATGCCAAAATCTCTATTAGTTATTGGGTCAGGAGCGATAGGTATCGAGTTTGCCAGTTTTTACAATGCAATGGGCGCAGATGTAACAGTCATTGAGGTAATGCCAAGGATACTTACGGCCGTAGATTCCGAAATAGCCGACTTAGCCCAAAAACAATTTGAGAAAAACGGTATTAAAATCATCTCCAATGCAAGAATCACCGCTCTCAATAAAACCGCGAGTAACGTCACCGCGACTATTCAGGATGGAAAAAGGGAGGCTCGCCAAGTCACAGTCGATAGGGTGATTTCTGCAGTTGGAGTTATCGGTAACATTGAGGATATTGGCCTCGATACAACCAAAGTAAAGACTGATCGGGGTTGTATAGTAGTAGATGGCTATGGCTGTACCGATGAGCCCGGCGTCTACGCCGTTGGCGATGTGGCGGGGCCTCCCATGCTAGCGCATAAAGCAGAACATGAGGGCGTCATCTGCATTGAAAACATCGCCGGTCTTGATACGCATCCGATTGACAAAGCTAGGATACCGGGGTGTACATTTTGTCATCCTCAAATTGCCAGCGTTGGCATGACGGAGGAGGAGGCCATAGAAGCAGGGCATAAGCTGAAGATCGGTCGCTTTCCGTTTATTGGTAATGGCAAAGCAATTGCACTAGGTGAAACAAACGGTTTAATTAAAACTGTTTTCAATGCCAACACTGGAGAGTTACTTGGCGCACATATGGTGGGAGCAGAAGTAACAGAGTTAATCTCAAGCTTCGTCGTAGCCATAGGCCTCGAAACTACAGAGGAAGATCTGATTCATACTATCTTCCCACATCCTACTTTATCTGAAATGTTACATGAGTCGGCACTCGATGCTTATGATCGTGTTCTTCACTTATAAGAAACATACAATAATTTGATGAAAAATATTACTGGTTGCGTTTTTTGGGGCAGGGCAGGAAGGTAGGCCGTCTCAAAAAATAGACTGTGCCTCCCAAAAAAAAGATCTCCCGGGGCAATTGTTCCGTAAAAAATTAAGAAAGTCTGACAAAATAATAAACTTATCAGTTTTTTTTTGTGTAGAATGTTGAAAAAAGGCCCGAACCTATCGTTATCAAACATTCATTAGTTAGTAGCAAACTTCAAAACTTAAAAAGCATAAAGTTTAAAAGCAAGTATTATGAGCGACATTGAATATCTACCTCCTAAAAATAGCCGACTTCGACACCCCGAAAAGGCGAGGAACAAGCCCAATCCATCAATTCAGAAACCTGAATGGATCAAGGTTAAAGCCCCGACATCAACAGCCTACACGTTAACACGAGACCTTATGCGCGAAAAAAATTTAAATACGGTCTGCGAGGAAGCCGCGTGCCCAAATATAGGTGAGTGTTGGTCAAAGAGGCATGCAACCGTAATGATCCTTGGTGATATTTGTACGCGTGCCTGTGCATTCTGCAACGTCGCTACGGGGAAACCCGGGGTCGTTGACCTGATGGAGCCCGAAAACTTAGCAACCTCAGTGGCAACTATTGGAATGGCCCATGTAGTCATTACCAGTGTCGACCGTGACGACCTCACCGATGGTGGAGCTTCGCAGTTCGCCAGATGCATTAAACTTATTCGGGAACGTTCACCAAAGACAACAATTGAGATCCTTACTCCTGACTTCCGGAACAAACCAGATGCCCTTGAAATAGTTACTAGATCTGGCCCGGACGTCTTCAACCACAATTTAGAGACGGTCCCGCGGCTATATCCAACCATTCGCCCCGGGGCACGTTACTCTCACTCACTCAAAAACTTAGCTGATGTCAAAAAAATGAACCCGAATATCTTTACCAAATCTGGGATTATGCTGGGCCTTGGGGAGGAGCAGAATGAAATCCTAAAGGTAATGGATGATTTACGCGCTGCAAATGTAGATTTCCTCACCATTGGGCAATACTTAGCACCAACGACTCGTCATGCAGCTGTCCATCGCTTCGTAACACCCAAAGAATTTGACGAGTTGAAACACATTGGTGAGTCTAAAGGCTTTTTATTGGTTGCGTCCACGCCTTTAACTCGATCCAGTTATCACGCCGATGCTGACTTCGCAAAATTGCAGATAGCGCGAGAAAAAGAAGTTAGTTTAATGAGCGCCTAAATAAAAAGATTACGTAATATTAATATCTAGGATATTCGCTCTTTACAGCATGTCAACGGCCTAAACACAACAACATATAGAAAAAGTCAAAAACTTTGTAACAGTCATTGATGGCTTTGTTTCTATCCGATAAAGAATTGAAGGTGGTTTAACCACTCCTCTTGGGATTATCACTTACAATTACGCATCGTTTATACAGAGCACCAACATCATCCATTAACTCGGGTTCGTTATCCAATAACGAAACCACAATTTCCGTGGAGAATAGCCTCCACTTAACGGCCGAATGGGTTTCCTTTTCATTCTCATACATTATTACAGTAAACGGCGAGACTTCATCTGCAATTTCCTCAACAAATGGCATGCGTGAGTTATCGCAAACCCAATTATACAGCTTTAAATCAAACGTATTTTTTTCCAGTATCGCCTCGGACAAATCAGGAACTTTCAATTGATAAGCAGAGAGCGTCCTATTTGGAATATCCTGGATTAAATTTGGAAAATTAAACAAGGTGAAATAGTAATCCAAAATAAACTTTGAGTGCACAGTTTCACAAAAAGCAGTAAAATATTGGTTTAGATTGGCAACAGCTATTTCAAAATGTGAGGCCTGAATTACGCTTCCCGGGTCAAGACCACATAGCTGGCACGTCATAGCGTTATGAACATCAGTTTCTGATAAGAAATGAACAAAATTATCACGAGTCGGTAGGCTTCCGCGCCGCATACATTGCTTGGTATACGAAGATGTGACGCGGGCAACTGGATCCCGAACCAAAGCAACTAATTGAAAAGGTTGAGGGTGAAAATTATTGTGAAACCCATACGAGGCATGAGATCCTATAAAAAAATGATGGGCCTTCAGCGCTTCCGGTGAAATTACCTCAACACGACCGGCAGCAAAGTTCTTACTATTCGATTGCGTGTGCTCTAATAAGGAGGAGATTACCGCATTAAATGCGGTCGACAAGGCTACTCCGCCTGTCCGCCCAGCGTGGTAGAGAAATACTGATCGTATATCAATCTTCTTTTTATTAATGGCTCGACTCGGAATAATATTGGCGAAATTACTATTCCGATCTCTAAATTTTTCAAAAATGTGTTCAGTTAACAATGGATTTACCAATTCCACGCTAAGCAGTTTGATACACAGCAAAGCCCTTCACTTGCAGCATTGAAACCACAACAGGTGACTCCTGGATATTAATATGTGCAACTGTTATTAAGACAATGCAAGACGTTCCACACTCAAAGAATTTAAAAAACTAATATACAGATCAATATGCTTGAGCACAAAATGCCAATGAAGCTCCGCGAAGTCCCTCAACAATTCATTGTAAATTTTTTAACATCCACGATTGAGTTTAATTCCAGTATTTTAACTTTATTACGGCCTTGCTGTATTGTAATCCATCTATACAGTCATACACGTTCGCGCATTGAAAAGGTTAAAAATGACATCACTTCATGCTGAGACAGACGAAAATCTTATTGATAGCCCAAACACATTTTTAACCGATGTTCTCAAAGGTCTCTCAGAGGTGCCAAAGACGCTTCCGTCTAAATATTTCTATGATGCTGAAGGAGCAAGACTATTTACAAAAATTTCCAGACTTGATGCTTATTACCCCACACGGACCGAGAACAAAATTTTGAGTGATCACATTAAAAGTATTTCGGAGGCTATTGGACCAAATAAGGCACTTATCGAGTATGGTTCAGGGGCATTAGACAAAGTTAGGGTTTTGCTATCTGCATTACAAAATCCAGCTGCGCTAGTCGCTATTGACATCAGTAGGGAGCAATTAAGGATTGCAACTAAAATTCTTGCAAGTGATTTTCCCTCGCTACCGGTCTATCCTATGGCTGCTGACTTTACAGGGCCAATCAAAGTTCCCAAAATGCCGAAAACCGTTGAGGGGAAGGTCGCGTTTTTTCCCGGTTCTACCATTGGCAATTTTGCGCCACCTGAAGATGCAAAACTTCTAACCGCAATTGCTAAGACTGTTGGTCCCAAGGGTAAAGTTTTAATTGGATTTGATCTAAAAAAGGATTCTACCCGTTTGATAAAGGCTTATGATGACCCTCAGGGCGTAACTGCAGCCTTCAACAAAAATATACTTTCTAGAATAAACCGTGAATTGAATGCTAACTTTATTCCTTCACTCTTTGACCATGTAGTGCGCTACAATTCAACCGCAGGTCGGATTGAAATGCATCTAGAAAGTCAAATCGAGCAGAGTGTTAATGTTACCGGCAACATTTTTCATTTCACTCCAAAAGAAACAGTGCACACAGAAAACTCTTACAAGTATACTATCGACGAGTTCACTGTACTCGCAAATCACGCCGGCCTAAGCCGAGAGGCAGTTTGGTCTGATCCAGATCAATTATTTGCGGTCATATTACTCACTGCTAAAGTTGATGAACGTTAACCTATTAGAAGTCAAAACTCATTGAACTCTCTCAGTTCAAGATAGTGTTAATAAGGCATTATAAACGTATTTACTATCTGGAAGGGACCTCTCCTTAACTGTTACGGAGGTCCATTTAAAGGGTGGATAAGACTAACCGTGAATTTTATATCCCGGGCAAATACAAAAAAAATTTTACAATCGAGTCCATAAGTTCAAGGTCACCTGAGTTAACTTCTACAATAATAAAGTTCACCTGTCGCGAGCTGAGTAAGTTTGCAGGTGCCCCCAAGATTATTACCTCAACGCCCTCGGTGTCGATTTTCATCAGTTTTACCCCGTCGACACGCAAATCCGAGAAAAGTTTAGGGAGGGATTGCGAGTGACTTGACTCAATCAACTATTAAAATGCTTGTGATTCTCCTCGATGGCTCAATGTTGGCCCGGATCCCAAAGCGCATGCTCCCCATCGTTATCTGGATTAAAGTGTGCCGCAATCTCCCCATACGCGCCCGCAAGTTGAGCATATACAGGCGTTACCCAGCTTAAATTATTTTCCTTTATGTGACAGGTTAAGTGACTGTGGTTCTCTTTGATGGGCTCAAACGCGACAACACGACCAGCCTCACTGACAACCACTCCAGCTAAAACCGAGACGAAACCCATATGAGCGTCAAGATCAATAAAGATGTCTCCAGGCTTAAGGGTCTGCAAGATAAAGCGTTGTATTGGGCGCTCGTAAGTCCCACCGTGATGCAGTTAAGCGAGCATGTTCATATGCTTAGGCGAGTCTAGATCACAGCCCAGCTTCAATTTATGGTCTGCCATATTTATCAACACATTTATGGGATCCATTAGTAGGGCAATGGCAGTCGTTTGAATAAGGGAAAACCGCGGCCTACACTTAGACTGAATAAACTTCGATAACGTTTTACATTAAAGCTTAGTGCAATGGCGAGTTGTGAATGTAACCATGTCAAAATCGGTTGCTTAAAATCAATTTACAGACCGCCACACCCTAAAACTATTTACATGAAACTCTCCGGAAAACCCCGATAATTTCGACGTGGGCACTATAACGAAATTGGTCAATGGGTGTTACGCGATCAAGTTTATACCCCCCAGCGACTAAAATCGCAGCATCGCGGGCAAAAGTTACTGGATTGCAAGAGACAGCGATAACCAGTGGTGCTGCAGATCTTGCAATTTCCTGAACCTGAGCCTTGGCCCCCGAGCGCGGAGGATTAAATAAAACGCAGCCATAACCATTGAAATCAGTAGTTAAATACGGGTTATCAAAGAGATCCCGAGTTTCAGTTGTTATCGGTTTCAAGCCTTTCGCATTACGCCAGGCTCTGTCCAAGGCTTGCAACGCGGCCCCATTTGAGTCGCTAGCATGAACCTGATGGTCCATGGCTAATCTAAGAGCAAACGGCCCGATACCTGAGAAAAGGTCAAGCACCTTTACTTTTTTTGGAAGCGCACGCCTTATCACAGATGACAAGGCCTCTTCGCCTGCTTGGGTGGCCTGAAGGAACCCCCCCGCAACCGGAGAAACTTCTGCAACCCCCATAGTAAGGACAGGGCGACGCCTCTCAACAACTATCTCACCGTTCAAAGTTAGGCGAGCTAAATCATCCTTCTCAGCTACATATGCAAGTGAACTTAATAATGGCATATTGACTGGTTTTTTACATTTAATATCCGCATCTATTCCTGCCTCAGTCTCTGTTAAACCAATCTCAAAACCACCTTTTTTTGGGAAACCAAGGGGCTTTACAATACGCTTTGCTATCGCAGGTGCGTCAGACAACGTTTTTGTCAGCAGCATGCAGTGACTGATGGGGTGTAATTTCCAAGTCCGCCGACGCATAAAACCGACGTTAAGTGTTTTGCCTTCAGGCCGAGCATGCAGGGTTACGCGCCGGCGTCCTTCACCGTGTGCATCCAAAATGCTATCGACTGGCGCAATTAAATTTTGATTGGTTAATGCCTCAACAAGAGTTCCTCGTTTCCAATTGTGATAATCAGGATTTTTTAATTGCTGGACCGAGCAGCCACCGCAAATGCCGAATTCTTGGCATGGTGGGCGAGAACGCTCAGGAACAGGATGCACAACACGCATTAGCTTACCGCGATTACCCCTCACTTCAGCCTCGATTTGCTCGCCCGGCAAAGCGAAAGGGATGAAAACTTGACCAAGCTCTGTAACCGCAACCCCATCGCCGTGTCGGCCAAGACGCGTAATCTTAATCGTTAATCTTTTCGCCGGTTCCAGCTTAATTTTTTTTTTCATATGTCGTTGGATTGACTGGTAGGGCACAGGTATTTGTTCAATTATGCTATTCTACAAGTATGTGAGTTGGCGAATAGAAGCAACACCAAGATTAGCAGACATGATGATTGACGGAGCCAACGTTGTTGTGCAACACCCAGTATATGCCAATGCACACTGAAAAAAGGACTCTGACTTATCGTCCCGATCAAATGTACGATCTGGTGAAGAGTGTTGAGAATTATCCGAACTTCTTGCCTTGGTGCCAAGCTCTCCGCATACGGCAGCATGAGGTTGACAGTGACGGCTGCGAAATGGTTCTGGCCGATATGGTAATTGGCTTCAAAGTTTTTCGGGAACAATTTACCTCAGTCATCGCCGCTAAACCGGCAACTAAATCGCAACCTGCAAGAATCGATGTCACTTACACCGAGGGACCATTTAAGTTTCTCAACAACTATTGGATATTCAAACCGCATTCAAAAGGAGTCGAAATTGACTTTTTCGTTGATTTTGAATTCTCATCAAAGATCTTGGAAAAGGCCATAGGCCTTGTCTTTAATGAAGCCGTGCAGAAAATGGTCGATGCATTTGAAGGCCGCGCTGCGCACATATACAACAAGACCGATTAATTCTAACCCTTTACCAATAAGGTAAGCATGCCTAATACTTCTATGAGTGTTTGGCGGCGAACAGAATCTCGGTCACCAGAGAATAAATATCGATTATGCCGAGTTTTAAATCCTTGACGTGCAACGGCGATATACACCAAACCAACTGGTTTTTCCTTTGAGCCCCCATCTGGCCCTGCAATTCCCGTGACAGCTGCCGAGAGATTTGCCCTCGAACGTTCCAATGCTCCATCGGCCATCGCGCATGCAACTTCCTCACTAACCGCCCCAACGCTGGTCAATAATGCATTTTGAACGCCCAGCATTTCTGCCTTTGCTTCGTTAGAATAAGTAATAAAACCGCGTTCCACAATTGCAGAAGCCCCGGGCACTGCCGTCAACACACCACTAATTAATCCCCCAGTACATGATTCGGCCGTCGCCAATTTTATTTTTTTTTCTCGACAAATAGCGAGTAAATCCGTGGCCCCTGCGAGAATACCAATATCAAAAATCATCCATAAACCCCAAATATGTAACCAATCCCCATTAAAGCCACACCAGCGTAGAGTGCCGCTATCATATCATCTAGCATGATCCCAAAGCCGCCATGTAGGATTTTATCTGCCCAATTCACAGGCCAAGGCTTTACAATGTCCATAAATCGAAATAGCACAAAACCTAACGCATAAAAAATAGGATCCAAGGGCGCGGCAAGTGCTAGAGTCAGCCATTGCCCTGCTACTTCATCAATAACAACCTGACTAGGGTCACGGGTATTGACTTCGCGGGCATAAATTTCTGACGCCCAAATACCCCCCGTAAAAACGATCATTGCTCCAAACATTAATCCATCAGGTCCCCAATTTAGATGAATGAACCAAGCAAATGGAATAGAAGCTAACGACCCCCAAGTTCCCGGTGCCACTGGCAACCAACCAACACCAAACCAGGTAGCAAACAGAATAGGTGGCCGCCACAAAACCGGACGTGGTGCAGGTTGATTCGTTTGATTAGAGGGCAGATTCGGGTCGAAAGGTGATGATTCTGTCATAAAAGCACTGTCCCCTTGCATTTTAAACAAGGCTTTAATTTTTTTAAATTGAACTGCCAAACCCGCTGATTAATTTGTTTTGAGCCGTAAATGGCAGGTAAACAGCCAATATTAACTTGTGCGATGAGAACCTTACCGATATTTTTTAGAAAGGAAACTGATTAGTAAAATATTATCATCGTATTAAGCTAGAATCTTACATGATATTGTCATTATCGGAAATTAACGACAAGTGCAGAGAGTCCAGTGATGCTGATAACATTTGAACGCGATCACCTGCCTTGGCATCGCGCATTCATAAGTAGACTACGCAGAATGTTACCTGAGCGCCAAATCCATTTCCGTACAGACGGGAAAGTCAGCTATTGGCGGCTCACGACCCTTAAACAAAGCTTGGCTCTTGTAGCCATAGCGCTTACTGGTAGTTGGATGGTATATTCATCATACAGCTACGTCGAACATGACCGAATTCTATCTTCGAGAGAAGGACAAATCGCAAATGCAAGACTCGCCTACCATAGCCTGCTTGGCGAGGTCTCTGAGTACCAGAATAAATTTACCGAAATAACAAAGGATTTAGAACGTAATCACGCGATGATGCTTGGTCTTGTAGAGAGAAATGCCAAGTTACAAACGAGCTTGCGTTCGGTATCTGAAGAGCTGGTTCTTACACAGGATGATCGCGCAAATATCGACAATGCTAGGGAGGCTTTAGGGCTAAAGCTCTCTCAAGTAAAAAGCGAAATACGCGATATGACTTCGCATAATTTTAACCTAAAAGACAAGTTAGATACAATTGAGAGTAATCTGCAAACAGTGATTGCAGAACGCAATCACGCGCGCTTCGAGGGATCGCGCATGAAGATCCACGTAAATGAGTTGGAAACGCGCTTAACTGCACTGCAACAAACACATAAAAGTTCTGTGAAACGTCTGTCTAAACAAGCTTCGGTACAGATAGACAGTTTGGAACAAATCATCACAAAGACTGGGATAAACCCGGAAAAACTCGCCAACAACTATAATGGCAGTGTAAAAGGGCAAGGTGGACCTTTCATACCGGTCGGTGATACAGATAACCTTCCTGCTGGTGAATTAAAGCGAGGTCTTGATAATCTGGATCAGCAGCTAGCACATTTAAACACGCTACAAACCGCTGTAAGGTATTTACCTTTGATGCCACCCTTAAATAGCTATTACATTACCAGTGGATTTGGAAAGCGCCGGGATCCTGTGAATAAACGCTGGGCGGCACATTACGGGCTCGACTTTGGATCCACAAATAGGGCAAAAATTTATGCAACGGCGCCGGGAGTCGTGAAACAAGCAGGTTGGAAAGGCCGATATGGTCGGTTTGTCGAAATTGACCACGGCCACGGTGTTAGAACACGTTACGGTCATATGAGTAAAATTTTTGTGAAACGCGGGCAAAAAGTTAAGTATAGAGAAAAAATTGGTCTTTTAGGTAATACAGGGCGAACTACTGGCTCGCATTTGCACTATGAGACTTTGTTTAATAAACGTCATCTTGATCCATTGAAATTTATTAAAGCAGGTCGGTATGTTTTCCAAGAATAATAAAAAACAACAATCAAGGTCCACGCAGCCGCAAACTTCCCAAAAGTCCACGCACCCTTCGTTAATCAGTGGCAATCTAAAAATCGTTGGGGATTTGCAGAGTGATGGGGAAATTCAAGTTGACGGTTCGGTCGACGGTGACGTTCGCTCCAAGACCTTGCTGATTGGAGAGAATGGGAACGTTAAGGGACAAATTATTGCCGACTCGGTAGTTATTCATGGCACTGTAATTGGTCAAATTAAATCGCGCTCAGTCCGATTAGCGCAGTCTGCACATATGGTGGGGGATATACTGCACGAAAATCTCGCAATTGAGACAGGCGCTTTCCTAGAAGGCTTGTGCCAGCGTATAGAGGAGGAGAAATCGACACAAAGTCCTCAGTCTTTAGGATCGACAAAATCTAAACCTGCGGAAACAATTTCAGCAGCACCCGAAAATAAAACTTCGTTGACGCAAGTAAACTCCACGTAATGATGAGTATACCTCCATTAATACGTGAGTATTAATGCCCGATTATCAACTATTAAGCACATTTGCAAAAACAATCCGGTCCACATTGCCTCCGGAACAAATGACAACGGTTGTTTTATTCTTGCAGCTAACTCGACCACTTAATGCAGCTGCCAATCCCGCGGCTCCACCAGGCTCCACAACTAATTTTAGGCGGAGAAAGGCTTGTCTCATCGCATGTTTTACATCAGCATCACTGACGATTACTCCACCTTCCATATGTTCCTGCGCCACAGCAAACGTTAATACTCCCGGTTTTGGTGGCATTAATGAGTCGCATATGGTTGTTGCTCCCGGCTTATTCCCTACCAACTCACCTGCGCGTAATGAACGCCCCATACTGTCGAAACCCTCAGGTTCAACCGCATAAAAATTAGCATTTGGGAACTTCGCTTTGATAGCAATTGCGGTGCCTGCCGCGAGCCCTCCACCGCCAACGCAGCATAAAACTTGATCCATCCCGCCATCAAATTGTTCACTAATTTCCAAGCCAACCGTACCCTGTCCAGCAATAATAGCCGCATCATCATAAGGTTTAACAAGGGTCGCGTCTCGCTGCTTTGCAATATCAGAAGCAATTATCTCTCGATCTTCTTTCGTTCGATCATAAAGCCTAACTTCCGCACCATAACCTCGAGTATTCTCGATTTTTAATGTTGGTGCGTCGTCTGGCATGACAAGAATAGCAGGTATACCCAGTAACTTTGCTGCATGCGCAACACCTTGGGCATGATTACCAGAAGAAAAACTCACAACCCCCATTTGTTTAATATTTTCAGGTATTTGAGAGATCATATTAAAAGCACCTCTAAACTTAAATGCACCAGTTCGCTGCAAACACTCAGCTTTAATTAATAAGCGACCTTCAACCATCTCATTAAGATGAGGCGACTCCAATAAAGGGGTCCAGACGGCCCATCCAGAGAGTCGGTGGGCGGCAGCGCGTATATCTTTAATTCCAGGAATTAGCGGATTCTGCTTTAGCGAGGGCATCATTTAAAGGCTCCCAAACTTGGGGCTCTGATAATGTTGGCGCATGACCGGATTCAGGCACAATCACAGGATGCATACGGGGAAGGATATCCTGCATCCGGAGTAGCGTATTTCCTGACAAGATATCTGAAAAAAAACCACGTACAACGACAACAGGGATACGTTTTAGGGAGCGGAATAAACCCCATAACGCTGTGCCTCTGCGTTGCTTCTTTAAGGATTTAGTGATGCCCGGGTCCCAGTTATTTATTACGGTGCCATCCGGGCGTTCAATACCAGTTCGTCTTGCCACTCGAAGCCACTCATCACTATCCATGGCCGGCGCATGAGGAAAGGATGCTTTGAGAAAGCTGGCAGCCGCATCCCAGTCCTTAAACACCTGATCAGCGCGATTTACATAGGAGATAATATTATCCAGGCCATGGTCATCAATATCAGGTCCCACGTCATTAATGAGTACGCCAACGATCGCGGTTGGCATCACAACCCCCATAATCATAGCCATAATGCCACCCATTGATGTGCCTACTACAAAAACATGCTTTAAATTGAGTGCCGAAATAATATGACGCACGTCATCAACGTATACTGAGGGATGGTAATTTCGCCAATTTTTGTCTCGGTCAGAGTTGCCATGCCCTCTAATATCGGGACAGATAACCCGTCTTTTATCCATCAGGGATTTGGCAAATATATCAAAGTCTCGACAATTACGGGTTAAGCCATGGAGACAAAGTACCGGGATAGCTGCCCCGTATTTTGGCCCATAATCTCGGTAATATAGAGATAAGCCGTTCTGCGATGTTACATATCCCTCAACAAATGTATCAGTACTCACCGTATCTTTCTCCCGAATATCAAAAAGCTCACTAAGTCATAATTACACGGCTCTCAAAACCTTGGACCTCTCTTTTAGTTAAAAGGAACAGACAGAAGAAGGATTCACGCATATGAATTTAATGGGTTATCAGTCAAACTAATAAAAACTAAACAATTAAGTTAATAAATTAAAGATATAGCGAAATACTATCTGCAGCGGATTACTGTGAAGGTTAAACAAAACCAGTTATAAAGCCATTTCATTGCCGTTTTTGGTCACTTATTGGACAAATGCAAATCTTCCGTCAGCCCCGGAACAACATCACCGTTGGAAGTTATTTGGCGATACACCTGCAAGTTTTCTAACACCCTTTGCACATAATTACGGGTTTCATAGAAAGGTATCATCTCCACCCAGTCAATAGCATCAACATCGTCTGAACGCGGATCTCCATGCGCCTTAAGCCAGCGCCTCGCCCTATGCGGTCCCGCATTATAACCTGCCAACGCCAATACATATGAACCTTGAAAATCACTTATCAGTCCGCCGAGATAGGCTTGGCCAAGAGCCATGTTATAGCTGGGATCTGTTATCAGTTTGTCTCGAGAAAATTGCACATCCAAACTCTTAGCTACACGTTTCGCAGTAGCCGGCATAATCTGCATCAATCCCCGCGCACTAGCATGGCTTTTGGCGTCAACTTGAAAAGCACTTTCTTGACGGATAACGGCCAGTGTCAAAGAAATCTCAGGTGCTAAATTAGAGGCTTTTTTAGGTAATTTGGGTGGTGCCAAAACAGGGTAGCCTACATCCAAAAGTGAGTTTCCTTGACGATTAGCCCGTTTAGCCAAACTTATGGCTATACCCGGTTGACCGATACTGAGGGCAAATTTAGCGCTTAGATATTGCCAACTTGCTTCACCAGAAACTTCAAATAACTCCTCAAAAAATAAACGCATCAACCTTGGTTCACCAACTTCTTGGAGAATTTTAATTACACCTGTTAATTCATGTTTTTTGAAAGCATCAAGGTTTTTGATATTTGTGAATCTGGGCTTCAGCACTGGTAATGATTGTGCTGGGTATAATCTGGAAAAAGCAAGCTGACCATAGTACGTAAAAGGATGAAGCGCCGCTTGGCCAAACCACGCGACTGCCTTGTCTTTATTTTTAAGGGCATCAGCCGCGCGTCCTGCCCAATAGGCAGCACGTGCCATGCTGACAGGATAGTTAACTGCAGTAAATAAAGACTCAAAATGGATAAGGGCATTCCCGGGCTCTTTAAGAAATCTAAGGGCAATCCACCCCGCCAAAAATTCTGCATCCGCATAATTTGCGCCACCCGCCGACAGGCCATGAGATTTGGCTAGTTTATAAGCTTTTGAAATTAGACCATTACGAAGCGCCTGCCGGGCCAGACGGGCTTTTTCCCGCCACCATAACTCAGGTCGCGGCAAAGTATCCGGTAAATCATCCAATAGTTCCCAGACTGAGTCTTTTCCCTTACGCCGACGCCACCTGACACGTTCATAAACAAGACCTAAATGCCTTCTCAGATCAGATGGAACTTTTGAGATTAAATAATCGACATTCCCTCGCCGATTTCGAAGCGAATATCTGGCTTGAGCTAGCTTCCGCCAATTTTCCGGCACAATGTATAGCATTCGCCTAGCCGCCCCAATTTTACCATCCCACAATAACCGATCCATTCGAGCGATATGGTCCTCAGTTGAGAGGTAACGAAAAAATTTTTTATACACTGCCTTACTATCTGCTCTCGTAAAATTGCCTGTGATCCATGCATCTCGGATAATTTTCCTAGCCTCAACCTCTTTTCCCTTGATAATCAGGGCCGAACCAAGCCTCATCCGGCCACCCGCGCTATAAGGCCCTCGTGTCCCAAACCACGCAATTGTCTCATCCGCCGCCAATGTAAATGGCATTAGCCGCTCTGCGTGACGTAATATACGCCCTCGCTTCGGCCACTTAGGATTCGCCCGCAAAAAAGCATTAAGTTCGCTGAAATGCGTGCCATTAGGTGAATCAATTAATCGCCGCCACCGCATTAATTTTTTGGCAAGTAGACCATTAACTTTATTCGTGTAGATCCTAAAAGTCTTCCACCGAGAGAGCTCAGCCGCCTTAAACGCATCACGCATTAAAAGCGTATCTGACGATTTTTGTGCAAACCCTGACGCCATAGGTGTTCCGATTAGAATTGACCCTGCTGCCATACCCAATAGCGATAGAACCAACCGATTAGGCATAACTTACTTGGCTCCCGATAAAATTATTGGCAAACAAATATCATACTGGGTAGCGTAGCGCCGCCCCACCCTATGCCGCAAGCCGGTATTTGATTTCGAGGTTCCACTTGCCCGGAATCAGATCGGAGAGTATCTTCCGGCTTTGGTTTTGGTTGGTTTGCTCTCACGGCAAACATCGGGAGAAAAGCAATGTTTAAGGGGTCATTTCCTGCTTTAATTACGCCGTTCAGGGGCGGTAACATAGACGAGGATAGCTTCCGAGAGATTGTTGATTGGCAGATCTATGCAGGGACAGATGGGTTAGTTCCATGCGGGACAACAGGTGAATCTCCTACGTTGACGCACGCTGAGCATATGCGGGTTACAGAAATGTGTATTGAGCAAGCGAGAGGTCGGGTCCCAGTAATTGCCGGTGCTGGCTCTAACTCAACCCACGAAGCAGTGGGCTTTGTCTCGCACGCAAAAAAATCCGGCGCTGATGCGGCGCTGGTAGTCACGCCATATTATAACAAACCTACTCAAAAAGGCCTCTACGAACATTTTAAAGCTGTTCAAGACGTCGGTTTACCAATTGTTATATATAATATCCCCGGCCGCTCGATAGTTGATATGCAGATTGAAACTATGTGCGAGCTCGCAAAATTACCGCATATTGTTGGAGTAAAAGACGCAACAGCTGATCTTACACGCCCACAGATGACACGTGCTGCGATGGGTAATCCTCATTTTTGTCACTTGTCCGGCGAGGACAGCACTGCTCTTCCTTTCTTGGCTGCTGGAGGCCATGGCTGCATTTCTGTAACCGCCAATATTGCGCCGCGTCTCTGTGCCGATATGCAGCGTGCTTGGCGCTCCTGCGACATTAAAACCTGCATGATTTTGCAAGATCAACTAATGCCCCTGCACAACGCTATGTTTTGCGAGACAAATCCGGGGCCAGTAAAATACGCGGCAAAATTATTAGGTAAGTGCAGCGCTGAGGTGCGACTTCCAATGACAGATATTGCTGAAAGCTCAAAACAAGTGGTGCGCGATGCACTGGTCGGCACCGGTCTGCTTAACTAATAAGAATAGCCGCATCTAAAAGGGCGTAACTTTATGGCCGCAAAAAAACAAGACAATAAAACCTTGGGAAAGATTGCGGCGCAAAACCGACGTGCACGTCACGATTATTTTATTCTAGAAACCCTTGAGGCTGGTCTTATGCTCAAAGGGTCAGAGGTTAAGTCGTTGCGTGAGGGGCGCGCATCAATTACTGAAGCTTATGCAACGGAGGAAAAAGGCGAGTTGTGGCTTCGTAATGCTTATATTCCAGAATACAGCGGGGCCTCAACTTTTAGTCACGAACCACGCAGTGCGCGAAAATTACTCGTGCATCACCGCGAAGTTACAAAGTTAAATGCAGCCACTCAACGGAAGGGAATGACTCTTGTCCCATTAAAAATTTATTTTAATCCCCGGGGTATCGCTAAGTTATTAATAGGTGTTGCGGAAGGGAAAAAGAATCACGATAAACGACATGCCCTCAAGGAACGTGACTGGGGCCGTCAAAAAGCCCGATTAATGCGCGAAAAAGAATAGAGAACATCCTTTATTAGGACAAATATTTGGCTTACGCACTACCAAATCCAAGCGCCTTATTCACAAATCCAAAAGCCAAAGTTATAGCTAACCATGCAGAAAATATAACTAAAAAAATTTTTGTTTCATAAAATTGAGGTTTCAATACTTTTCTTCATACATTAGTGCACCAAAATGTGTCTGGTCCGTTTACGCAGATATTTGCGGGCTAGTAGTCATGCGCGACAATATCCGCCAGTTCCTGAAGGTTTTTAGTAATATAATTCGGCTCAATCCCGATCTGCAGCTTAGGTTGTTGAGCACGGTTAGTCCACGCGACCTTCAATCCATGCCGCACGGCCCCGAAAGCTTCCCATTGATGCCCAGTAACCCAGAGAATCTCCTCTTTAGGACAACCAGCGCGCTCTGCACCAATTTCAAAAACCTGCGGGGATGGTTTAAAGGCCTGCTTTTCCTCACCCGAAGAAATAATTTCATCAATGAATTTAATGGTCCCTGCAAATTTTGAATGGTCTTCGATCATCTTTTTAGTTGGATTTGCAACAATTTTAACGACCCACCCCTGATCCTTGATACTGCTCAACGCATTAATCACGTCAGGATAAGCTCGAAGCTTATGATATTGATCATTAATAGTTCTGATATCATCATCACCAAGATCAATATTATGGAGTTCTAGAGCCCAACGCAGACAAGCCTCGTTTAATGCCGGATGCGGGACAAAATTATCGCTCAAAGTTAAATGGAACATCGCCCATTTTTGCTGGAAACGCCAATCTTGGGCTATGCGCTGTGCAATATGTGACTCAAACACATATTGCTCGATCACATCCGCAATGGAATAATTATCAACCAAAGTGCCCCAAGTGTCGAAAAGCATAGTTTTGGTCACTAAATCCTCCGCCATATTTGTGACTTTAAAAATACACAAGTAAAAAAATTAAATTTTTTAATTTCTTAGTTTGTCAACTTAAAGTGAGGGTTAAGAATGGAGTCTAAACACAATTTTTTACCAAATTTGTCAATGTCTTTCCAGAAGGAACTCGCGAGTCAATTATCAAAAGTCGGCGAACGGGAACTCATCACCTGACAGGCCCGAGTCTGCACACCGCCCGCCATTCTGTAACAGGAAGAACAATACCTTAAAGTTATGAGTCAAAAAATACTCAGTCTGCTAAATTTGGAACAAAGTTTATTAAAAAAAATAAGCCATAGTTCATTTTATGCGAAATACCCGCAAGACACGGACAAGTTTAGAACTCTAAAAACAAAAAAACTTTTTACTCGGGCCTAATACATTTTTCAGGACCGGCATAAATTAAAACATATTATCAGAGGGTCATCCTAATTTTGATCGCTTAATTGACAGCCAACTGGAAAATTAAGTATTTCGCAGCTCTAAGTTGTTAGTCGAGCAGAGACAAATAAAACTGGTTCCAATTATTATAATCCAAAAATCACAGTTTCGTGAATAACTGGTGCTCAAAGCCAGACATGTAAATGCAGTATCTTCAGGACAGCATCTCTTACCCTACTAGTGTCCAGCCCATTTCCACTTAAGTTATACTATTCATCAAAATACCGCAAAATAACACAACGCGTAGGCAGTTCCCTGAATGCACATACAAGATGATTGAGGTCGTCCAGCCAAAGTTTGAGGAATCGACCAATAAATAAATTAAGACACTAGCTGCTTTAGCCTACTAGAGAGAGTCCTCCCGTGGGTCGCCATGTTAAATATCAATATCCATTATCTAGCCAGATTTCATTAATTGGGCAGCGTCCAGCGCATGATATGTTAAGATCCCATCCGCACCAGCTCGCTTAAATCCAACCAGCATTTCCATTACCGTCTTGTTATAGTCAATACAGCCTTGTTCACTAGCCACTTTTACCATTGCGTATTCCCCAGACACGTTATAAGCAAATGTAGGCATTTCAAACTTTTTTTTCACTCTATGAACCACGTCCAAATAAGACAAGCCGGGCTTAACCATGATCATATCTGCACCCTCAGAAATATCCAGTGCAACCTCCCGCAATGCCTCGTCAGAATTGGTTGGGTTCATCTGATATGTCTCTTTGCTGCCTATCAGCGCAACATCAGAACCCACAGCGTTACGAAAAGGTCCGTAAAACCCAGAAGCATATTTTACCGCGTAAGACATAATTACCACGTTCTGAAAGCCAGATTTATCTAGAGCTTCACGGATTGCGCCAACGCGCCCGTCCATCATATCGGAGGGCGCAATAACATCACAGCCAGCTTCAGCCTGAATAACGGCTTGACGACAGAGAATTTCAATCGTCTCATCATTAACGACTTCCCCCCCCAGCACTATCCCGTCGTGTCCATCCGAATTGAAAGGATCAAGGGCAACATCACAAATTACTCCTACATCAAGTTTTGCTTCCTTTACCGCACGAACTGCGCGACACACCAAATTGTCTGGGTTAACAGCCTCGTATGCTACGGGAGTTTTTAACGATTGATCAACATGCGGAAATAACGCGATAGCGGAAATACCGAATTCAACAGCGGTTGAGATGGACTCAACCAAAAGATCTATCGACAATCGATCCACGCCCGGCATTAGCTCCACCGATTGGCGCTGGTTTTCCCCATCAACAACGAATAATGGCCAAATTAAGTCGTCTGGGGTAAGGGTGTTTTCTTGAACCAACCTTCTGAGCCATCCAGAGGCTCGGGTCCGGCGCATCCGCGTAGTTGGGAATTTAGTCTCTAACAAATAATCAGACATAATCAATCCTTAATCGGCATTTACCACTTGGGGTTTTGTTTGCTCCATACCAAATCGTTTCGGCAATCAAGAGGCCCAGAGAGCCATTTTCTGGATACAAAGCACTTCTTAGAGCGTTTCCAATCCCCATAGTTTTCTCGCAATGCTATGGACCGATGCTTCACTGATATATACGGATGGCAAATGAAAAGCTGCACCACGTGCCCCTAAAAAAGTGACACACTCAACATTAGGTTAAGCTTATCAATATTCGATCATTATACGTTAAGCTTATCAATATTCGATCATTATACATAGTTCCGTGGTAATAATTTATGGATAAAAATAAATATTATAACTTTTGGTGAATATAGCACCGGTAACTTCTACGCCTTAAACCGCTTAATTCAACCACGGCATATCTAGAATAACAACAGCCCAAAGAGCCAGACCTATGGGCGGGCTAGTTTGGTCATCCAGCTTTTATTTAGTCACAAGGACTTAAAGGAGTTCAAATTAACTTGCGAAAAGCCATGCCGGAGATAGCAGCCTATGAATATAGGCTCATTTAGCCTGGCGTTGGTAGCAACCACTTTACTCTCGTATAGAAAGATACCGACAGGTGGCACTCTCACAAATTGTTGTTTCCAATCGTACTTGCCACTCAACACGGTATCTCATAAGTCTTAAACATGCAGAATATCCGTGCTTTAATTGATTATTATTTAAATTCTTCCCCCGCTTCCAAATGCGCTTTAAGTCGATCCGATTTACTAGAATAGGAAGCATTGATACAGGTATTTTTCGATCGGCTACCAGCGACCACACCATTTAGCATACCCCGCATCCTCTCTTCTATTTGTCACATCTTTTGTGCGAATCGTCGCGCAGAAAGTGTTTAATAGCGTGTAGCATTTGTAGTAGACAAATCGAGGTATTCAGAAATCTATGATCTGTAACGAGATAAGCTTCACACATTGGTAAAGAGATGCATTAGCGCAAATACTCAATGCAACTCTAACACATTTCGAGTAATTGGAGAAATTATGAAGGCTTTATAGTTACTTAAAGGAGGAACACGCGGAGTTAACCTAGGCATTTAATGGACCCCCACTTCACTTATTTTTACATAGTCAAAAAATTGCTATCCTTAATAGTCTCTCAGCCATTATCTTAGACATTGGTCAAAGAGGGTAATCTTGTCACCAAAACTTGATGCAATAGGTCAGTAAGTCCAACATAACCTAATGAATTCGGATCTTACACCTGACCGTAATTTGTCTCTGGAGTCAGTGCGTGCAACTGAGGCCGCCGCCATAGCTGCAGTCCGTTTAATGGGTAACGGGGATGAATCGACGATCGACAACGCCACTGTGAATGCCATGCGCAGTGCCCTCAACACATTAAGTTTGGATGGCACAGTGCGTATTGGTGACGGCATGCTCGGAAGCGAGAGAAAATTGAGCGTTGGCGACAAAGTCGGTAACGGCACAGGGGTAAAAGTTGACGTGGCCGTCGTTGCACTTGAAGGGAAAAGCATTGTTGCCCGAGGAGGGTATAATGCACTTTCTGTCTTAGCAACCGCAGAAGATGGGGGCTTTTTATCGGTTCCAGAACTATATATGGATAAGATCGCCGTGGGTCCGCAAGTTCCGAAAGACGCGATCGATCTCGATAATGAGCCCGCGGATAATATAAAGGCAGTTGCAGAAGCTAAGGGCGTCAAAATAAGTGATTTAGTTGTATGTATGTTGGATAGGCCACGCCACGGCCAACTTATAGCAAAGGTACGAGATGCTGGTGCTAGGATATGCTTGATTTTAGATGGAGATGTTAGCGGAGCTATCGCCAGTGGGTTACCCACTGGGAACGTTGACGTGTACATGGGGATCGGGGGGGCACAGCAAGGGGTTTTAGCAGCAGCTGCCCTCAAGTGTTTTGGCGCTCAAATGCAGAGCCGGCTGATAATCCGTAATCATGATGATGCGCTAAAAGCTCGAGCCGCAGGGATAGAAGATTTTAAACGTAAATATCAAGCCAGTGAAATGGCTGAGGGAAATGTTACCTTTGCGGCCACGGGTGTCACAGATAGCTCAATGCTCAAGGGAGTTAAGTTATGTCAAGGGGTCGCCATAACTCATTCTATCATTACTCGATCACGTACAGGAACCTTCCGGGTCATTGAAGGCCATCACGATTTTTCTAGAAGTGACAAATAACATGAGCGAATCCCTCACAAAACATCAAGATTTTGGGCAGTCTGAGCCGGCATTTCTTGGTGTAGAGGAATCGCTCGAAGGAAAACGATGGCTCATACGTGATGCTGATAGCCGCCAAACATTAGCTTTAGCACAAAGGTTGAACGTGCCCGAGATCCTCGCACGCATCTTGGCCGGGCGCGGAATTGGATTGAATGAAGCAAGCGCCTTCTTAGAACCTAAATTACGTGAACTGATGCCAAATCCATCATCACTAATTGACATGGACAAAGCTGCAGAACGCATTTCCGCAGCTATCGTCCAAAACGAAACTATCGGTATATTCGGAGACTATGATGTGGATGGCGCGACTTCATCATCACTATTGGTGAGATTCATCCGCGCTGTAGGCGGGGACTCACTAGTCTACATACCAAATCGTTTAGAGGAAGGTTACGGGCCCAATGTAGCAGGGCTGACAACCCTTGCAAAAAAGGGGGCGTCAGTCGTGATAACAGTGGACTGCGGTACATCAGCACATGGTCCACTAGCCGAGGCCAGTAAGAATGGTCTTGATATTATCGTCGTTGATCACCACGCCGCTGAGCCGGATCTGCCTCGCGTCCTCGCT
The DNA here is from genome assembly GCA_002690705.1 of Magnetovibrio sp. Lineage (GTDB taxonomy): Bacteria > Pseudomonadota > Alphaproteobacteria > Rhodospirillales > Casp-alpha2 > TMED8. The sequence goes on along the minus strand of NZFO01000006.1, from coordinate 104,840 downwards.
GTAGTTAATCCAAACCGAATTGACGACAACAGCGGGCAGGGGGCATTAGCTGCTGTCGGTGTTGCATTTTTGTTGGTTATCGCGGTCAATCGTATCTTACGGAAAGGTGGATGGTTTGATGACCGAACTGAGCCAGACCTCATGCAATGGCTTGATCTTGTAGCACTCGGTACTGTTTGCGATGTGGTGCCTTTAATAGGATTAAATCGGGCATTTGTGCATCAAGGCTTGAGGGTGATGGCCCGCCGCACCAACCCCGGGCTAATGTCATTAGCCGATGTCGGCGGGATCACAGAAATACCCAGCGCATATCATCTTGGATTTATCATGGGGCCCAGGGTTAATGCAGGCGGACGCATTGGCTCGCCTGACTTGGGAGCCAGGATATTAGCGACCGATGATATAGCAGAGGCTAGAAAAATTGCGATCAACCTAGACAACCTAAATCGAGAGCGCCAGTTGATCGAAAGGAAAGTTCTAGACCAGGCATTAAGTCAGGTTGAACAGGAGAGTGATGGCAGGGGTGCAACCGTATTTACTGTCGGTAAAGGGTGGCATACGGGAGTGTTAGGAATCGTCGCAAGTCGCCTTAAAGAACGTTTTAATCGGCCCGCCTGCGTGTTAGCTATCGACAACACAGGTAAAGTAACGACGGGGTCTGGTCGATCTGTGAAAGGTGTGGATTTGGGAGCCATCGTAATCGCTGCGTCCCAAGCCGGCGTCATTAACAAGGGGGGTGGTCACGCTATGGCCGCCGGATTCACTCTACGTGCAGATCAAATCCCAACATTTCGGGCTTTTTTAGACGAGCGGGTAAGGGCACGTATCAAAGAAACAGGGATCCGCCCAACACTTCAACTCGATGGAGTTCTGACAACTCGTGGTGCTAACCTTGACGTCGCTCATATACTGCAAGGCCTCAGTCCATTTGGCAGCAGCAACCCGGAACCGCGTTTCGCTCTTTCAGGTGCGCGCGTTACCTTTGCCGATCGTGTTGGAGAAAATCATGTGCGGGCTACCTTGGAGGGTGAAGAGGGGAGTAAACTGCAAGCTATATGCTTTAGCTGCACGGATCGACCTTTAGGCCGACTTTTATTGCAAGCGAATGGCCTACCCGTGAACATTGCAGGTCGTCTGCGGGTAAATTGTTGGCGAGGGCGATCCGCTCCTCAATTCATGATCGACGATGCAAATCCGATATGGTGAAAGCACTATTATATTACCATGTTGTTAAAAGGAAGCAGAGATGAGTAACCGAGATAAATGGGATACACGGTTCATGGACTTAGCTGAGTTCATTGCGGGCTGGTCTAAAGACCCATCAACTCAGGTAGGTGCGGTAGTTGCCAATCCTGCCACAAAACGTGTTGTATCGACTGGTTTCAACGGCTTTCCCGCAGGTGTCGAGGATTACGAAGAACGATTACAAAAACGAGAAATTAAATACGAGATGGTAGTTCACGCCGAGGCTAATGCGCTTCTTTTCGCAGGTCCAGCGGCTGAGGGCTGCACTCTGTTTGTAACACCACTGCCGCCGTGCGCACGTTGCGCAGTTCTAATTATTCAAGCCGGTATTCAACGGGTCGTCTGCCCTGTTCCAGACAAAAGCAAAGAGCCATGGAAAACCCAGAGTGAAATCGCTGAGCAGATGTTTAAAGAGGCCGGTGTTATTGTAGATTACTCAAAATAGGACCCCCTATCTCGTGCACGCGCAGGTTCGTAATCAATCACAGAGAGTATGAAAGAGTGGGCAATCTTTTTAATTACCCTTTTCACCTCTGCTCCAATTAGAGGCATAGAGGCTCTTCTATTTGTACAGCAGGTGCTTGCAAGCGAGCAACTGCCGGCAATTCGTCACCGACTAAAGGACGGCAATACTGGATGAAGGCAGGGGTTACATCCGCGCCACTTTCGGCAATAAAGCTATCACCCATCAGTTTGGTTTTTCCAGCGACATCTCTAAGTTCAGTTAGTCGATAATCTACCGCGTAATCTCCAACGCGGTGAATTGTTATAGCGCCATCGCGACCTGCATTTGCGGCAAACTGAACTGCTTTAATTCCAACCTCACGGGCTTCCAATTGATCAATTTTGGAGACGCATCCCAAAAAGGAACGTTGCAAATAACCAAATGTATCTCCCCGAACGCGCTTAATACCCGTGCTAGACTTAATAGCATCAGTTAGTAAATCAGCCAGTGCGCCAGTACCGGATAACTGCACATTGCCATGAGCATCACGCTCAACATCATTTGATATCGTGTTGGAAATGGGGACACCTCTCTGATTATGAATACCCTCAGAGACAGCAATGATGCATCGTCCATACTTGTGATATGCTGATTTAACGTCATTTACAAAATTATCGAGGTCAAAATTACGCTCAGGGAGATAAATTAAGTGCGGTCCGTCGTCATCAAACTGCCGGGCAAGCGCTGAGGCTGCTGTTAAAAACCCCGCGTGCCGTCCCATGACCACCCCAACGTATACCCCCGGTAACGCGCGATTGTCCATATTAATGCCTGCAAATGCACGCGCTACAAATAATGCGGCCGACGGAAAACCCGGAGTATGATCGCTTATCATCAAGTCATTATCGATGGTTTTCGGGATGTGAATACAACGCAACCCGTAATTAACTTTTTGCCCCTCATCGACCAAAATACGAAGGGTATCGGATGAATCATTTCCACCGATATAGAAGAAAGTTTTAATATCGTGAGTTTTCAAAACCCTAAAAATTTCCTGACAGTATGCGAGATCCGGTTTATCACGAGTGGAACCCAGAGCAGAACAAGGACTGGTTGCTACTTGTTCAAGATTCACGTCTGACTCTTGCGCCAGATCAACGAATTTTTCGTTTATAATCCCGCTGACACCGTGCATAGCGCCGTAAACGCCATCTGCTTTCCATCGCCGTGCCTCTTGAACTGCGCCTACGAGTGATTGATTTATAACCGCAGTGGGACCACCACCTTGGGCAATAAGTACTTTTCCATGCAACACATCAAAACCCCTTTAAACAAACTCGAGTAACTTAAATCAAATATTATGAATGTTAAGATGGCACACCGCTTTCGAAAAGAGCGAAAGTGGCAGCGAGCGAAGGTAAGACTGAAGTTTAACCTTGATTTCCGCGCTAATGACAGTTACCAACCGGGTTTCAGATGGCCCCTTCGTCTAGCGGTCTAGGACGCTGCCCTTTCACGGCGGAAACACGGGTTCGAGTCCCGTAGGGGTCACCACCTGCCTGATAGCCTTATGTTTTTGTTGAGTAAAATAGCATTGTGCTAACAGGCTTGGAAGCCTGACCCAAGGTTAGGCTTATTTTTTTCTCGTTTAGCACACGCATAATTACACCTGTCATCTTGGTAGAGTTCGCTTGTTAGATATATTCCCGCTCTTGATAGGACTTCCTCCAACCCATAACAGACATCAACACAAATTTCCCAACCCCTGCAGCGGCTGGCCTAGCGGCGACGCCTTCACGCAATCCGCAGCAGACGATACGAACCGATCAGCCCATACTTTTTATGATTAAACACATTATCAAGGAGGCTCGATAGGATTTGGGATAAAGCAGGTAACCTTCCAGCAAATATTTACAGGCAAACTCGGAAATGACAGCTTATAATCTAAGGTAATTGAGTACCTAAATACAACTTCTTTCACGGCTCTATAGAAAAATGCTTCATAGAGTATAAACGCTCGCAAATGAAGTTACCAATGCGAGACGAACCTTGGGGCGAAGTGTGTACAATGTCCCAAAAATCATTGTCGTGAAATTCGAGTTCCTCGCCCAAATTTATACACCCCATGTCTTTTTCCGCGCAAAACTCCATAATACTCTCGTTTTCTGCTCGAGCGGTGAAATATAAATCAAGATCACCGCTGATCATTCCACCTTTGATCCGATAGTGTCCCCAACTTTGTGTTACAAATACCGGAGTGGCCCCAAAATCTATGATTTTCTCCCGTAGTATTCCCAACCGTTCGGTAAGAGCATTTAATTTGTCTTTAGAGATAGATAGTTCGGCGTTTAATAACTTTTGAAATTCAGGAGTTCCGGTAGCGATCTTACTTAAAGAATTTTCAACATACCTAAGATTTACCCTCTCAGTACCCAATTTGTCTTGCGTATTCCTAATCTCAAATACTCTTCGATCAAAATCTTTTCTCCGATACGGCGCAAACCCAAGCTTATCCGCCGCAAGATTTCCTCGAAAAATACGCCACATGGCATAAATTGCGCTATTCATGTAAAACCATTTTCGTAAAATTTTTATACGCGAAATCGGACGATTAGATTCGTTAAAGTCTCTAACGTCGTCTTTGTCAGCCAATTTCACTATACCTCTCTCGTTTACACCAAAATAAACTAAAACGTATTTTGGTGCCAAGTCAGGTATATGATTTAACCAAACATCAAAATTCTTTGCGTGACCGCGCGTTGTTTGGCCAGTTACACCTGCATTAGCAGTTCCAATTTGAGACCCAATCTTTTTTTCTAAACAATTATCAAGCGTATCCGTCCATGTTTTTCCATCACTTACAAAGCGTTCATCGGTCGTGCTTCCTCCTAGCGTCAAAATCCTTATCTGCTTAATTTTACCATAGTCGCCTCTCAAACCATAATAGTCCCGACGATAGCGAACGATGTTTACGCCTGGATATTTCTCGTTGGCAACAAAAGTCCAATCTTTGTTTCGATAAATGCTCAGACTCCAGAGGTTCGGTGCTTTAAACCACGAGCCAAAAATTACTTCAATCAACAAAAACCCAACCAAGAAAAGTCCAATATTGACTGCAAATACCTTGGTTGCAGATCGAAGATTTTGTCTAAATGTCTGATACAATATATTTTCCTGCAACTCTAAGATCTGAAGTTTAATACATTCAATTAACAACTTAGTATTTAAGCTAGGCTTTAGTATGCATCCCTAAGTACCGTGACCGTCTCGATAAAAGTGGGAAAACGACTAGGGCAATTGTATGATATCTATTGTATGTTACGGATGGCAAAGCTAGGTCTACAGGCCCTCAACACCTTTGCCTGACGTTATTGAAACGAATAATATTTTTAAAAGAGTAAAAACTATCTCAAAGGACCTGCACAATTTGGCTCCTCACGGAGTTACCATAAACCAGCGGTTTACTAAAATAGAATGATGTAACCAGGCATCCACGGCAGGCGTCTCAAAATCAGATTTCAAAACACTGAAAGTACTTAATTTTTTTGCCTACCGGTGAACGTCAGTTGGGCGAGAGACAGGTGCCATTTTCAGTTCTCCTCATGTGATTAGAGTATGGGGCCACTTTAAAAAAACTTAGATATTTTCATATAATTGAGCGATAGTTTTAGGGACCCGTGGCAGATCAAATGGGGTAGAGTTTTACGCAATAATATTATTATACTGACGTACAATTAAATTGGCTACTTAAATGTAATACCTCACACAGAATCGGTAATAGAACATAAAATAAAAGGCGGGCTACCCTCTCGTAAGGTTTTGTAAATTTATGTAAGGCTAGAAAATTGCCGGATTGAATTTAGAGCATCAATACATGGCTTTTCCGATCATCGGGCTTAGAGTATTTCCTCTTGAGCTGAAATTGAGGCGACTGAGACAGAAAAAGGGCTGATACCGAGGAGATACATCACTTGATTTTAATTAGTTTTGGAAAGGTTCAGAAAAATGAAGTTAAAGGACAAAATTGCAGTTGTCACCGGAGGTGCCAGTGGAATCGGGGAGTCTATCTGCAAAGCATATAGTCAAGAGGGCGCAAAAGTTATTATAGCTGACATTAATGCTGAGGCGGCTTCTAAGCTTGCTCAAGAAATTGGAAGCAACTCGTGCTCATACGAGGTCGACATAAGTAACCGTTCTAGTGTGATTAAAATGGCAAAACAGGTCACATCAGAACATGGCGACATAAATATTTTAGTGAACAATGCAGGTGCCAGAATAATTAAAGGGTTTATGCAGCATTCAGCTGACGATTGGGATCAAATGTTAGCAATAAATCTCAGCGGGCCCTTTCATTGTTCCCAAGCCTTTGTCCCTAATCTAATAAGATCAGGGGGTGGGGTAATAATCAATTTGTGTTCAATCGCAAGTTATATTGGAAGGCCAAATCGATGCGGTTATGTGGCGGCAAAATCAGGCCTCATTGGATTAACAAGAGCTATGGCTATAGATTTAAGCTTGAAAAAGATACGCGTTAATGCAATTTCACCCGGCATGATTGCGTCTCCATTTAATCAATCTTTTGCTGAAGCGGAGGAGACCAGTGATACTTGGGCTTCAGAAAACTTAATTGGCCGATGGGGAGCTCCTGATGATATCGCGGGAGCGGCGGTCTTCTTAGCTTCGGATGACTCAGAATTTATTACGGGGTCTGATATTAAAGTGGAGGGGGGCTGGCTTTACGGCCGCGCTCGGGCAGGTGAAGTGCCGATGTGGGATAGTTAAAAGGTACCGAACTAAATTACCGAAGTATTTGTGCACGAGATAAATAAACTTATGACAAAAAATACAATCCCAAAAAACTCTGCGTCACATTTTGATGAAAGTTTCGATGTCATTGTCGTGGGGTACGGATTTGCCGGAGCTGTGGCAGCACTTACTGCATACGACGAAGGTGTATCCGTTCTGCTTGTGGAAAAAATGCCTGACCCGGGGGGCATATCAATCTGCTCCGGTGGTGGGCTTAGGTTACCCCATGATCGAGATAAAACACTTGAATACCTCAAAGCCACCAATGACGGAACCACTCCGGATACAGTGTTGGAGGCCTTTTTAGATGAGATGGTTCATATCGATAAATACGTACATGATTTAGCTGAAATTAACTGCGCCAAAACTAGGAGAGTCGAAAGGCCAGGGAATTACACATTCCCTGGCTACGACAAAATGTATTTTCTTGAGATCGACTCGATCCCAGACTTCAATCCAGAACAAGAATATCCCTACGCCACCTCATTAGGCGGAGGACCACTCCTTTTTAAAATCTTGCAAGATAACATCGCAAGTCGCGGTATCGAAACCCGACTAGGCGTATCAGCAAAGCGCATGATTACCAATGAATTTGGTGAGGTAGCTGGAGTTTGGCTTGACGCGGGAAGCGGCCCCCGGGCCTTTGGAGCACGACGAGCTGTAATCCTTGCGTGTGGAGGCTTTGAGCACGCCCCCGAAATGCAGAGGCAATACTGGCAAATAAATCCTGTATATACCGCCGCATTTGTTGGAAACACCGGAGACGGAATTCGAATGGCGACCGATCTTGGCGCAAATTTGTGGCATATGTGGCACTTTCATGGAACTTACGCTTTCCGACACCCAGATTTACCATTTGCAATCCGCACCAAACGGCTTCCCGACTGGGTCCCCGGCGTTCGAGAAACTCAGGCAAAAATGAGTTGGATTCTTCTGGATGGCAACGGAAGGCGATTTATGAATGAATACGACCCATATATGCAAGACACAGGTCACCGTGCTTTAGATAATGTAAACCCCTCAGAAATGGGCAAACAATCTTATGTTCCATGCTATTTAGTGCTCGATGATGAGGGACGTACTTTGTATCCCCTAGGTAAAACAATGTTTAATGACGGATCATACAAAAATTATAAGTGGAGTAAGGACAATCTTAAGGAAGTGAAAAACGGATTACTAAAACGGGCAAAGAACATAGAAGAGTTAGCAAGATTTATCGGCTGTCCATTATCAAAGTTAAAAAACTCAATAGAAATATGGAACAAAGCCTGTATTGATGGGAAAGACGATCTTGGTCGCCCCTCAAAAAGTATGATGCCAATACAAAAGCCTCCCTTCTATATGGCACAGGTATGGCCGTGCGTCTCAAATACCCAAGGTGGCCCTGTACACGACGAAAAACGTCGTGTCCTCAATTCTTACGACGAACCCATACCAAAATTATACACGGCCGGCGAGCTAGGTAGCATATGGGGCAGCATGTATCTCTCGGGCGGAAACCTGACGGAATGTTTTGTTAGCGGAAGGATTGCTGGCAGGGCAGCGGCCGGTGAACCCTTGAAAAAAACGCGTGCTACGCAGTAACGGAATTTCAAAGGGAATAAAAAATGTGAGCATTTGGATAAAGTTCCCATGAGCCACCGAATTAGTAAATAAAGATAATGATTTTTTTGCGGCATACTATTTCGTTCAATACTATATAGGAGCATCTATGGCCCACGAAAAAATAATTGCGGAGCTAAATAAACGCCGATTAGCCGCAAGCCAAATGGGTGGAGAGAAAAAACTCTTTAAAAGAAGAGAAAGCGGCGACCTCAACGCAGAGGAGCGACTCACACTTTTAGTAGATCAAGATAGCTTTATGGAACTTGGATTACTCGGTGCCTCTGGTGTTTTTGACAAAGACGTAGACAAAACCCCACGAGACGGAAAAATTGTTGGATTTGGACAAATAAATGGACGCGACGTTGGTGTGGCAATTAACGATTTCACAACCAAAGGTGCATCTACTAGTGCCACAAATTCAAAAAAGATGGGTTACATCCGAAAAACGTGCACAGAGCGCGGCATTCCATTTATTCATGTAGGGGAGTCGACCGGAGCGCGGCTCCCAGATGCAATGGGATCAAAGGGGATGGGACAACTGCTGGGAAACGATGTTACACAATTTACGCGCACCCGAGAAACTCCATGGGCCGCCGCAGCATTAAATTCGTCATTCGGCTCCTCCGCGTGGCTTTGTTGCATCTCGGATTTTGCTGTCATGAAAAAAGGTGCTATTATGTCAGTATCCAGCCCACGCCTTGTCTCCATGGCTATAGGGGAAGAGGTAAATCTTGAAGAATTGGGTGGCTGGCGTCTTCATGCAGAGCAGACCGGGTTAATAGATCAATTTGTCAACACTGATCAAGATGCTATGGAAGCACTACGGCACTTTCTTTCATACATGCCGAGCCACAACGGGGAATTATCGCCCGAAATCACCGTACCGGAGGGTTCTAATCAAAATCAGGAACAACTTCTTGAAATTCTTCCCGAGAAACGTACTCAAGTCTATAACATGAAAGCGATTATCAATATTATTTTTGATAACGAGAGTTTTTTGGAATTGAAACAACGATTTGGTAAATCGTTGGTAGTTGGTCTTGCAAGATTAAAAGGGAAAACAGTTGGAATTATTGCAAATAATCCGATCGTGGGGGGAGGTGCCCTGTCGGCTGATGCCTGCAAGAAAGCTATAGATTTCACGGTAATGTGCGATAGTTTTAATGTTCCTATTATTCGTTTGATGGATACGCCAGGTTTCGTTGTGGGGACCGAGGCAGAAAAACGCGGAGCTCCGGGTTGGATAATGAATTTTATGAATGCAACATGCCTTACCACTGTTCCTTCAATAACCGTTCTAGTCCGAAAAGCATATGGTAGAGCATATGTGGCAATGGGTGGGGGGGCACATAACGATGCTATGGTTGCTTGGCCAATGGCAGAAGTGAGCTTTATGGACCCCGTATTTGCAACAGATATTGTTCATAGCAAACGGCCGGGAGACGAAGGCTTTGACGAGGCATTGTCTGATATTCAAAAAGATTTAGAAGTGTGGGACATGGCGCGAATATTTTCTGCACACGATGTTATAAAACCACAGGAGACCCGTACTTTTCTAATCAGAATGTTGGATATACAACGGCGACGTCGAACTAACGGTATCGGACAGCATCTTATGCGCACGTGGCCGACGAGCTATTAGCGGTATTTTAGATGACCATAGATACAATAGTTGCAAAGGCTCGAGCCACCGGTCGACATTCTCTAAGCGAGCCGGATGGAAAGCTTATCGTTGCGTCCGCTGGAATTCACATCCCAAAATCTGCGGTTGCATCAACGATTCAACAAGCCGAAACCCTCGCCAAGAGTATGTCAGGCCCGTTCGCAGTAAAGGTCATATCACAGGATATAATCCATAAATCTGATGCTGGCGGAGTCGCAATAAACATCAATGATTATAAATCTGTATCGAACACCATTAAACTAATGTCTTCGCAGTCAATAATTAAAAAAGCTAGAGTTGATGGATGGTTAATTGAAGAAATGGCTCCTCAAGGGCACGAATTTGCAATTGGTGGAATAAATGATCCCTGCTTTGGACCCATGATGTTAGTTGGAATTGGTGGTATTTTGATTGAACTACTTAAAGATACCTCACTTCGTAGCTGCCCAATAACTGAATTTGATGCCAAAGAGATGCTATCCGAAATAAAATTTAGTAAAATTTTCGACGGGGTAAGAGGAGCCCCTCCGATTAACCCACGAGCACTAATTGATGTAATGCTTCGTTTTGGGGGAGCCGAAGGCCTATTTTTCAAAAACGCTGAATTATTCTCAGAGATTGATATTAATCCCATTATTGTATCAAAAAATGCTGCGATAGCAGTGGATGCAAGATTTATCATTTCCAATGTTGAAGACAAACCGTTATCGACTTCGCAACAAAACTCACCGGATTCAGTATTGTCTGATTTTAAGCCTTTATTTCAACCAGATTCTGTTGCCGTTCTGGGCGCGTCCTCAAAGACAAAAACAATCGCTAACACATTCATCCAGAGATTGAGAGATTTTGGATACCCGGGGCGAATTTATCCAATACACCCTGCGGTTAACGAAATTGAGGGCTATCAAACATACGCGGATCTAAACTCAACTCCAGAAGTGGTTGATTACGCCTACATTGCAATCAAATCAGACCTTATTCCCGATATTTTAGCAAAATCGGGAGGCCATCTTCGATTTGCGCAGGTTATCTCCGCTGGGTTTGCCGAGGTACGGGAAGGTGTCAATTCACAGATTGAATTAGTACAGAAAGCACAGCGTGCTGGAGTTCGTGTGCTCGGGCCAAACTGCCTTGGTACATATTCACCAAGAGGCGGCCTGACTTTTCCAGTTGATGCACCCAAAGAAACAGGTGTGATTGGCGTTATTTCGCAATCGGGTGGCCTCTCAACCGATATAATAAAGCGGGGACAATGGCGAGGTCTGCGCTTCAGCGGACTGGTTACAATTGGGAATAGCGCGGATGTTACACCCAGCGAACTAATGGAATTTTATTTTGCGGACCCCAGAACCAAAGCGATAGGGCTCTACTTGGAAGATGTTAAAGATGGCCCAAGGTTTGTTAACTTATTGCGCTCTCCGAGTGCCACAAAGCCTGTAGTTATACTTGTGGGAGGACAATCTAACCAAGGAAAGCGTGCAGCGGCATCCCATACTGGAGCATTAACGACAACCAAAGATTCATGGCAAGCAATTGAAAAACAGACTAGTTCTGTAGTTGTCACTACAATTAATGCGTTCATTGATGTTCTGCTTGCTTTACAAAATTTTGAGTTACGCCCAAAAAAACCAACACAAAATATAGTCTTGTTTGGAAATGGCGGCGGATCAAGTGTCCTGGGCGCAGATACATTCGCACACCATGGTCTAATTGTTTCGCCTTTCAATAATAAAACCCTTGCCAAATTAGAAGCACTTAAACTTCCGCCGGGGACAGGCATTGAGAACCCAGTTGATACTCCAGTCAGAACTCTCCAGGAGAGGAATGGTTGGGTAGCCGGCGAAATTTTAAATATTATCTACGGCTCCAATAAAGTTGACGCTATCGCAATGCATTTGAATTTAGCATCGTTTGTGGGGCGTGGAGAGATCGACCCGATAGATAATTTGTTAAAAATTATCGAACAGGCCCAAATTGGTCGCTCCGAAATGGCTCACTTTTGTTTAGCTCTCAGAACTGATGGGTCACCTGAGTTAGACGATGCAAGACGCAAGTACAGAGAACGCGCGCGCCAAGTGAATGTTCCTGTTTATGATGAAATTCCAGAATTAGCTTTTGCATTATCAGCCGTCTCAAAGCTGGAGAATAAGTTATCCAAGTATAACACTTAAACTTAAACTTAAACTTAAACTTAAACTTAAACTTAAACTTAAACTTAAACTTATTACAAACGCCAGTTGTTAAGCTAGGCTCTCAACCCGCGCGACCACACTGCCCTCAAGGATAGTCTGATCAGGTTCAACTAATATTTCAAGAACAACGCCTGACTCAGGCGAGGAAACCGGTATTTCCATCTTCATAGATTCAAGGATCATGATCGGCTGATCTTCCTCAATATTGTCACCGGCTTCGACAACAATTTTCCACACATTTCCGGTTATCTCTGTCTTAACGTCAATTATTGCCACTGTTGCCCTCGCTTAATGTTAGAACGAAACCCACATCCCATTACATAAACCCAAGAGAAAAACCATACCAATTTACACGATTGAGACCACACTTGCGCGTGTCCTTTCTGAATATGGTCATGCATTACCTCAAATGTATTTTTTACTTTAAACCTTGTTACTCAAGCAATAAAATCTAAACATTCCGGGCAATCGGTTTTGAAGGGCATATCATGACACAAGTATACGATGAAAAAATTATGGGGCCAATGGCTTGGACATCAGATACAGTATTAAATGATGGTGGCTTGGTTTACCTCGATGAGGATTGCCTTACAGAATTGAAATATATCGCTGAGAGTCTCAGAGCTAATCCTCTTCCTGCTGTAGCACTTAGTCATAACTACTTTGAAATGACTGCATGTCGCGCATTTATGGGAAAAATTCGAGACCAAATAGAGACAGGAATTGGGCTTGCTATTATTGATCGGCTTCCAGTAGACGGCCTCAATGAAGATATTTCCAAGAAACTCTATTGGCTGCTTATGTCAATGGTAGGGCAGCCTGTTGCGCAAAAGTGGGACGGGACCCTTGTTTATGACGTTAAAGATGAGGGTGGCAAAGATGCTGCAGGCTCAAACGTACGTTCATCAAAAACAAATGGTGATCAGGGATATCACGTGGACAATGCCTTTAATTTACCTCCGAGTTTTGTGAGCCTTTTATGCTTGCAAACCGCTAAAGAAGGGGGGAAAAGCGGCATAATTAGCTTTGAAACAGTTCATAATCTTCTCCGGAAAAAATATCCAGAAACACTCGAAAGGTTATACGAACCATTCTATTTCGATAGACAAATGGAGCATGCCCCGGGTGAAGCTCGAACCATTTGCAAACCTATTTTTGAGAAAGATGGGGAGACGATACGTGCTAATTATTCTCCAAACGTTATCTACAGAGGCTACGCAATGATTGATGACAAAATGGACGATAGAACCCATCAAGCCCTTGAAGCAATCAAGGATGTGTGCGAGCAACCTGGTATTGGGAAAAACCTAGAATTTGAGATTGGACAGGTTCAGATCTTGAACAACAGACGCGTTGGTCATCGTAGAACGGGATACACTGACTGGCCTGAACCTGAGCGTCAACGCCACCTCGTTCGAATGTGGATTCGTGATGACGGTTTACCTTTTTATCACGGATAAAAAAATTTAAGCATAGTTTGTAAAGGGCGGTTAACTATTATTTACCTCGCTGTGCCACCAGAATAATAGCCTGACGGTATAGCAGATAAACGATCGTAAGCACACCACCCACCAAGCACGAACTAGACACCCAAGTATCGAACAACCCGATTACGCTATAATCAACCATCACCATGGCCTGAGAAAACACATTTTCACCGATCTGTCCCAATATCACACCCATTACAACAGCTGGAATAGAGTAATTGGTTTTACGCATGAAAAACCCTAAAACCCCCGCACCAAACATTACGTAAATATCAACGATGCTTGCCCGCAATGCATACGTACCAATTGTAGCGAAGATAAGGATGCAAGGTGCGAGTATAGGAAACGGTATGCGGAGCAAATGAACGATACCTTTGGCCTCAATTACACCAAGAAATAAAATGGCTAGGCTCGCCCAAAATATTGAAGCAAACAATACCCAAACTAAATCACGGGCTTCAATCATAATTAATGGCCCAATTTCCATGTCGTGCATGTTAAAAACACCGATCATTATCGCAGTAAGCGCGCCCCCCGGAAGTCCTAACGCAAGCAACGGTATCATTGCAGCACCCGTCGCTGCATTGTTAGCAGTCTCGGCCGCGACCACTCCTTCCGGCTCTCCCTTACCGAACCTCTCGGGATTTTTTGACCATCTCACAGCTTCATTATATGAGATGAAAGCGGCCAAAGTTGCTCCTACTCCGGGTAAAAGTCCACAAAACCACCCAATAATAGCTGAACGCACCACAGCGAGTTTCATTCCCCAAAATTCTAAAAATGATGGGTATGCGACAGAAACTTTGGATGAAGAATGGGTCCCTGATGCAACTCGTTGTCCTTGAATAAAGACCTCTGCCACCGCAAAAAAACCCAGAATTAAGGGCACAAAGCCAATTCCGCCACTTAAATACAAAGTTCCAAATGTAAACCTCGGGGTGGCTCCAACGGGGTCCTGACCGATAGTTCCTAAAAATAAACCAAATAACAATGAGAGCCAGCCTTTAGATAAGGAACCTGTTCCGACCCCCGCAACAACAGTCAAACCAAAGAAAATAACAGAAAATACCTCAATAGGCCCAAACGTGCTTATGGCGAAGTTAGCTATTGGAGCAGTCGCCATCATCATCAGGATAGCTGAGATCGTTCCACCAATTGCCGAACATGTCACTGCGAACCCAATCGCTTTTCCAGCTTGACCATTTCTAGTCATCGGATAACCATCAAAAGCTGTTGGCGCATTTTCAACGGAACCCGGAATGTTAAATAGTATTGCAGTTATGGCACCGCCATATACACCGGACACGTATATCACTCCGTACAACATGATAGCGTGCTCAGGTGAAAGCCAAGCACTAAATGGCAATAACACTGCCGCTAAAGTTAACAAACTTAGGCCGGGAATGGCTCCAAAAACTAAGCCTCCCACTAATCCACCGATAAATACAGCTATCCCGATAGGATCTGTAAAAAGTAAGGTAGTTCCAGTAAAGAAATCATTCATGTCGATAAATCACACAAATCACTGAAAAAAAGAGAGAAATTGGCCATTTAAAGAGTGAAAAGCACCAGCACCCTGCGGTAAGGGCGTAAAGACCAAGTGTACAAATAAAAATATGATCATTCCGTAAAAGCCAAGAGAAACAAAAAATATTTTTTTCACCTCCCGTACGCCCATCACATACATATACAAGGGCAAAAAGACTGGTGTGACAAGAAAAAAACCAAACTGGTGCATACCGTACACGTAAACAAGAGGTAATAAAAAAATGGCCAACGTTCGCACATTTACATTGAGAAATACCGCTTCATCCGCCTCTTTGAGGCTTTGCGCCTCCCCATTAAGCAATGGATCAGAAGTTATTTGATTGGTTGTGCTGCGGGAGAAAAAGATAGAAAGGATCTGAATAAACGACACCAGGATAATGCCCACGAGAATCACTTGGGGCCAGAAAGCCGCGCCCAACTCAAATGTCGGAAGTGGACCCATGTAATCTAGAGTAATTAGTAGTCCGACTATTCCAAAAACAACCCAAAGCACGGGCGCCAAAACAGCTTTAAAATTGTTGGCCATGATTGCTGTTCCTCAGATAATGACTTGGGTCCCCTAAGGCACCCAAGTCAAATTACGCTGCTCTGCTGATAGCAGAATGTAAACAAGCCTTAAAGGCCCGGTCGGACTTTTCGCCCCATCTCTTTGTAAATCTTTGCATACTCCGTAATTGAAGAGTCAAATATCTTTTTAGCGTCCTCTGCACTCCTAAATGAGTCCACGATATCGAGGCTTTTCCGTTTGAGAAAAGCCTGATGCTCCTCCATTCTATAGGCTTCTGCCATTACTTCCTGCAAATACGACACAATTTCAGCTGGTGTTTCTCTTTTAATGAAAAAACCGCGAACGCGTAAAAGAGGATCCCACTTCATACCATAGTCCGCATGAGTAGACTTTGCATCTGGAGCCACCTTAAAACGCTCCGGCCAAATTGATAGAACCGGGGCCAGTGTTCCAGCTGCAACATGCTTGGAAACGTCACCAGGTTGTTCAACTAAAACATCTAATTTACCCCCGATAACTGAGCCATAACGCTGAGCCGGTTTTGCGAAAAGAACTTGTTTGCTCTCATACCCGAAGTGTTTTTCAACCATGATCTGTGTTATTAATTCCATCTCAGAATTGAGATTGGACACACTTAACTTCCCTTTTCCCTGCTTGGCATAATTTACTACTTTATCCCAGTCAGGTTTTCCACCAGTCATGAAGCGTTTATCATCGCCTTTAATGTACATTCCGGTTGGAGCAACGTTCATAATTACAAGAGGTATCAGGTCTTTAGTAGGATGAATGTTATGAACACCTCCGACATATTTTGTAATTAGACCATCGGTGTGCATTAGAAGAGTATATCCGTCGGCTGGCGTTTGCTGGTAGTCAGGGAGGCAATTAGTACCGCCGCCACCCGGTTTACTGACCATATTGACTTTTGTACCCATTATTTTGGACATAGGCCCCTTCATGGCCATTATAGCCTGAGCTGAGCCGCCCGCCTTTCCGTAACACATAATAATTGTTATCGGCCGCGAGGGATAACTGCCAGGCTTTTTGGGTGCCGCAGCCACCTCACCCGTAATAGCGGCTACAAGTCCTAACGCGGATAGAAATCCAGCCACCTTTTTGAGGCTTAAAGTAAACATATAAAATCTCCCTAGTTAACTAATTAAACCACATTATCTCGATCCTAACGCACCAGCAAGAAATCCAATGGATGATTGTACAGACAATGAGCGCTTCACCCTGGAGGCCAGATAATGCATCTTGGATATAAGGCTCTCGTTTTTTTTCCATTGTGTCAAAATTTATTGTGCATACCACAATCTAATTTTTGCATGGCTCCCGGTTATTGCGCTTGTGCTCTAATCTAAGATGATTTTTTTATAATCTTTTATTCAATAAAATCCCACTATTCGTATGTTTGGAATTGGCGTTTCGACCGTTTATTTAACAATGTAATAGTATCATAAAGGGAGCTGCCGACTACGAACTCACTGACATAAGGATTACTTCATAATACCAATATAAAATACAAATCAATTTATAGCATAAGGATAAGAATTGATATCGACCCAGTTCACAAACAAGGAAAACGCGTGATATGAAGACGACAACGATTGAAAAACTTACTATTCGGAGGGTGAAATTACCGCTTACAAGCCCTTACATTTTATCTTACCGAACATTTAATACATTTGAACCAATTATCGTTGAGCTAGCGTTATCGAATGGGGGTGTGGGTTGGGGTGAAGGTCATATTTCCCCCGGCTCAAGCTCAGAAACACGAGATGCCGGTTGGGAGTTTGTAAATACAATATCAAGAAGATTGATTGGTGAAGAATTAGACGCTGCCATTTCTTTAATTCTTCAAGCTTCTGGAAATTTACCAGTTGCAAAGACCTCGCTTACGTCGGCTATTGAAATGGCACGTTCCTATCAAACGCTAAAAACAACTGAGGCCTTCTCATTTCCAATTTTAACGCCGTTTAACGCCACGAATTCTTGCTCGATAGGGAGAGAAATTGAAATGCGTTTAAACGAGGGATTCCGGACGTTTAAAATAAAAGTTGGCAAAGATGTTGATCAAGATCTAAGTCGAGTTGCAGCCATTCAAAACAGTCTCTCGGGTCGCGCGACCCTTCGTTTGGATGCTAATCGCGCTTATTCGGTAAATGACGCTATAAAATTTATTAAAGGGCTCAACTCAGAGCAGATAGAATTATTCGAACAGCCATGCAACGCGGAAGATTGGGATGCAAATGCGGAGGTAGCTAAGCTCTCTTCTGTACCAGTAATGCTGGACGAGCCAATTTGCTCATTTCCCGATATTGATAGAGCAGCCCTAATTAAAAACGTTTCTTTTTGTAAACTTAAATTGAAGCGATTTGGAAGTCTTGCGCGCCTCGAGAGCGGACTGAGCCGAGTTCAGGAGCATGGAATGCAAGCTGTTTTGGGGGACGGGCTCGGTGGAGACATCGCTTGCTGGATGGAAGCATGCGTGGCAAGTCGATTTATCCAAACTGCCGGTGAGTTTAATGGCTTTCTAAAAATCAACCAAAGCCTGTTTAAAAATCCCATTAAGTTCTCCGACGGCAAGGTTCATATTCCCAAGAATTACTGGCCTGAATTGGATATAGATTACATGGAGGACCAAACTATCACGCAAATTCAATTCCAACCATCTTAGAGGGAGCGATAGAGGTATCCCGGAATTGAATATTTGTTTCTTTAATTATTTTTTTAGGAGAAAATTTGAACATGAAATT
Organism: Magnetovibrio sp.; assembly: GCA_002690705.1. GTDB lineage: Bacteria > Pseudomonadota > Alphaproteobacteria > Rhodospirillales > Casp-alpha2 > TMED8. The sequence goes on along the minus strand of NZFO01000006.1, from coordinate 86,582 downwards.
CGATTTAAACAACAAAGTAGCATTAGTTACTGGAGGGGGACGAGGAATAGGTAAAGCCATTGCACTGGCTTTGGCCCGCAATGGCGCAAACCTGGTTATTTGTGGACGAACAGAACAAACTCTCACCGAAACCGCTGAAGAAATACGTGACTTAGGTCAAGAGGCATATCCTATAGTAGCCGACATCAGAGATTATAATAATATAAAAAAGTTACTATCTCAGGCAGTTGAAGCAGCCACTCAGCTCGATATACTCGTAAATAATGCTGTACATTCCGTCGGTGCTCCGTTTGATGAACAAACAGATGAAGATTGGCAGCAGCATATCGACGTAAAACTTATGTCCTATATCCGATGTAGCCGCGAGGTAATACCCCATATGACAGCAGTTGGTGGTGGACGGATAATCAACATTGCAGGTATGACTGCAAGGATTGTTGCAACCTTGCGACCAACAAACGGGGTGGTAAATGCCGGGGTCACAAATTTTACAAAATCTCTAGCTAATCACCTCGCTCCATCCAACATTACAGTTAACTGCATCCACCCGGGAATGACAATCACCGACCGAATGAGAGCTCTTTTTGAGAGGCGGGCATTAGACGCAGGTGTAACCTACGAGGAAATAGAGGCCGAAACGATATCTGAGATTCCCATCGGACGACTAATTCTACCTGATGATATTGCAAACAGCGTTTTATTTTTTTGCTCACCGATGGCTAATAGCGTGACCGGTCAATCCATCGCGGTTGATGGAGGATCCGGGACAGCAATTAATTATTAATATCATGAATCTTAACCTTGACGGCAAAACATGTCTTGTCACCGGGGCAAGCGCCGGTATTGGCCTCGCGATAGCCCAAGTTTTGGCGAAAGAGGGGGCCAAGCTTGCAATTTTAGCCAGACGGCAAAAGCTCTTGGAAACCGTGGCTGATGAAATTCAATTTGAAACTGGTAGTCGTCCGACTGTCGTAAGTGCGGATTTAACGGAGACAACTACTCCCGCCCAAGTAAAAAGGGATGTTAATGACGCTCTAGGTTCTATCGATATTCTCGTAAATAATGCGGGGCAGTCGAGCCAAGCCGATCCAATTGCCCCCGATACGGATTGGAGCTCTGGCTTTGATTTAAAATTTACAGCAGTACGAAGGTTAACCAATTGTTTCCTGCCTGACATGCGGTGCAATAAATGGGGACGAGTTATCAATATTACTGGGAGCATCGAGCCCCCGGGTGCAAATGCTGCGCTGACTGCTTGCGCTGCTGTTCATGCATGGGCTAAGGGGTTATCGAGAGATCTCGCCCCTGACGGAATTACGGTGAATTCCATATCTCCCGGAAGAATTAATAGTGAACAAGTACGGAAACGGATGCACCGCGATCCTCAAGAAAAAAAAAGATACATTGAACAATTTATCCCAATGGGTCGCTTTGGAGAGCCAGAAGAACTGGCCGATCTGGTTGCATTTCTCGCCTCACCTCGGGCTTCTTACATTACAGGAACAGTCATACATGTCGATGGCGGTAAATCTTTCGCAACTTAATTCGTGAAATACTCTTCAACGCTATACCGCGTTTCATACTCACAGTAATTAAGAGATTATGATTAACAGGTCTTCCAATTAATAGTGGGTTCACAATAAGTGTCTAAAGTATTCGTAAATGCATGTTTAGCCCCCAAATACCGTGCACCCCGCTGCCCCAAGGCGTTATTCCGCTCTCCTCTCCATAAAATTTTTTACCAGCCAGATTTTTTATCATTACCCGACTTACCCTTGATCCCTAGAACTCGCCCCGTCGAACTTCTTACAAATATCTATTTGAGTTTTTACTTGCGTGTTGGGGCCAGACTCATATGATATTTCTTTGCACAGTATTGGTTTCTTGCCTTTTATTTGTGCATACTTAGATTGTTGGCTTTAATGGTGTAGATGAAGTCGTCAATCATACTGTTATTTTCGACTATAAATTATTGGTAAATAAATATAAATCGTCCATTATGAAAATGTTTTTGGGACTTACAACGCCCTGAGGAGAAAAAATGAAAAACTACATCGCCACGCACTCGTTTTTTTCGGAAAAATTAAAAGCTGACTGCTTTGAAGCAATCGGCTCGATGTCAGAAGGTGAGATCGCCTCGTCTATGACCGGCGAACGAGCTATTTGCCAGATGACATGGCATGATGGTGGCATTGGTATGGAGATGGTATGCTGGTGGAAAGCCGAGAGTCCAGATGCAATAATCGATCAATTAGGAGACATGAATAGTTTCTTCACCACTGAGTCCAAAGAGCTAGATCAAACAATTGATTTTAATGCCATGAGGGGGTAACGGCACTTTATTTAGGTTGGTCTTTTTATTAACTTCAAGAATCCATCCAACCACCAAAGTCCAACTTTACCCCTAAAAACCAGTTTGGCGATGTTGTTTCTCTAGACCATAAGCAGTCATATTCCGTTTTTTTCTTGCAGCTAAAAAGCATAACCTTTGCAAATTGAACCTATCCACGTGGCTTCGTTTGTAGATCTAATCTTCTGTAAGCTGGCTCTCGACATATGGTATTTTATTCCATCATTGCTCTATAATTCACACATGATGTAGTTATGTACTTTTTGCTCATGTTCAATCAAATTTAATTAATAGCTGCTTAAAGTACCATCGCAGCCATCTCAACAGCCGCCAATGTTTGCGCAATATCTTCATCTGTCAAAGCTAGGGAAATATAAAATTTACTCGGCGAGCGAAAAATACCGTTCTCAAGGAGCACTCTATTGAAAACTAGAGCTTTCTCTCGATCACCTTTCAGTACATCCCGGTAATTGCAGATATCATGATCAGTAAAAATCACATCGAACATAGATGGATGGCCACTGACCTTTACCGCGTGGCCTTTAGCTCTGAGCCTCTTGCCTATTCCATTTATAAGTGTCTCACCGTAACCGAGGAGTTTTTCGTACTGACCGGGACGGCGGAGTATTTCCAATGTCTTGATTCCTGCAACCGCCGCAACAGGATTACCACTCAAAGTACCGACTTGCATTAAAAAGCTATCAGGGCCAACCTTTTCTTTATCGAAGTGATCCATAATATCAGCCTTGCCAGCAATAGCAGCAAGCGGAAATCCGCCACCAATAACTTTACCCAATGTGCACACATCCGGCGTCACACCATAGAGTTCCTGGGCTCCACCGTAGGCGAATCGAAAACCAGTGACGACCTCGTCAAAAATCAAGATAATACCATTTTTATCGCATTCCTCACGTATTGCCGCTAAAAACCCTGGAGCAGGCGGTATAACGCGTTGTAACGGCTCTACTATAACACCAGCAATTTGACTTGCATGCTCGCTGATTAGAGACCGCGCAAACGCAACATCGTTGTAAGGCGCAACAAGCATTTCATCTCGGAGACTTTGTGGTATTCCGGCTGAGTCCGGGACAGCAACGGGAAAATTCGATTTTTTTTCCGGAGCCAAGCTCATTTGACCTTCCGCCGACATACCATGGTAACCACCCTCAAATTTCATGATCTTATCACGGCCAGTCACGGCACGCGCGAGCCGCATGGCGTACATGTCAGCCTCGCTCCCCGTTGAGACGAACCGAACCTGTTCAGCACATTCTAACGCGTCACATATATCCTCGGCCAATTGGACGCCGCGGGAATTGTTCGCAAAAAAAGTAGTGCCCTTGGCTAGTTGCTCACTGACAGCCTCAACGACCTCTGGATGACCGTGACCAACTAACATAGGTCCTGACCCCAGCAAATAATCAATGTATTCGTTTCCATCTTCGTCCCAAACATGCGCTTCTTTACCCTTGCGGATCATGATATTAGCCGCAAAATTACCAAAGGTCCCCGCGGGAAGGACTTCATGAGCGCGCTCGATAATAGCTCGCTGGCGCATGCTTGGACTCCTCAGACAACATACTAATATACTCCAGAGAGCATAAACATTCTAGGGTACTTGTTGCAATGCCGATTAAGGTCTAAGTGTGTCTATTTGCAGCGGAGCAGTAATAAGGTTACTAGATCAGGGCCGTAAATAATTTAAAACCACGCATGCCAACCTGATGTAAGCTGTAGAGCAGGGAATAGAGTAAAGTGAAAGAGGGTAGGGTGGGGGGACAACCGAGCTAAAGTTTATTTTTTCATTGGGTTTAAGATACGACCAATAATTTAACCAAGAATAATTATTTGCTAAAAATATTATTTGTCATATGCATTGTTATGATTATTCAATATAATGTTGGGTGTGATCTATTTTTTTAACTTAGTTTATAGGTCGATGTTATTTCTTCAAAGAGGAATGGATTTTGCAAACTTATTGGGAGCGAGCACCAGCGCGTATCCTTCTCTAACACCATCACCCTTTAGAAGAAGAGCTACCCCTTTGTACGTTCAATGACACCGAAACAGGCCGGCGTAAGTCATCCAGCACAGGGCAATGAGCATCAACAACCTCCTGCAATCGGCATATATCCTCCTCACTGGCCGGACTCTCCAAATAAACTGTACCGGCAATTTCCTCAAAACCAGCTGGTACATGTTTTGCGACGTCCAAAAAACCCCGTAAATCTTGTGTACCAGTCAACTCCACCCGAATACCATCCAATTTGATACCATTAGCTGCAGCGTAGAGCCGCCATGTTACTTCCTGACACGCCGCGAGAGACGCTAACAGGACCTCACTAGGTTTTGGACCTTTGTTACCCCCTTCAAACCCAAATGGCTGATCGATAGTCATGTCAAAATCGCGGATTTTCAAGTAGCTCTCAAAACCACCTTGGTTCTCGCTACACACATTCACTGTAATAACATTAGTCATGGAGCCGTCACGCAACCTTTTCTGGCACCGTTTAAACAAATCTCTAAACCGCTCGTTTACATCAATAGAGGAACCTTCATTTTTATCAGATTTTCTTTCCAAATCAGACATTTTCATAGCCTCCAAGGCATCACGCGTCTCAGCATTGTCTATTGTAAAGCCTTTGTTGAGCGTGCGAGCAATACCTCGTAATGTGTTTTTTGCCGCTGCGTAGCAATAACTGCATTCCGCATAAGCACAGCTACCGTCACTGGCCCGACACCTCCGGGCACCGGCGTAATCCATCCTGCTACATCGGCACATGATGCAAAATCCACATCACCAACAACTTTTGACTTGCCCTCAGGTTGATCAACCTGATTGATACCAATATCGATAACAACCGCGCCGGGTTTTATCATTTCTTGAGTAATTAGGTTGGGCTTCCCAGCGGCAACAAAAACTGCATCAGCTTGGCGAGAATGGACAGCAAGATTGCGGGTCCTATGGTGACAGACTGTGACTGTTGCGCCCTCAGCCATTAGTAAAAATGCAATCGGCTTACCAACAATCTCCGAATGCCCAACCATAACCACCTCAAGGCCCGCTAATTCAAGGCCTGTTGTTTTCAGCAACTCCACCGCTGCCAAGGCAGTACATGGCCCAGTCTCAAGGTTTTGGTAGACTATCTTTCCTATAGAGGAGGGGTGCATACCTTCCACGTCTTTCAGTGGGTGCACGGCCTCCTGCAAAGCATGGACTGAGATATGATTAGGAACCGGCCTTTGCATTATTATTCCAGTAATACGCGGGTCAACATTCATGCTCTCGATAGCCGCGAGGAGTTCAGCTTCAGTTACGCTCGCAGGAAAGTTCCTCTCTTGGAATTCGATCCCAGCTTTCTCTGCGTTGAGCCGCTGATTACGAACATAAAGACCCACTTCATCTACCTCACCAACGGTCACCGATATCAAATGGGGGCGCCAACCCTTTGAGTCGAGGTCCCTGACATCTAACTTTAGATCCTCAATCATACGAGCGGCATGTGCGCGACCATCGATTAACTTGTGGTCATTTGATATTGCTTGAACTTGCGCCATAGTCGATTCTCCATGGTTAACAGGTTTATTTTAAAAGCAACGATTTACATTAATGTTGCTAAGCTCTCCGGATATAACCGAAAGTTGAGAGATAGACCCACCTATCGCTGCGTACCCCATACCTACAACTCTATTTATTTCCGAATTGCGTTGAATTGACGTGATTGCAATTTCACTGTCTTTTGGGGGAAAGGGTTTTTGAGGTGACCATTCAATCTCCCTCAAGACATCATCTGTAGCTTTCCCCCGACGCAGGTTCGCCGAAAAGCACAATCTTCTGACTCGTGCAGGAATTACACTCCCCGGCCTAATCCGACTTAATCCAACGTCTGCTGGTCCAACTGGCGGATGGAATTCTTTACTGAATAACGGTAGTCCAGCTCTTAGACGCAAGCGGTCTGCCGCAATAAAACCGGAGGGGAGGGCGCACGCCTTCAACACCGACCAGATTTGTCCCGCATCGGACGGTGAGCACAAAATTTCTATACCCTCCAACCCAGTATACCCTATGCGACCAACCCTGCACGATAAGGAGTGCAATTTTATGTCCGCAAATTTGAAAAAAGCGATATTTAAAACTTCGTCACCACCACGAAACTGGGATATGATTTTATTTGTCGCTGGCCCTTGCAGGGCGATACATGCCGTTCCGTCTGATAGATCACGTAAAATTACATTTTTACCCAAACACTTGAGTTTGATGTAATCTATATCCTCAGCACGCCCCGACATAACCTCGACTGTGTCTATTGCAGTTCGCCACACTGTCAGATCCGATATCAGCCAACCGTCCTCATCGCTGAACAACGCATAACGGATACTGCCGATGGGCATCGTATTAAAGTTTCGTGCGCAGATTGTGGAAATAACGCCGAGGGCTCCTAATCCTTTGATCTCAATGCGCAGTAAAAATGAATAATCAAAAATGGCAGCATTGTGACAGCAAGCATTAACTTCGTCCTCTATATTACTGAAAAAAATAGGCATTACATCCGTTTTAAAGCCACGAGGGGGCGGATTTGGGATTTGATAATTTGAGTGGTTTAAGTATGGCACTAACTGAATTCGATCTCGATAAAATCGAAACCGCTCTATTTCACTTTTTTTCCAGAATACGCTCTAAAGTAGTTAGCTTTAGAACAATAAAAAAGGCTAGGACACTCGATAGCCACTAGCCTTTTTATAACAAATTCAGCAAATATTACTCTGCTGCGATTACCGTATCATTTTGCTCAAGCATTGCTAAAGGATTCATTGGGGTTACTCCGAGATGCTTACCCCACTCTTCGTAGTAATGCCGCATTCCAACTTCATCGTGAATAGTTGAATTTTCATGTCGACCATGCAAAATATTTCGCACCTCCGTCCCTTCGCGCATTGTTGTGCCTTGCCCGGCAACACCAATCAAATCTTCGTGAAGATTACGCCCGAAAGGCCCCCAAATTGAATTGTGATGCTCTATTCTGGTCGCCCTCTCTTCGGGTGTATCTTTCTTGAGTCCATAGCCACGAAACTCGATGAGTACTTTATTTGGGCCAAGGGGTGTGACTGAGTCACTGCGGTATGCGCTACCTCTTAGGTTAAAGTTAAAGCCGGGAAACAAATCGACCATGTACCATTGATTTGGGGGAAGATTGGGAAAAGATAACTCTCCACGATCCTCAAAACCCTCGTATTCCTCATAGTTTACTGTAAAGCTACTCACATTTACGTGTCCATTTGCAAAAGGAATATTCTTACGAGCAAAATAGGCCTCGTTAAATCCCGTTACGCGATTATGGTAGTGCATAAAGTCATGATAAAACTCACTGTTTGTGTCATGCCACAGCTTGTAGTTGGTCTCAATAATTGCTTTGTGGTAATGGAATATTTCCATTTCTTCTGTATCAATCGCGTCTGCGATGCAATCGAAAGCTCCAGCCGTCCATTCATCAATACTTTGAACTGGATTGGGGTCTAAGGTCACCCAAATCATGCCTCCGTGTTGCACACCACTGTGCAATTCCGTGAGCCCTTCTACTGAGATGCCGTTACCAGACGGACGATCTACCAACGGGCATAGGTAGACCTTAAATTCGCCCTCATGATTTACCGCGACAACATTCCGATGAGCGATTTGAGTTGACCGGAAATCGTTTGCCTTTGGCATCTCACTTTTATGGCACATTGGAATCCATACTTTAGAAAAAATATGTTCCAACTCTTGCTGATAAACCTCGTAGTTGTTGTAACACTCGCTCGAAATATGCTCTATGTCAGGCGTTGCTAACCAGTTTTTGTGATTTCTTGGTGGCATAGTGTTCTCCGTTTCATAACAAGGTAGGTAACAGAATCAGCGGCGATATCAACGACATACACCCACGCTGCTCTATATTACAAATATAACATATATTACTGCGGAACCTAGTCTTTATTTATTTATTTTTTACAAAATATTATTTACCTCTCCGCCAACCTTGCATCAGATTGAAAATTACACAGACCGATAACCTCATCCGGCCAAATTTTTTACCTGACGAAATAAAATATCGATAATGTCTTTGTTGTTCATCCGCTTGTCATTAATTGTGTTGAGAAATAAAAGATTTTCTGGTTTAAAATCAAGCACATGAGATTTCTTATCTCGATTAGCTCGGTTTGCACTAACAAAGAAAAACGGTGCTGGTCTGAGATTATCTCCAGCACTCAATCCAACTACAATTTTTGTTCCGTTGTCGGTCAGTGAACACAACTCAAAACCAAGCGTGAAAGTCTCTGGCTGGACACTTAGAGAGTACTCTTCGCCCAATGCTTCTCTATCTGCAGCCGCATCCAACTGCACTTGAGATAAAATATCTGCACCTTTGGTAAAGCAATTGTGTAAAGCCCTTAGCTCAGGCTGCAAGCTTGACGCATTGTGCTCTTCAGTATCACCGAGAAAAAAATTATCAGAGTGAAAAGGCAGCTCTGTAGAGAATTTATTTTGATCCTTTTCACGGTGCAATAACTCTACCAAATACCAGGCCTCTACGTATGCAGGTGTGCGCTCATCAAACCAAAAGCTATGTTTTACCTTTTTTCCATCCTCACAAAAATATATCTCAAGCTCCAAGAAATTAAGTCCGACTTGAAGATTGTCGCAAAATACCCTCGTTTTCAGCGTGCTGGTAGACGTTTCCCACATCAATTCCAGATGCTTATTATTGTCCTCCTTTTCACGATAACTATTCACACCCCGAGCCATCCAGAAAAGGGCATTATGAGCCTCAAAACGCGCCCTTCTGTACTTTTTCAATCCAAATATCGATGTATCAGGCCAACCGGAAGACACACTTAACTCCATACACTGTATTTTAAATAATACGGTTTCGTTCTGAGCTGAATGGCTCGGCATGAGAGCGGAATTGTTATCTCATAGCCTGTAGCTGCAGATAGCGTCATTGACTCAGGAACCGCACACAATTCTCTGGTCTCTTTTCCTTCTAAACACTGATGTAAACACTTGGGATAAGCGAGCACTGGGTTACTCATCCGCTCCCCATAATTAAAAAGGACCCTTCACGACTGACTTGCAAGAGCTAAGAGCATAAACTGGAACGGAAGTGCACATAGATTTTTTCACAATCAAGAGCCTATCTTGGAAACTTAACTAAGCTATACCTCAATCCACGACAAAATTAGTTTTTTATAGTTTTACCATTCGTCATCTTCATGTTCATCGCTAAAGAACTCATCCTCATCGATATCGCCTTCCTCATCAAAATTATATTCGAGTTCCTCCGCAACGAATACCATGAGAGTATCACCATCAACCTTTGTCTCGTAGGTCTTCAGGGGTAATTCCGCTTCATCCTGCAATTCCATTGTGTCAAGGTCCCACGACCATAGGTGTTTAGTGCAGGTCAATTTGCAGCCAATAATAGTCCCAGATTCCTCCAATGGCTCCTCTAAATGGGGACAAATCGGGGGCAGAGCGGTAAACCCTGAACTATGATGAACTATTAAAAGTGGAACCCCCGCGTTAACTCTTGCCCACATACGTTTTATTGAGCCCTGCGGAACTTCGTCGATTGTACATACCTTCGTCCAGCTCATTTTACTGGCCCCTCATCTCGCTGATGGAATTGACATTTAGTATCGAGTTATCAAAAGTTTTTCGAAATTCAGATAGGCCAATGGGAGCCCTTATCTAGGCGACGATTGTCTAGTTTGGCCTCACGATGTGCAAATTTAGCCATGCCATCTTTTATAATGAATTTGTCATGATAGTGTCCTATCACGAAAAGACGGCTCTCCCCCGAATCTAAATGAGAATTCTGCCCATCCAGCATGTTTTGGTATACAATAACTGAGCTTACTGCTGTCGCCGTCTCTCCATTTTTCGCAACATCAATCGTATACACAGAGGTATGGCGATGGAGTGGCGAATGATCGGTGTTATGCTTTGGAAGCATATCCATCAATCCTTTGAGTTCTTTTTTATCACCTGAAAAATAAATCATGTCCTTATTAATCTCAGGGCTAAAGGAGGTTATCGCATATTCAAATTTTTCATCACAAAGCGCAAACCAATCATTCCATTGCTGAGTATCGAGGGCTAAAGCAGCCCTGTAAATTGTTCTTTCAATTTGTTTTTCTAAATCCAAATCCATACTTATTCCTTTGCCGCTCTTCGACTTCCAACATCTTTGGGATTATGTGCCAAGTTCACTATGAGTGTGTTGTTCAATCAGTTAAATCACCATTCCAAATATGCCCAGAATTACGCTAGAATGGTGTGATTTAGTGGTTTTATCCCCTCATATAGCTTCAGTAATATACCATGGCTCGCCATTAATGACTAATCGGAGAAAATGAGGAATCACCAATCAAATTAGGATCTGGTGACCGGCCTGTATCAAGACATTGCTTGGCCTCCATATATGTTGCTGGATCACTAAAAACCTCAACCGCAACTAAATCGTTTTCTCGGTAACTCCAGAATGAAATTCCCCCCTCCCGCTTTCCCGGCCGGGAGATTTGATACACTCGCTCATCGCCTACCGGCACAATACCAACAGATTGCAGCTTAGTATCGTATTGGTCTGACCAAAACCAGGGGGCTTGGATCATTGGAGGCGTTGCTTTTGTGAGAGTTGCCGCGGCTACGGCTGAGGTTTCCTGAGCATTGTGGACGGACTCCACGGTTGCTTTTTGCCCACGGAGCAGAGCAACATCACCTACTGCCAATACGTCCGGATGGCTGGTATACATATTTTCGTCAACCAAAATAGCACCGCCATCATCCATAAGTGTATCTAACCCTGCCTCATACGCTAATTTACTATCTGGAAGAACCCCTATACCAATCAGGAGCATGTCCCCCGATAGCGCTGTGCCGTCTGATAGTTTTACGCCTGCAAATACGCCATTTTGCTCAATAATTTCATCCACTCCTTTACCAGTAAGCAAAGAGACACCGTGGCTAGTGTGCAAATCAGCTAAAAAATTCGCCGCAGGAGCACTTGCAACCCTTGCAAGTATCCTGTCAGCGACTTCCACAACATCGATATCAAGGCCCTTTTTCCTAAGAGAGGCGGCAACCTCAAGACCAATATAACCACCACCGATAATAATTATTTTTTTCGCAGCCGAAGCTTGCTTACGAATAGAAATTGCATCGGACGGCTGCCTTAAAACGAAAACATTCCCGATACCCTCAGCGATCGGAAGCGTCCGAGGTACAGCCCCACTGGCTATAACAAGTTTATCAAATTGGATCTGTTCTCCATCGTTAAGTATGAGCTTTTTGGTTTCGAGATTAATTTTTTCTACACTAGTTTTCGTTCTCAGCCTTATGTCATTGGTTCTATACCACTTTTTCTGTTTTAAAAGGTAGTTAGAGTTGGACTTCTGATCTGACTCTAGAAGAAAAGCTTTTGAAAGCGGGGGTCGCTCCATTGGTCCTCCGCTTTGACGGTCAAGAATTGTTATGTTGCCGTCAAATCCGTTCTTGCGCATCTTATCAGCAACATTAATTCCTGCATGACTTGCCCCGATTACGACAACATGAAGACCGGGACGTTCAAATATTCTTTTTTTGGACGGAGGAGTGGTCGCTACATCGGTGGGAGGTGCCAGAAATTTCTCGTCTACATTGGATGGCAGACGATCCATAATACGCCCCCATTCATTGTAATATTGCCGAAAATACTGTTCGTCGTTCCCTTGTTCTTCGAGATCACTGTCTCTCTGCCAAGCTGGCAAACCAATATTCAGGGGACTCCACACCTCATTGTGGTCACTAATCCTCTTGGACCGAATACCCTCTGTATCCCCTTTTAGACCTAACCCACGGACTTCGAGCATTACTTCATCAGGTGCCAGTGGAGTAACTGTCATTACGCTCAAAGCGGATCCGTGAATAGTAAAATGAAAGCCAGGAAAAAGGTCGACTATCAACCATTCCCCTCGTTTCATGTTTGGGAACGATAAATTATGCGTTGTTTCGCTCTCTCGGACCTTTTCCTGATCCGGTGCGTTAGCCTTAATAATTTCTTTAATTTCAGACTTCATCATCGCTGAAATGCGTTGCAACTGCTCGTCCAATTTATCAGATCTCAGCGGTAATTGAGTAGTGTGAGCCCAATCTAAAAGCTCACCGTATAGTCTGCTAACCTCTTCGCCCTGATGCTGTCTTCGGAGCATCCCGCTTATCACATGCCCAAAGCCTAGGTGTCTTAATCTGCTATTACTGGAACCTTCACTTAAACCGTCATTTATCTTTAGTTTATTGGTAATATTTTGCCTAAATTTGATCAAATCATCGTGATTTTCTTTGTAGTTTCTGCCAAGAACCGCTTTATGGTAATGGAAAACTTCTAGTGGACTGTGCTCGATGGAAACGCTCATATCTTCGAGAGCATCACCTACCCATTCTTCCAGCGAAATTTGTGGTTGATCGTTTAAATTGACCCAGACAAATCCCCCATACTTGACCTCACAACGCAAACGTCTGAGCCCAGCATCATTTTTTGAAAATCTATCTTGATATCCTTCTTTTTCCCGCGCAACGTAGACACAATTCCCGCGCATATCGAACTGCCAAGCATGAAACATGCATGTGATACGTTTTGGGTTGCCTGAGGGCTGTCCCTCGAGAAAACTACCCTGAGGTCTCCGCTCGATTAGCATGCCCCGATGGGGACAAACGTTCAAAAAAGCATTCACTTTATTATCATGCGCTCTTACCACTAAAATATTCTCACGCGCTATACTGGTGGTGCGAAAATCATAAGGTTGCGCAACTTCCGACTCATGACAGACGGGAACCCACACCTGTTTAAAGATATATTCGAGTTCATCTTCAAAAATCTCTGGATCAGAGAAAATTCTGCTGTCTACAAATTGCGAAGAGGATTTGCTCATGGACTTACTCTAAATAGTGACGACATCGGAATGACTTCTCCTCACAGCAAACTTAAATGTGTTTTTCAGCCCTAAGTTTGAAAGTTAATTTTCAAGTTTACTGAAATTTTTTATTGGCTATTGATCTTTATGTAGGCTGAGGTTGAACACCTCTTGCCACCCTCCTAATATTCCTAACCTTTTTTCATTCGTAAAACTTAAATCTTCTATCATTTGATAGATGGCCTCAAACTAGATATCAGATGTCTTCAAAATAGTTAGCCGTGAGCCGAGTAGTACTGGGAATATTGAAACAAAAAAGGCCCTTAGCGTGGGAGGAAAATTAAAGACTGCATTTCGTTTTACACATACTTGATGTGCATCATTAGTTTGAGTTTGGAGACTTTGATTGTTAATAAAGTTTTAGTCCCGGCAAACACAATCAATGAAGATATCACGGCTACCTAGCCCAAAAAAGCAGGGTTTTTTAGTATTTAATAGGTTACGGTTATCAATTAACAGTTAATTTGGATTTGCATTGATCAACTATCAGTGCGCCCAATCATAACCTTGTTAAAACATTTGTCGGGGTGTAGTGATTGTGTTAGGAGTTTGATTGATTAAGGCCACGCTTTTAATTAGATAAGCGTTACATCTTCTGTACAATCGGGTTAATATCAAAATCAAGATTGCGGCGGTCGGCGAATTTCTTCCAGCCCCCCGCCTCTTTTCAGCCAAACTGGGAGGTTGCTGTAATGAAATATAAATTTTTGAAGACTTTTGGGGTGGCGATGGTCGCTGCTCTGGCATTTGGTGCGACAAACGGGGCAAAGTCCGAAGTTGGATTTGGCAAACCAGGCGAACCCGTCAATGTTGTTATCGGTTATCAACCATACTATACAGAGTCATGGTCCGGAGTTGTGGTCAATGGCAAACAGCTGTGGAAAAAGCATCTTCCCGCAGGTTCATCCGCAAAATTTGAGATTGGCCTGCAAGGTTCAGTGATCGTTGGTAAAATGCTGGGAGAGAAAAATCACATTGGTTACATGGGCGACATGCCCGCCATTGTTGCCTCCATGCGCGAGAAGAAAGTTGATATACGGATGATCTCGGTGTTGGGAACATCCAAGCAACAGTGCAATATCTTTTTAGTACCAAACAATGCGCCAAAATTCAATTCAGGTATGGATGCGGTCAAGTGGATGGATGGCAAATTGATTGCAGCCCCGCATGGCGCATGCACTGATCGATTCGCTCTTCTAGCGTTCGAACAAGCTGGGATCAAGCCGTCCAAGTACCTTAATCAGAACATAGAAAACATTACCAAAAATCTTCAAGCAGGAAAAATTCAAGGGGCTGCGATCTGGGAGCCGACTGCTTCCAAGATTGAAATGAAGGGCATAGCGCGTCGAGCAGCCACTGGTGCTGACTTTGCTGGTGACGACTCTGGCGATGCTGGTTTTCTTGTAATGATGAATGAACTCATTGAAACACGCCCGGACGTACATCGCGGCTGGCTTGAGGCTGAGTTAGACGCGCAAATTTTCTTGGCTAACCCAGCTAATGCAAACGCAGTCGCAGAAATGGCTGATAATCAGACGGAAGGCATGGAGCGAAAAGTACTCTGGGCGTCTCTTTATCGCGACGAGTCTGGCGCTAACAAATTGACGCTTGATTTTGTGTTTAATGATAAAGTCAAGACTATGCTCAAGGCCTCCGCGGCTTTTCTTGCCGGTAAGAAGAAATTTGGTAAGCGGAAGCAATTACGTAAGGAAGCAGTTTGGGACGGCGTAGCCCGCGAGGTTCTCAAATCACGAGGGCTTTCAAGCCCATTGGGCAAAATCGACGGCGTTCCACTATCAAATTACAAGCCGTAATACGAGAGTATTGTTCACGATGTGGGTCCCGAAAACTGATCGGGACCCATTTTTCGTACCAAAAAACCGGTTTATAACTCATTGATTTGTCAAAGACTCTAATCAATATGCTAGGTGCTAAATGACCGATACAACCTCGACAACTCAAACAAAAAAACCACCCACTGGCCTTACGCGGACTATTTATGATTGGGGGACCTCACTGAAATCTCCCACACCTTATCTGATGACGTTTGGAATATTCCTGTGGATTGGCGCCTATTACTTATTCGTTGAAGGTTGGGAATTGCCTCGTTTTAATAAGCTGCCGGGGCCAGTAGAGGTAATCACTGAATTTTTAAACCCCGATCCAGATTGGGGTATGTCGCTCTTCACCGCAGAGTTTTACGACCATGTTTTCGTAAGTTGTCGGAGAATTCTTATCGCATTTGCAATAGCCACGGGAGTAGGGGTTCCTCTAGGGCTATTCATGGGCTGGTCAAAGACTTTTCGCGATTACAGCTTTCCCATCCTTGAGACGTTGCGACCAATACCAATATTAGCTTGGGTACCGCTTGCCATTTTGATGTTTTCTGGATTGGAAACACCCGTCATTTATTTGGCGACTTTGGCCTCTTTATTCGTTACAACGCTGAATACACTCTTGGGTGTTGACTCGATAGATGAAGAATATTTTCGCGCAGCTAACTGTCTTGGGTCAAAACCCCATCATGTTTTCATGCACATAGTTGTGCCCGGGGCATTACCATTTATTTTTACAGGCCTCCAAATAAGTATCGGGGTAGCATGGTTCTCGCTAGTTGCAGCGGAGATGGTCTCGGGCGAATTTGGCCTAGGGTATCTGATCGTCGACGCTTACATGAATATAACTTATGTAATTATGGTTATTGCCATGCTCACGCTTGGATTTGTTGGCTGGCTCTCATCTGCACTAGTTCGGATCGCCGGCAATCGTTTAATGCAATGGCGGGTTCGCGCACTCGCTCTTGAAGGAAGATAGCATGACTTCTGCAAGCAGTAATCGGGGCGCGATCAGTATCCGCAACGTAACGAAAATATATGACCCTGAGGGGGTTAACGTTATGGCGGTAGATGATTGTTCATTGGAAATTGGAGCCGGAGAAGTTTGCATGATTGTCGGGCCTTCAGGGTGCGGCAAAACGACACTACTTAATGCTATCGCAGGCTTTCACTCAATCACCGAGGGTGAAATTTATCTCGATGGGGAGATGTTGTGTGGACCAGATAGGCCCCTTGCAAATCAGGGTGCGGATAGAATGGTTGTTTTCCAACACGGCGCACTATTTCCATGGAAAACACTCGCTGAAAATGTTGCTTATGGACCAATTGTTCAAGGAGCGATGAGTAAAGCGGAAGCCATTGACAAAGCTGGTACGATGTTATCAGAGGCTGGCATTGGGGATATGGCAAAAAAATACCCAGGGGAAGTCTCCTCGGGCATGGCACGTCGTGCTGAGATCGTCCGGGCGCTAATTAACGACCCAAGAGTACTATTACTTGATGAGCCTTATCGAGCAATGGACGCGCTCACAAAATCAATAATGCACGAATCCCTTCTGGAGGTTTATGACCGAACCAAGGTAACAATTTTTTTCATCACTCACGACCTTGAGGAGGCTATTTTTCTTGGTGATCGTGTTGTTGTAATGACCACACGACCGGCAAAAACCAAAAAAATAGTAGATGTAGATATCCCGCGGCCTAGAGACTATACGACGTTATCATCAAACCGCTTTAGAGAATTGGTGCAAGAGGCAAAGGATGCTGTGCACGAGGAAGCCGTTAAGGCCTTTGAAGCTGGTGAACGGGAATTAGCCTGAAGCTAAGCATTTTATAGATTAGGAAGTAACACAGAGAAGTAAAGATGACACAAGCTGCTCAAGATACAATTGCTCCCCACAAACCCGGCTCAAGTGGGGTATCGAACACGCCAAAAAAACGCTCAAAGATATTAAAGGCGTTGTCCAGTGACACCTTTTGGCGCGGCGTAGTCTCTCTAATAGGGTTTGTGGTTTTTTGGGAAATCTGCTCGCGAATGAAACAGTGGACAGGCGTGGAAGTGCCATGGATCGGCAAAGTCCCCCCACCGACAGAAGTTTTAGAA
The DNA here is from genome assembly GCA_002690705.1 of Magnetovibrio sp. Taxonomy (GTDB): domain Bacteria; phylum Pseudomonadota; class Alphaproteobacteria; order Rhodospirillales; family Casp-alpha2; genus TMED8. Next base: position 69,307 of record NZFO01000006.1, on the reverse strand, counting down.
GCCTGGACAGAAATTTTCTGGCTGCCAGGCTATTGGGAAAGCTGGTACCTAAGTACTGGGCGGGTATTTGCAGGGTTTATTGCCGCGATGCTCTTAGGAATTCCATTTGGCCTATGCCTTGCGGTGAATAGGTATTTTCATGACATTTTCTTTCCTCCGTTTGAGGTACTTCGCCCGATTCCTCCGTTGGCTTGGGTCCCAGCATCTATCGTTTTTTGGCCTACCACGGAGCTTTCGATCGCGTTTGTCACTTTTCTTGGAGCTTTCTTCACCATCGTTATTAACGTTTTAGGTGGTGCCAAAAGTATTGATATACGGTTTCTTCGCGCCGCTCAGTCGATGGGGGCATCACAATGGGATTTATTTCGTAAGATTATCTTACCCGGCACTCTGCCTTCAATTTTCACGGGGGCCGCAGTTGGCATGGGTATAACTTGGGAAGTTGTTCTTGCTGGTGAGATGATTTCTGGTGGGGGGCAACAAGGTGGCGGCGGGCTGGGGTTCTTTATTTGGAGCTCGTACATGGGAGGTACGGTTGCGCAAGTGATTGTTGGTATGATTTCGATTGGTATCGCCGGATACCTGTCCAGTTCGCTGATCCGATACTTAGGTAGTATTTCGATGCCATGGCGCCGACTGTTTTAGGAGGGAAATCATGAATACCCAACAAACAAATCAATCGAACTTACCCTCCGATAATAAAGCGACTTTAGAACTCAGAAATATTAGTCGTACATTCGGTGATGAATGGGAGCGGGAGGAAATAATAAAAGATCTATCTCTCACAGTTAATCCCAGCCAATTAACGGTAATCGTTGGTCCATCTGGGTGCGGAAAGTCAACATTAGTCAATCTGATTGCCGGGTTCGATAGGCCGGATGCGGGCGAAATATTACTCAATAGCAAAAAAATTACAGATCCGGGTAACGATCGCATGGTGGTCTTTCAAGAAACAGCGTTAATTCCGTGGCAAACAACTCTTGAAAATGTGGTATTTGGACCAAATCTCCGTGGTGATCGCACAGCTGAGGAGGTCGAAGCAGAAGCTAATCGGCTCCTCGACAAAGTCGGTCTTGCAGAATTCAAAGAAAAGTACCCAATTCAGCTCTCCGGCGGCATGCAACGCCGAGCGGAGCTAGCGCGCGCAATGATTAACAATCCACTGGTCATGATCATGGACGAACCGTTTCGTGGTTTAGACGCAATGTCTCGCGAGCTCATGCAGGAATTTTTTGTACGGTTATTTGAAGAAAACCAGAAAACCAACCTGTTCGTTACTTCAGAAATTGAGGAAGCCATTTATCTTGCAGATAGATTGATTATCTTGTCAAATCGGCCAACTTCTGTTCGATCCATCATCGATATTGAGCTACCGCGTCCCCGAGATTTTCACATGCTAAGCAGCCCTGAAGCTTATGAATATAAACGAGAAGCGATGGAAATTTTGCATGAAGAAGCAATGAAAAGCTTCCATAGAGAAGATAATTCGTCAGCAGCAGCGGAATAATATAACCTCGTGGATGGGGTAACATTCCTTATCGAACGCGAGTTTATCGTTACGTTGGCTTTAGTGGGCGGTGGCTTGGCAACACTGGGTTCCACGATGGTTAATCGAAAAGAGCAAACAAATCTAGCATGGGCGCGACAGATGCTGCGACTAGGTTACGGGCTAACCTTCATCAGTATCACTTTATTTATAATTGCTGGCTTCGCCACAGCTTATTAAAAATAGGTTGGCACAATGGAATGCCATGATTGAAGCACAAAACCTAAAAAAACAGTTCAAAAACGTAGTTGCAGTGAACGGCGTCTCATTCAGTGCAAGTGTCGGCGAAGTGGTGGGTTTTCTGGGCGCAAACGGCGCTGGGAAGTCCACTACCATGCGACTTTTAACTGGTTTTCTAGAATTGGACTCAGGAAATATCCGTATTTTTGGTAATGATATGGGGAAACAGTGCCTTAAAGCACAAATTTTGATAGGTTATTTACCTGAATCTGCCTCTGGGTTTCCGCACCTAACCGTTTACGAATTTCTTAAATTTGTAGGCGAGGCAAGGGGGCTTCGGGACACAATACTTGAGAGCGCTATTCAAAACGTCTCCGCTAATATTGAATTGCTCCCAGCCATTAACAAACCATTGGCAGATCTTTCAAAAGGCTGGAGGCAGCGCGCGTGGTTGGCACAAGCTCTAATCCATGACCCGCCAATACTTATTTTGGATGAGCCCACCGATGGACTAGACCCACTTCAAAAAAATACAGTGCGTCGATTGATAAAAAGGATTGCGGCGGAAAAAATCATAATTATCTCCTCTCACATACTAGAAGAAGCTGAAGAAGTTTGCGACCGGATCATCATTATTAACGATGGTCGCATTGTAGTCGATAAACCGAAAGACCAATTAATAGACAAAGAAGGCAATCTAGCTCCAATGTTTGAGCAATTAGTCAAAAATGCTCAACCAGACCAGATTAATTCTTCATGACAACCGGAGTTCCAATATCTTCAATACGTTCGATAGCGGCGGTATCCGGCCATGAACTGCGTATGTTAATCTATTCTCCCCAGAGTTATCTGTTTATGGCTGGTTTTCTCATCTGTTTATCGGCGGCTGTTTTCCTCGTTGCAGAATTCTACGCGTCAGATGAAGCATCAATGCGTTTCATGTTAATGTTTGCCCCATGGGTTGGTGTAGTCTATGTGCCCGCTTTAGCCATCGGGATGTGGGTTGACGAAAAAATTGATAGCAGTTCAGAACTTAGTCAAACGCTTCCTATTTCTATTTTCTCAATTATTTTAGGTAAATTTTTTGCGGGGAATACAGTGCTGTGCGTTATACTGCTATTTACCGCACCGTTTCCATTTACCATTTTTTATTTAGGCGATCCAGATATAGGCCGGGTCGCAGGCGGATATTTCGGCTTGGCTTTGATGTTTGGATTGTTTTTTGCAATCGCATTATTCGCTGTGGTTCTCACACGGGAGCGAGTAGGCGGGTTTATTGTTGGGCTGAGCATTCTATTTTTGGTAATGCTTTTGGGGTGGGACGTCTTTGCTAATCTGCTTCGGGGGGTTATTGAACCCCAGGTCATTGCATTCATTTCGCTGTACAGTCCGCGGACTTGGATATTGCGTATGGGCGACGGCTTAATCGAGTTTGCTGGCATTATCTATTTCACAGGAGCAACTGGACTAGCCTTAGTATTAACAACTGTAATAGCGAAAAAAAATAATATCTCGTGTTCTTTGACCAATGGCTTTAGTAGGCTTGGCCTCCCCACAGCTGTGGGGATGATGGCCTTAGTACCTTATTTAGCTGATAAACCAATTGCGCTCGATCTGACAGAGGAACAAGAGTACTCTCTTCACAAGGCGACACAAAATATCCTGCGGAATCTTCCAAACAAAATATCCGCAACCTTATATTGGAGCGCTAATGAGAGCAGTGTTCCAATTGCCATAAAGTCCCATGCCAGACGGATTAGGAAAGTATTATCGTCAATGGCTCAAATCTCTAATGGTAAATTCCAGATTTTTGAGCTGGACCCTCTTCCTGACAGCAATGACGAACTTCAGGCCCTGTCAGCGGGTGTCAGGCGCGTTCCGATGACATCGGGTGACCATTTTTATTTGGGACTTACGTTATCATCTTACAAGCGAAAGGGTGAAATTGCATATTTTGATTTGTCCCGGGACCGTTTTGTTGAATATGACATTGCTCAAAGCATCAGTACATTTATCCAGAGTAATACCCCAAAACTTGGTATTATCAGCCCACTGCTACCATCATCCGCTGCGATCAATGATCGAGAGGGTTTATCCTTCGTAAACGAGCTTAAACGCGCGTATGATGTAGCTGTAATACCATATTTCAAAAAAGAGATTCCAATTGGTCTCGACGCATTGTTAATTATGGATGCAAGTATCCTGCGACGAGAGATGCTATTTGCAATAGATCAGTTCGTCATGTCAGGTGGTAGCTTAATCATTATGATTGATCCTTTTGTGCGGTTTAATCGCGGTTCCAATTCAGTAAATCCATCACCATCTGGTGAAATTAATGACATTTCCGATTTGCTAATGAAATGGGGTGTTAAATACAATGGAGATCGAGTGATTGGTGACCGTAAGGCTGCATCTCCTGTCGCAGACCAAAACGAGGCTCGTTTATATTTTCCTTTTTGGATGAGAATCCGTAGAGCTGGTCTCAATGAAGATCATCCAGCTTCAGCTAGCCTCAATGAAATTTTTTTAGTAGACCCGGGCTCTTTTGAGTTTGAGGCGTCAAATAGAATTTTACCGCTCGTCTCAACATCCACGGAGAGTGGATTCTTACCTCGCAAAGGATATGGTGATCGCAAACCACGTAACTTAGCAAATGCATTGAAGACAGATGGTAACTCACGCAAGATTGCGGTAGCAATACAATCGCCATTCGAGAGTGCTTTTGATAGCCCAGTAACGCACTCTTTGAAACATCAAAAAATCTCAACTGGGTCACCCCAAGTTTTTGCCATCGCCGATGTCGATTGGGTTTTTGACCCATTTTCTTTGCAGCGCGTCAACATCAGTGGTCGAACCATTATTCGCCCTCTTAATGACAATCTAGTGTTTTTACTCAATTTAATCGAAGTAGCTGCAAGGCAAAATACCCTGTCGGGTGTGCGTGCGAGAGGAAAATTACAACGACCATTTCTTATTGTGCACGAACTATCAAAAACTGCCCAAAATAGATACCGAGAAGAGGAAGAGGCTCTCTTAGCTCAAGTAACTGCCATAGAGGTTCAAATGCAAGCGGCGTTAAGAGCTGCCGGTGAGACCAGCACTGAGAATCTTCCACCAACATTAAAAGCAGAAATTTTGACTTTTCGAAAAAATCTAATCAAATCCCGCTCTAGTTTGCGAGATCTTCGGCGTAAAACACGCGAAGACGTTGAGCTATTGGGCAAATGGATTAGCAGTATAAATATTTTAGCTGGACCGTGCCTGGTCGTTTTATTTTGGTTTTTGACAAGGGCTTATCGACACAGCCGTCGCTTCTCAAGTAGTTAAACTTCATTTAGGCTGGTGTCTTCACCGAATCTCCAAACCATTGTTTCATCTCGGCCGTTTCGCACAGGTCTTTTGTTATCGAGGCGGCTATTTTTGCCATAGGCATTACTGGCTCACTCGGTGACCAAACTAGACCCACCTCCCGCGAGATCTCTGGATTGACCAATTTAATCTCTTTAGTCCCGGGAAATCTGCCGGGCAATCTTGCGAAATGACTTGGCACGATTGTTACTAATCCAGCAAACATAACGTGAAAAATAAGATTAAGGATGGAATCTGACGCGACAACCACGGGGGTAGGGGAACAGTCAATTTTATGAAATGCCTCATCAATAATGCGACGCTCGTGCATTGATGGGTCAAGGAGACATAGCGGAAGTTCTGCAGCTTCCTCCCATGTAATTTGTTCCATCTCAGCCCACTTGGAACTCTCGGGTACCAGCAGACTAAGTTCCTCTGTATAAATTGACATCGAATGAAGGTCAGCTATCGATTTCTCATGAATGTAAGTGATGCCAACATCAAGCGCAAAACTGTTCAATCCCATGCGGGTTTGCTCAACTCCTAAAAAATGAATTTCAATGTCTACATTGGGATGCTGCTGAGTCATGATCCGTGAGAAAAACGGCAGAACAGGTGATGAATTAGGCATAGCCCCAATTCGAATTCGCCCCTCCAAATTGTTACGCATTTGAGAGAGTTCAGTCATCATCGCATCGCGCTGTGAAGTGACACGTTTTGCCCATTCCACAACGCGATCACCCTCTGGCGTAAATCCCATAAATCTCCGCCCACGAAGGACGATGGGCACACCTAAGCCAAATTCAAGTTGTTTGATCCCACTTGACAAGCTTGGTTGGGATACGTGACATCGCTCAGCAGCACGTCCAAAATGACGCTCTTGATTTAACGCAACCAGATATTGAAGCTGACGAAATAACATCGGAGGCCTCTCGTAATAAACATTATGTATCAAAACTACACGTTTGACGTTTGATTGTTGGAATCTATTAGAGTAGTTTAATAATAAATAAAACGAAAATTAATCGCACGCGACACTTAAAACGCGTTCTATGAGCTGTTCTATAATGAAATTGACTAGTAGTTTGAGCCTTCGTTTTCAGTCGATAGGTGGTGATCTGTATAGAAATTTACCAGATTTTTTTTCCATTGACTGTCTTTAAAAGTTCGCTTCAAAGCGCTTACTCATTATCTGTGAAAACAGCTGAGTTGAGTGTGAAAGCCTTTTTTTATGTAATTATTATGTTCAAAACCAAAGTAATATGGTAGCTAACGTAATTTAGTAACGATTTAGTGTCCAGTCGGAGATTACTATTATTTCTCGAGGTGATCTATATTTGCAGTAACTGATCCCTTGGGAAGTGATCCGGGCTCGATACTTATATTTTCGTTTCTAAGAAATATTCTATAACGAAATAAGTAAGCCCTATCAATAAGTTACCACTTTACTCGGACACATCGCAAATAGTATCGTAACGGTCTGAGTTGGTAACGAATTAGCTACCAACAACACTCAATACCGGGAGGATAATTATGGCGGAACAGAAACGCCGCAAGGTGACAATCACTCAACTAATGAAGAAAATGCGTGAAGGAAGCGCAATTACACAGATGGCAGTCTACGATTACCGGACGGCCGTAGTGTCGGATCGTTTGGGCATGGATATCTTGTGCGTTTCCGATACCGGCGGCATGATTTTATTTGGTCATCAAAGCACCGTTTCGGTGAGTTTTGAGGAGGTCATGATGATGTCTCAAGCCATCGACCGCGGAAGCCAATATGGCCTGAGAATGGTGGACATGCCTTATTGGAGTTTCCACGTATCACCCGAGCAAGCTGTTGAGAATGCTGGGCGTTTCGTCCATGAAGCAAATGCTGAAGTGATGAAATGTGAGGGAAATCAGCATCACGCCCGTAATATTGAAGCTATTGTTAAAGCCGGTGTGCCGGTTCAAGGCCATATCGGGATCACGCCGATGCGAATGCCACAGTTAGGTGGATTCATTGCGCAAGGTAAAACCGCAGACCGCGCTAAGCAGCTAGTTGATGATGCTCATGCATTTGTCGACGCCGGCTGTTTCTCTATCTTGTGCGAGGTGACAACTGAGGAGGTGTGCCAGTATTTAACGGAAACGCTGTCGATTCCTGTCATTAGCTTGGGTGCAGGCAATAAGGCTCACGGAGTGCATATTATTTCATCAGACCTATTCCATCTATGGGAAGAGCACGTTCCAAGACACTCAAAGATCTATGAAGATCTCATTCCCATTATGGAGCGCGTAATCACAGATTACATGAGCGATGTTAGTTCGCGGTCTTACCCCGCCCCAGAGCACACCGTGTATATGAATGATGATGAACTTACCCAGTTTGCAAAAGATATGAGCTGGGATAAAGGGCGCGAGCTTGCAGAAAAACGTAAAAGTAGCTCATAAGCCATAATTATAATTTTGGGACCGGTCCGGATAGCGAGGTCTTTCCGGGCCAGCCCTCATTTAATATCGCATCGTTTCAGACCAAGTGCAGTTTTGGTACTTATTCCATTAGTCGATAATGCGAGCGAAAAGCGATATAAAAAAGTGAATCTGAACACCTAGCAAAGGGGAAAATCCAGATGCCAAAGAGTGACATTGAAATAGCACGCGATGCTAAAATGCGGCCAATTGCAGAGATTGGCGAGAAGCTTGATATACCCTCCGGAGCACTTTTGCATTACGGGCCCACAAAGGCAAAATTGTCATTTGACTTTATAAACAGTTTGTCGCGTCGCCGAGACGGAAAGTTAATTTTGGTAACTGCAATTACACCAACACCCGCAGGGGAGGGTAAAACGACGACAACAGTTGGTCTTGGCGATGGCCTTAATGCGATAGGTCAAAAAGCTACAATTTGTATCCGTGAGCCTAGCCTTGGTCCCTGCTTTGGCATGAAAGGTGGGGCAGCTGGTGGGGGGTTCGCTCAAGTAGTCCCGATGGAAGATATCAATCTTCACTTTACGGGTGACTTCCACGCTATCGGCACGGCCCATAACTTGCTGTCGGCAATGGTTGATAATCACATCTATTGGGGCCAAAAGCCAACGATTGACTCGCGTCGTGTGGCTTGGAAGCGCGTGGTGGACATGAATGACCGCGCATTGCGTGATATTGCTTGCTCGTTGGGAGGCGTTGCCAACGGATTTCCCCGAGAGAGTGGCTTTGACATAACGGTTGCCTCGGAAATAATGGCGATTTTTTGCTTAGCTAAAGATCTCAGAGACTTAGAGCGCAGAATTGATAACATCGTTATAGGGTACACCCGTGACCGGAAGCCCGTGAGGGCTAAGGATATCAAAGCATCTGGCGCTATGACAGTGTTGCTGAAGGACGCGTTAATGCCAAATTTCGTGCAGACACTTGAAAATAATCCGGCCTTCATTCATGGGGGTCCTTTCGCGAATATTGCGCACGGGTGCAACTCGGTCATGGCAACAAAAACTGCCTTAAAATTAGCCGATTTTGTAGTCACTGAGGCGGGTTTTGGCGCAGATTTAGGAGCAGAAAAATTCTTTGATATTAAGTGTCGCAAAGCAGGCCTCAAGCCTGACGCCGTCGTAATTGTCGCGACCGTGCGTGCCCTCAAAATGCATGGCGGGGTTACGAAAGAAGATCTTGGAAAGGAAAATGTAGCAGCGGTGCGGAAAGGGTGCGCCAACCTTGAGCGTCATCTCCAAAACGTAAAGCGATTTGGCGTTCCTGCAGTAGTTGCCATAAATAGATTTATCACGGACACCGATAAAGAAGTTAATGCGATCAAATCAACAGCGAAAAAATTTGGCGCTGAAGCAATCCGCTGTAACCACTGGGCAGAAGGTTCAAAGGGAATTGAAGATTTGGCCAAGCACGTTGTAAAACTTGCAAATTCTGGTAAGGCTAAATTTAAACCGCTTTATCCTGACAACATTTCTCTCATCGACAAGATCGAGACAGTGGCAAAAAAAATCTACGGAGCGAAGGGGTTGACAGCGGACGCGAAGGTTCGGCAACAGTTGACCGAATGGGAGACAGCTGGTTATGGCAAATTCCCCATATGTATTGCAAAAACGCAATATTCCTTTTCAACCGATCCAAACCTCAAGGGCGCGCCCTCAGGCCATGCGGTAAATTTACGCGAAGTTCGCTTGTCCGCGGGCGCGGAATTTATAGTGGCAATCACTGGTGAGATCATGACCATGCCTGGCCTGCCTCGCATTCCATCTGCCAACGCTATTCATCTTAATCGAAAAGGCGATATTGAAGGCCTGTTCTGAGCCAAAAATTAGTGAAGATTCGGAATTAACCATAAGGGTGCATTGCGAAATGCACCCTTTTTAAATGAGTAATAATATTGTTGACAATATTGCTTACATATTCGACCTTCTTTGTAAGATCAAGGAGGGGTAATGCTAAGGAATAAATCAAAGAAACAACCCAGCATGGCTTTGTTAGGCAATCAATTCATTTTCAAGGAATTGCGTCGTCGTATCGTCGAGCAAGATCTGCCGCCCGGCACACCCTTACGTGAACAAGCCTTAGCTGGTGAGTTTCAGGTCTCAAGAGCGCGCATTCGAGATACTTTTGGTGTTTTAGAGGAGCGCGGCCTAATCGAGCGCATCCCTAACCGTGGCGCCATAGTCACACGGCTCGAAGCACAACAAATCGAGGAGTTATTTGAAGTGCGCGAAGTGCTAGAGGCAAAAGCTGTGCGATTAGCAACTGAAAAATCACCAACTAGATCCTGGGGGGACTTGATTAATTTGTTCGGCGACGACATGGAACAAAAAATTCAAGATTATAATCTTGATGCCTATGAAAATGCCATTTACGTTTTTCGTCAACGCTGTTTTATCAGTGCTGATAATCAACTTTTAAATGACCTTTTAAACAGTCTTTATGATCGAACTCGCGTGTTAATTCGCCGGCTCATTTTGGTACCTGGGCGCGCCGAAACTGGCATGCACCAACACCGCAAAATCCTCGCTGCAATGCAATCTGGAAAAGCAGAAAAAGCGGAGCGGTTAAAACGCCAAAATATTGAAAGTGCGAGGGCTTGGTTTTTCGAATACCGGAAGTATCTCATGTGATGAATAAAGAAAAAGAAACTGAATTTGGCCCACTTTCAGGTCTCCAAGTGATTGAATTGGGCTCAACGATCGCAGGGCCTTTTTGTGCTCGGTTAATGGCAGATTTTGGTGCAGATGTCATTAAGGTAGAGCAGGCGGAGGGCGATGCTGTTCGTTCGTTTTCCCATCGCTTTCAAGGGTATTCGCTATACAACGCGTCAATTCAACGCGGAAAAAAAATCGTATCAATAAACTTACGCACGGAGAGAGGTCGCCAGCTGGTTAAACAACTGTGTGTCAGAGCGGACATAGTAGTAGAAAACTTCCGAGCTGGTTCGCTGGAAAAATGGGGCCTTGGGTATGAAACTCTGTCTGCAAAAAACCCTGGTTTAATCATGGTTCGTATCAGCGGTTTTGGACAAGACGGTCCTTATTCGGACCGAGGCGGTTACGGGGTGGTTTGTGAGGCAGTCAGTGGATTAAGGGAGATTACCGGTGATCCAGATCGCCCACCTCCGCGCGCAGCAACATCATTAGCCGATTACATTGCCGGCCTGTACGGCGCCTTCGGCGCCATGATGGCTTTGCACGAACGAGCCAAAAGCGGCAAAGGCCAAGTGATTGACTCTGCTCTTTATGAAGGGTCTTTCAGCTTTATGGAGCCCCATATTCCAGCCTTTGAAAAGTTGGGTGTTATCGCGAAGAGGGCTGGTCCGTTGTTACCAGGAAATTCACCTAACTCTATTTATCCCACCCGAGACAATCGCTATATATTACTTGCTGCCGCATCGGACGCAGTCTTCGGAAGACTTGCTAAAGCCATGGGGCAGCCAGAATTGATTAAAATTCCAAACTTTTCATCAGCCGTTGCTCGCGCGGAAAATCAGGTTGAGTGCGACGAAATAGTTGCAAAATGGACTCATACGCTTGATCTAGAGGATGTTGAAATCGCTTTGAGCCAAGCCAAGGTTCCAGCTGCCCGAATCTATACAGTGAAAGATATTTTCGCCGACCCCCATTACCATGCCAGGGATATGCTCGTTAATCTAGACGACGAGAATTTAGGAGGCGTTACTTTGACCGGCGTGGTTCCAAAACTTTCAAATACCCCCGGTAAAATTCGTTGGGCAGGTCGTGGCATTGGCGACGATACAGCCAAGGTATTAAGCGACGTCCTCAAAATCAATGATAAGGAGATCGACGACCTTGCGCGCGAAGGGATTATCCATGGGAGGGAAATACCAGAAAAGGAGAAAACTGAATGAGCTTTGATGATATCCTCGAGGACTTAAAGAAGCGTGAGGATAAAGCACGATTGATGGGAGGGCCGGATCGTCTAGCAAAAAGGAACACGCGGGGCATAATGAATGCTCGATCTCGAATTGACGCCTTCATAGACCCCGGTAGCTGGATTGAAACAGGGCTACTTGCTGTTTCGTCGTTGGTCCCGGAGGATCAGAATAAAACACCTGCAGACGGAAAAGTTGCAGGTTTTGGAAAGGTCTCTGGTCGGCAAGTTGGTGTTGTCTCTAACGACTTCACAACCAAAGGCGCGTCATCCAGCGCAACGAATATGAAAAAAATCGGACATGTTAAACGGGTTGCAACGGAGCGCGGATTCCCTCTTGTTTTTTTTGGTGAATCCTCTGGAGCGCGTATGCCAGATAACATGGGGGCAAAGGGAATGGGTGTAAATCTTGGCCATGACCCTCAGCAATACGTTCGGAATCGTGAGACACCTTGGGCATCAGCAGCACTTGGGCAGTGTTACGGCTCGTCCGCTTGGTACAACTGCCTAGCGGACTTCACTGTGATGCGGAAGGGCGCAATTATGGCAGTCGCCAGCTCTGGGCTGGCCTCTTATGCAATAGGACAAAAAGTTGAGGCCGAGGATTTAGGTGGATGGAAACTACATGAACGCATTACAGGTCTCGTAGATCGGGTTGTCGAAACAGACGAAGAGGCTATTTCAGAAATCCAACGTTTTTTGAGTTACATGCCGTCTCACTGCAAAGAGCCTCCGCCTTTAGCGTCAATTCCCGCTGGCAGCGAGACGTTAGGGGAGAACATACTTGATATCCTTCCAGTGTCGCGCACGCGTGGGTACGACGTCCGAAAGATCATTAAATGTATTGCGGACATTGACAGTTTTTTTGAATTCAAACCGCAGTTTGGAAAAACGATCTCTGTTGGACTTGCACGCCTTGGGGGTAAAACGGTTGGATTCCTGGCCTCAAACCCCATTGCCAAGGCAGGCGCATTAGATGTCGCTGGATGTGAGAAGGCCACTCGCTTCACAGTCATGTGCGACTCATTTAATATTCCCATTATACTACTTGTAGACACACCGGGATTCGTGATTGGTATACAGGGTGAAAAAGAAAAAGCGCCGGGTAAAATCATGAACTTTATGCAGGCGCTGCAGATGTGTACGGTACCAAAATTTTCAGTGATTATGCGAAAAACTTATGGCCAAGCATACCTCAATATGGGTGGTGGTCGAAATTCTGATGATGTCGTTGCATGGCCAACCGCAGAAATCAGCTTTATGGACCCGCATTTCGCAACCGAAATTGTCACTTGGGGTCAGCAAACTAATGAGGATGTGAAAAGCGATATTCGTACGCAGATGGAAAAAGATAATTCTGCCTACGGTCTTGCTGAGATTTATGGTATTCAAGCTGTAATTTCTCCTGCCGAAACCCGCCGCTACCTCATCGATCAATTAGATATCCATCAACTGCGGTATTCAGATGGTATTGGTGAACACCGCATGTCTGCCTGGCCAACAACATATTAAAAACACAAATACTGGAGTCACACAAAATGGTGATACGCGAGGTCACATCCGAAGTCATCGGATCAGTCTGGAAAATAGAAAGATCAGTTGGTGATGCCGTTGAAGAAGGCGACTTGATTATGATTCTGGAGTCCATGAAGATGGAAATTCCGGTTGAAGCGCCAGTGGCGGGAACACTCTCCGAAATAAAGGTCGTGGCCGAAGGCTCAGTTGAGGAGGACCAAGTCCTGTGCCTAATCGAGACTTAGACGGAAACGCACCCGACTATTGGAAGCAGAAACTCGACGAGTTAGCCAAACGCAGAGCTGATGCTTTAGAAATGGGCGGTATAAAGAATGTGCAACGTCAACACGATGCTGGTCGATTGACCATCCGCGAACGCATTGACGCCATCTCAGATACCGCAAGTTTTCGCGAGATTGGATCCTTGGCTGGAACTGGTGAGTATGATGATAACTTAGAATTTAAAAAACTTGTCCCCTCCACTTACGTCGCAGGAACAGGACGCATAAATGGCAGACCAGTTGCAATCGGAGGAGAAGACTTTACTGTCCGAGGCGGCACGAGCTCTGGCGCACAACGACGGAAGGGTGGCCAAGGCGGATACATTGAGGACTTGGCACACCACTACAAGATGCCTTTGATTAATCTAATTGATGGTGCCGGGGGATCAGTTACATCGGCGAAACGACGCGGTTTTGTTGTATTTCCCGGCGTTGACGGATTCGAGAGATCTGTCGAATTACTTGGCGAGGTACCGGTTGTGTCGGCAGTCCTCGGCACAGCAGCAGGCGGGCCTGCCGGACGCGCAATTTTGTCTCATTTTTCGGTAATGGTTGAGGGATCAAGCCAAATATTCGCCGCTGGGCCTCCCGTAGTCAAACGCTCACTCGGGCAAATCATCACAAAAGAGGAATTAGGGGGTCCCAATGTCGCGGTAAACAAAGCCGGAGCCATTCATAACATTGCATCAACAGAACACGACGCCTTTGCACAGATCAGAACGTTTCTTAGTTTTATGCCTCAAAATGTCTGGGAACTTCCACCGATGTTGGAATTAAATGATCCGCTGGACCGGTGCGAAGATGCTTTATTGAACATGGTGCCCGAAAAAAGAACACAACCTTATGACATGCGAGAAATAATCAAATTGATTGTCGATAAAGGATCCTATTTTGAGATTCGCTCTACTTATGGAAAAGCTATTATTACCGCACTGGTGAGATTGGGCGGAAAACCTGTAGGTATTATCGCCAATAACCCAAAAATATATGGTGGCGCAATGGACGCTGATGCAGCGCGAAAGCAAATACATTTCATGGAGCTTTGCGATACCTTCCATATTCCACTTGTATTTTTGGTCGATGTACCTGGCTTTATGGTTGGCTTAAAGGCAGAGAGCGAGGGAACACTGCGTGAGGGGATGCGCGCAGTTTATGTGGCAGGACAGCTTAAAATACCAACCATTACGGTAGTCATTCGAAAATGCTACGGCATGGCTGGAATGGCTACCTGTAATAAGAAAGATATTGACCTCAAACTTGCTTGGCCAAGTGGTGAATGGGGCTCACTGCCAGTTGAAGGGGGAGTTGCTGCGGCGTTTCGTCGTGATATTGCCTCTGCAGATGACCCCAAGGTCCGGGAAAAAGAACTTGAACAAGAGTTTAGGGAGTATTCATCGCCATTTAGAACAGCGGAGGCGCTGGCGGTTGAAGAAATTATAGATCCAAGAGAGACACGCCCAATACTTTGCGAGTATATAGCATTAGCCGAAAAGCGGCTCAAAATTGGACTTGGTCAGCGAAGTCGGTCTGGGGTAGCGCCTTAATGAATAGCAGTATTAGAAGAATACTTATTGCCAATCGTGGCGAAATTGCGTGCCGTATCATTCACACGTGCCGTGATCTTGGCATCGAGACCATTGCGGTTTATTCGGAAGCAGATCAAGAAGCTCTCCACGTAAAAACTGCAGATCTATCCTATGCAATTGGTCCCCCAGCAGCCCAAAAAAGCTATTTGAATATGGACGCAGTGCTCTCTGCAGCCCAAAGCTTGAATGCAGACGCTATTCATCCCGGGTACGGGTTTTTGGCTGAAAACGCTCAATTTGCTGAGAATGTTCTTGCCACTGGATTGTATTGGATAGGCCCGAAACCGGTGACCATTGCATCGATGGGCGATAAGCAGAAAGCCCGTGAAATTGCCAAAGTTTCAAATATTCCAGTCTTAACGGGCAGCCCACGGATTTCACCAAATAACATCAATGGCGCTTCTGACATTGCTCATTCAATTGGTTTTCCGTTGTTAATAAAAGCTACGGCTGGTGGCGGTGGGATCGGCATGCAACCCGTTGACGAATTAAATAATTTTGAGAGGCAAATTTTAACAGCGCAAAATTTAGCCGAACGAAGTTTTGGCGACCCAACCGTATATCTTGAGCGATATATTGCCGATGCGCGCCATATTGAGGTTCAAATTTTTGGCTTTGGAGATGGTAATGGTGTGCATCTCTTTGATCGGGATTGCTCGATACAACGGCGGTTTCAAAAAATAATTGAAGAAGCACCGGCAGCTGAAATACCACGAGATATAAGAGAAAAAATGCACAGCGCAGCGCTCGCTTTGGTGAGAGAAGTGCGCTACGCGGGCGCGGGAACCGTTGAATTTATATATGACCGAACCAGTAACGAATTCTTTTTTCTTGAGATGAATACCCGCATTCAGGTTGAACACGCTGTTACAGAGATGGTTACCGGTCTTGATCTCATTGCATGGCAGATTAATCTCGCTCGAGGAGAATTCTTAACCGCGTCACAAGCAAAAATTTCTTGTGGTGGAGCAGCAATTGAAGCACGAGTTTATGCTGAACGACCAGAAAAGGGATTCCTCCCGTCACCAGGCAAAATTATAACGTTTGACATGCCTCCTCTCTCGTCAAACCTGAGAATTGATACTGGTGTTCAATTAGGGGATGAGATTACTCCTTATTACGATCCAATGATCGCCAAAGTTATTGCTAAGGGAAAAAACAGGCGTGAAGCGATTAACACCATGAGATCTGCTCTTCAGGAAGTGCATATCGCGGGTCCATCAACAAATCTTGCTTATCTCAAACAGATATTCAGTGACCCTGATTATATAACTAAACCGCCATCGACTGCGTACGTCGAAGAGCACCCCGCTAAACCGTAATTTTACTCAGCAAACAATTATAGTTCTTCCTTCGCTTGGGAAATTAGATCATTCAAGCCTCCAAGAGGCTCGGACTTCCCCGGTGCATGCCGCTCTAAATAGTACTCAAAACCGCGAATAAAATCTTCAACGCGCGAAGCCAGTTGCTCGTCACCGCTGCCACCGGCACGATGAAACTCAAATGCCGAAAAATTAGCGGCCGCATGACGCAACCCTGCAGCTATTAAGTCTGCTGGCATACCCTCTTCAAGACGGTTATTGGCCACATTGATGATTTGGTTAGCGAGTTGGATACTTTGGGTTTCATCGTCGCCAGACTGTTGTAGATTATTCATCCACTACCTCCAAGTTAAGCCCTCAATTTATCACAGCATCCATAGACAACAAGACATGCTGATTTTTCGGTACTTCTGTCTGGTGGCAAGACGATAAAGAAACTGTTTTTAGGGGCAAAGAAGAGTATTAAGTCTTTATGCAGTATCATGGTATGAAAATAAATATTTTTACAACGAGATCGTAATCATCAACGGTAGAAAAATTAGACTTTGCACAGCCTTTAAACTACAGCTTGGGCTAACATGAACAAGTAGCTGCTGATCATGTAAATTATATTTCTTTTACATTAAAAATAATTTTATTAAGTGGGGAAAGCTGGCAATGATAAATATTCCATGAGCGAACCCACCCATCATTTGTGGCTTGAACATGCATACCTTCCGGGAGGTTGGCATCAGGCGGTACGTTTATCAATTGACCAAGTCGGTGTAATCAAAGCGATTACTCAAGGTCCAGCTCAAAAAATAGACAAAAGGGTGTATGGCGCCGTCATTCCTGGGGTCCCAAATATTCATAGTCACGCCTTCCAGCGCGCAATCGCGGGATTAACAGAACACCGTCATACGTACCAAAGGGATAGTTTTTGGTCATGGCGAGAAGTCATGCACGCTTTCGTAACACGATTAGACCCAGATCAGTACGAGGCTATCGCGCGTTTCGTCTATATGGAGATGCTGAAAGCCGGATATACAACGGTTGGTGAATTTCATTATCTACATCTTACACCAAACGGGCAGTCTTATGCCGATATAACTGAGATGAGTGGACGGGCCCTTGCCGCAGCAAGAGAGACAGGTATCGGTATTTCGTTACTTCCCGTAATGTATTCACGCGGTGGATATACTGGCGAAGCACCCAACTCGGGACAACGCCGCTGTATACTCAAACCGGATACATTTCTCGTGCTAGTCGATCGTCTTTACGCTCGCGTGAGGAGGGATCACTGGGGTAGAGTGGGCATTGCTCCGCATAGCATACGTCAGGTGTCTCCAGACACATTAAACGCGGTTTTGGTCGGGATTAAAGATATTGATACCTCCATGCCGATCCACATTCATGCGGCGGAACAATTAAAGGACGTCGATGATCATATTTTGAAAACCGGCAACAGACCCATCCGGTGGCTACTCGATAATACCGATATGAACAATCAATGGTGTGTTGTGCATGCAACCCACATAAATTCTTTGGAAATAATAGATTTGGCAGCCTGTGGCGCAGTGGCAGGTCTGTGTCCAACAACAGAAGCAAATCTGGGCGACGGACTATTCCCACTCGAAGACTACATAAAGGCCGATGGCAACTGGGGTATTGGGTCTGACAGCCACGTCTCTATCGACCCGAAAGAAGAACTTCGTTGGCTCGAGTATGGACAGAGGCTTGCAACATTGTCTCGAAATGTAACTGCAACCGAACGCGGTGGCTCAACTGGCCGGCAACTTTTTGACTTTGCCACCAAAGGTGGGGCCCAAGGGCTAGGCCAAAGAATAGGACAATTAACCGAGGGCTATCGCGCAGATTTAATTGTCATGGACCCCGAACACCCAGCACTTCTGGCTAAACCTATGTCCATTTTATTCGATAGTTGGATTTTTTCTGCCAGCACTTCACCAATACTTGATGTAATGGCAGCCGGGAAATGGGTGGTTTTGAATGGGCGGCATCGAGATGAAATGAGTATAAAGACCAGTTATAAAAAAGTGCTAAAAACGCTGATTGAGGATATCTAAGGCTGGGAATATTTCTTACCACGATGCATATTGTTTCAAGTTTGCGAGACTGTCTGTTTAAAATGAATGAAAAAATCTCTAAATCGCTTATTGCTGCAGGCTTCGCAAGGGTTGGACAAACACACTCGCATTTATTCGCCCCAATTTTCTTCACTTTGGTTCCATTAACGCTTGAGCAGCATCTAGGTTTAGCACATGGCGAAATTATATCGCTCATTGTTATCAGCAACGCGTTATTTGGTTTTGCAGCCCCGTTATACGGTTGGTTAGCGGATCGTTGGTAATCCATCTGCATGATGGCAATATATTACGTCGGAACGGGCAGCGAAATGATTATGGTTGGAGTACCCGATTCCCCTTTTGCTATGGGGTTTTGGCTCGGAGTTACGGGACTTTTTGCCTCTATCTACCACCCCGTAGGAATTTCTTGGCTAAGCAGGGTATTCATCCATACTGGAACTGCGCTGGAAATTAATTGCGCTTTTGGGGCATTAGGTGCATCTCTTGGTACCATACTACCTGGCATAACTCTTAATAATTTCAGTTGGCGCGCAGCCTAAATCTTATCCGGGATTTTTATCCTATTAATTTTTTTGGCTTTTATTTCTGCCATTAAACGGAGATGGGTTGTAGAGAGTGCCAAAGATTATAAACCGCCACCGCCACCCATGAGTCGTGCCGAGATCTCCCGGGTTATCTGCATGTTAGCCTTCACTTATCCTATGCGGCGGTCTCATTGCACATGCAACCAGTTCCGCACTGCTAAAAGCTTTTGCACTCGATTTCACCTCATCTAACAGGGTCGAGGGGATTTAAACAGTTTCTGTTGTTGTTGGCGCGATATACGCAGTTGCTGAATTTATCCAAATTTTAAGTGGCCGGTTAGCGAACAAATACCCGGTCAGACGAGTATACCTTGTTTAAATTCCAATCTTATTGATTGCAGCTTGGACCACCGGCAGGGCATTGGTTGTCTTTGTAATCCTAATGGTATGTATCAATTTCAGTGACTTACCAGCATAGAATATGTTAAAGGCACGCTATACCCCATCAAGACACTGGGCCTATGTATTTGGTCTAAAATTTGTGCTAGCTATAGGATTCTCGACCTTTGGAGTACTTTTAGAGGGCGTATTATTTGATCTTACCGGCGGTTTCAACGCCGTATTTATAATATTAGCTGGATTGGCATTAGCCGGAAGTGCAGCGCTCCTATTTTTACCCGATTAATACGTATTTTAAGACAGTATGGAACCAGCTGAATGACCAAAGACCTACCTGCTATCATAATCGACCGGCTAGATCACTTCGTTATAACTGTCCATGACATTAATGCTGCATGTGAATTCTACAATAAAGTTCTTGGGATGCAACGTATTGAGTTTGCGGATGGACGTACAGCACTGTCGTTCGGACGACAAAAAATTAATCTTCATCCGGCGAAAAATACATATTATCCAAAGGCAGAGAAACCCGTTCCCGGATCCGGTGATTTTTGTCTTATCACAAAGACTTCATTAGAGTCAGTTATCACGCATCTAAAAAATTGTGGGGTAAGTATAATAGAGGGCCCAATTGGCAAAAGTGGCGCAATCGGTCCAATCAAATCAGTTTATTTTCGTGATCCCGATGGTAATTTAATCGAAATGTCAAATTACATGTAATCAACCTGTCGCTCATTGCCACAAATAAGTTTTTATTTTAGCGCCTGATCTAAGTCATAAATTAAATCTCCAACTGTTTCTAACCCAACTGAGAGACGGATTACGTCTGAACCAGCACCAGCATTTTTACGCTGTTCATCAGTGAGCTGGCGATGGGTGGTGGACGCTGGATGCAGAATAAGTGAGCGCGTATCACCAACATTTGCTAAATGCGAGAACAAGTTGACACTCTCTACTAATTTTATACACGCATCATAGCCACGTTTTACTCCAAACGTGAACACAGACCCTGCTCCCTTGGGTAAATACTTCTGCTTGAGCTGATGGTAAGGGCTAGATTTCAGTCCGGCATAGGAAACCCAGGAGATTGCGGGGTGACCGTCCAAAAACTCTGCAATTTTAAGGGCATTTTCCACGTGGCGCTCCACACGAAGATGTAAGGTCTCCATGCCCATCAATGTGTAAAACGCATTTGCCGGCGACATACAGGGGCCAAAATCTCGCAACCCAACAGTCCGTGTCTTCATAGTATAACCAAAGTCACCAAAAGTCTCAGCAAATGTGAGACCATGATAAGCAGGATCTGGCTCGGTCATCGTTGGAAACTTGCCCCGAGCGGCCCAATTAAATTTACCTGACTCAACTACTGCACCTCCCATCGATGTTCCATTTCCTGATAGAAACTTTGTTGTTGAATGCACAATAATGTCAGCACCCCAATCAAATGGCTGACATAGGTAGGGGGTCGAAAGCGTGTTATCTACAATTAGCGGGATACCTGCTTCTTTAGAAATGGCTGCGATTGCCTCGAGATCGACAACAACACCCGAGGGATTAGCAAGAACCTCAATGAAAATAGCCTTCGTCTTTTCAGATAACGCTTTGCGGAAGTTCTCAGGGTCATGAGGGTCAACAAATTTACAATTCCAACCCAAGCGCTTGAAACTTACCCCAAACTGGGTAATCGAACCACCATAAAGATTCCGTGACGCAATGAATTCATCACCCGGGTCTAACAGAGAAAAAAATGCAAGAAATTGTGCCGCATGGCCCGAAGAGGCACATACCGCTGCGCGACCATCCTCTAAATTAGCAATACGCTCTTCAAGCACAGCAACAGTCGGGTTAGTCAGCCGAGAGTATATAAAACCAAAAGCTTGCAAATTAAATAAATCGGAGGCGTGCTCAGCACCATCAAAAACATAGGATGTTGTCTGATAAATCGGTGTATTTCGTGCACCTGTCACTGGGTCAGGACTGGAGCCTGCATGGATTGTTCGTGTTTCCATCCCGTATTTATGCTGGCCCTTACCATTCTGATCGTATTTACTAGTCATGAGGCGTATTTCCGACGTTTAGATGAAATAATACCGGAATTAACACCACTCCACCCCAGTTCACCGAATAACCTTCCAAATTCAATCTTCGGGCATCGGTCCATGATGACTTCCAATCCGGCCGCCTCTCCCCGACTCGCTGCCTCATCATTACGCACACCTAATTGCATCCAAACAACCCTTATACCTTTATCTGATGCAACAGAAATTACTTCATCGATAATCCCAGCCGCGGCCGGGGATGACCTAAAAATATCAACCATATCGACCTGATCCGGAACATCTCTGATACTTGCATAACAAGTTTCTTCATGAATCACTTTGCCCGCTGCCCCCGGGTTAATGGGGATAATCCGGTATCCCTTACCCTGTAGGTACTTCATTGCGAAATTCGATGGCCGCACCCAATTTGCGCTCGCGCCTACCATTGCGATTGTGCGCACGCCAAGTAAGATGCGTTTAATGTCGACATCAGAGTAAACAAGAGGTCGTGAGGGCTGTGTCACCGATCTTCCCAAACTGGCATGGGTCTCTTTTCTATAAATGCTTCGATGCCTGCTCGGGTGTCTTTATCTTGCATATTTTCGGTGATTACCTTTGCAGCGTCCTCATAGGCCGCTTCAATTCCGGCTTCTATTTGCCTGTAAAACAGTGCTTTTCCGCGTGCTATCGAAACGGGGGATTTACGAGCTAAATTAGCTGCCAGTTGATTTACTGCATCACTTAAAAGATTTGTGGGGACGACGCGGTTGACGAGGCCATATTGGTGCGCGGTATCTGCATCTATAAAATCGCCAGTCATTAGTAACTCCATAGCCTGCTTTCGAGGTAAATTTCTAGTAACAGCAACCATCGGTGTGGAGCAAAATAGTCCAACGTTGATACCAGAGGTTGCAAAAGTTGCATGTTCAGAAGCAATCGCCAAATCACACTGCGCTACTAATTGGCAGCCTGCGGCAGTGGCCATTCCATGAACACTCGCAATTACTGGCTGAGGTATCCGGGTTAAACTCACCATCATTTTACTACACTGCTGGAAAAGTCTTTGCATTGCCTTGGAGCTAGGATTCGCCCGCATTTCCCCTAAATCGTGGCCTGCACAAAAAGCCGTGCCTGCTCCCGCAATTATGACAACCCTGACAGATCTATCCTCCGCAATAGAGTCAAGCTCCGCTTGCATGCGCGTCATCAGATTACCAGACAACGCATTAAACTTATCGCCTCGATTCAAAGTTAAAGTTGCAATGCCATCAACATCTTCGCGAAGCAACGGTGTTTGCTTGCAGTCAGCCATTCTGAGGGACTCCTCTCGCAGAAATTTTAGACGCATATTCGACTCATAAAGTCGAGGGGGCAAGTTATTACTATACTTCTTTTCGCGGCCAGAGAAAATCTCTACTATAACAATTCATTTTTTTCATTTTTGGAGTAGTAATAAAGCCGGACGTAAAAATAATAGACGAAATACAAAAAAGTTCCTCATAGCGCAGAGTTTTTTGATATTAAATTTTCTTACTTTAATTATTCAGCACGGGCTAGTCGCAGATGCCCGTTCGAAGGGTAATCTTGGATAAAACAGGTCAATGAGAATCTGATAAGCAATGACATCTGTGAGCGCATTAGAACTTCGGTCAAAAGTCTCCTTGGTGCAGAGTACGACCGGTTCAGTTAAGTCATGTCGAGGAACCTGAAGCATTGCGGGATCGCCTAAATAATCGACTGGTATCTGATGAACTGCGGCGCTAGGCCAAAACTGAGACAATTGTTAAACTAGCGTTTGGCGTCGCTAGAGACGAAAAAGTAGTTTGTTCTGCACACGATATTGATAGGGATTGGCTTGCCCGTCTCATTTCTTATTCCCAAGATATTAGCAATCCGATCACACAAAGTGTGGGCTGAAGTGCTTGTCCGCGAGGTTTAGGGCCCGTGCCGACTCAGATTACACACTGTGGAGATCTTGCGAGGCATAACGGCCGAATACTAGGGAACCCGGATTTGCGCGTCTTGTCTTTGTTTTCAAACAGGTTATTTATTTAAATTGGGATCTAGAGGTGGTTTTTAACGGATTCAATATTGGGATTTCCGACATCAAAACCTTACAGTCGGCAGGAATTCTCCAGCCGACAGATAATCGTAACATTATTTTTTTGTTCTAACCCAAGGGTTAACGCTCAAGGTTTATGGCGCCGCCTTAATTATCCGACATCCAAAAAACAATTTATTCACTATGCCAGTTTATCAGACATCTAGCTCCGAATTAGTATTATTAAAACAGTTAGATCCAAAACCCTCTAATATGCTATATGTCGAGTGTGTAGGGTAGTCCCCTAGTAAGCAAGGGTATGACGTCCAACTTCTCGCAACATAGCAGTTTGCGAAACGTCATAGAGATGGAGATTCTCAGTGGGCGAGATTAGTGCGGTCGATTTTAACCAAATTATTCTGGAAAAATTATTTTGGGCTCACGAAATCGGTATTCGCGCAGAGATAATTTCTGAGGGCATGGCCGTTCTTAGATTACCTTATGCCGATAAAATGCTGCGTCCTGGTGGTACCGTCGCTGGCCCTTTTATGATGGCTTTGGCAGATGTAACAATGTACGCAGTTGTTTTTAGCCTATTGGGAGAGATTGAGTTGGCTGTAACAACCAATCTTAACGTCAATTTTCTTAACCGGCCGGGTCCTGCGGATTTAATTGCTGAAGGCAGAATGTTAAAAGCAGGGAAACGGTTGGTTGTATGTGACGTAATGTTGCATTCTAAGGGAAATAAAGATCCTGTTGCCCATGTAACAGGAACCTATTCAATTCCACCTATGCCGTCTTGATTTTTGATGACTGGTATTTAGATACCGTATACATAAATACCTGTATCTATTAATTTTTTGCGTTTGACAGTCTGATATTTTCTGGCATATTTGGACATTCGGGTGCTGAATTGGTGGACAACTGGTATTCATTATGGGACGCATAAAAAACGCCATGAGAACATATTCCGCTAAACCTGCGGACGTAGAGCGCAAATGGTATGTGGTCGATGCTGAGGACCTCGTGCTCGGAAGATTAGCCGCTATTGTCGCGTCAAGACTACGTGGTAAACACAAGCCAATTTTTACGCCTCACGTTGACTGCGGTGACAACATCATTGTAGTTAACGCAGAGAAAGTTAGACTTACCGGCAATAAACGGTCCAATAAGACCTATTACTGGCATACAGGCTATCCGGGTGGAATTAAAAGCCGTTCAGCAGGAGCTATACTCGATGGAGAGCATCCTGAGAGATTAGTGTATAAGGCCGTTGAGCGGATGATCAGCCGAAATTCTCTAGGCCGGCAGCAAATTAGAAAATTACATGTCTATGCCGGCGCAGAGCACCCGCACAGTGCGCAGCAGCCAGAACCACTGGATATCGTTGCCATGAACCCCAAAAACGCCAGGAGTGCCTAATACATGGCCGACGAAAATGTGACCCTAGATAATTTAAAACAGGCGTTGGACAGCAAAGTGATGCCACCAGACGTGGTCGCAGATAGGGCAATATCTAACGAAGGAGACAATGAAGTAGACTTTAGTGCCACAACAGCAGTATCCTCGGGGTCTCTTACCCCAACGGAACCACAAATCGATGATCAAGGCCGTTCTTATGCTACCGGTAAACGCAAAGACGCCGTTGCCCGCGTTTGGATTAAGCCAGGTCTCGGTAAAATACTAGTCAACGGACGAGAAATCGAACGTTACTTTGCTCGCCCCGTTCTTCAGATGTTGCTGAGCCAACCCTTTATTTCTGCCGACCGCACTGGGCAGTATGATGTTTTTGCAACGGTTTCGGGCGGCGGGCTATCGGGTCAGGCAGGTGCTGTACGCCACGGCATCTCTAAGGCCCTAACATTGTATGAGCCCGGCCTTCGCTCTGTTCTAAAAAAAGAAGGTTTTTTGACCCGTGATAGTCGCGTGGTTGAGCGAAAGAAATACGGTCGCCGTAAAGCTCGACGGAGTTTTCAGTTTTCAAAACGCTAAGATTTTCTTTCTTTTACGAGATGATCTCAAAGGACTGGTTTTTTTGATTATCGATGTACGTTTAATGCGTACATACTTCAAGACGCTTAAAAACCCGGACTAATGTCAGAAACCAAATTTCTGATACCCTTACAATTTAGGGAAGGCATCAATCAGAATTTAAAATATTTATTTTGCGCGCTTCATTACTTTGCAAAAAACTCAGAAAAACGGGTAAAGTTTTTGAATGTGATTACCCATGAAGAGATGGCCGGTGAAATAAACCTCATAATTTCTGATTTGATAAACAATTCAGATAAGCCTTCATATCTAATATTTTCTCTCATTGCACAATTTCGCCATATGCAAAAATAATCTTTGGTATTTACGGAGGTGTTATTTTACCCACTAACTACACTTATTTGTTGTAAATTCTGTTTTTTTTTGAACAGTAATAGATGGTCATTACGAGTTTATCTAATGTTTTTGGTGATATATGCCGTTCAATAAAGAAAGACGTTTAATACTAAAGAGACTCGGCGTCATTGCCTCTATAGCCCTTACAGCTCTTTTGATATACGAGGTATTTTTTTCACTAACGCATGTTTACGAGTACGATGCCCGAATCGAGGCAAAACTTACAACTCTATCCTCAAGAATTGATGGCGAAATTGAGAAGGTTTACGTCGCGGAGGGAGATCGAGTAAAAAAAAATGATTTGCTTGTAGCTTTGAAAGCGAGGGTCCAGCGATTGAAGATTGAAGCGCTGGAAGCAGACCTTATTCGTGAGCAGGGCCAGCGTGCAAAAATTGAAGCTGAAGTATCAGTTTTTAAGCAGGATTTAGCATCTCGTCTTGCCACAAAAAGGGAAGCCATAAAGGCTCTTCAAATCGAGCACACCACCATCCGTAACCGCTTTGAATTAGCAAAAAAGAACCTAACCCGTGCACGTATTCTTTTTCAAAAAAAACTCACATCTAAAAAAAGCTTCGAAGAAGAGCAAAGCAAA
Organism: Magnetovibrio sp.; assembly: GCA_002690705.1. GTDB lineage: Bacteria > Pseudomonadota > Alphaproteobacteria > Rhodospirillales > Casp-alpha2 > TMED8. The sequence goes on along the minus strand of NZFO01000006.1, from coordinate 43,090 downwards.
ACTTTGATTATTGAAGCCGAAGTCGACAGTTCGTTGGCTAACATAAAAGTCGCTAAACTAGAATTACGAGAAATAGAGGCCTCTGCTTCGCATTTGGAAGTGCTGGAGGCTGACAAAATGATAAAGAATGCAAATATACGGAAAATAAATAATTTAAAAGATCAACAACTAGAAATTCTTACTTACCATTATATTCGAAGTCCAATCGACGGCATCGTTGATAGCGTTTACAAATATACAAGTGAACACGTCGAGGAAGCTGAACGGATTATTCTGCTTCACGACGAGAATTCATTGTGGATTCAAGCCAATGTGGATGAATCGCAGTTAAGACACCTTGAGATTGGTCAAAAAGTCATCATTGACATGGACGCCTATCCTTATCCATTTGAGGAGTTCAAAGGCATCGTGACTTTTATTGGTAGTGTCACTGCCTCGCAGGTTTTAGGCGAGCAAGAATTTAGCGAGGGGAGGTCAAGGAAGCTCACACAGCGTATTCCCATTCGTATTAAAATGCTAGACCCACCAGAGAAAATTGCACCCGGTATGTTGGTAGAAGTGAATATACAAATTTACGATCAATTCAATTTCTGATGAAATTACGTCATCTTGATTGGCGGATAGTCCTGAGTGTCGCGGTTTTTGCAATGCTCATGCAGCAGGCGTTTTCCTATGTCTGTCAGATCGTCATGCCCATTTTAGCCAACCGAATCGCCGAAGACTTTGGTATCTCACGTGCTTGGCTCGGTTTTTACCTCTTTCTGCAAAATATTGCAGCCATAATTGGTGCAATGAGTTGTGGTGGGTTTATTCTTCGCTTCGGTGCTCTTCGAATTAGCCAGTGGTGCCTTGTCTTAATGGGAGGCAGTCTGCTTGTAGTATCAACCGGTTTTCTCTGGGTTTACCCGATAGCTGCTATTTTGCTTGGAGTATCAGCTGTCTCAACACCCGCAAGTTCTCACATTTTATCACAAGTCTGTCCCCCAAGATTAGCGCCCGTTGTATTTTCTATCAAACAAACCGGCGTTCCCGTGGGAAGTCTTATTGGCGGACTCCTTATTCCGTTTTTACTGACAATCAGTTTTTATAGTGCCACTTTCAAAACTCCAGTTCATCTGGACGCCTATGGCACAGCTTTTGTGACCGGATTAATTGTGTACCTTGTCGCGATCTCTTTACAACCAATCAGAGAGCATTTTGACGCCGATCGTGACTCATCTATTCGACTAACCTTTTCCGGCGTATCTGAAACAATGAAATTTGTGCTTTCACATCCGCAATTGCGGGATATATCTCTAGGAGCCTTTGCGTTCGGCGGACTGCAATCTATTTTTGCTGGCTTTTTTATTCTATTTTTAATCGATGGACTCGGATATACCGAGACTGAAGCTGGGTCAGCTTTTGCAATTTCTGCATTTACTGCAGTTGGCGCGCGGATCTTTTGGGGATACTTGGGTAGTACTCTCTTATCTGCGCGATCAATTCTTGGAACACTTGGTATTTTTGGTTCTTTAGCCGCAACTCTGACGAGTTTCTATGATACGAGTTGGAGCTATTCGTTAATTATTGGGGTCGCAATACTCTACAATATTACAGCACTCGGATGGCATGGAATTCTATTAGCAGAAGTGGCAAGACTTTCTCCATTAGAGAAGGTAGGAGGGGTCACAGGTAGCGTCCTAGCGTTCACGAGCGTTGCCATGATGATCTATCCAGCAGTGTATGGCGGAGTGTTAGCGATTACAGGCTCCTATAGCGTTGGTTTTCTAATCTGTTCTATACCAGCACTGTGCTCGGGCCTTATCTTTCTTCGTCCACCAATAAAGTCACCGTGGGTTAGTGTAATATTCAGAGCCATCTTATGGTGTGGAGACCCGAAACGCCTGATTTTTACTGCGGTAATATTGATGGCAGGTGCTTCAATCGGCATCCTAGTAGTCTATTTACGTTTAACTTAGAATTCGTGCCGACCCCGTATTTGCAGCCTGAATCTTAAGCTATTACCCCTCTTAAACCCACGACTTTGTGTAATATGGACGTGAAAGAACTACCTAAAATTTTATAATATAATTTGGTTTAATAGGAAACCGCAATTTAAGCGTTTTATATAGTCTCTTCCGTAGCCAGATTCTGAATCTTATAATTTTCTCAGCCGCTTTCCAATCGCTAAAACTATGGTGATATAATGGTAGCTGGTGCGCGTTGAAGATCGATTATATCGAAAGTGAAATCTATAAAAAGTAAAGGCAAAAGTGATTAGAATCCTAATCTCACTCTTAATATTCCTCTCGGATGTTCAGGGAACAGACAGAATCCCCTTCTAGTATGTTTTATCAAGACAGTATCCATTGCTTTATATCGATGGGTTCTCAGTAAGGGTTAGTTTATTGGTTTTGGCCGCATTTCAGCCGCACACTCAAACAAGGTTAATTGCTGAGGTGCGTCTGCGCGACGTACTGTTTGCCTGGGCCGGGGGTTTTTCGCCCGAAATAAACCTGTTTTTTTTCGGCTACCATGCCGCTCATAGATTTTTTTTGCATTTGCTTGGTAGGACTCACTCTTACGAACGGACCAGATGATTTGTCGAGCTCGCTTTGCGGCTTCCTTATAGTCTACGAGAACTCTGGGATAACGGTCATCCAGCCGCTGATCAGCCTCTTCCCAAGTCCAAGGTTCATGGACCAGAGCATCAGGAACGACAGATAATTCTGGCACCCATCGACGAATGAATGATCCTGAAGGATCCTGGTCATACCCCTGTTTGACGGGGTTATATATGCGGGGTAAATTTATACCGGTGGTTCCTGACTGCATTTGAATCTGTGGCCAATGAATTCCGGGTTCGTAATCCGTGAACATTCTTGCCAAATGCTCGCCGGGTTGCCGCCAATTCATCCAAAGATGGTAACTGGCTACTGCCATGAGCATTGCTCGCATCCTGAAATTGATCCACCCAGTAGCTCTAAGCATCCGCATGCACGCATCTACAAAAGGCCAGCCCGTCTCTCCCCGGCACCAAGCCTCAAGACGTTTAGCATCATCGACACGGAGCTCATTATACGCTGGATGCATATTAATAAACTCGAGCTCCGGCTGATTCTCCAGTTTCTGCATAAAATGACAATGCCAATGAAGGCGACTCGAAAACGATAAAAGAGATTGCCGCCGGGCCCTCGGGACCCCCGAGTTTTTTTTAAGCTCTTGATCTGTGGCCTGAGCAACCTCGCGAATAGATAGAGTACCGAAGGCCAAATGTGGGGATAAACGTGAGCAAGTCGTTTCCGCCGTTATCGGCGAAGAAATCTCGCTACGGTAATTAGCATCTCGCGAGTCAAGAAAGCTCTTCAGCCGTTCACGCCCCTTAACCAAGCCCCCTATTTGTCGAAAGGGGCAGCAGTCACTAGAAAGGCCGAGGTCATGCAGGTGTGGTATGGGCCCAATATCAAATCTCTCCAAGGGTTGCATTGGCGGAAGAGCTGGCGCCATCGACGCAGTCATAAATTGGCCTCTTTTTCGAGCCCAGCCGTCGCGGTCGGACAGGCCTCGTATGACACCGTTTTGTGTTAACTCTGTCCAACGAACACTGTGTTGACGGCACCACCCAGCGACCCGGATATCACGCTCAAAGGTCCATCTATTACCGGTCTCCTCATGCGACCAGAGCCTGTCGATCTTTATTTGCCTGTGCAACTCAGAGAGAGTAGTAACAACATCGCCAACCCGAACGACGAGGGGTTGGCCTCTACCCGCAAGTGCGCTTCGAAGATCCATTAGGCTCTCTCTAATGAACGACCATTGTCTGGAAGAAGTGTCGGAACCAGCCCAGTAGTCTGGTTCAGCAACATACAGAGGCAATACCGCCCCCGTGCTGGCTGCAGCTGTTAGGGCTATGTGATCTGTAATTCTCAGATCTCTCTTGAACCAGACTATTTGAATGGACTTGGGTTTCATAAGATTAATACGTCATTCTTAACTTTTCAGTTTAGTCCGAGGAGCCGCGACACCCAAGACAAGGCTCACGGTTTAGCGCCGCTGGCTTGAGGTTGGGCTGAGATTCCGAAAAAACCATATCGACTAGATCAGCTAATAATTCCAAAGAATGACTGCGTTCCGTCTCATAAACAGCATGAGCAAAGTTATCAGCATAAGGATCGAGCCTTATATACCATAGTGCGGCTATTTCCGTCGGCAGAAAAGCGAAGCGTACATCAAAGATATTAGGCCTAAAATCGGAGCCTTTTACCAAAAAATCCTGACTGAAAAAACGGAATCGCTCGATATCGCGGGCCTGTTGGGATTCTAACTCAAGCCAAGGCAGGTCACGGGAAATGTCTAGCTGCGGAGCTACACTGCCGGGAATTATCCGCGGCGAGGGCCACGGACGCACAGCGTCAACGTGAAATCGTCCATTAACCTCGTAGACACTCCGCCAGAGAAAAATATTAGCAAAGGATGGTTTAACAGTAACGCGCTCGGGGATATGGTCGCGGCTGGCCGCCAAGCCACGAGCCTGCGCCATAGCCCCGTGATGCTGCCAAGCACCAGCACCTAAGTATAACGCCCCCCAAACCAGTGCCGCGCGCGCCCAATAGCAGTTGCGACAAATCAAGCCCGTTAGCACAAAGCCAAGAATTGGCAAAGTGAACAGAGGATCAATAATAGAGATTAAAGACAATGCAAAGCGACTATTATCGAAAGGCCAAAGCAAATGCGTTCCATACGAGGTGGTGGTGTCAAGAAGTCCATGAGTAGCATAGCCAAGTGCGCAGAACATCCAAATCGACATATATCCGAGTTTTATATGCCGCCTCGCAAAACCAAAAATACACGCTGCTACGCAAGCGCTACCCACTGGAATAAATATTAGTGCGTGGGTGAAGTGCCGATGAAACTCTAAAAAAAGCAAGTTGTCTTGGGAACTCGAAATTGCGATATCGAGGTCAGGGGCTAAGCCCCCTAAAAAACCGCATAGAGCAGCTATGACTACCCTCGGTCGTCGCTGAGTTGCCATTGGAAGCGCTGCACCAACCAAACCTTGTGTTAACGGATCCATATGATCCCAAGTAGTTTACATTTGCGGTGATCCAATGAATGGGTAACTATTTTTTTTAGGTCCAACTGCGCATTTCCATTTGATCGGGTAAGAACGAAGACTTGAGCCAATTAATAATTTTAAGACACCCTACGCGAAGCAAATTTAAAAAATTTTAACGCAGTCGAGCTTGCATAACCATGGAATAGGATGCTTGGATATCCTGAAATATTAATCATAACTATCTCCCAAACCGCAAGATTAAAGATTAAGAGGAGACATTGAATTGGGTTTAGATACATCTTTCATGGGATTTTAAGAAATGAAAAAAACTTTATTTAGTGCGTGTTTAGTATTACTTTTTTCCGAATCCGCGATAGCAGATATAAAACCACTTAGTTTTTTAAATGTCTCCCAACTCCCCATTTTCACCGATGAGCAAGACAAAGCCAGCGCAAATGTTATAGCATTCATTGGTGGAAAAGGCATGAAAAATGCTCAAGGTAAAAGCAAAAATTTTCTTGTAACCCAGAGAAAATATTTCACTAACTCAGGCCTCAATTTTTATCTTTTTCCTAATTGGTCAAAAAAGGAGAGAGCTAGTTACCAACTTCGCAACAGCCAAAAACGTGCTGGTAGGGTATTAAACCTTGTTAAAGAGATAAGTAAGCGCAATAAACTACCAACTTATCTCATTGGCTTCAGCAGAGGCTCGGTTGATTCAGCACGATTTTCTAAATTATTTCCCAATTATATAAAAGGTATAATTCTTGCGTCTGGTGTCTATACAAATGACTCAAGAAAAGCTGAATATTTTTCTATGGAGCAAATTATTGGACCCATTGCAAACGTTGCAGTGCTCGTGGTACATCATGAAAAAGACGAATGTAAGGTCACGCCATTTTATTATTCAAAGAAATTCTATGAGAACCTCAAAGCGACCAGAAAAACCTTTTTATCATATAGTCAAGGAGGTGCTTCGGGGCGGAATTGTGGGCCACTTCATCACCATGGGTTTGAGGATATTCAGGATATAGTCGCACAGGATATAGCAGCATGGATTTCCGCTGATGCAGCGAAATAGCAGAACTCCAAGTATCCTCCAACTACTCTGCAAACCAGAGAGCTTAAAATATGTCTATGGCAATAGGGTAAAGGTGTAAAGACAGGGTAGGCTCTGCGGAAAGAACATCCAATAAAATACAAACTGAAACGAGTTATTAGAGAAACACGCGCTGACCATTAAAAGAGTTTTAAAGATTGGAAAAATTGTCACACTGGTGTTGAGCTGTATCTTTGGTCCACATAAACTTTTGCCCAGTCATCTTTCTCAAGTTAAGGTTTATTTGGCTCAGATACAGTCATTGTTGATTATTAAGAGAGGTAACAGTGTATAAAGAAAAGATAGAATTACTCATCAACGGCCAATGGTCGCGAGGAAGTGCAAACAAAAGTCAACCCCTTATAAATCCAGCAAATGAAGAAGTTTTAAGCGACGTTCCACACGCTTCCTTAAAAGATTTGGATGAGGCCTTAGACAGTAGCGTCCAAGGGTTTAAGATTTGGCGCCACACGCCAGCAATTGCGCGCCAAAATATTCTGGAGAAGGCCGCAAGATTGATGGAGCAGCGGATAGAACAGATTGCAAGAACCCTCACGCTTGAAATGGGCAAACCGCTTGGAGAGTCAAAAGTCGAATTACAATTCGTAATTGATGCTACTCGTTGGTATGCCGAAGAGGGAAAACGGGCATACGGGCGCTTAGTTCCAGCACGGATACCTGGTGTTCGTCAAATGGTAACAAAAGAACCTGTTGGCCCCTGCTGCGCCTTCGTCGCGTGGAATTTTCCAGGCACTAATTTCATACGAAAAGTAGCGGGAGCATTGGGAGCAGGGTGTTCCATTCTGATTAAACCTAGCGAGGAGACTCCGGGCACCGCCGTCGCACTCGCTCGTTGCTTTCAAGATGCGGGGCTTCCAGATGGTGTTTTAAATGTTGTCTTCGGAATCCCTGACGATGTCTCTCGCCATGTATTAGGATCCCCAATCCCGCGAAAAATGTCATTTACAGGTTCAATTCCTGTTGGTAAGCACCTTCAAAAATTAGCAGCTGACACCATGAAACGATGCACGATGGAGCTTGGTGGGCATTCGCCAGTGATCGTTTTTGAAGATGCAGATTTAGATAAAGCATTAGACGCGGCAGCTGGTTTCAAATTCCGAAATGCAGGGCAAGTCTGCATATCACCAACTCGCTTTTTTGTTCATGATAAAATATATAAATCATTTATTGAGGGGTTTTCTGAGCGCGCTAAAGCCCTAAAGGTTGGGGACGGTATGGAGGAGGGCGTGCAAATGGGGCCATTAATTGATGCACGCCGGCTTCCTATCATGGAAGATTTTATCGCTGACGCGAAGAACTGTGGTGCCAAAGTTGAGGTGGGTGCCGAACGCATTGGCAATCTTGGTTATTTTTTTGCTCCAACGGTTCTCTCTGACGTCCCCGACAGCGCCAAGATCATGATTGAAGAGCCTTTCGGACCAGTTGCGCCAATTACGCATTTTAATGACGATGACGAAGTGATTGAACGGGCAAACTCTCTTCCCTTTGGGTTAGCATCGTATGTGTTTACTTCGAACGGCGATAAAGCTGCCAAGGTTAGCCAAGCCCTAGAATCTGGCTTGGTGGGCGTAAACCATCCGATGGTTGCAACTCCGGAAACACCTTTCGGCGGTGTAAACGAATCGGGCTACGGCTCAGAGGGCGGGATCGAGGGATTAGACGCTTTTTTACGCACAAAATTTATTACGGAAACTGGCGTATAGGATACAAGTAATGAATAACCTATGAGTTAATTTGTAAATCATTTGATAATCGGAGACATCCGATCAAAAAAGTCATTGCAACCGCTTGGGTTGGCGCCCTTTATGAATAATTAAGGGATACGATATCGTGTCATTAAAACGTCTTGTACTTCAGCTCGGACAAGGGACAGATATTCGCGGAGCAAATAATACAAAAGCTGCGAAGCGCGCTGTCCGTAACGCCATTTCGCGAAATAACTTAAACATTGCCGAAACCTTGGGGCAACCGCGCGAACAAATGGATATTCAAGTCATTATTGGTGCGCCCAAACCCGAAACTGTCGATAAAACTGCGGTCGCAGCAGTGTTTCCTTACGGAAAAATTGAAGTGCAGTGTGAGAACGGCGGTTTGGAGATTGCTAATCCAAATACGAATGACTCAACTTTATTGGTGCACGCCGCCGTTATAGTGAGAATGGAAATACCCAAGCCTCAATTAAAAAAAGACGTTATGTGAGCTGGGTCGCAATGGAAAAAAAAATAGATCGAGTGATATTAGAAATGGGCTCTGGAGCGTCTTTGCGCAGCGGAGATTATAACAAAGCTGCTTGCCGCGCCGTAGAAGATGCAATCCATAATTCCAGCCTTAGCTTCTTAAAAGAACTTAATTTCAATGTAGAGAGTGATATGGCAGTTCATGTAACCATAGGTGTACAGGACACAAATGCCATTAATGCAGAAAAGGTAAAAGCCATATTGCCGCACGGGATAATTTCCATCTTCGTTGTGAAAGGCGGCTTAAACGTTCCATATCCAAGCCAAGGATATACAACGATCATCGCCAGTGCAGCAATTGAGGTATTCGTTGATATGTCGGGCATGTCAAAAGTGTAGAGAGGAATTTAACAGATTTGTTGTTAGTCAAATCAGATAAGCATGACAACTGCCAACAGCTTATAAATATTTAAGTTAATAATTTTAAAAATTTAATACGTCAAAGAGCGCTTTATTGGAGAAATCTGATATGAAACCCAAAGTTTTTATTGATGGCGAGGCAGGAACAACCGGCCTTCAAATCAAATCCCGACTGAAAGGACGCGAGGATATAGAACTTCTGGCCTTAGCAGATAAAGATCGAAAGGTAATCGCACATCGGCGTGAAATGCTTAATGCGGCCGATATAGTGATTTTATGCCTACCCGACGATGCATCAAGAAAGGCTGTAGAACTAATTAACAATTCAAAAACTTGCGTTATTGATGCTTCAACAGCACACAGAACGGCAGATGGATGGGTTTACGGCTTTCCAGAATACAAACCTGGCCAGCGCGAAAAGATTGCCGCAGCGAGAAGAGTCTCAAATCCCGGTTGCTACGCAATTACTTCAGTCGCAATCCTTTACCCCTTAATTAAAGCGGGCCTAATTCCGCCAAACTATCCCGTTACCATCAATGCAATCTCTGGTTATAGTGGCGGCGGTAAAAAGCTTATCGCAACTTTTGAGGATATAAACTCGGCCAATTACACAGAAGCACCTTTTTTTGCCTATAGTTTAACGCTTGATCATAAGCATTTGCCTGAAATCACCCGGTGGAGCGGGCTCTCACACGCACCTGTATTTGTGCCTAGTGTTGGACGCTACCCACAAGGCATGATAGTGCAAATTCCACTTACACTCTGGTCAATCCCTGGTACGCCATCAGCCGCAGAACTTCATGCCACCTTGGATTCCTTCTATTCCGGTCAAAGCTGTGTCAATATAGAACCTCTACCTTCGGGCGAAAAAATACTACGGATCGAGCCCAAAAGGCTCAATAATACCGACAAGTTGCAACTGTATATTTTCTCCAATAACGACAACGAACACGCGGTAGTTATGGGGGTAATCGACAATTTGGGTAAAGGCGCTTCCGGTCAAGCGGTGCAGAATATGAATATCATGCTTGGTTTTGAAGAGAACGTTGGCCTAACCATTTAAATATCTATTTCCTTAACAAATTCAGCATTCTCTTGGATAAACTTAAACCGTTTTTCTGGGTTCCTGCCCATCAAATCATCAACTAATCGAGCGGTATTTTTAGAATCAATAATTGAATGGTCGCTTACTGTATTCGGGATAGTCACACGCGCTAAGGTCCGAAGGCTTGGGCTCATTGTCGTTTCCTTGAGTTGGGCAGGTGGCATTTCTCCCAAACCTTTAAATCGGCTGATCTCCACCTTACCACGCCCCTTAAAATGATTCTCAAGGAGTTTATCCTTGTGAACATCGTCGCGCGCATAAGCCACTGTCCCGCTTTGGCTCAGCCGATAAAGTGGGGGAAGCGCGAGATACAAATATCCTCCCTCAATTAAACCGGGGATTTCTTTAAAAAAGAAAGTCATAAGTAATGAGGCTATATGAGCACCGTCCACATCTGCATCGGTCATTATGATAATTTTTTCGTATCGAAGATCTTGAGCTATGAAGTTGTCTCCCAAACCGCAACCAATAGCCTCAATAAGATCACATAATTCCTGATTAGCTCTCATTTTGTCAGCGGTAGCGCTGGCAACATTGAGTATCTTACCCCGCAACGGCAGGACAGCTTGTGTTTTCCGCTCACGCGCTTGCTTAGCGGAGCCGCCGGCAGAATCTCCCTCAACGATAAATAATTCCGTTCCATCACGTGATGTATTGGCACAGTCTGAGAGTTTTCCTGGCAAGCGTAATCTTCGTGTGGCAGATTGGCGCTTGGTCGGCTTCTGTTCGCGTTTTTTTAGGCGCATTTCCGCACGCTCGATTATATGTTCTAGAAGCACCTGAGCGGCGTCTGGCGCCCCAGATAACCAATGATCGAAATGATCTCGCACCACATTCTCTACGTGGCGCTGAGCCTCAGCAGTTGCAAGCCTCTCTTTTGTTTGTCCTTGAAATTGTGGATCGTCGATAAAAACCGAGAGCATTATACAAGCACCACCGGCGACATCTTCACCAGAAATTTTTGCCGCTTGCTTCATACCTACAAGTTCACCATAAGCCCGCAAGCCCTTTGAGAGAGCACCTTTGAAACCCAATTCATGGGTGCCGCCAAGGGGGGTAGGAACTGTGTTGCAATAAGAATTGAAAAAAGCGTGCTCATCCACGGGCCAAGTCACAGCCCACTCAGCTTTTTCTAGTCTTCCATTTAGCTTAGCTTCACCAGCAAAGGGAAGGGGGGTCGTCGTTTTCCGCTCACCTAAACTAGTGCTTAAAAAATCAGATAATCCGCCCGGGAAATGCAACGTCTCAACGTCAGGCGTCACATTATCACCTTTTAATAACTTGGGATTACAAACCCAACGAATTTCCACACCCTTGAACAAATACGCCTTTGATCGAACCATACGAAACAACGTTTCTGGAGAGAAATGTTTAGATGCACCGAATATTTTCGAGTCAGGGTGAAAAGTTATGGTTGTACCACGGCGATTACGTGTTGTGCCTAATACCTCTAGAGGTCCGAGCGCCTTGCCACAAGAATACGTTTGTCGCCAAACTTTCTGGTCGCGTGCAACTTCAACCTCAAACCGATCTGATAAAGCATTAACTACGGATATTCCAACACCATGCAGACCGCCTGAAGTTTCGTAAGCGTCTCCGGAGAATTTACCACCAGAATGTAAAGTTGTAAGAATAACCTCGAGGGCCGACTTATTTGCAAACTTTGGATGCGGATCCACAGGTATTCCGCGTCCGTTGTCACTAATCGTTACAGATTGATCAATAGCCAGCTGTACCTCAATACGATTAGCATACCCTGCGACCGCTTCATCCATTGAGTTATCTAGCACTTCAGCAACTAAATGATGTAATGCGCGCTCATCCGTTCCTCCGATATACATGCCAGGACGACGTCGAACCGGCTCAAGGCCCTCGAGAACCTCAATATCAGCCGCTGTGTAATTACTATCAGAATTGGCTATCCGCTTACTTAAATCCGATTTTTTCTGGTTCAAAGCCAGTGGTTTACCCACTTGTTTAGCTTTGGTAATTCGCTTTTTCTTCGAGCGATCTGCTTGAAAGAGATCCGTTTGCATGATGTTTCTAACTGCTGTCGTCGATTTGCCCCATTTGCCATAATAAATCAGGCTAATCCCAGAAGTTCAAGTATGATATTGTGGTTATATCAAGTCCAACTACTATATATTGTAAAATTAAGGCCATTTAGTGACTCGACTATACCTGTCGGGAAGAGCAATTAAATCGCTTCCTTCAGATCTCGCGAGAATTTATCTTTATGCAAGCGGATTAAGGCCAAACAATAATTACTTAGCTCTTTATTACTATCACACATTGTAAATACGTCGCCCAAAAGAGTAGGATTTTGGTAAAAATTTGATGATATTTATACAAAACTCCAGTTACATTAGAAAATTTGTACTCCTATCACCAGACCGGATTCTCTCGAGCTTTTAATGTGATCGATTAAATAACTAACATAAATACATACCCTGCGAAGGCCAGGGCGGCGAAAGCACTAAATTCAAGAAAGGTGGTTTTAATACCCATAAATTTTCTCCAAACTCCACAACAATTATGAAGATAGTAGAAATTATAGAACATAACAAGAACATTATATCTTAATTAAAAGAAAAAACCGTTCCGAGGGTATTCAGAACGGCTTAGTCAGAATATTATTTCAATAAGTACCTAGGCAGAATAATACATTTGGAACTCTACCGGATGCGGGGCATGCTCAAATGTATAAACCTCTTCCCACTTCAGATCCATATAGGCATCAATCGCATCATCAGTAAACACATCACCTTTCTTTAAAAAATCACGGTCAGAATCTAGAGCCTCCAAGGCTTGCCGAAGAGAGCCACATACTGTGGGAATTTCAGCCAATTCGACCGGGGGTAAATCGTACAAATCCTTATCCATAGCATCACCGGGATAAACTTTATTTTGAATGCCATCAAGGCCGGCCATTAACATCGCCGAGAAAGCCAAATAGGGGTTTGCTGTTGGATCTGGGAAACGCACCTCTACACGCTTACCATTAGGCGAGGCTGAAAAAGGAATTCGGCAACTGGCTGAACGGTTACGGGCTGAGTAAGCAAGCAAAACTGGAGCTTCAAACCCGGGCACTAATCGTTTATAACTGTTTGTTGATGGATTAGTAAAAGCGTTCAGCGCCCTTGCGTGCTTGATAATGCCGCCAATGTAGAATAGCGCAGTCTCTGAGAGGTCTGCGTAGCCAGAACCTGCAAAAAGCGGTTTGCCGTCTTTCCAGATCGATTGATGTGTGTGCATACCCGAGCCGTTATCACCTGCGACAGGCTTTGGCATAAAGGTAGCTGTTTTGCCGTACGTGTGGGCAATCATCTGCACAACATATTTGTATGCTTGCTGGTTATCAGCATTGCGAACTAGGGTAGAAAAAGTCATGCCTAACTCATGTTGGCTCGGCGCAACCTCGTGATGGTGTTTATCCATGCTCAGGCCCATTTGCTGAGCTACACTTACCATCTCCGCACGGAGATCATGGCTGGCATCAACTGGCGGTACAGGAAAGTAGCCTCCTTTAACACCGGGCCGGTGTCCAATATTTCCGCCTTCGGGTAACATTTCCCCGGATATATAAGGTCCCTCTTCTGAGGAAAATTCAAAAAAACTACGATTCATTTGAACGTCAAATCGCACATCGTCAAATACAAAAAACTCGGCCTCAGAGCCAAAGTACGCAGTGTCAGCGATACTCGTGGACTGCATATAAGTCTCAGCTTTTTTAGCAATAGAGCGCGGGTCACGATTGTAGGTTTGCCCAGTGGTAGGGTCTAGAATATCGCAGTTAATAATTACCATCGGTTGCGCTGCAAAAGGATCCATAACAGCTGTCGAAGCGTCAGGAATCAAGGCCATATCAGACTCGTTTATGGCTTTCCATCCCGCAATGGATGATCCATCGAACATAACCCCGTCTGCAAAAGCATTCTCATCAATAAATTCGGCACACATTGTCAAATGTTGCCACTTACCCCGCGGATCCGTGAAACGCAAATCGACGAATGGAATCTCTTTCTCTTTAAGGAGTTTAATGACGTCGTCAGACGTCTTGCATTGTAGAGACATGATAAAGTTTCCTTTTTGATTGTCTTTAAATTTTTTTCGGTTTGCCCGCATCTAAAGAAGTTTTTCCCCGGCGCAACTTAAATGGCCTCGTTACCAGTTTCCCCTGTCCGTACCCGAATAGCATTCTCGACCGGTAAAATGAAAATCTTTCCGTCACCTATTCTCCCGGTGTGCGCAGCTTGTTGAATAGCTTCAATGGCTCGCTCTAGCATATCTTCCTCCACAACAAGTTCAATTTTCACCTTTGGTAAAAAATCGACGACGTATTCAGCTCCTCGATAGAGCTCTGTGTGACCCTTTTGTCGGCCAAAGCCCTTAGCTTCAAGCACCGTGATACCTTGCAACCCGACCTCGTGGAGGGCTTCCTTCACTTCATCGAGTTTAAATGGTTTGATAATAGCTTCGATTTTTTTCATGTAACGGTCCCATACAAAGAGTTTGTGGTTAGGGCAAAGCAACGCTCTAATGGCCCCATGTCACTCTGATTCTTGCCCAACCGGGGATATGCAGAACTCATTGGCGCCATGACACTGTAGTCATTGAGCATAGATCATGCCAACATTGACAGTTTATAAGATTGGCCAATTTTCTGACATATTTGCGCAAAGCCACAAACACACCGCACGGATATGTCTTACAATTTGATCAAAAAATAATCATTTGATTAAATTGTAATCACTTTGTAACCTATTACTCTGATATGAAAGATTGTATGCGTCCAATCGCGGCTTTAATATTTTCCTTTGAATTCGCGTAAGACAATCTCAAATAACCTCGGCCCCGACACCCAAAACTTGTGCCCGCAATTGTCGCCACACCCTCAGCGCTTAACAGTCTATCCTGTAATTCTTGGGAGCTATAACCAGTGCCTTCAATATTTGGAAACACATAAAAAGCTCCGCCGGGCTCAGCACATCGGAATCCCGGTATTTGGTTTAACGCATCAACTATGAAACGCCGCCTTTCAGCAAATGCCGCAACCATCGCGTCTACAGCATTTTGCGGCCCATCCAAAGCTGCAACCCCAGCCAATTGGGAAGCCGCATTTACGCATGAGTGACAATTTATTGATAACCGTGTCGCAAAATTTATTAGTTCAGCCGGCCAAACCCCATAACCCATCCTCCATCCTGTCATAGCGTATGTTTTAGACCAGCCATCTAAAAGAATTACCCTGTTACGGATCTCTTTATAAGAAAGCAAACTTACGTGAGTCTTATCATCATAAAGCATGCGGCTATATATCTCATCAGATAGAACAACTACATTTTTATGTTTCTCTAAACCACTCGCAAGTTTATCCATTTCTTGTTTAGGTACGGAGCCGCCTGTCGGATTGGCGGGGCTATTAATTATTAAAAGTCGGGTATTTGGCGTGATCAATTCCAAAACTTCATCTGCATTAAACGAAAATCCCGCTTCCTCATGCAACGACATAGCAATAGGGGTTGCTCCGGTATAATTAATTACTGATTCATATATTGGAAAACCCGGATTTGGATAGATAATTTCAGCCCCCGGCTCGCCAAACATCAAAATTGCAAAGAACATGGTTACCTTGCCACCCGGGACAACCATCACATTGCTAGGATCAATTTCAACACCCCTGCGATGGTAAATGTCTCGACTGACCGCCTCGCGCAGCTCTATAATTCCATTAGCCGGGGTGTAACCATGATGACCATCCTTAAGGGCTTTAACAGCGGCATCAATTATATGAGGCGGAGGCTCAAAATCAGGTTGACCGATCCCCAAGTTGATAATTGACTTACCTTGGGCAGCAAGCCCGTTAGCGCGTGCCAAAACTTCAAAAGCCGACTCGGTTCCCAAACGCGACATCGCGCTCACCATCTTCACCATAAAATTTCTCCATCGATCACGGTGATTTCCCAAGCTGAAACTGTATGTTACACATCCCCATCATGAAAGCTGCTAATTCCATTCTCTCAAGCTACGGCGTTACAGTCTTTGAGACGATATCCCGCCTCGCCATAGAACACGATGCTATCAATTTAGGACAAGGATTTCCTGACGAGGACGGCCCAGAAATCCTGCGCCAGATAGCCGCGCAAGCTACCTTGGAAGGCCCCAACCAATACCCACCTATGTTGGGAATTCCTGAGTTACGTCAAGCCGTCGCTATCCACAACAAACGATTTTACAATCTTGAAGTCGATTGGCAAACCGAAGTTATGGTAACATCTGGCGCTACAGAAGCACTGGCCGACTGTATGCTAGCTTTAATTGAGCCGGGTGACGAAGTTGTCTTAATCGAGCCTTTGTACGACTGTTACTTACCAATGGTCCGCCGAGCAGGAGGTGTCCCTAGACTCGTTCGCATTGATCCTCCCCACTGGGAGTTACCAAGGGATGCGCTGCGAAACGCATTTTCTGAAAAGACAAAACTCATCTTGCTGAACACACCGCATAATCCGGCTGCAAAGGTATACACCGAGGATGAACTCTCATTTATCGCTGAATTAGTTGAAGAGAATGACGCATATGCAGTTTGTGATGAAGTCTATGAACATATTACATTTGATGACTCAGTTCATCGCCCCCTCATGACCTTTTCTAACATGCGGGACCGTTGTGTCAGAATAGGTTCTGCTGGTAAGACTTTTTCCATGACATCTTGGAAAGTTGGATATTTAACTGCTCCAGCTCATCTACTCGGCGCGATTGCTAAAGCTCACCAATTTGTCACCTTCACTACACCCTCCAATCTCCAACGCGCAGTAGCAACAGGACTTCTTCTTGATGATAGATATTTTTCTCGTCTTGCCCTTGAACAGCAAGCCAAGCGCGACCGGATTGACGTGCGTCTGAAGAATGCTGGTTTCAGCACTTTGTCTTCAGAAGGAACCTATTTTCTCACAGTTGATATCCGTTCAATAGGCTTTCAGGGCACCGACATCGAATTTTGCGAACACTTAATTTGTAATGTTGGCGTTGCCGCAATCCCGATCAGTGCTTTTTATCAAGACGCGGAGGTAAGGCAGTTTGTACGATTTTGTTTTTGCAAAAAAGATAAGTTGTTAGATACCGCGTGTCTGCGCTTGGCGAGACATTTTCAAAATTAATACCAAATGATATCCGTAAATAATAAATTATAAGAGTTGAGAAGGAACCGTTACATGAACGGCGCTGAGAGCCTGGTAAGAACGTTACACCTCAACGATATAGAAATATGTTTTACCAACCCTGGCACTTCAGAGATGCATTTTATGGCAGCACTTGATCGCACTAATGCCTTGCGTTGTATTTTGGGCTTGCATGAAAACGTCGTCACTGGCGCGGCAGACGGTTTCGCCCGGATGGCAGAAAAACCCGCAGCGACTCTCCTGCATCTAGGTCCTGGCCTTGGAAATGGCCTCGCAAACCTTCACAACGCAAAAAAGGCCCGAACTAGCATGGTTAACATCGTGGGAGACCATGCCACTTATCATCTACAATACGGTGCTCCATTAACAGCTGACATAGAGGCAATTGCCCAAACAATGTCACACTGGGTCAAAACCTCATGCCAATCTAGCGACGTCGCCCTCGATGGTGCAGAGGCTGTTCGTCGAGCGAGAACTTATCCGGGACATATAGCAACCCTAATCTTACCAGCCGATGCGGCTTGGGGGGAGGGAACGGAGGCAATCAAAGCAACGGCTCCAGTTGAACCTGCGAGCCCAAGCATTGACGATGTCGAAGTGGCAGCAAGACAACTCTCCAACACCGGAGATAGGGGAGCGCTCTATTTAAGTGGCAAGGTGCTCACTGAGCGAGGCCTCATACTGGCTGGAAAGATTGCAGTAAAAACAGGAGCTAAACTATTCGCCCCAAACTCAAATGCTCGAATCGATCGCGGGGCAGGGCGGGTTCCCGTTGAGCGAATTCCATACGTCGTGGATCAAGGTTTGGATAGACTTAGTCAACTTAACCTAGTCGTCAGCATTGGGGATGCAGAGCCAGTTGCGTTTTTTGCTTACCCCAATAAGCCAAGTCGCATACTACCAGACAAATGTTCGGTGCAACACATTTGTAAAGAAAACCAAAATGGGCTTGAAGCGCTAGAAATGCTATGCTCTGCACTGGATGCTCGAAACGAAATGCCAAACTTTATAGACCGGCGCATTGATAATGGGCTACCTACCGGCACACTAGATCAAGAGAAAATAGCCGCTATAGTATCAGCCATAATGCCGGATAATGCGATTGTTGTAGATGAGAGCATTACCTCCGGTCGCCAGTTGAATTGGCAAACTGCGGGCGCTCGACCACATAGCTGGCTGAGCATATGTGGCGGGGCTATTGGAGATGGCCCACCCCTTGCCGTTGGCGCAGCGGTTGCTTGTAAAGATAGAAAGGTTCTGGCCTTACAGGCTGATGGATCCGCCATGTATACGTTCCAGGCATTATGGACTCAAGCGCGAGAAGGACTTGACGTCACCACTGTGATCTATGCCAACCGAGCCTACGCGATACTGAAAGGTGAAATGAAGGCCGTTGGAGTTGAAAAACCCGGAAAAGTTGCCGACGATATGTTTAATCTAACTCGTCCAAGCCTTGATTTTGTAGCATTAGCTAGGGGTATGGGCGTCGATGGAGAGAGGGTTGATGATGCCACGCATTTCGCCGCCGCCTTGCAGCGCGGCTTTGCATTATCTGGGCCGTATCTAATTGAAGCTGTCTTATGAATTTACGCGTGATCATAAAGTACTAAATCCGCACCTTTTTCGCCAACCATAATGGCTGCAGCATTCGTATTAGAGGAGGGAATTGTTGGCAAAATAGAAGCATCAACAACACGCAGACTTTGAATGCCGTGGACGCGCAAGCGCTTGTCAACAACAGAGTTCGCTCCATCGCTGCCCATCTTACAAGAGCCAACCGTATGCCAAGCTGTTTGTCCACTTGCCTTTGCATAGTCTATTAGCGCTGCATCATCTTCAACATCCAGCCTTGGCCTCTTTTCTGCTACAATGGTTTTACTTAATCCCGGCTCGTTGGCTAGTGCAGCCAAAAGCTTAAGTATATCTAACGCTGTCTCCTGATCCTCAATCTCCTCTAGGTAGTTAGGTTCCAATTTAGGCAACTGGTTTGGGTCGGGAGACATAGCGTGGACACTCCCCCGGGATTTTGGATAAAGCTTAAAACCACCCAGAGTAAATCCCGAGTATCTATCAATTCCACCGGCTTTAGACCGGGAATAACGGTCTGCGCCACTAATTTGATACATCCGGACCATAATATCCGCGAGCTCCACGTTAGTACGCGAGCGCGTGATTGCATGTGCTGTCGAGGATGTTCCTGCTATGTGTCCCTTGCGCTTCAACAAATAAGTGAGAGCAAAACGTATCTTGTGATAAGGGTGCGATAACAAGTCGTTAATCGTGTTGGGAATGTTAGTTTGATAAGTTCGTCGTAGCTGCAAATGATCGCTCAGATTCTCGCCAACCTGAGGTAAATCCGCAACAACAGGGATGCCTAGCCCCCGTATTCTCTGTTCATCCCCCAGACCCGAAAGTTCTAAGAGCTGGGGTGAGTGGATCGCCCCGGCTGCGAGTAAAACCTCTCGTGTTGCGGTGAGCTCTCGTTCTTTACCTTTGTAGAGAACGCAAACACCCGTCGCACAAGTTCCATCAAATTGTATAGTGCGCATTGCAGCATTGGTAAGTATTTTGAGATTCACTCTTTTTTTTGAGTCACGCAAGTATGCTGTTGCGGCACTACAGCGAATACCGTTCTCCGCAGTTTGCTCTAAGTACCTTACACCCTCATAAGAGCCAGCGTTGTAGTCATCCGTTTCTGGAATACCATGCTCAACACATGCGGCTATAAAAGCTTCAGAAATGGGATCGGGGTTGCGTTTTTTTAAATCAGTGATTTTCACAGGCCCAGAATGGCCACGCCCCGGGTGGGTAGTATACGGATTATCCTCAAGCTTTTGAAAATAGGGAACAACATCCTTCCAACACCAGCCCTCAACCCCCCATCCGTCATAAGCGGCGGGGTCTCCCCAAATATAGGCCATGCCGTTAACAGCACTCGAGCCACCGAGTACTTTGCCTCGAGGAGAGTAAATTTTTTGCCCAGCCATATTAGCCTGATCAGTTGAACTAAACGGCCACACATATTTTTCATTAGTTAATAATTTTCCAACACCGAGTGGAATGTGTAACCAAAGATTCCGCGCCGCCCCCCCGCTCTCAACTAGTAAAACACTGTAGCGTCCGTCTTCGCTTAACCGCGCAGCTAACGCACATCCCGCCGATCCAGCGCCTATGACTATGAAGTCGAAAACCGTCTTCAATTTTGACCACCAACTCGGTGTTGGAAGGAATCGCGTCGAAAACTGTAAAGAGCATTCGGATCGACCGCTATCTCCACTACGGCAGGTTGCCCGCATGATAACGCGTCGGTTAGCGCATTCTCGATATCCTTAGCCCTGTCAGCCCTAAAACCTCGCGCTCCCCATAACTCTGCTAATTTATCATATGGTGGATTAGGCACATCTGCACCTATATAGCGTTGTCCAAAGAAATCCTTTTGGTATGCTTTTTCGGCCCCCCAGCAACCGTTGTTCAAAACAACAGCCACAGTATTTAAATCATGCGAGACAGCAGTACCAATTTCCGAGGTTGTCATTCCAAACCCACCGTCACCCATGAGGCTTATCACAGGCCGGTCTGGGCAGGCAGCCTTAACCCCAAGTCCGCAGGCGTACGAGAAGCCAACAAGACCGAAATCCAAGGGTGAGAATAAAGAAGGCGGGTTATAATAATTTAGAGCATCTGTGGCCTGGAGACATAGCGTGCCCGCATCCAGAGAAATCATAGCGTCTTCGGGCAAGACTGCGCGCATCGCTTTGTAGACTTGCGCTGGTTGTGTAGTCAAATTTACCTCACCTAACTGAGCGTCCCTCTCCGTCAAATATCCAGCGTACTTAGCTTGAAAGTCCGACGTCCATGTGGCCGTTGAAGCACAGGTTGCATTGGACCTTAACGACGCAATTTCGCCCGCCAGCGAGCTGGCAACCGTGGCAGCATCGCCCAAAATACCAACCTCAACCGGAAAAAAACGTCCAATGGCCGTGGGCTCCGCCTCAATCTGGATGATTTTTGCCGAAATATTCAGATTATCGTATGAATAAAATGTAGTGTTAAATCCGAGCCGTGTTCCCAGCGCGACAATTACATCTGCCTCTCTAGCCAATGTGGAAGCAACGATATTGCCGCGCGGCCCGACTTGCCCTGCATTTAAAGGATGGCCAAACGGAACCGCATCACCATGACCTGGGGAAGTCGCAATAGGAGCATTGAGGGCCTCCGCTAGTTCCAACGCATTCCAGTGAGCGCCGGCATTCTTGATACCGCCACCTGCTATAATCAACGGCCGCTCGGTTTTGGATAGGATTTCTAATGCTGCGTCTAGGCTAGCTAAGTCCCCGTTCGAAAACCCTCCGGCCATGAAGCGCGAAATGAGTTTCGGCTCCTCCCAATCAGTTTGTGACGCAAGAACGTCGCGCGGTAAATTCAACGCAACGGGACCACGACGAGGAGACATCGCAGTCCGAAATGCTTCAGCCGTCATTTCAGATAACCGATCGGCTCGGGTCACAGTCCAAGTTTTCTTGGTCACAGGGGTGAGCAATGATTGCTGGTCTACCTCCTGAAAGGCATCGCGGTAAACGTGGCCTGTAGATAACGACCCAGCCAGTGCCACGACGGACGAGTAGGCGGCTCTTGCTTGAGCAAGCCCTGTGACTAAATTGGTGACACCCGGGCCGTTTTGTCCAGCCAGAATAACCCCCACTTTTCCCGATGCTCGAGCATAGCCATCTGCCATATGCGTTCCGGTCCGCTCATCCCGAACCCCAATAAAACGGATGTCATCAGCATCATGAAGGGCATCAAAAATCTCCATAGTAGCTGATCCTATTAGACCAAATACGTGGTTGACACTCTCGGCACGGATGCTCTCAACAACGGCCTTTCCGCCCGTAATTTTTGACATTGCACGCCCTCCATTTCATGCGCATTAATGCTCAGAATATTTATACAGGCGCAAGACCATCAGACAAGAGCTGTAGCGATCTGGAATTGCATAGGCCGGTGCGCTTGACGCCTAGGTAGCGAACCGTTACTTAACATCGGGAGCAATCGCTCAGAATAAGTCAAGTTGTGCGGTGGCTGTAGCTCAGTTGGTTAGAGCATCGGCTTGTGGTGCCGAGGGTCGTGGGTTCAAATCCCATCAGCCACCCCATTAAATTCAAAGGCTTAGGGTTGATTTTGCCAAATCCCCTAGGCCTTTATTTTTCTCTAGGCAACATGCAGGCAACAAAATTACCTTGGAATTACTCATCTATGCCTACCAGATCCGGGGTACTGCTGGGTAGGTAATTTCTAGTGGGAAACAGTGCCGCCGTAAGCCGATTATCGCCAAGAGAATGGATTACGACTTGTTTTGGCCGTGAAGCGGACATTGATTTGCGATGCCAAAATATCCGTAAATGGCCCGAGGGGGATAAAGACCATGATGGCAACGCTCAGGACGACGAGCGCATGCCACAAAACTCCAAGCACTCTCCAGTTTTTAGTGCATCAAACCAGTTGTCTCTCTCGGTATCGCTTTGGCACCAGATGATAAGATTGTAGCGTTCGCCTGAGGAAATCTGATTTACGTAGTGTCTGTTCTTACCGGGATGAACAACCATCGAACCTTTCTTGTGTTCGATACAGATTTGCTCTTCAGCGGATGAACCGGTGTCAACATGGATTGGACAACGCTCGCCCTGAAAAACTAACTCCGAGCCCGTGAAGCCATCATTCAAGCATATGTTAAGCGTCAAAAAACTATCATCTACGTGAAAACCGAGGCCCTGGTCCCACGACTGACCGTATCGAACGATGTAACTATGTAGTGCATCAATCGGAACCCTGAGACGCTCTGGCAGAATATGTCTTGATATCTCGCGGTCAAAAAACGAAACAAAAGAATAAACTAAAGGGTCGATACCTAGTTGCTTTGTTTTTATCGCATTCCAGTGCATCGAATTCGCACTTTCCGGAGCATCATTTTTACGTTCGTCGTCGAAATCTCTAATGCACCCTAAAATGTGGTCACAGAATTCATCCGTGACAATACTCGCAAAGTAAATTCCATCGGCCAATTCATTGAATTGATTTTTGCAGTCAGCAAATGGCGACCGAAATGAACAGACTAAATAATTTGGATCGAATGCGGCCATGAATTGGAACCCGAACTTTAAGTACTACATTCGACTACGCTTCTGTCCAGTTTTTGGATTAGCCTGAATATCAGTTATTGGCTATGAAGGGACTATATCACGGACCGCGATTTTGGTCCGCTCATAGGGTTTAAGCGAAAATCCCGGCTGTTGATTTCCGGTGTTGGGCGCTAAGCAGACCAGTTTCACATCGGATAATTTAGACCGTTGATGACCCTGGCTGTGTAAAAACGTTCGCTTTAGGGTTGAGTTTGAAATAATGGAATCGGGAGCTGTTCGGTGAAGAATCAAATTTGCTCGTTGAGCGCTTGGCGCGAATCAATCTTTCAATAAAATCGCCGGATTTTTGTTTTTACACAGCCAAGACCCGAAGCAGTCACTCTAAAACTTCAGACTAAAGCACCGCTCATTAATCTGCCTTGAAGTCGTCGTGACACGACTTGCATGTCTTAGCCAACTTGCGGATTTGGGAGATCAGGACTTTGGGACTATCCGGTTCCGCCTCGTTGGCGGTTTTCGCAACTTTGTTAAAATCACCCCATAAAGCCTGAAACTCATCCCAGTCTGTCCAGATTGCCGGTTTGGCTTCGCTGGGATGTCTGGCGCTTCCCTCAGGGAATAGTGCGCTGAGATCCTTGGATGCGTGACTGGAGAGGGCACTCAATTGTTTCTGAACAACCTGTGTATCCCATTCAAGCTCGCCCTTCGCAAATTTCGCGAGCGTCTTCATGCTGCCGCCCAGCGACTCCATCAGCGTCATTCGTTCTTTGACGACGCCGGTCGCGCCTTCGTGCGAAGACAAGCTCGTTCCCCAAGATACGAGCCCGATGAACAGGAGCACCGGAATGCCCCTGCGCAACATCATCGATTTTCCAATCATGTTCGCCGCCTCACTTCGGTGAGATACCGATGACGCGGAACTGCTTATCCCGACCCTGCTTGAGAGATAGGGTCACGTCGTCGCCCGGTTTGACCGTTGAGAGGTCCACCCGCCGCGTGACCGGCAAGTCCATCGTCATGGAGGGCCAACCAAGGGCCTCGACCGGCCCGTGGGTGACGTTGAGCATGCCGCCGTCCACATCGACACTGTTGATCTTGGCATCCACGTCTGCGGCACCGGAGCCTTGGCCCGGCATCGCATCATGGTTCATATGCTCGTGCCCCGCGCCATGGTTCATGGTGCTCTGTGCACTTACATCGATGGCGGCGATTATGGCGACGGCCACAATGCCGGCGGTCAGCGTCAATTTGATTGCTTTCATTTCAAAGTCTCCTTTTGTTGATAGAGGCAGGAACCGGACATCACTCAGCCGGTTCCGAAATTGATGAACTTGATGGGGTATGGGTTTCACGGCGTTGTTTGAAGCGCCTGCCTTCCCACAGGTAATAAATGACGGGAATCACGATCAGCGTGAGGACGGTCGTCGTCGCCATACCGCCGACCATCGGCAATGCGATCCGACGCATGACGTCCGAGCCGGGGCCTTCCGTAAAGAAGATCGGCAGTAACCCACCTACGATAACGGAAACCGTCATCAACTTGGGCCGAACACGCATCACGGCACCGTCCGTGATCGCCGTCAGCAGTTCCTGGACCGTCCCTGGCGGGTGCTTGCGGATTTGGTGGTCGATGTAAAGCAACATGACCACCGCCGTCTCGACGGCGATCCCGCCGAGCGCAATGAAGCCGACGGCGACCGCGACGGATAGATTGTAACCCGCGAGATAAACGGCCCAGAGACCCCCGATCAATCCGAACGGCAGCGAGAGCATGATGATCAGCGTCCGATCGAGACGCCCGAAATGGAGCATCAATAGGACAAAGATAATAGCGACAACGGTCGGGATCGCGATGGACAGTTTTTCCCGCGCTTCGATCAATTGCTCGAACTGGCCGGACCACGTAATGCTGTAGCCGGGCGGCAGATCGACCCGCTCACGAATAATCTCGGCGGCCTCGTTTACATAGGTCCCAATGTCGCGGCCCGCGATATCGACGAAAACCCATCCCGTCAGCCTCGCGTTCTCCGACTTGATCAACGGCGGACCGTCGGTAACGGCGATGTCCGCGATTTCCTCCAGCGGGATATGCTGACCCATGGGGGTCGGGATCAAAATCTCGGCCAACTGCTCAGGGGTTTCCCGGAACGGCCGGTCGTAGCGGAGCATGATGTTATAGCGCTCTCGGCCCTGGACACTCTCGCTCAGCTTCATGCCGCCGAGCGCGGTTTGGATCACGGACTGGAAAGTTCCGAGGTCAATGTTCCGTCTCGCAAGTTCCCGGCGGTCGGGCTGAATTTCCAGATACCGGCCACCGATAACCCGGTCGGCAAACGCGGAGCGCGTGCCGTCGATGTCCTTCACCGCACCCTCAACTTGAAGCGCGATCCGCTCGATGGTCTCAAGGTCATTGCCGGAAATCTTGACGCCGACGGGCGTTCGAATACCCGTCGAAATCATATCCATGCGTATCTTGATCGGATAGCCCCAGGAGTTCACGAGGCCCGGCAGCTTGGTTTGCTGATCCAACTCTTTGACCAAATCTTCGACCGTCAGGCCGGGACGCCATTCGTCTTTCGGCTTCAACCGTATCCAGCTTTCGATCATCGAAATCGGCGCGGGGTCCGTTGCCGTGTCGGCCCGGCCAGCCTTGCCGAAGACACGCTCCACTTCGGGCACGCTCGAAATCAAGCGGTTCGTCTGAGACAGAACCTCGCGGGCTTTTGTGATCGAGACGCCAGGCAATGTCGTCGGCATGTAGAGGAGTTCGCCCTCATATAAGGCTGGCATGAACTCGGACCCGATTTTGGTGATCGGATAGTAGAGGGATCCTGCAACGCCCAAGGCGACGAGCAGTGTCATCCAGCGGAACCGCAGCGCCAGTTTCAAGATTGGTTTATAGAGCCAGACGAAAATCTTGTTGATCGGGTTCGCCATTTCTCGGCGTATCCGGCCACGAATCAACCAAAGCATGAGAACCGGCACGACCGTCACAGAGAGCAACGACGCAAACGCCATCGCGTAGGTCTTAGTATAGGCCAACGGCGCGAACAGCTTGAACGACTGTCCCGTCAACGCAAAGACGGGCAGGAACGAAACGGTGATGATCAATAGGGAAAAGAACAGCCCCGGTCCGACTTCCTTTGCCGCCGTCAGCAAGGCTTCCCGGCGGACCGATACATCCGCGTTCTCGTCGAGTTCAGAGAGCTTACGGTGCGCGTTCTCGACCATGACAATGGACGCATCGACCATTGCACCGATGGCAATCGCGATGCCGCCCAAGGACATGATGTTCGCGGTAATCCCCTGTGCCGCCATGATCGTAAATGCGCCAAGCACGCCGAGGGGCAACGTGATGATGGCGACGAACGCCGAACGCGCGTGAAGCAGGAAGATGAAGCAGACCAAGGCGACGACCAGCGCTTCCTCGATAAGCTTGGTATTCAGGTAATTGACCGCCCCCTTGATGAGCGGCGCACGGTCATAGACGGGAACGATCTCAACGCCGTCCGGCAGTCCGGCGGTGATCTCGACGATCTTCTTCTTCACGCCCTCGATGACATTGAGCGCGTTCTCACCCGAACGCATAACGACGATACCGCCAACGACCTCGCCCTCTCCATTTAACTCGACAACGCCGCGCCGCAGTTCAGGACCTTTCTCGACGGTCGCGATATCGCCTAGGTGGACCGGGTTGCCGTTCGCCGAATAGACGACCACGTCGCGAAGCTGCTCCAACCGCTCGATGTAGCCGGTGGAGCGGATCATCAGTTCGGTTTCCGCCTGTTCGAGGACACGCCCCCCGACTTCGCCGCTGGCGGCGCGAACGGCTTCGACAATTCTGGAGATCGGGATGTTGTAGGCACGAAGCCGGTTGGGATCGATCAGGACCTGGTATTCTTTAACGAAGCCGCCGACCGATGCGACCTCGGACACACCATCGACCGTCGCCAACTCGAACTTAACGAACCAATCCTGTAACGACCGAAGATCGGAAAGATCGCGCTTGCCTGTTCGGTCCTCAAGGACATACTGATAGACCCAGCCGACGCCCGTGGCATCCGGCCCGATACGCGGTGCCGCTGCATCGGGCAAATCGCCGCCGACCGAGGATAACGCCTCGATCACCCGCGACCGCGCCCAATACTGATCGACGCCGTCTTCGAAAATCACATAGACGAAACTCGTCCCGAACATTGAGAAGCCGCGAACGTCCTCGGTACGGGGAAGCCCAAGCATCGCCGTCGATAATGGATACGTGACCAGGTCTTCGACGATCTGCGGAGACTGCCCCGGAAAATCCGTTCGGATGATCACTTGCGTATCCGACAGATCGGGGACGGCGTCCAATGGCGTTTGCTTCAACGCGAGCCAACCGCTGACGATCAGCGCAATCGCACCGACGATGACGAGCAGTTGGTTTCTGACGGACCAATCGATGACCTTGGCGACACCGGACGTTGTCGGGTCATGTCCCGCTTCGACGACGGTTTTGCGGCTCTCAGTGGACATGCTTTTTCTCCCCACCCGGCTGAGGCGCAGCGTCCACGTTGGTTACTTCGGTTTCTCTCTCCTGCTCATCTGTTTCAACTTCAGGGTAAGCGACGGGCTCGGCATCTTCCCGGCCATAGGGATTGAACGCACGCTCACCGAGTTGAAGCCATGCGCGGCCCAGCGCATCCTCGAACATCACCACATCCTTGGACTGATAATGGGCGGTTGCGCCATCGATCACCCAAGGCCGCAGGGTTTGTACGAGTGCGCGTAACGACCGCTGCACCTCGCTCTCCGTGCGGGCTTTTTGGGCATCGCGCAGAGCCTGGACCGCATCGTCCAGGATGAAGCCGAGTTGCGTCTGACCGTAACGCGGCCAAAGGAAATCACGGATCGAGATCGCAGGTTCCAAGAACTCCGGATCGAGGTCGTAGCCATCTACAAGCGCCTCATGGAGGTAAAGCGCGGCGTCGACAAGGTGATCGACCATCGCAAACTCGTTCTTGGTGAGCTTGAGAAGCGACAACGGCAATTGGAGCTTTTGCAGCTTGTGGAACGACTCGCGCAATGCGCTTTCCGAATCGATCAGAAACTGCCCGGAAACGACGATGTCCTCACCACCGTCCACGCCGCTCAAAACTTCAGCCCAACCCTTTGAGGTCAAGCCGATCCGAACGCGGCGTGGCTCAAAGCGTCCTTCGCCCAGGGAAACTACCACGTAACGGCCTTGGCCGTTCTTCAGTACCGCTTCGCTCGGGACCGCAATCCGGTCCAAAACGCCGACATCGAATGTCACGTCCGCATAACTGCCAGGGCGGATGACCCCGTCCTTGTTGGAGATAACCAACCGCACGCGCCCCGTCCGGGTTTGCCGGTCGACGGTAGGATAGATGTAATCGACCTTGGCTTCCGTTTCCCGCCCCGGAAGGTTCGGAAACACGACGTTCGCCTGCATGCCTTTCGAGATGAAACTCAAATCCTTCTCTGCCACACCGACGATGAGCCAGACGGAGGAATAATCCTGAATGCGGGCAAGCAGCATGCCGCGATCCACGTAACCGCCTTCCTTGAGATTGAGGACGGAGATGGTGCCACTTCGCTCCGCGTAGAACGGCACAAGTTCCAGGGACTCGCGCGTCTCTTTCAACTCATCAAGGACCCGGTCCTGAACGCCATAGGATTTGAGTTGCCGGATGCCGCCACGGGCCATCTGCGGGTCCTCCAGGGAGAGGAGGTAATCCCGCTGAGAAATCAGGAGCTGAGGGGCATAGAGTTTGAATAATGGCTGGCCCGATTTAACTTCGTCGCCGACCGCCGTGATCTTCAGTTGTTCCACCCATCCCTCAACGCGGGCAGATATTTCGCTGACTGCGCGTTCGTTCTCCTCGACAAGCCCGTAACTCCGAATGCTTCTTCCGAAGCTGACCTGCTCGGACCTGCCCAGTCGCACGCCGATGTTCTGCATCACCTCGGGCGAAATCGTGACAATGGACCGCTGCTCGGTGGCGGCTGGACCGCTCCCGACGTCCCCGGTTTCAAGTTTGACCAAATCCATGCCGCAGATGGGGCAAGAGCCGAACTCGTCCGCGATGTAGTGCGGATGCATGGGACACGTCCATTTGTCCGTATCGCCTTCCTGGGTTTTCTTCGCTTCAGCGGCATTGGCCGACCCGATGAGCGACGGAAAACCTTGATCCGCAACTCCGCCACCAACGCCGGTTGGAACTTCAGGTCCCGTTATCGGTATCGCCGTTGCCGCGTAAAACGCCAGCGCCAGGGTAGTTGTACGTCCGGGTTTAGCGGATCGCTTCTCACATCGTGCACACATGACAGACCTCTGTCGGATGTTGTTTGGACGGGCATCACCGTCCGAAAGGGATTGAACGCATAGCGCGATTTTCGCCCTATGGGCCTTCCCCTAAATCCGCAGACGTTGTGTGGAGAGATAAACCGACTGGCTGAAAGAACCCTCGACAGACGGGAGCCGCACCAAGGGCGGACTGACTTGTCGAGGTGAGATCGAGATGGGTTCTTCATGGAACGCATCCACCCCGCTCGAAGAAACAGTCTCCGTTTGGACTGTGTCGAATTGATTTAAACGGGGCGATACGGCTTCCTGGACCGAGTCCAGCGGACAATCGAGGCAATGCTGGTACGACTTGCCGATGGACATGGGGCAGTCGCTGTGCCCGTGCTTGGCGTGATGACGGCCATGTCCTGCATGGGACATTGATTCCGCATCAGCTAACTGATGGGTTTGAGCCGTATGGTGCTCGTGGGAATGGGCAGCACTTTCGGTCGGCGCCCAGAGAAAAGCGCAGAGCATCACCAACGAAATGAAACAAAGTCGTTTCATACAAAACCCGAAAATGTGTCCTATCGATGGGGATAATAGTTGTTTTGCGTCGCGCAATCAAGTGAACACGATGTAACGTAGCCGGATAGACTGGCAGTTAGGCCATTGAGCAGGTTTTACCGGCAGTTTCAGACTATTGCTCTAATGCCATTTAACTGGACAATTCTTGGTTTCCGCTCATGGCTATTCGCAGACGTTCCGAACGAACCCCAATTTCGACTGCTCCTGAGCGCCTAGCAGACTTTCTTTAGATTTGGGCCCGCCTTACAACTCAGAACGGAAGGATTTTAGGTCACAATGCAGTCTCATGGTTTCGCTGCAGTTTCAACCACGGTGAAATCGCTTGGTGTCGCATCAATTTGTTTTGGATAATTATCTGCTAAACGACGCTCAGCCTCAGCCATTGCAGCACCGAGATCCACCGTGACCTTCGTCTCGGTTTGAATTTCCATCTCTTGCGGAACGCAGCGCTTCACCAGATCGAGAAAAAGTTTCTTTTCGTTTATAGCCAGGGAGTGGAGGTAACGATCGTCACCCTTATTCACTTCGTGAAAAACACGAACGATTGCATCCTTTACAGCGGCGGTCTGGTATTTGCGCCCACCTTTTTGGATGCCGCCTGTTTTCTCGTAACCTTTGGGTCTGCCAGCCGTCATGTTGCGAACTCCTATTCTGCCCACAGACTAACATAAAAAAGGTTGTTTAAGAATATGTATTATAACCTATAGGTTGCTTCCTATATTCCACATTATTGAGAATTTCAGAATATTTTTTAGGGCGGGTTTTTGCAGTGGTGCGATTTTGTTGCGTGACCACCATAACGATATGTCCGGCCGCGCAATTTTTGCCCCCCGTACCCCCAATCCCCCCCTATGCGAATTTGCGGGGGTAGGGGAGAGAAGTCACAAAGTGCAGATAAGATACCAACCGTGACCGGACTATTTGCTACGGTAAGTCAAAATTGATCACGTTTAGGGGCAAAAAGGGCAGATGTGTTGCCTAAGGGTTGCCTAACGGGTTTAAGTAATCTCCCTCATAGCGGCAACGCCTTGGTTTCCTTGGCCAAGCCAAAACAATGACACCTGCTACAGTGTCACGTGCTACCTGGTTTACCGTTGTACTGCGGTCAGGCGGCTGAAATGAATAATTTCTAATCGAGCAGCGTGCGATTGAGTAAGGTACGTCAAAAGTACAAAACCATAACACCGCGACACCGCAATATAACGTGATCGCATAGCCGCAACGACGCGGCACAATTTATCTGATTTAACCATTGGTCTTATTTTAAATCTGCTGTCACGGTAACAAGCATCCCTTTCAGGGATGCTTGTGTGTTGCCGAGTGGCGGCAACTGCGTGGCAACAAGGGTGTGTCCCGCAGCCGCCCTTGGTTTTTAAGGTTTTCAGACACCCGCCGACAACACCCTTGTTACCGAAGGTCCGACAACACCCTTGTTGCCGTTAAAACTAGGTTCCAGCCAATACATAAGTGCCGTTTTCCTGGATTATTTTTTTGTACTTCTCCAAACGCCGAAGCGTTTCATTGAACGACTTAACTCGCCCCGGATACATCTCAAGGAACTCTGCCCTCAGGGCTTCCCGCGTCAACTCACCTTTAGCCTCAAGCCTGTTCCGAATGAAGTCCGCTTGCTTTGGTGTCGTGTCCATCGATTGCGCTGACAACGCTGGTGTCGTGTCCTGCTCCCCTGGGGTTTCGACGTGTTTAATATCGAAGTAGAAAGTCTGGCCATCCGGGCCGTCTTTCATTTTGTCGATATACAGTGAAACCGTGTTACCAGTCTTTACGACAAGCCCGACAGCATCTGCGTTCGCAAGTTTCGTATATGCTCCCCTGATACCTTTCTTGGGATCTTTCCCAAGATGGTCGATCAGCAGCACAAGACAATTGAAGTGTCGCCCGATCCGTTCCGCGTTCGATAACGCCTCGGCCATATCTTTTGTGCTGTTATCTTCACCTCCAATCGTGGCTTTCGAAAACGTATCAATGACGATGATGCCGGGATGAAATTGATGCTCGTTGATTGCCGCAATGAATGCATCGGCAGTGTCAGAGTTCATCAAGTTCGGAGTTTGCTCGATAACTCGGAAGTTTGGCACATGATCAATATCATTGAATTGCAACCATGCGCGGACACGAGCGCCAAAACCGGCTGCTCCTTCATTAAGCATATATACAGCTGGCTTCTGAATGACATTACAGGCGCCAACTTTTCGACCCGTGGCGATCGACATTCCAAGCAACAATGCCAAGAACGACTTCATATGCCGGGATTGTCCGGCAAGGATCGCAACACCAAATTCCGGCAGCATGTTTCGTACGAGAAACCGTGGCGCTGGCTTGTTTAACAAGTCGCTGATAGTCAGCAAGCGAATACCATCGGTTTTAACGATTGGTTCCGGTGCTGTGCGATTGCTGACGAACGCTGACACGTCAGAAAATTGGTACGCGCCAGTTCGGCAGCCGATCGGGTTCTCTCGGCTCTTGTATGCGCTGAACACCTTCGTTTTCAGGTCTGACAGTTCCCACGGCGGTTCACAGCGTTCATTCCATTCCCCGCCCATAAGGCTAAGCGCTGTTTCGCGTGAGATGCCAAGGTCGCCAAGCTGATTAGCTACCGCAACGGTATGATTGTCGCCGCCTTGGCCTTGGATTGCGGGTGCGGCGGTTGCTAAATACTCCCGCGCACGTTCAACGCGCCTTGGGTCACCCTCATGCACAGAGGCAAGCGAAACGATCTCCGCTTTTGCTTTCACCGGCTTGAGCCTTGCTGCACCACCGGGCGGCAGCGTTTTCATTGGTGAGGCGTCGATAACTTTATACGGCTTGTCGTCGATCGTTGATCCAGGTGCGACCACAAATCCGCCAGTGGCCCGAATGTCGATATTAATGGCAAGGACATGCGTACCTGACCGGTAGCGTCCTTCTGACAGGTAATAAAGGTGCTGTCCTCCGGATGGCGTCTCGACCGTGAACGTGTTCTCTGGGAAATCCTCGACCGGAAATTTGTCATAGAAAAGGGCGACACCATCCTTGCCATCCTTTACGTCAAGATCGACAACAACAAGATGTCGGCCCTTAAAGTCTGTCGTGCAGATCCCAATGTTCGCCTCAGGCCATTCATCCCACCATCTTTCGATCTGTTTCGGATCAGTTGTCGCGCGACTTGGCCATTGTTCGATCAACGGCATTTTACTGTTTTCCCGCACCGGAAAGACATTGAAACCCCTTGCCGCAAGTTGAAGGGCGCACTCGATTTTGGTATGATCTTCGAAGTCGAAAGAAGCATTCCAGCCCTCGTGCGCCTTGCCCGCGCCGGGGGTTGATCTTTTGTTGGTCATGGCTCCTCACCCCTTGTCTTTTGCGTGAGTAACGCGGCCCGCATCGAACCGGTATGCAGAGCGGCTTTCGAACCATTCTTCCACCGCCTCTGGAGACCACAGGGGTAAGTTAGAGTGCGCATAAACTGGCTTTGGAAAGCCAAGTTTCTTAATCCAGCGCCGAAGGCCAGGACGAGTTTTGGGGACTGGGTATTCTTCGATCAGGGTTTGCCGTGTCATGTGTGGCATATCTAACTCCATCGTTCACGGCGGCAACGATGGAACACATGCACCAACGCCACCGCCAAATTACGGTTGAACGTTGGAGTTCTGAGTTTCTAGCAGATCGTTCGGTTTTGGGTGGCCCGCGCAATGCGACCCGGCAACTTGCCAACTTTTATATCAGGTTCTCGGTTGATACAGTTTCTCATTTCATAAACGAACGCCTTAAAACCGATCTCGCAACAATGCGCGATAAACACAATATACAGTGTTTAACGCCTCAATACAATATAGAATACACCCTATATCTAGTTAGCCCTGTGTAGTTCGATAACGTTAGTTAGATCCAGATTTCCAATCACAACGCTTTCCCATGCTTCCAAGGCGCGGCGTTTTTCTTTGTCATACCCATAGCGGTTATAAACTGCCGCCACGCCGCCAATGATACCGGTGGTGTGGTTCAGTATCTTTTCGACCACATGCGGCGCTATTTCCATCCTTGCCATACCCGATGCCGCCGTGCGCCGCAGATCATGGAAACGCCAGTCGGTTACACCACTAGCCTTATCAAGACGGGCCTTCGCCTTTGAGTAGCCTGACGCGTGTTTGGTCTCTGGGTTACGGCTGGACGGAAAAACGAAGTTAGAGCCTTTAACTTTGGGTTGCGCCTAAATGATACTCAATGCACTTGCTGTCAGTGGAACACGATTTTCTTCACCGTTCTTGCTTCGGGAGGCGGGGATAACCCATTCCGCCGTGTCAGGGTTAATCTCAGACCACCGCATACCGGCCACTTCTTCGCGCCGTTGTGCCGTTAGTATCAAAAGGCGGGTTATGGCCCCGAATGGCGCACCAGCCACCACGGCGGCGTCCCAAACGGCTTTTAGTTCTTCATCATCCAAAACCCTATTGCGTGAATGTTCAGGCGTTGGGGGCTTTAAGCCGTGGGCGGGGTTTGCCTCGATGTGGTCATGTTCCATCGCCCAGGTGAAAAACGTTTTTATCAACGTCAACAGGCGGTTGGCCCTGACGGGGGCTTTCTTCTTCTTCTGCTCCACCACATCGCGCACATCGCGCCGGGTGAGGGTTCGAATGTTACGGCCTTTCCAGTGGGTCAGGACATCATTCCTCAATAGTGAAGCCTGTTCCTTGCCGGTTCGGTTGGTCTGCTCGCAGTGCTGGCAGAATGCCTCTAGTAGTTTGTCTACGGTTTCCAGACGGGTGACAGCGGCTTCGGCTTTTTGGGCAGCACGTTCGGCCAATGGATCGCGACCGGCTTTT
Source organism: Magnetovibrio sp. (assembly GCA_002690705.1). Lineage (GTDB taxonomy): Bacteria > Pseudomonadota > Alphaproteobacteria > Rhodospirillales > Casp-alpha2 > TMED8. Next base: position 8,227 of record NZFO01000006.1, on the reverse strand, counting down.
AGTTCGCCTTTAAATTGCGCCGCTTTTTCCCGTGCTTCTGTCAGTGTCGCCAAGTCGCGGATATCACCAAGGGTAAAGCGGCTTGGGTTTTTCATGCCAGGGCGTCGGGCAGTAACCACCCATGATTTTTTACCGGTTGGTGATACCCGCAATACCAAACCCGGCACACGGTTCGGCCCGTGGTCAACGTAGTCAGTCTGGCGACCATTAACGGCTTCCAGCCGGTTCCACTGTGAGGCAGTTCGTGGAATGTAGCGCGGCATTTGCATCTCTTGGAAATGTTAACTAGGCAACTTCTAGGCAACAAAAATTACTTACACCTTGATACTAGTAAGGAGGGGAGCAGGCAACGGATAATCTAAAAAGCACCAAAAACATACGCTATTCTTGATTTTTCCTGACACCTTCTTCCACCACATGATATACATAGCATCGGCTTGTGGTGCCGAGGGTCGTGGGTTCAAATCCCATCAGCCACCCCATTTTTATTCTATTGATTGGCTCGGGAATCCCCATCATCCAAGGTGTTCGTTTTTTCGTGCACCGGTGCCTGCGGCGCGAGCCATGCTATATTCAGCGAACATGTTGTAACGCAGAGCAGGGGTAGTACTCGCAAAACATCGTCAAACTTAGACATCCCGAAAAGACGGCTCTTACAAACTACCGCCCCGGCAATTAGGTGATTTAATAATTTTACGCGACCGTTCCTCCCATTCAGTTGCAGTATGGGTTTGCATCGAAAGCGCGTGAACTGATCCAGCCAATTCGTCAGCCAATATAGAATTGACGTTTTGATGTCTCTCCACCCTACTTTTACACTCAAACAGCGTCGATACGACGATAACTTTGAAATGGGACTCCGATCCCGGCGGAACGTTATGCATGTGGCTCTCGTTGATCACCTCAAGATGCTCAGGCGCAAGTGCAGCCTGAATTTTATCTTTAATTGTTTGTTGGACTGTCAACGTCATCCTCCTTCTATACGCAGAGTTGGCAATATGGAATACAAACCCAAACAGTTCTTCACAAGTAATGCGCTAGCATATATATTTCCGTGTTTATTTATAAGCGATGATTACAAATATAATTTTCACTCTTCAGGTGTCCAAAACTTTACTGACAGAGGGTATCTGCCTTGATCAGTTAATTACCACACACTTTGTTAATATGATAGTGGGACGCTTCTGCATTGCTGTACATAGCTCGCTGTAAGCTCTCTTGCTTCACAAGCATTCCTCTGAACATGCTTAAAACACAAAGTTAATTTATATGGAAGCATAAGGATTTTTTTACATGGCTCCCGATATCCATGTTTTGTCCGGCTTGGTAAAAAGTTCGGTCTAACGTTGAAAAACAGACTCCAAATCTAAGGTGCAATTGTTTAAAATAACTGTGCTGAGGAATAGATAAGCTGTTACTGCCGAACTCGAGAAATTTAAAGTACCGTCGTAGAAATCATTGGGCCATCAGGGTCACGTATCAAGGGGAATTATTTATGACAGGCGCATCCCATCAAAATATGGCGAACGCGATCCGCTTCCTGTCCGCGGATGCAGTGCAACAGGCCAACTCAGGGCACCCTGGCATGCCCATGGGGATGGCAGATGCGGCAACGGTTTTGTTTACCCGTTTTTTGAAATTCGACTCGTCTAAGCCAGATTGGATGGATCGCGACCGGTTTGTGCTCAGCGCAGGCCACGGCTCAATGTTGTTGTACTCTTTACTTTACCTCACCGGATATAAAGATATGACACTGGATGAAATCAAAAACTTCCGACAAATTGGGGCTAAAACCGCGGGCCACCCCGAGTACGGTCATGCCGCCGGCATCGAGACCACAACAGGCCCCCTAGGACAGGGTTTATCGACAGCTGTAGGCATGGCCTTGGCAGAGCGCATGCTCAACGCGCGTTTTGGAGATGGTCTCGTCGATCATTATACATACGTCATCGCGGGCGATGGCTGCCTCATGGAGGGAGTTTCTCACGAAGCGGTGTCATTAGCGGGTTACATGGGAATTGCAAAATTAATCATTCTCTTCGATGACAATGGCATCTGCATCGATGGCCAAACTGACATGACTGTCGGGGACGATCAGTTGAGCCGGTTTAAAGCCTGTGGGTGGGATGTAAAAGCAATTAACGGCCACGATCCAGAGGCAGTGACTATAGCAATAGAGGCCGCAAAACTAAGTAAAAAACCCTCACTAATAGCATGTAAAACTGAAATCGGTCATGGCTCTCCAACAAAAGCCGGCACTGCATCAACGCATGGCGCACCGCTTGGCGAAGAGGAACTTCAGGGCGCGCGTGAGAAAAAGGGATGGCCTCATGGCCCATTTATTATCCCCGAAGATATTTTAATGGCGTGGCGAGATGCAGGCACAAAACACCAAGCGGATCGCATCGCTTGGGAGAGTAGGCTCAAAAATGACCGTAACCGTGAAGAATTTGAACGAATGATCTCTGGCACTCTACCAAACGGATGGATGAATGCTGTAAATGTGCATAAGAAGAATTGTTCTAAAGAATCCGTGAACTGGGCTACTCGTAAAGCCTCCGGCGAAGTGCTCTCAGTATTAACAGAAGTTATTCCTGATCTCATCGGTGGCGCGGCAGATTTAACCGGTTCGGTAAACACCAAAACACCGAGCACATGTCCCATAAAACCCTCAAACTTCAGCGGACGATATCTCCACTACGGTGTCCGTGAACACGGGATGGCAGGTGCGATGAACGGCATCGCGTTGCATGGCGGTTTTGTTCCATATGCTGGTACATTTCTGGTCTTTGCCGATTACATGAAAGGTGCTATGCGTTTGTCTTCGCTTATGGAACAACGCGTTATTTATGTCTTAACCCACGATTCTATCGGTCTCGGCGAAGATGGCCCCACACATCAGCCTGTGGAGACCTTAGCGATGTTGCGTGCACAACCAAATTTCAATGTCTTTCGTCCGTGTGACGCGGTTGAAACGTCTGAATGCTGGGCTTTAGCCTTAGAGAATAAAAACAGGCCGTCAGGAATGGTTCTCACCCGTCAAAATGTTCCTATACAGCGGATCGCCCACACAGAAGAAAATTTGTCAGCCAAAGGGGCATATGTGCTTTTGGAAGGCGAGGGTGGGCAGCGTCGAGTGACCCTCATGGCTACGGGTTCAGAGGTTCAACTCGCAGTGTCAGCACGAGAGAGCTTGCAAGCCGAGGGCATACCAACCGCCGTCATCTCAATGCCCTGTTGGGAACTATTCGACAAACAAGACTCAAGCTATCAAGATAGTATTCTTGGTCAGGGTACGATACGAGTTGGCGTTGAAGCTGGCGTGCGCATGGGGTGGGATGCATATATTGGCCCGAAAGGTGGTTTTATTGGTATGAGTAGCTTCGGAGCCTCGGGACCAGCCAGCGCTCTATTTAAGCACTTTGGTATTACATGTGAAAACATTATAACCGCGGTTAAAGACAGAATTTAGGCAGTTAACTGAGTAAATATAAATTTAATTCTCGAAAGGGATAATTTTATGGCTTTGGTTTCACTTAGACAGTTACTCGACCACGCGGCAGAAAACGACTACGGCATGCCAGCCTTTAACATTAATAATATGGAACAAATGTTAGCCATCATGTCCGCTGCGAATAAAACAGACAGTCCAGTAATAATGCAGGCGAGTCGCGGGGCACGAAAGTATGCCAATGACACCGTTCTGCGCCATTTGATAGTCGCCGCGACGGAGATGTACCCGGAAGTGCCAGTTTGCATGCACCAAGACCACGGCAATAACGCGGCAACGTGCATGTCGGCTATCGCAAACGGGTTTTCATCGGTTATGATGGATGGATCTCTGGAGGAAGATGCTAAAACGCCAGCATCTTACGAATACAATGTCAAAACTACGCGTAAGGTCACAGAAATGGCCCACTTGGTTGGCGTGTCTGTTGAGGGAGAGTTAGGTTGTTTAGGCTCACTTGAAACTGGAGAGGGGGATAAAGAGGATGGCCATGGCTTCGAAGGCAAACTTGCCAAAGATATGCTTGTTACCGATCCAGATGAGGCTGCTGATTTTGTAAAGCATACAAAATGTGATGCACTTGCCGTCGCTATCGGCACTTCCCATGGCGCGTATAAATTCACGCGTAAGCCAACGGGCGATATCCTAGCGATGGATGTCGTCAAGGCTATCCATGCCAAACTACCAGACACACACCTTGTTATGCATGGTTCCTCAACCGTGCCCCAAGACTTACAGGATATCATAAATAAATTTGGCGGCGAAATGCCACAAACTTACGGTGTGCCAATTGAAGAAATAGAGGTGGGTATTAGAAATGGGGTGAGAAAAGTGAATATTGATACCGATAATCGGATGGCAATAACAGGAGCGATACGGAAGGTTTTAAACGAGAAAAAGGCAGAGTTTGATCCTCGAGCTTACCTCAAACCTGCGATCACTGCTATGGAAAAGGTTTGTACAGATCGCTTTGAACGTTTTAGCTGTGCCGGCAATGGATCGAAAATTAAGCCTATTCCATTATCTGATATGGCAGCTCGCTATGCCGATGGATCACTTGACCCGACAGTGAATTAAAGGCCAATAAAATGGCCGATAACGCAAAAGTTAAGATCGCGCCCTCCATACTCTCCGCCGATTTTGCAAAATTAGGTGATGAGGTACGCGCTATCGACAGGGCAGGATGTGACTACGTTCATATTGACGTTATGGACGGTCATTTCGTGCCGAACCTGACTTTGGGACCACCGGTAATTAGATGCATTAGGCCTCACACAGAAAAGCCTCTCGACGTGCATTTAATGATTAACCCAGCGCAGCCTCATATAGAGCAGTATGCGCGCGCTGGTGCCGACATTATCACAGTTCACGCTGAAGCCGATCAGCACTTAGATCGCTCCATTCAGTTAATTCGCTCGGTTGGAAAAAAAGCAGGGGTGTCTTTAAATCCTCACACACCAGAGACGGTTGTCGAATATGTCTTAGACGAGGTAGATTTAATATTGGTTATGACAGTTAACCCGGGATTTGGTGGCCAAAGTTTCATTTCCTCTCAACTCGAAAAAATCGCTCGTCTCCGGAAAATGATTGGTAATCGCCCAATTGACCTGGAGGTAGATGGCGGAGTAAATTCGGAAACTGCGGGCGATATAGTGGCTGCAGGAGCAAATGTCTTGGTGGCAGGAAGCGCTATATTCAAGGGGAACGACTATACAGCTGCAATCCGCGCGCTAAAAAACGCAGTAAATTAATAATTTACTTTACTTCTCTGGTTATCAGGCGCACATGGCATAGGCAGTTAGGAGCCCGAGTTTAATTCCGGTTAGTTCGGGTCTGCCTGACTTGAGCATTTGATGTTGTCGGTTTCGATATTCCGGCAAGATATACTGGTTATATGTCCCAATTTGTTGGGCTTATTCGCTGTGTTTATGAGGAACCCATGGGCCTTAACAGCCTATCACCAAAGTTGTTATCCCAGCGTATTGGTGTATATGGTAGCGTTCAGCAAGTGGCCCGAGTCAGCAAAACACTAAAAATATACTATTTCTGGGAAAAGCGCTGGTTTTTTATAGCTATGGCTGTGGGTTTCGGTTTGCTGCAGCTGCCACTTTCAGATGATCTCAGTCGGGAAGCTTTGATCGTATTGACTATGTCCGTGGTTGCAACCATTCTTTTTATCACTGAACCCATTCCCCTGCCAACCGTAGCTTTAATGATAATCATCGGCCAAGTTCTTCTGCTTGGCCTAGACTCAACAAATGTCGCTAAAAGCTTGATGACGGATTCGGTTCTTTTTATCATGGGATCTTTAATGCTTGCCGTTGCAGTAGTGAAGCAAAAACTCGATAAACGTATAGCGTGGCTGATAGTTCGAGTGACCGGTACAAAAACCTCCAACATATGCTTTGGAATTTCCGCAGTGTCCGGGTTCCTTGCATCTTTTATTGGAGAACACACTGTCGCTGCGATGATGCTTCCTGTAGGCATTACATTGATTACACTTACGTCTGACGACCCCAAAAAGGTGAGGAATTTGGCAGCAGTTTTATTATTTTCTATTTCCTATGGTTGTTCCGTCGCCGGTATTGGTACGCCGTCAGGTGGGGCGCGTAACGCGATCATGATTGGTTACTGGAAGGAGTTTTTTTACAATCCAACCGATCCAGAAACTCTCAAATATTTAATCGATTACGTGGATTGGATGATTTTTGCTTATCCCATGTTCTTAATACAAATCCCTGTTGTTACTATAATCTTGCTAGCAACGTTTAAACCAGAATACCGCAATCTCTCTCGTGCCATCGTTAAATTGCGTGCTGAGGTCGACATGCAAGGTAGCTTGAAACCGGGCGATTGGGTTGCAATTTTAATTTTTGTCCTAGTTCTTACCGGCTGGATAACCTCATCTGGTACCATCGGCATGGGCACCGTGGCGATTTTTGGCGCAGTAGGTTTTCTCGTCGCAGGCTTGGTTAAATGGGAAGATATTAATTCTGGCGTGAATTGGGGCGTTATTCTTTTGTATGCGGCAGCGATATCTCTTGGCGTCCAGATGAAGGACACCGGTGCTGCACAGTGGGTAGCAGAGCATTTTCTTAACCTACTCTCACCCTTTGGGGCGGACGAAGGACTTGGTCTCTGGGCTGCTGTTTCCACGTTAACTACGTTTGTAACAAATACAATGTCAAACGGTGCAGCAGTTGCTGTCCTTGGACCAATTGTTCTGAATTTAGCGACTGTGGCAAACGAAAGTCCAATTGTGATTGGATATATAACCGCCATTTCCTCTGCCTTCGCCTATCTTACGGTCGTCGGGACACCCGCTTGCACAATCGTTTATGCATCTGGTTATTTAAAAACGACAGATTTCCTTAAAGTTGGATGGAAAATGTGTATCATGTCGATAATTGTGATGATGCTTGGAGCTTATTTCTACTGGCCTCTGTTGGGCACTTGAGGGATATACTGCATATTTTGTCTCGCTCACTTAAACTAAAGGGTGGCAGAGGAGAATCGTTTGAGAACAGAGGAAGAAAAATACCGCGAAAAGTTAGAAGCGCTCCAGAACAAGCGCCGTAATCGATTTCGCATACTCGTATGCATTGACGGGTCAGACGAGGGTTATCTTGGTCTGAAATATGCAGCCAGGATGGGCGGTCAGAGACCCGATTGCGACATCATACTTCTCTATGTACGGCCTATCGACCAAGGTCTTCACTCTGGCGGGCTGCAGGTCCGCATAGCGCGAGAAAATATGCTCAGTTGGGGTTTGGAATTACCCGGGATAAGACGGCTTAAGACGGGTTTAGAATTACTAGTGGGAGACGAGGAACTAAAAAAAGAGTGGGAAGTCGAAACAACAAACACAATTGTCGATGGAGATCCGCTTGGCGATAATAAGATCGAATACCGACATTCAAGTGGCCGTACCGTCGTCCTGAAACTTAAAGTTGCGCCAGATGCTGCGAGCGGCATTCTCGATCAATATGAGTTGGGACCATACAACTTAATCATCACGGGCTCTGCTAAACAAGGGCGGGGCAGGTTGCGTGCCACCCTAACACCGAGCGTCTCTGAAAAGGTGGCGTATCACGCTCCGTGCTCCGTATTGCTGGTTCGTAATTTGGTTCCGGGAAAAGGGCATTTAGTGTGTATTGACGGGTCCGATTTTTCAACCCAAATCGTTTTACAAGAGGCCGAGTTAGCTGCTCGTTTCCCTGACCCCAAAGTGTCGGCAATATGCGTATCTCCTGATGCCGAAGGAATGAGCAAGGCTGAGAAAATTGTTGTTGAGGCCAGTCATATGTTGAAGCGTGAACTGAACTTTGAACTGAAAGAGACTTATGTCGAGGTAGGTGATCCAGTCGAAAAAATCATAGAGGTAGGTAAGAATTATTCAGCTATCGTTCTCGGCGACTCGGGTAAGGGAACTATGAATCGGATTCTCGGGGGGGGTGTTTCTACCGATGTTCTCAGACTCGCATATAATTCCGTTATGATTATGCGGTAAATAGGCAGCCATATTGTGATTCTATCGGCAATTTACAGGACAGTATCTATCATCCTGTATCTCTACACAACTTCTCCTTTTGCAGACTGATCGTGCAAAAAACTTAGAAATCAATAAACCATCTCACTGTCTTCATCGTTTCCAGAAATTACTATTTCGCCAGAGTCCGCCAAGCCTTTAGCAACGGAAACGACGGCAGCCTGTGCCTC
>NZFO01000005.1 GCA_002690705.1 Magnetovibrio sp. | reverse complement strand
TCAAATATCCCTGAGTCTGAAAACAGAGATGACTCTGTATGACTCTTAAAATGGATTCTAGAGGCTATCTGTGAGGGGTATTTGAGTGGGGTCAAAAGTAGTCTTAAGTGGACCAAAGTGGATTCACAAATCCAACCACCTATGCTACACAGGATGCTACTGAACGTGCCTAGAGATAACCGTAGGCTGGTCAAGAAAACTGACGAAATGTGGTGCTTTGGAGCGACGAGACACAATCCCCCCCTCTCCGCCAAACCCAACATTCCAATATTGCCCTGCGGAGACTACCCGTACAAATAAACTCTCCGAAACTTGAACCTAATAGAGTGAACCTCGTCGAGTTTTGATTTTTCGGGAAGAGCACTCGTTCGCGGGTTCCCGAGGAATTCGATATTTTTTTCTTCGCCCGTCGAAACCGATTTTATCGTGTCGCCAACCTCTATAAGTGCACTTTCAACCCTACGGAAGTCCTCGCCAGTACAATCAATTTGAAGATCGGTGCCTGAAACCACCGCAATAGAGCTGGTAAGGGTCATGCCAGCTATCCGATGCCACGGGGATCAGTGCAAATTCACTTGTTTTTGAGCGACTCTTTAAACAATGTGAAGTCATTTAAAACTAAATTTACAACAGAGCGTTAAGCGGATGGGCTTGTATTTTTAGTGAAGTTAAAAATGGTTTCCACGCGCTATATATCTGGAGTGCCTTCTTCAAGAGACGGTAGTCCTGTACCACCTGATACGCACATGTGTTGTTCAAATTCGTGCATAGTTAAAATAAACTCTTTCGGCTGCGTCCCAATTTCTTTCTCGAAAAGAGCTTGGGCGAGCTCATATAATTTTTGAGTACGTTCAGCCTCTTTACCTCTACCCGGCCGCACACCGACTGATAACATGACCATGTGCTCGTTTGGATCTGCAAAATGGTCTTGGATAGCTATCCAAATGTGTTCTTTAAACCATGTCTTCACTATGCAGTCATGCAGTCCCGTGCGAAGCCTCGCCTTAGTTGCTCTATCAAGTCCTTCCGGAACATCAACTCTAACAAAAGGCATATTTTTTCCCCTTTACGCTGTTCATGAATGTTGAAAATTTAAGAAAACCACTGCTCAATACCGCGCTATTTAACTAGAGATAGAACTTTAATATGTTAAGTTTACCGCTATTAGTTCGATAAACTCAAGAGAGCTCTGCTATCCCAATTCTTAAAATTATTGTTTCTAACCCTAGGTTTTTTTTTTGCGCATATAGGATGTCCTTGATTGACTCTTAATCAAGACCCTCGTTTAATACATTTGTGTTAGGTTTTCGAGATGGTAGGGCGTTGAATCTTTGCAATAGTTGGAGTTAGCATAGAGTCCAAATACTCGAATTCCGTCAACATACCATCTCTAACCAAACAGGGAGAAAGATATAATGACAACCTCTGGAGTACCAAAAAGCTTGACAGAAAAACTTGATGGCGTTTCCCGTCGTGACTTTATGCGTATCACAAAGCAATTTGGTGTTACATCAACTATGCTCGGACTTGGGACATTAGCGGGGGCGGTAACTCTGCCGCGTCTTGCTGAGGCCGCCAATTCAACTTACAAAAAACGATTTAAGAACAAAGCGAAGCACACCATTAAGTTTGGCGCTGATGGAATGAATGCCCGCGTTCAAAGCATTGAACACTCGGGTGCCCTCCAGTTCACGCAGGATATTGAGGAGCGCACTGACGGAGCTGTCCGCATTGAGTTCTTGGGATCCAACCAAATCTGTGGCCAGCTCAACTGCGTGAAAAAGACGCAACAGGGGATCGTTGACATGTACACGTCATCGACACAGAACGCCGCCGGAGGTGCTCCCTACTACAATGTATTGGATTACGCCTATGCATTCCCATCCCGGGCGTCGATGTTCCATTTTTTCTATCATCCCACGAGCAACAAGATTTTGCGGGAAGGGATGCGCAAGCGTCATAAATTAGAATTCTTATTTACGCATTGCGAAATGCGGGGCATTATGCTCGGAAAAGGATGGCAAGACAAGCCAACAGTCAAAAGCGTCACAGAATTAGCCGGTACTAAAAACCGGGTTACTGGCACTCAGCTTGGCCGAATAGCCATGAATTTAATGAAGTTGAACCCAGTTCCGATTGCGTGGGAAGAAACTTTAGACGGCCTGAAACAAGGACTTGTTGACGGCGCTGAAACTTGGTCGGCGGCAGCAGCCTTCGCTAACATGGCGCCCGTTATGTCTCAGGACGTAAATCTTGACTTTTTCTCTGGTACGCAGGGAACAGCAATGAGCACTAATGTGTTTGATAAGTTACCTGGCGAAATCCAGGATGCTGTGCTTGAGTCTGCCTATCTCACACAAGTCTGGGTCCAAGGACATCATGAAGCTGGACTTATCCAGATCGTTGGTAACACCAATCCGCAGTTCCCAGATACTATCTATGCCAAGAACGGCGTCCGTTATGCTGCCTTAACTGATGCAGCCAAAAAAGAAGCTGAGGAAATGTGTTCGCCTGAATTTCAACCCAAAGCTTGGGAACAATGGCGCGAGCGTTTAAATAAATGGTCTGGTGGTCACGACACATACAAAGAGATTTACGATTGTGCGCGTCAAATTCCAAAAGATACGCATGTTGTGAATGTAGAACCCCGTCGCTGGTGGCGCACTTAAATACATAAAAAATTACCTCGAATCGGGCGCCTTGGTTTTCCAAGGCGCCCTTTTCCTAGGGATCTGTTCAGTTCGCTTAACCAGAAATTAAAAAGCAAGTAAATTTGAAGAGGAGGGGATACTCCAGTCTCATGGATTACACAGACTTTAACCACCAGACCGCTTCAGTCGACGGTCTCGATTGGCATTGGGTGGAAATGGGTACAGGCCACCCAGTTGTATTATTACACGGTATTCCAGAGAGTTGGGCTTGTTGGCGCCACCAAATCCCAATATTGGCGAAGCAATTCCGAGTCATCGCTCTTGATTTAAAGGGTTATGGTCAATCTGGGAAACCCAAAGGCGACTACTCCGGGACAACCGTCGCGACAGAGATCTTGGCGCTACTGAGTAGCATTGGGGTGGATACATTCCATGTCGCCGGACATGATTGGGGCGTTATGATTGCAGATAATATCGTCAATATCGCTCCGGACCGGGTCACAAGATATGTAAGGTGCTCACTCTCACTACACAACTACGACCCCCGAAATTCTCTGCACCATCAATGGAACGGTCAAAACCCCGAACAGGCGACTGCACTCATGAAAAATGCAGATGCCTACGTTCGCGTCTGGTTTGATTCTTCGTGTAAACCTGAAACCAAGCCTTCTGAGGAAGAACTTCAAATGATAATCAAAGAGTTCTCATACCCGGGTGTGGCAGAGTGCGTACCTCAATATTTCCGTGACACGCGAAAGAGTCAACCAATCGATTATAACAAATTCAAAATGCCCGTGCTCTATATTCATGGCGAACATGATCCACGCCAACCAATCGAGTATGCACGCGGCATGGAGGAGCATGTTCCTGGATTAGAAGCTATCCTCGTCCTTGACTGTGGACACTTTTCTACTCTTGAAAAACCCAACGATGTTAGCAACGCTATGATGTGGTTCTTTCATTCAATGTTGGGAGCTGGCTTGCCTATTTTCGAGCGGTCTCGACACTACGGTTTACCGACAAAACCAGTTGGGATTACTGAAAACTGGGGAGTTAACCCTGGAATGTCGACCAATTAATTTATCTAAAATACTACATTAGACCCGAACGACTCGGTAAAATCAGTCATTAAAAAAGGGGGCGTGGTTCCACTGCACCCCCTTTTTTACAAGTTGCAATAACACTAGGATTTCTGATAGACGCCAGCACCCTCGTGACTCAATAGAATTGTAGACAGTTCAGGTATTAAGGCTACAATTACCCAAACTATCAATAATGAAATTAGGTAGGGAACTACATACTTCAATAATCGAAAATATGGTATACCAGTTATGCCACTCGCTACATATAGGTTCAAACCATAAGGTGGCGTAATGAACCCGATAGCGTCTCCAATCAAAAATACAACAGCAAAATGGATCGGATCAACACCGATACCAGCCGCGATTGGCGCTAAGATGGGGGCCAGAATGATAGTATTTGGCAAACTTTCAAGAACCGTTCCTGCGAGGAGGACCAATGCCATACAAGCAAATAGAATTGGATAATACCCCCCTAAATTTTCAAGCAGTTCCGTAACAAATACCTCTGCACCTAATAATGATAGAATTTGCTGCATGACAATAGAAACTGCAATCAAGGGGGCCAAAAGTCCCGTAATCTGACCAGATCGCATTATCAATCCGGGTAATTCCTTGGGGGAGAAGCCCGGAATTACGAGACGACTTGTTAAGCTATCACCTGTGTCATAACCAGTTGTATCAGGGTTAGTTATCGAATCAGCAGTTTCACCATCGTTAGCAATGCTTGATGCAGGATCTCGCGTATTTGCACTCATACGTTTTGCAATAGGGAAGAAAAAAACTCCAGCGATCATGGTGAACCCAGCCGTCATGCCAGCTGCTTCCGTTGGTGAAAATTTTCCTGAGTAAATTCCCCAAATAACCAGTAATATGGCGCCGAAACCAAGCCATGCCCCAACCGCTGTATTAAAAATACGGACCGGGTTAATTGAGATAAGGTGACCCCAGCCGTTTAGCTGGCAGACCAGCCAGCAAGCTGACTGCATAGCGATGACCATTAACACGCCCGGGATCAACCCGCCTATGAATAAGTCACTGATCGACAAATTCATTAAGAAACCATATACAATAAAAATGATACTTGGGGGAATGATAATACCTACCGTTCCTCCTGCAGCCGCAGTTGCCGCCGCAAAATTCGTGTTATAACCGTTTTTTACCATTTCAGGATGCATAATTGACCCAATGGTTGCCGTCGTAGCTGAATTTGATCCAGAAATTGCTGCGAACATACCGCAAGCACCCAATGATGCCATTGCTAATCCTCCGCGCATCCAACCAAGGAAAGAGTACGCAAAATCAGATAGTCTCTTTGCGATACCTGCTCCTTTAATCAAATCGCCCGTAAGGATGAACAAGGGCATAGCTAATAAACCAAAAAAATTTAAGCCCTCGTAAAGTGTGACCCCCAAGTTGGCCAGAGTAAAATCAAGGACAATACTCACACCAATGACCCAAAAACCTATCACCAAAAAGATTGGAACACCGAAAATAAAGAAAAGAGTTACAACAACTGAGATAAGTGAAATCCAAAATGTATCCATGGTATCCTCTTATTCGCCAATGGGTTGTTCATTGCTCATATTAGCAGCGATAATAAAAGCTTCGCCGTTCATGTAACGCTTGATGTCTCCCGCTAAATTTTGGAAAAGGCGCACGAGCAAGAGACAAAACGCTAGGGGCGTCGCAACATAAAACCACCACTGTAGAACATCGTCCGTCCCTTGCACAATGGCGTAATTGTCCCTGGATAGCAAAACCTGCTCAGTTGAATAGTAGATTACTATCACGGAGAAAATGGTCCATAACGCAACATCAAGCAATATGCAGGCAAATTGGGCGTTATATGGAAGGCGAACCCGAAGTTCATCAAATCTTAGGTGTCCGCGCATGCGTACATTGTAAGCACAACCAATCCACACGACCCAAAGAAAGAGGTAAATAGGAATTGTTGTACTCCATGCAGCTTGCTCCTTAAAAACAAAGCGTCGAATAACCTCAACAAATATAATAACCGTCATTATAACGTAGTTAACTAGAATAATGGACTTCTCAAGGTTTGCGTCTATTTTCTTTAACGTGTTCATGCAAGATTTCGCCTTCCCTATTTCGATTATCGTTCGGATTGTATGTTGCCTCCCCCTATAAGGCAATTTTTTGAATTACCAAATCTGTCTATTTGCAGCATTTTATTTTTTTTAGTCCCTAGTGCCGTTAACGTTGATATTTTTTTTCTGACATCATTGATGCTGTGATGGGAAACTATTTCCTAATGACGTATCATGAACTTGATTTTACGCTGCTCGCAATCCCAATAATCGACGCGCCTCAGTTGGGTTAGCAACATGGCGTCCATACTCTGGCACAACATTAACAATTTTTCTTACTAGCTCAGCATTACTTACCGCTAAGCGGTCGCTGTCCGCTTTAATGTTGTCTTCAAGCCCAGTTCGACAATGACCACCTAACTCGAGACACCATCGGTTTACTTCAAATTGGTGACGCGAGATACCAGCTGCCCCCCAACTCGATTTGGGCAATATGGCTTGGGTTTCAGATATAAGGAATTCCAGTAAAGACCTCCGAGCGGGAAGCGCATTGGGGATACCCATAACAAATTGCAAATGTAGAGGGAGGTTAATCAAACCTTTTTTTACTAGATTGGCAGCATTATACAGCATTGCTACATCGAAGACTTCAATCTCAGGTTTTACCTCATGCTTCTGCATTCGCGAAGCCAAACCCTCAACAAAATCAGCAGGGTTTTCATAAATGCCATTGGGAAAATTAACGGAACCAGTCGCGAGTGAGGCCATGTCGGGCCTATGGTGCAGCATGGCTCCCCGTTTTTCTTGGTCCCGCCCGCGGCCTCCCGTAGAAAATTGAATAACCATACCCGGGCAATGCTTTTGCACCCCCTCTTGTACCAAGTGGTATTTATCAGGATCAGATGAGGGCGTTTGGTCTTCATTTCTAACATGGATATGTACTAGGGAAGCACCTGCTTCATAAGATTCATGTGTAGATTCAATCTGTTCTGCGGGAGTTACCGGTACGGCCGGCGTATCTGCTTTTGTGGGCAATGCACCGGTTATGGCAACAGTTATAATACATGGTTCAGACATTTAATTTAATTTCATTTCATTTCCGATCATTTTATATGCATGAAGCGTCAACTTTTACTTTCGATAAAATGGAATCCTTTAATAGCGGGGCGCTCAGTCAACTCTTTGACTAAGGTCAAAAGTGGCGTTTCCATCAAGGGGTATTCAATCGATATGGGACCAGCTTCTTTTAATGCTCCGTATTGAGCTTCGTCGTAAAAGGCAGCTAACAACAAGTCATCATCACTAGAAAATGGACCACGATTAGCACGTATCCTTTTAAGTGCTGGTTGCACTAGTGCACCTGGACGTTCAGTAATCGGCTCAGCACCTCTTGTAATTTGGTCATATAGGTTTGGATCAATATCACCAGCAATTTCTCCATATCCCCCCCGAACATATAGCCGCACCTCATCGGGAACAGTATCAAATCTCTTACGACCTTTATCCAATGCCATAACGTTTAAAACGGATTGCGTCACAATGTACTGAGCGAAGGGGCTCACCACGATTGGATAACCGAGATCCGCACGAACTCTTCCAGCTTCTTCAAGAATTTCCTCGATCCTGTCCTCTAATCCAACGGTTTCTAATTGGAATCGAAGATTCGAAATCATGCCACCAGCGACTTGGTGCTCAAAATGAAACTCATCATATTCATTAGGCGCACCAGTAGGCTTGCCCTCACGCTCCGCGATATAAGCGAGGCGGTCTGCGACTTCTGCAATAGGTTCAAGATCTAAATCAACCTTATACCCACGCCGACGGCAATTCTTAACAAATAATTCGGTTGGCGGATGAGAAGCACCATTCGCTAATGTGGAAGTAGCCGTGTGGATTACATCGACACCATATTCCACGGCTTGCAGGGCGACATACGGCGCCAGTCCTGACAGACAATGGGTATGGAGTTGCAATGGCAAATCACCAATTTCAGCTTTTATCGCAGGTATAAGAGTGGAAATCCGCTCAGGCACTAACAGGCCGCTCGGATCTTTGATAAACACTGCATCAATTCCGATGGCCAATAGTTGTCTCGCTTTTTGGGCGTAATATGAGTCCGTGTGAACTGGGCTAGCTGAGTACACCAATCCGGGCACAGTATAAATACCATGAGAACGCGCGGCCTTAATCGGTATTTCAAGATTTCGAATGTCGTTGAGCGCATCATAGACAGTGTGGTATCGCATACCATTGGCTGCAAAACGTTCTGCTGATAGTTCGACAATATCATCAGCAAAAAATTCAAAGGTGAATAAACTCTGGCCGCGCGTATGAATAATCAACGGGGTTTTATCAACCCATTGATTGAGAATACGCATACGCTCCCATGGATCCTCGCGTAAGAACCGCACACACACGTCAAATACAGCCCCACCGACGAGATCAATTGCTTCGAACCCGGCACGATCGAGTCTCGGCGCAATTTCCCTCATCATCGCAGTTGTCATTCGGGTAGCCCACAAACACTGATGTCCATCACGAACTGTAACGTCAATCAGCTTTACAGATTTCGCCATACTAATTTACCTCTCCCAATATGCGAAGGCCACCAGTATCGATCCAGCGGGTATGTATCAGGTTATCCCGGAATGCAGGATGGTCGAGAAGGGTAAGATGAAAATCAATAGTTGTCTCGATACCGGAACAAGTAAAGCCAGCCAGAGCTTTGCGCGCTTTATTTAAAGCGTCCTCACGATCCACCCCAAACACTATAAGCTTCGCTATCATCGAATCATAATAAGGTGATATTCTAAAACCCTCATAAACAGCACTATCCAGCCTCACTCCTTCAGCAGATGGCGGCGACCATTTATTTAATACTCCGGGAAATGGCTTAAAGTCCTCGCGCCAGTTTTCAGCATTAATGCGAAACTCAATGGAATGTCCCATATCATCATCGTTTTTGTACTTAATCGAATCTAGCGCACCCCCGAGTGCTATGTACATTTGTGCGCGGATTAAATCTAACCCACTTCTCATCTCGGTGACCGGATGTTCAACTTGGATTCTTGTGTTCATCTCAATGAAGAAAAAATTACCTGTTTTCGGCTCCAGTAGAAATTCAACCGTACCGGCACCTTCATAACAGATACCCTGTGTCAATTTTTTTGCTGCTTTGAGAATTTTAGCTCGCAGGGCGGGGAAAACGACTGGGGAAGGCGATTCTTCAACCAATTTCTGATGCCTGCGTTGAACACTGCAATCGCGTTCGTCAAAGACCAACGAGTTGCCTTTGCCATCGCCTAAAACCTGAACTTCGACATGGCGGACATCTGTAAAAAAATGTTCCAAGTATAATGCACCGTCCTTGAACACCGCTTCTGCTTCACGTGACGCTCCTGCAAATAACTCGCGGAACTCGCGTTCATCTCTAACTACTCGCATACCTCGCCCACCGCCACCCGAGCGCGCTTTCAACAGCAAAGGGTACCCAACGTCGTTAGCGACCGCGAAGGCCTCATCGACGTTCTCAAATGCACCTTCGGAGCCCGGCACAATCGGAATGGCATGGGAGGCTGCTAGTTCCCGAGCTTTCGCTTTATCACCCATAGTTAAAATGCTGTCAGCACTGGGTCCGATGAATTTAATTCCGTTAGCCGCACATTGTTTGGCAAAATTAACGTTCTCAGCAAGAAACCCATACCCCGGATATACGGCATCGCACCCGAATTCTCGGGCAACGTGCATTAAGTTGGGGATCGATAAATAGCTATCAATCGCAGCGGGTGGTCCAATACAAACAGCCTGATCCGCCGTCCAAACATGTGGAGAATTTGAGTCTACTGAAGAATACACAGCTAGGGATTGCAAGCCCATAGCCCTGCATACCTTGGCAGCACGAACTGCAATTTCTCCCCGGTTTGCGATTAATACCTTACCGAAATTAAGCGTATTTAATTGCGAAATACCTTCCCCTAACGACAGCACTTTGCCGCTCCCCCATTTATTTGTCTCAGCGTTTAAGACATTTGCTTACAAATTATAGACCTGCATAATATCGATGGAAAAAAAAAACAGTCAAGGTGATCATGCAGAACGTCGGTCGCAATATCATTGTTATCAAGGATGATGCAGCTGGGAAGCATAACAACCGCTTACCCCAATCAGATAAAAGGCAATCAGAGCTGGTCGGATGTGAGGTGACAGGCAACACATTTTCTCTTCCGGAGCTCATTTCCATGATATTTGAACCAACGACTATGGCATCAATCATTCAACCAACGGGTATGACCAAACTGACGGTCCACAGCGTAATCCATTTGTTGATTGATATGGTTTTTTTGGAGCGCGCGATGTTAAAGACAGGGTTTATCGAGGGACATAATCTCGTGGGGTCAGCATATAAAATGCTCCGTCTATCTTCACCACGTATCATACAGCACACAACCCTAAAAGGCCTCGCAGAGAGAGTTGGTGAAGCCTGCAATTACGGCGTGTTGAGCGGCGGAGCAGTAATTTTTCTCGACTTGGTCGAGGGGAGATGGCTGTTTGGCCCTCGCTTTAATGTGGGCAGCAGGGTTCCCATCCATTCCACAGCGATAGGTCAGGTATTGCTAAGTCGTCTCGAGGACAACGTGCTTACTGCACGAATACATGCAATCTCGCGACCATCATATACTACTTATAGATTGATCGACCCCGATGCATTGATTGCGACGGTGCAAGAGACTCGTAAGATCGGTATCGGTAAAAATTACCAGAAATTCATGCATGGTGCGGTCTGCGTTGTTGTCCCGGTAGAGGAGAAAAATAGTCAATGCTTTGGCGGACCTGCAATGTACGATCCAGAAGATCGTTTTAACTAGAAGAAGCGGTCAGACACTTGCCCAAAATGCAAGAGGTAGTAACTTATTTGACATCAAAGTACACACACGGCGACGGAAAACCACAATTATGTTAAGTTAGACTTGTAAAGAGAGAAAAAACTATGGCTCTGACCTATAAGGAAATTGCGGAAATTCTTAAAATTGTTGACGCATCCGCATGTGACGAGGTTATTCTGGAACTAAAGGGGACAAAGTTAGTTATTCGCCGAGGAGCTCAAACCTCCACAGGCAGCGGAGCACTGAGCACTCAGGATACTGATAATAGCCAAAGCGGCTCGTCGTTAAATACTAACTTTCAAAGTTCAGCAGATACTCCCAAATTAGCTCCAAAGTCATTGGCCAGCTCTTTAACTGCCGAGGGCAGTAACACAGTGCACTCTCCCATGGTCGGTACATTTTACCGACGGCCATCACCTGAGGAAGAGCCCTTCGTCAGAGAAGGTGACACTATCGTTGCAGGCCAGCCCCTCTGTCTCATAGAAGTGATGAAACTCTATACAACCATTGAAGCCACAATTAGCGGCACGGTAGCATCTGTCGTTGCTGATGACGGACAGCTTGTTGAATTTGATCAACCTTTATTTGTGATCAAGCCAAAGTAATACAAAAAAAGAGGGTGATCAAATGTCGGACCAACTATTCGACCTAAAGGACAAAGTTATACTCATTGCCGGTGCGGCGGGAGGTCTCGGCCTCCCCATCGCTAGAGCTTTGGCAGATCGGGGTGCTCGCCTAGCATTGTGCGCGCGAAACAACACAGAACTCGGTAGATTGGAAAAAGGAGTCCCGAGCGCTTCATTTTACGAAGTAGATATTACGGATGAAGGTTCCCTCGGAAAAGCCATACAAAAAATACAAGATGAGCACGGCACAATTAATGGTGGTCTAAATGCTGCGGGCCTGTGGGGGATAGGAGGTGCTCTGGATTTAGATGTGGAAGAGTTCCGCGAATGTTTGGACGTAAATATCACCGGCGCGTTTTTATTTTCGCGCGCCTGCGCAAGAGTCATGGTAAACGGTGGCGGCCGTATAATCCACATCGCATCCGTCTCAAGCTACGTCGCAAACCCAGACTATGCTGCATATGCGAGCTCCAAAGCTGCAGTCGCCCAAATGGTTAAGGTGCTGGCCAGAGAATGGGCTCAGCACAATATAAATATCAATGCAATAGGTCCTGCCATGACATTAACTCCGTTGACCAAACCTCGCCTAGAGGACCCAGAATTCTCAAAAAATGCGCTCGACAAAATTCCAATGGGGCGTTTCGGAGACCCAAACGACCTTATTGGTATAATTGTTTTACTCCTCACGGCCGGAGGTGAGTTTATTACTGGCCAAACTATTTACGTTGACGGAGGGCGAACACTTGTCTGACAAGGAAGGAAACTCCATAGAGGATTCCACAGTATCTGAGCTAAGGGATAAGATTTCCAATGATAGCGTGACTGCCCGCCAAGTTATTGCGTCATACCTCGCCCGCATTGGCAAGGTTGAGACTGAAATAGCGGCTTGGGAAGCCTTTGATCTTGATTTTATCGAAGACCAACTGAGGCAATTAGAAAAAGCGCCTCCCGGTCAGAGTAGTTTGTTATTTGGTATTCCCGTTGGCATTAAAGATATTTTCAACACTAAAAATTTACCAACAAGCTACGGTTCCAAAATTTATGAGGATAATCAGCCTGTTACAGATTGCACTGTGGTCGCTCAGCTACGAGCACAAGGTGCAGTTATCATGGGCAAAACAGTCAGCACGGAATTCGCCTATTGGAAAGCGGGGCCAACTCGGAATCCTCTTAATACTAGACATACGCCGGGCGGGTCATCTTCTGGCTCTGCAGCTGCCGTTTCTGCAGGCATGGTGCCCCTCGCTGTTGGTTCACAAACCGCCGGCTCTACAATTCGCCCAGCATCATATTGCGGGATCGTCGGTTTCAAGCCAAGTATTGGTTTGATCAGTTTGGCTGGTGTGAAAAGTCTCAGTAACTCAATGGATACCGTGGGCGTTTTTGGTAAATCTGTCGCTGATGTCGCCCTATTAGCTGGGGTATTGTCAGAGATTTATTCTCTAACAGATCTATCAAAGCCCATTATATCGCCAAAAATCGCACTATTGCGCGCTCCAGAATGGGATATGGCAGATGACTCAGCAATTCAAGCCGTTATTGATGCAGTAAAAATTATAGAGTCACTCGGCAGCCCAATTCGCCGTGGAGAAGTGCCGAGAGAGTTTACTCCACTGGCAAGTGTTCAAACTCGGATCATGGCGCGTGAGGCTGCACGTGAACTCACCCATGAACGACTTTATAACAAGGCCCAATTGAGTTCGTCTTTACTCGAGCTTTTCGAATTTGCGGACAGTATCAGCTCAGATGTATATCTAAGTGACAGAAAAATCCGAGACTCATGCATTGCTAAACTCGACGATCTGTTCGGTGGCGCTGATATTTTACTGGCTCCTAGCTCACTCTCAACAGCACCCTTAATAGAGGAGGGGACTGGAAGCCCTGAATTAAGCAGAGCATGGACCATGCTTGGCTTACCTATTATCACCATCCCATTGACCCGAGATAGCAATGGCCTACCTTTCGGCTTGCAAATTGCCTCACGGCCTAATTTAGATCATTACTTGTTAAAGGCCGCGGCATGGCTCGAGTCTTTACTAAGTCGCAAAACCTAATGTTAGTTGACTTTATCGCAGGTTGGTCGGACTCATCACTATTACTCTTGGCTGCTTTAGTCGTGATGATCGGGGGTTTTCTGCGCGGTTTTATCGGTTTTGGCGGATCTCTTATTATCATACCTGTGTTAGCCGAAATATTCACGCCACGCGAAGCTGTAGCTCTTCATTTAATTATGGAGGTTCCCGGAACTATGCAGTTACTCCCAGTTGCATGGCGAGACTGTGAACCCCGTGTCTCAATGCCTGCTATAATTGCCATGGTTATTGGCACCCCTGTTGGTGCTTATTTACTTGCAACTCTTGACCCCGACTTGATGCGCATCGCTATTGCACTGGTAGTGTTGTCAATTGTCACATTATTAGCAATGGATTGGCAACTGCCGTTCACTATTGGTCCTAAAGTTATGACGGCAGTTGGAACAATTGCTGGGTTTGCGCAGGGCTCAACAGGAATGGGAATGCCACCCTTAGTCGTAACCATTGTCTCTCGTGGTGATACGCCTGACAAAACACGTGGGAATGTTTTAGCCACAGCTGCTGGCATGATCGCAGTTGCCGTCCCAGTTCAATTGTATTTTGGCAACCTTAGCTACGATGCCGTAATCGTCGGATTGACGGCAGGTCTGATTTACGTGATCGCGACCTTTACAGGTTCAAAATTTTATGAAGTCGGGGGAGAAAAAATATATCGACACGCAGTTTTATTCTTGCTTGCTGGGATTGCAGGGTACTCCCTCGTAACTAACCTAATATAATTTTTTTTACCCGCCAATAAGTAATTATTACTATACGCCAATAATTATAGATAATTCGAGATTTATCCTAAAAAGTCCAAAACAAAGATTACTTTCGATCAAAGATATACTCTAGTGGCAATCAAAAGATACCTGTCTCTAGACCAACAGACATGGCCATACCAAGCTCACAACACTGATCTGCAAATACTACCTTATAATTCCCTTGAAGCACCATTGGCTCTTGCACCGAACGCCACCTGAGACCCTTTACAACAGTTTCAACACTTCGCCGCGCTCCTGTACCATCAAGTCCAGCACGAACATACAATGCGTAAGGAAGGCCCTGAGTATGTTCTATGCATGGATAGTAAATTCTATCAAAAAAATCCTTGATCGCGCCGCTCATGTAACCAAGATTTTCCGTGGTTCCTAAGATAATAGCTGAACAAGATAAAACATCATTCGGTGTGGCATCGAAGGGCGAGAGACACGTTACCTCAACATTCTTGGTTTCAACCGCAGTGCAACCTCGCATAACAGCCTTTGCGAGATTCTCAGTGTTCGGGGAGGGCTTATGTGCAACAACGAGTAATAATTTTTTATTCATTTAATATATCATACAACACTTCGGTCCCGCCATTAAGATCTTAACGCTTACGGTCAGGCATAACAATCTTGCTAATCAATCCATAAATAACCATGGTTGATGCTTAGCGAAGAGGTATGGAGGCTCAATGTTTTTCGAACTTTCAAAATTGCTTTGGTATATAGTTCAGCCTGCTAATATATTCCTAATTATTCTTTTAATTGCAGGTGGACTCTCGTTTTGCGGGATTAATCGATGGGCACTAAGGTTAACTCGCATAACAGCATTTATTGGTCTTCTGATTGCCTTAGTGCCCATTGGACACTTTATTACAATGAATTTGGAAAACCGTTTTCCCGAGAGGCCAGAGCTACCCGATAAAATTCATGGCTTAATAATTTTAGGTGGAGTAATAAATCCAAAGACGAGTAATTCAAGAGAGTCGATTCAAATTGGGGGTGCGGTGGAACGTATTATTATCGGTGCTGAACTCGCCAATAAATTTCCAGAAGCAAAAGTCATCTTCACAGGAGGGGCTGGAGATATCTTTAACCCAGAGGCTCGCGAAGCGCATCATGCGCCATCTTTATTCAAAAAATTAGGGGGAATGGATCGACGCGTTATATTTGAGGACAAAGCTCGTAATACATATGAAAATGCTCAGTATGCCAGATTAATTGCATCGCCCAAAAGGGACGAAAATTGGATTCTAGTAACCTCTGCGTTCCACATGCCACGCGCAATGGGCGTGTTTAGAAAACTCAATTGGGAAATGATACCCTTCCCTGTTGATTTCTCTGGTGGACCAGATGATAAACTGGGGTCCCCCTTCAGTCTGCTTATTGGACTTGGCCAACTATCTGCAGCAATGCATGAGTTAATCGGCCTAATTGCTTATTATTTATCTGGCCGGACAGACACGATATACCCGGCACCCTAATCGTAGGAGTTATTCTTGACTTTAACTTTTATAACTTTTCGCACCATATTTTTTTCGGTGATTTTGTTAGTATCAAGCACCTATTTAAGTTCTGTTAGTGTTGCAAAAACACTTTTAGAGCCGCCACCATTCGCAGATTGGCTCAAAGCACTCATGGTTGATGCCGATGCACGAGGCGTAAGCCAAGCCACAATCCAACTGGTCTTGGCTAATTCTGTCCCAATCAATAGAGTTATTGAGTTAGATCGCCGACAGCCAGAATTTACGATGACCTTATTCAGTTATTTTAAAAAAGCTATTTCGCAACAACGGATTTTAAAAGGCAAGAAATTATTAGAAACTCACGCATCCCTCTTACGTCAGGTAGAAAAAAAATATGGAGTCCAACCTCGTTTTCTGGTCGCTTTCTGGGGATTAGAGAGTAACTTTGGGCAATTCACAGGATCCTTTTCTGTGGTACAGGCCCTTGTTACACTTGCCCATGATCGCCGCCGCGCCAAGTTTTTCCGCGAGCAGCTTTTCGCCGTTTTAGACCTCATTGACGCTGGTCATATCCCCCCAAACGTGATGGGGTCTTGGGCTGGAGCTATGGGTAACCACCAGTTTATTCCTACCACATATAAGGGATATGCCGTAGACTTTGATGGTGACGGGAAACGGGACCTCTGGAATAGCTTACCAGATATTTTCGCCTCGGCAGCCAACTATCTTAGTCGTTCGGGTTGGCAGGACAATAAAACTTGGGGGAGAGAAGTAAAAATACCTTCTAACTTTGATCTCAACCATACTGGAATGAAGATCCAAAAACCACTTAACGTATGGAATAAACTAGGTGTTCGGCTAACAAATGGAGAACCTCTGCCTCGAGCGACCTTTTCGGCTTCGCTGATTATTCCGGCAGGTTACCAGGGTCCAGCGTTCCTCGTATATAAAAATTATCGCACAATAATGATTTGGAATCGGTCTCATCTCTATGCTTTGGCAGTTGGTCATTTGGCAGATAGGCTTACAGGAAAAGGACCATTGGTAAAACGGTCATCGAATGATGATGTTGCTCTTTCACGCGCTGATATACGAGAGATGCAAGCTCTATTAAACCAGCGTGGATTTCATGTAGGAACCCCTGATGGGGTTACAGGGCCCATGACTAGAAGCGCTATCCGGGCTTTCCAGCGCTCCAGAGGAATGCCACCTGACGGCTACCCAAATAAATCGTTAGTCGTCCAGTTACGAAATGCTCAATGAATTCAAATAATGAAAGCTATAATGTTTCGCTAAATAGGCCGATTTTACTTGTTCTCGGCACAATACTTAACTTATCTCTGTAATACTGTTTCCATTGGATTTTATATGCACAGCAATCGTTATGTGAGTGTTATCTGGATTATTGTTCTAGTCAGCGTTCTCTCGGGATGCGCAGAGACCCAATTTGCTATCCATTCAGCTAAACGGATCGTTGGTGCTACGACACAACCTATCTTACCGAAGTATAAGATTGGAAAACCATACAAAATTAACAACATATGGTACTATCCAGAAGAGAATTACAATCACAATGAAACGGGAATTGCCTCATGGTATGGCGCTAAATTTCATGGTCGGAAAACTGCAAATGGAGAAGTATATGATATGAATGCGCTCACGGCAGCGCATCGTACTTTGCCGATGCCGAGTTATGTCCGTGTTACAAACCTAGAAAATGGTCGCAGTTTAGTTCTGCGCATTAATGACAGGGGGCCGTTTGCACACTCACGGGTGGTAGATATCTCTAGGCGTGGTTCACAACTATTAGGGTTCCAAAAAGCCGGCACAGCCAGAGTGCGTGTTCAAATTTTGGCTGATAAGAGCCGAGCACTCAAAGCACAACTAACGGGACAGGCACAACTTGCAAAAGTTGGCTCTCCCATAACTGTGGAGCGTCTTCCCAAAGCAAAAGTTGAATCAAAATTACTTGGACCGCCCACAGAGAAAAAATTACCCATTTCAGCAGCTACTGCGTCCCCTGAGCGACTTGACGGTGCAGAAAATATTGCGCCAAAAGCCCTAGATATTAGAGACGTTGCAGAGGCCCCAACCACCGGCGAAGTTGAATTCGGCCAAGTGGCATTGACACAAATATTTGTGCAAGCTGGCGCTTTTCATCGGTTCGATAATGCAAATAAAGTTCGTGCCCGGTTAAGCTCTGTTGGTCACGTCGCAGTATCCTCAGTTCTTAGAGGTGGACGAGATTTGTTTCGAGTAAGAATTGGCCCTTTTAAAAACGTGGGAGATGCAGACCAGGTACTCGCTTCAGTCACTAAAGCAGGTTTCTTAGGCGCACGAATCGTGGTTGAGTGAAGTTTAAAAGCAATGGAAAAAGCTAAAATCGAGTTTAAAGACGGATGTTGAGGAAATTATGCCAAGATTGCGACCATTATATTTTGTATTCTTAATCACGTTCACTTCTACTCTCTTGTTTCCACGACTGGGAGCATCGATTGAGACGAGCGCTAAAGCTGCAATATTGATTGAGGTGGCAACCGGCGAAATATTATTTGAAAAAAATCCAGATACATTGATGCCACCAGCATCCATGAGCAAATTAATGACGCTTTATATGCTGTTTGAGCGTCTTAAAACTGGTGCATTATCACTCGAAGATAAATTTCGGGTAAGCGAGAACGCTTGGCGAAAGGGTGGAGCAAAGAGCGGCAGCTCAACAATGTTTTTAGAGCCCCGTAAAAAAGTTACGGTTGAGGACCTCATTCGCGGCATTATTGTTCAGTCGGGCAATGATGCATGCATCGTTGTAGCAGAGGCATTATCCGGTTCAGAAACAGTCTTCGCTGAAGAGATGACAGAAAAAGCTCGGAAATTAGGCATGCAAAAAAGTACATTTATGAATTCGACAGGTTGGCCACATCCTGAACACCGGACAACACCCCGAGACTTAGCAATTTTGACACAACGTCTTATCTCCGAATTCCCCGAATTTTATCACTATTTTAGCGAGCGCGAATTCACATTTAATGGTATCCGCCAAGCGAATAGAAACCCTCTACTTTATAAGGAGATTAATGCGGATGGTCTAAAAACGGGCCACACTCTCGAGTCCGGCTATGGACTAACCGCGTCAGTTCTGAGGCGCAATCGCCGTTTAGTGGCAGTGGTTAATGGTTTAACCTCAAAAAAGGCTCGAAGCGCAGAGCCAGAGAAATTATTGGAATGGGGGTTTCGTGAGTTTTCCAATTATATGCTCTTTAAGTCTAGTGAGACCGTTGAAATGGCTGAGACTTGGTTAGGTGCAAAAAAGCAGGTTCCATTGACCGTGGGTCGCGATATTTATCTCACACTGCATCGACAAGACCGCAACGAAATGGCGGTAAAGGTTGTCTATACTGGACCTATTCCCGCCCCAATCACTAAAGGCCAAGAAATTGCCAAACTGGTAATATCGACCCCGACAACAGGTGTACGTGAATATCAACTTCTCGCAGGTACCGATATAGCCCAGTTAGGGTTTGTTGGCAGACTCTGGGCTGCACTGCAGTCAATAATCTGGGGGGAGACAGGTTGACAAAACACGAAACCAAAAAAAGGGGGCAATTTGTAACGTTTGAAGGTGGAGAGGGAACGGGGAAGTCCACACAAGTTAAGCGACTCGCCAGTTCACTTGAGGCCATTGGGACTGATTGTCATATCACGCGTGAACCGGGTGGAACGCAAGGGGCGGAAGACATCAGAAGACTTCTGGTCGAGGGCGCCGTAGAGCGTTGGGATCCTGCCAGCGAGTTATTGTTGCACAATGCAGCGCGGGTTGAACATTTAGCGAAAACCGTTCGCCCAGCCCTTGATGCAGGTGTATGGGTGCTATGTGATCGGTTCACGGACTCCACTATGGCGTATCAAGGCCATGGCCATGGCCTCGACACCACGATGGTCGCAAACCTGCACTGGCTTCTTTATGGGAGCTTTAAACCTGATTTGACCCTCATTTTAGATCTCAAAGTAAACGACGCTTTGGCTCGTACCCAGTCACGCAATGCTAGCGAGACGCGGTATGAGCGAATGAACCAGAGTTTTCATGACCGTGTTAGACTTGGTTTTTTGGAAATTGCAAAAGCTGAGCCAGCGCGCTGTGTTGTGGTGGATGCATCCGGAGATATCGAGGAGGTGGAGAGACGTATCTTCGAGATAACCCGGGAAAAGCTTAACCAAATCCAATAAAAGGTTAGATTTTGAGGCGAAGTATGGCACATCGGAGCGCTGACCATAAAGAAATTTTACTGCCTCGCGACAATGACGAGCTTTTGGGCCAGGATTATGCAGCTCATGTACTTCTGAATGATTTTATTACTGGCAAACTTGCGCACGGCTGGATGTTGAGTGGTCCAAAAGGTATTGGCAAGGCTACGTTAGCCTACCACTTCGCCCGGTATATTTTTGTCGAGGGTACGGATAAAAAAAATGTTTCAAAATTGTACGAGCAATCACAAATCAGGACAGGACGATTTAGCCCTTTTTATATTAACCCTGAAAACCCAGTATTCCAGAGAGTTGCAGCAGGTGGACACGCTGATTTTTATGCAGTTGAATGCAGCTTGAATAGTGCTGGTAAACTTCGCTCAGAGATTGTCGTGGACGATATAAGAAAAGCATTTCGCTTTCTTAAAATGACGGCAGGTGAGGGAGGTTGGAGGGTCGTTATAATCGATAGCGCTGACGACCTTAATCTTAATGCCGCGAATGCACTTCTTAAAGTACTAGAGGAGCCGCCCGCACATACGCTTCTTCTGTTAGTCTGCCACAACCCCGGACGCCTGCTGCCAACAATCCGATCTAGATGCCAAAAACTTCGCCTTAAAACCCTAGATTACTCAACACTCATAGCATTAATAAATAGGCATTTGCCGGATATCTCTCTAAATGAACAAGAGAAAATCCTCGCATTAGCAGATGGTAGTATCGGTCGCGCTCTTGAATTAGCGAGGAGCGATGGGACAGAAATTCATGATCGTCTATTATCTCTTCTATCCAAAATATCGGTACCGTCCGCGTCTGACATTGAAGCTTTCAACACTGATTTTTTTACAGCGAATAGCGCAGCAAACTTTGATATGTTAGCCGAATTGCTACGTCGGATTTTGCATCGAATAATACTATCTGCTTCAGGTCATGCAGGCGCTGTAAAAATGGCTGATGATGACGTTATCGATGAATTAGCGCTCAAAGGTAGCCTTGATCGTTGGCTTAAAGTATGGGACAAAACGAATAGGTTTTTAGATAATACGAAGCGTATTAATTTGGATCGCAAGCAAGTACTTTTAAATATATTTTTGGATATTTCTAGAGTGGTCAGAGGCTTCTAACAACTAGGGTTGCTTAAGCAGGATATATACTGCTTTGGGCAGCCTTGCAATTATGGCGCAACTTTTTATGCTCGGTCCAGAAACTCCAACATTCTATATTACTACCCCCATATATTACGTTAATGACGTGCCACACATTGGTCACGCCTATACTACCTTGGCCTGTGACGTTCTAGCTCGTTTTAAGCGATTAGATGGCTATGACGTTAAGTTCCTGACTGGTACAGACGAGCATGGGCAAAAAGTTGAAAAATCAGCACAAGCCGCCGGTATTAAGCCTCAAGCCTTTACAGATCAAGTATCAGAGAACTTTCGTGATCTCGCCAATCACATGAATTTTAGTTATGATGATTTTATTCGCACAACAGAAAATCGGCACAAGATAGCCTGTGCTGCAATCTGGCAAAAATTACAAGCCGCCGGGGAGATCTATCTTGGCAGTTATACTGGATGGTACGCTGTTCGGGATGAAGCTTTTTACTCAGAAGGAGAATTAACGGACGGGCCAAACGGAGACAAATTTGCACCAAGCGGCGCAGAAGTAGAATGGGTCGAAGAACCTAGTTATTTCTTTAGGTTATCAGCATGGCAAGAACGCCTAATCAAATATTACCAAGAAAACCCCGACTTCATCATGCCAAAAACCCGACGTAATGAAGTTATGAGTTTCGTTGACGGCGGATTGCAGGATCTCTCAATATCTCGGACCACTTTTAAGTGGGGGGTCCCTGTTCCAGGCGACAATGAACACATAATGTACGTTTGGCTAGACGCACTGACGAATTACATCACTGGAACGGGTTTTCCAAACACCGACGCAGTCGAATACACCAAATACTGGCCCGCACAGCTGCATATGGTAGGTAAGGATATTTTGCGTTTCCATGCGGTTTACTGGCCAGCATTCTTAATGGCGGCAGGTCTTGAACTGCCTCAACGGATTTTTGCACATGGATGGTGGACAAATGAGGGTCAAAAAATTTCTAAGTCTCTAGGTAATGCCATAAATCCCTATGACTTGGTCCGCGAATTTGGTCTCGATCAAGTTAGGTATTTTTTATTACGCGAAGTTCCATTTGGCAATGACGGTGATTTCTCAAATCACGCTATCATACAGCGAATAAATGGCGAATTAGCAAACGATTACGGTAATTTAGCACAACGCGTCCTTTCAATGATCGCTAAAAATTGCTCTGGGTTAATTCCCGCATGTGGCGATTTAACTGACGAGGATAAACAGTTACTTAATACCGCCAATGCGCTTTTAGCCACCGTGCGAGATTATCTTGATATCCAATCATTTCACGAAGCCTTGGAAGCAATCTGGTCTCTAATTAGAGCCGCGAACGGATATGTAGATCAGCAGGCACCTTGGAAATTAAAAAAAGAGGCCCCAGTTCGCATGGATAGCGTACTCTACGTTTTGGCAGAGACCATTAGACATTTGGCAATTATTTCCCAACCATTTATCCCACAAGCATCATCAGCCCTACTGGATCAGCTCTCAGTGCCAGAACATGAACGTAATTTTACTTGTTTAGAGACAAAAAACACATCACTTAGAGTTGGAACGCCCTTGCCGAAGCCAACAGGGGTTTTTCCGCGGTATCTGAAGGAGAATGTAGTCAATTGACTAGCTGGATATATTATTCAAAGTTATCAGGCTGCTAAATAATTATATGGGTCTTGTAGACAGTCATTGCCATTTAGATTTTCCAGACTTCGAGAACGATCTTGAAGCGGTCATACACCGTGCGGGAGAGGCAGGGGTCGATTACATGGTAACGATATGTACGCATGTTACACGATTTGATCGCGTCCTCGCCCTCGCAAAACAATTTCAGAATGTGTGGTGCAGTGTTGGCATTCATCCACATAATGTGGAAGCAGAGCCAGAAATATCAACAGAACAACTTATCAGCATCTCCAAGCATCCGAAAGTCGTTGCCATTGGGGAGACAGGGCTAGATTTTTACTACAATAATAGCAAACGAGACCGCCAAGAGAGCCAATTTCGGACTCATATTAGAGCTGCGCGAGCAACGGGTCTGCCAATCATTATTCATACGCGTGATGCTGATGCTGACACAATTCGGATTTTACGAGACGAGCATGATAAAGGGTCGTTTCCCGGCCTCATTCATTGTTTTAGCTCAAGTCTGAAAATGGCCAAAGTTGCTATTGACCTCGGGCTCTATATCTCAATTTCCGGCATCGTCACTTTCAAGAATGCTTCTGATCTTAGAAATACAGTAAAGGACGTGCCTCTTGAGCGGTTATTAGTCGAGACAGATTCGCCATACCTTGCCCCCGTACCCGAACGGGGCAAGCGGAATGAGCCCGCCTTTACCGCCCACACGGCAAAAGCGATTGCAGCTATAAAGGGATTGGATAATGGTATTGTTGCCAAAGAGACTACGAATAATTTTTTTCGTCTGTTTACAAAAACTGTTCGCCTATAATGCAAGTCACGATTTTAGGTTCAGGTAGTTCAACCGGAGTTCCCGGAATCGGTGTGGGGTGGGGTGCATGTGACCCTAATAACCCAAAAAATAGGCGATTACGGCCCTCAATATTAATTGAAGAGGGAGATGTTAAAGTTCTTATCGATACTTCCCCAGACTTGCGGGAACAACTTCTTAACTCGCAAATTGAGCATTTAGACGCAGTATTATTCACTCATGCTCATGCGGACCATCTTCATGGAATTGACGACTTACGTGGCATTAACCGCGCGATGAACGCACCTTTAAATATATACGCAGACTCAAACACACTGAAGATAATTGATGAGCGCTTTCCGTACACTTTAGTTCCATTACCGGAAGGCGCAAACTTCTTCTATAAACCGACATTAGTCGCACATACCCTGCTGCCAGATCAGAAATATCATATCGCAGGACTAAATATTCACACGTTTGAGCAAGACCATGGTTTTTCTAAGACTATGGGATTCAAAATTGGTGACTTTGGATACACAACCGATGTGGTTAACCTACCAAGCCAAGCCTTCGATATCCTTAAGGGGGTCGATACCTGGCTCGTTGGCGTTTTTAGCGATACACCTCACGCCACACACGTACATGTCGCTAAAGCACTAGAATGGCGTGAAAAGATCCAGCCAAAAAGATGCATAATGACCCACCTTGGCCCCCAACTGGACTTTCAAATTCTTCAAGAGTCGTTACCAAAAGGGGCTGAACCCGCTTTTGATTTAATGTCCTTCGACATACCACACATCATCTCATAACTCTTTGTTTATCATCCCTAAGAAAACGAATTTTACATCAATTCTCAAAGCTCTGTATTGCCTTAATAATTCATCAAGAATTTTTAACCCATTGTTTTATATATATTTTATATAATTTTACATAATATATATTATGCGGGTTTATATTGTGCCAGTGTATTTAACTCGTTAGTAAATCTGTTCCACTCCTAAGTTTTTTTATCTAAGATCTAATGATATGTTAGTTGTTCATGTAATAAATGAAGGGTTAAATAATGTCCTTACACACAATCAACAAACTCCTACAAATTATGGCAAAGCTTCGCGATCCTGTTGAGGGCTGCCCCTGGGATCTGAAACAAACTTTTGAAACTATAATACCTTACATGATCGAAGAGGTGTATGAGGTCGCTGACGCCGTTGACCGGGCAGATCGAACTACTCTTAAAGAAGAATTAGGCGATTTACTTTTTCAAGTCGTCTTTCACTCCCAAATGGCGTCGGAAATCAACGCCTTTAATTTTTCAGATGTGGTGACCGCGATAACAGATAAAATGATCCGGAGACATCCCCATGTTTTCGCCGATATGCAAACTCAAAGTATTGGGGGTGGAGAAATGAATTCGTGGGAGGATATTAAGGCGGCTGAACGGAAGAACAAGGCAAATGCGAATGACCAAAGTGTTCTCGCTGATATACCGATCGCCCTTCCCGCCCTAATTCGGGCCGAGAAGCTTCAAAAACGGGCTTCAGGTATTGGTTTTGATTGGCCAAACACTGAGAGAGTAATGGAGAAAGTACGCGAAGAAGTAGATGAAGTTGAAGCAGAACTAGTAAACGGGCTGTCGCAGGACCGACTAAAAGATGAAATTGGGGACCTGATGTTTGTTTGTGTCAATTTAGCCCGAAAAATCGGGATTGATCCGGAAACAGCTCTTCGTGCTGCCAATGCGAAGTTTGAAAAACGGTTTCGCTTGATGGAAACTGATTTCTCACGCGATGCAAACGGTTATTTATCCGGAGATCTCGAAGAGATGGAGGCAGCTTGGCAATTGGTCAAACAAAAAGAGCTCAAGAATTAGCAATAATTTGATCCCTAATTGTAAGACTTAGTCTTTATTGTAAGGCTCAGTCTTTCCTCAGATTACGCAGTAAACTAGATGTATCCAATCTATTTCCCCCCTGCGCTTGAACAGCTGCATAAAATTGGTCTACCAATGCCGTAACAGGCAGCATTGCTCCGTTGTTTTTAGCTTCCTCTAGACATATTCCCAAGTCTTTTCTCATCCAGTCGACAGCAAAACCAAATTCAAATTCATCCTCAATCATGGTTCCTGCACGGTTTTCCATCTGCCACGATTGTGCAGCACCTTTGGAGATGACGTCGATAACCTTTTTCATATCAAGCCCAGCTCTCTCGCCGAAGTTAATGCCTTCGGCAAGCCCTTGAACAAGACCTGCGATACATATTTGATTAACCATTTTACATAATTGGCCACTGCCAGAGGAGCCAAGCAACGTGACGGCCTGAGCATAGCAATCAATGATCACCTTCGCTTCTTGAAATGGTCTGGGTTCTCCACCACACATCACTGTTAAGACACCATTTTCCGCGCCCGCTTGCCCACCTGAAACCGGTGCATCAATGAACTTTAGCCCCCTGTTTGTTGCTTTTATAGCAATTTCACGAGCAACATCAGCCGATGCAGTTGTGTGGTCCACAAAAATCGTCCCTTTTTTCATCCCCTCGAGGATGCCATCGTTACCTTCAACAATACTTCTCAAATCATCATCGTTACCAACACAGGCGCACACGACTTCTGCCCCCTCCACCGCTTTTGCTGGCGTGAGCGCCAAGCTACCCCCGTGCTCCGCCACCCATTGTTTTGCTTTTGCAGTGGTGCGATTATACACTGTGACGTCGTGACCAGCCGATGCAATATGCCCAGCCATGGGATATCCCATAACGCCAAGGCCGATAAACGCTGTCTTGATCATTCTTAAATCCCTCCTTTTTGTGTCTCAGGTTATAGAATACAACGCTATTTATAAATAGGGCCACTCCAATCCCGGGCCCAGAGGCGCTATAGAAAAATCACCTACTTTTCAGAGGGCAATAAAATTCCGTAGAAATTGCCGTCCCATATTTTGGGTGGCGACGTCAAAACATGGTCCAGAAAGCCATGAATTATTGTGTCCCACCATTGACGGGCCGGGCTACCGAGTTTGTGAGGATAGGTAGTTTTACAGACAAAACCAGCCGCAATCGCCTGCTGGACAAGACTATCAGGTGTATAATGAGTTTGATGAGTTAAATCACCATATTGAAATTGCTGCCCCCACGGCGATCCCGCATTGGGGACTTTAATTATCACTTTCCCTCCAAGCCGTAACATAGCTCGTACTTTTCTTAATAAGTTACACCCATCATCGATATTGAAATGCTCTAGTACATCAAACATTACTATGCGGTCATAGGTGTCTCCACGCTCCTGAGCTTCACCCAAAAAAACGAATGCTTCTTTTATTTCCACTCGGTCACGAATATTTTCGGGTACAAAAGCATAAACTGCCTCGTCAAAATCTATCCCACGGAAATCGACAGCTTTTTTTTCAGCGAGATAGGCTAAAAATAAACCGGTTCCGCATCCAATCTCCAATATGGCATGCTCTTTTTGAAATTCACCAGGTTCCCAAACCTCACAGTCCAACCGTGCAATATGCTTGGGTCGAACTTCTGGAGTGGAATACGCCTTATACGCAGAATAGGTATTATAGTGAAATTCTGACACAACCATCATGTCCTCAAAAAAATTAAATTATACTTACCGGTAGTATGAAGCCCTCCCAGTTTTAAGCCAACTCTCAAGCTACGTAATTTCAATTTTTTGTGTTGTTATCCATTTGTGATTCATGCATTTCTTTAGATGTACCTTGTAGGTGTCTATGAAGTAAGAAATTTAGTATAGTGACCTATAAATCCGCATCTAATAGAGCGTCCTGCTTCTTCTACCCAAGATTAAGCGCGATAGTGGCCTCCAATCAAACCGTTGTCAGGCTTTAATTAAAAAAGGCTGCTTTTACCCCATAGATTTAACTCGCTCCTTTAACGTTAGAATCCTGTCTGCTATAATTTGGGTCGTGTTTGTTTTTCCTTGGAGATTGAAGATTGAAGGAGTAAATGACGTACGAGTAATGACATCTCATGACCTGTAAGCCTCGGTTTCTGTATTTAGTGAGGTATTATTTTGGGTTTGTTTTAGTATTTTAGCCAGTGGAATTCGGTCGTAAGTTTCATGTATATAAATTATAACCTATTAAAAGCGTAAACAATGCTCTTGCATCCATGACCAGATTTAATTGACTAAACGCAGAATGAAAACGCTATGGTCCTAAAAAATTTTATAGAATTTGCGAGACAACGAGCCAATAATAGTTGGAAAAAGGGATGACAGCCTCGATTCCTGTTAATATTTCGCCGGGGGAGTTAATCGATAAAATTACCATTTTAGAAATAAAGCTCGACCATATCTGTGACGAGAAAAAAATTACGAATATTAAATTAGAGTTGGCTTCCCTCACCCAAGCGTACGATGAATTTATCCATATCTCAGAGTCTCTTCGCACTCTCTCGCGACATTTGAAGTCCGTTAATAAAACTCTATGGAATATAGAAGATGACATCCGAGAGTGTGAACGCCATAGCGATTTTAGCGATACATTCGTCCAATTAGCGAGGTCCGTATACGTTACAAACGATGAACGGGCACGCCTCAAACGAGAGATTAACATCCTTCTCGGCTCTCACCTTGTCGAGGAAAAATCGTATACGGCATATTAATCAGTGACTAATATTGCGCGCGTTGCAGACTTTATTAACCGACTAAAACGCCAGCTTTGGTCCCGCAAAACTCAGCCAACCGGCGTGCTCATTATTTCCGCGGGCGGCCTCGGAGACACAATCCTGTTTTCGACCGTGGCCAGTCGCTTCGCAGAAATGGCACGTCCCGGGGAAAAAATAACCGTTTTGTTGCGAAAAGATAGCGCTAAAACAGCGTTTTGCCTTCCATCAAGTTTGTCCGTTAAGACCGTTGACTTTAAAAAATTTGCATCAGTTTTTTTATATCGGCTTGGTATTTTAAGTGAGCTTTATGAAGCGCACTTCCGTTTGGTTATACATACGGATTTTTTGCGTCATCCATTTCTTGATGAGTCTATGGCAAGCGCGGCCCAAACTGACACAGTCGCTATGATTGCGCGGTCATGGCCAAAATATCAAAGTCAACTTCACCGGAACCGCCGACTTTACAGCCGTCTTTTCGATAGCGGCGCTGAACGGCGAGATAAAGTAGAACGATGGACAGACTTTGCAAACTGGCTTTCCGGTTCGGCAACCCCCCCACCCCTCATGCATCTTCATAACTTACAAAGCCGGTTTGCACCCAAATTAAATGTGGGATGTCGCCGGGAAATCATTCTTCAACCGTTCTCAGCAGTTAACGCGAAACAATTAAATCCTGAGTGCTTTATTAAATTGGTTAATGCCCTGCCACAAGACATTTCGTTTAGAGTAACCGGCTTAGCCTCTGACCTTCAAAAAGACATCAAGTATAGACAACTGATTGAAAAACAAAATGTAACATTCGACTCTTCTACTTTTGAAGACATTTGCCCGCGCCTTGTATCCGCTGAATTAGTTTTGTCCGTTGACACGGCTATGATGCACTTAGCCGTTGCAATCGGAGCACCAACACTGTGTCTTGCGAGCGCAGCCTACGTCGGTGAAATTATTCCTTACGCTGACAGTATCCGACCCAAAAATGTAAGTTTTTTGTTCGAAAACATGGATTGCGCCGGATGTCTTGGTGATTGCGTTTATGAACTTGATGATGGAAGTTATCCCTGCGTTGCCAGCCTCTCACCCGACCGAGTCGTATCAGCAGTACTCAAATGTCTCAAGTTATCATAAGCTCAACTAGTTTTTGCCAACTCCCTCTATTAGGAGCCAGCAATAATACTTGATCTGAAATTGTCGGCCCAACATGGTATGATGCACTTGTAGATATAATTGCACCATACCCACCTGCTTCGTTAAAAATTAAAACGCCAGCTGCATGATCCCAAGGTTTGAGTCTACCTCCATAACGCGCAAAGTCTAATCGACCTCGCGCCAAATCAGCGTATTCAGCTCCAACACACCGATACCGAACAATTTCCCTGACTAAAAATTTTTCTTTACCCATAATATTTCGCCGTTCATCCAGCCAACGATGGTACTGCAGGTTCATAGAACCGCGTAGTCTGGGTATACTTTTTGAACCATTAATTCGTAGTTGCTTTTCATCCTCATATGCGCCCTCACCTCGAATTGCCCAGACTGTCCTGTTCTGAATTGGTTCATGGATCCATCCGGCAATCGTCTCCCCTTTCGCAATAAGGGCAACAATCATGGCGAAACAGGTTTTTCCATCAGCAAAATTTTGCGTGCCATCAATAGGGTCAATAATCCAGACAGGGTTACTACCTAATAATGCGCCTACAATCGACGGATCACGTGAGACCCCCTCTTCACCAATAATCTCTGATCCCGGTAAAATAATTTGCAGTTCTTTAGCAAGGGTGTCCTCAGCCTCCAGATCAGCCACAGTAACAACATCACCCGTTCCGTTCGCTGTAATCTCATCTGCGCCGAGAGATTGGAAACGACTTAAAACAATTTTTTCCGCGGTCTTGCGCATGATTTCTGCAATTAGCTTAGGATCGGGTATCATCGTGATACACGGCGTTTTTCAAATTGCCCAACCTTCGCAGGTGCTAGCCGAACACGTACTGAGATGGCCTTGCCATCATCTGAACGCTCTAAGACATGGCCATTTCGATACAACCATGCGAGTGTCGCGCTATCTTCTACCGGTAAGTCAATTTGAATAATCTCAAAACCACTACTTAATTTTGCGTCACAAATATCCAGTAATGTCTGTATCCCCTCTCCACTTATCGCAGAGAGTAAAGACGAGGTATCATTTGATCGTTCAGTTTGCCTGCAAATAACACTCAAGTCTTGTCGGTCCACCAAATCAATTTTATTAAGCACCTGTACCATTTTGCGAAGTTGTTCGTGGCTCATACCGATTTCCCCCAGGACAGACCAAACATCCATTTTCTGGGCTTCAGTATCTGGGTGGCTAATATCGCGAACATGCAGAACGAGATCCGCCTGCATAACTTCCTCCAAAGTCGCGTGAAAGGCCTCAACCAATTCGTGGGGCAAATTCGAGATAAAACCCACTGTATCGGATAGGATGACTTGCTGACCCGACGGCAAACGAACAGCGCGCATAGTTGGATCAAGGGTAGCGAACAGTTGATCCTTTGCCTCAACATTGGCTTCAGTAAGATAATTAAATAAAGTAGATTTCCCAGAATTAGTGTATCCCACAAGTGCTACGATAGGATGAGGCGCTTTTCGCCGCGTCCTCCGGTGTAAAGTTCGTGTCCGTTTGACTGCATTTAAATCACGGATAATACGGTCAATGCGCTGACCAATAATTCGGCGATCTAATTCAATTTGTCGCTCACCCGGGCCACCCATAAAGCCCGCTCCACCTCGCTGCCGCTCGAGATGTGTCCAACTGCGGACCAGACGGCTACGCTGATACGAAAGAGCAGCTAACTCAACCTGTAAACGTCCCTCACGTGTTCGAGCCCTGGCACCAAAAATTTCTAGGATAAGTCCTGTTCGGTCAATTACTTTACATTCTAGAGCTCTCTCTAAGTTTCGTTGTTGTCCTGGCGTTAATTCGGTGTCTACAGCCACGACGCTAACGTCATTATCAATACGCAAACTGATAATTCTAGCGACCACACGCTCAACCGTTCCAGCACCAAAAAAAGTTGATGAATTTGGACGGTGTACTTTAAACCACTCTGTGTGACACACATTTAAGCCAATGGCTAATGCTAAACCACGTGCTTCTTCCAAACTCGCTTCAGGCGACCGTCTTTGGTCCAGCCCTCTCAACCTCGGATGTAATACGATACAGCTCTCTGGCCGCACATCTAATCGATCATATCCGATGCTACTCACGCGCAAATAAAGCCTAACTCACTCGGGTTCATTTTCGTCTTTTTCAGCCTCAAATAAATCAATAGGGACCGTTGGCATTATAGTTGAGATAGCGTGTTTGTAGACCAATTGCGTGTGCCCATCGCGGCGAAGCAACACTGAAAAGTTATCAAACCATGTCACTATTCCCTGCAGTTTAACTCCATTAACGAGAAAAACGGTAACTGGCGATTTATTCTTACGAATATAATTTAAAAAAACATCCTGAACATTTTGGGATTTTTCCGAGGGCATTTTAAACCTCATTTTTTCAATTATTGACCCACTGCGACTACCCCACGGGGGAGCCTGTAACATCTCCCTAACTACCGGTTTCAGCCTTACTCTGGTCAGAGCGAATTGATACCCTGCTGCACAGATCGGCTAGCATACCACCCATCCGGACAAAGCTTACAGGTTATCAACGAAGTTGCAAAGCGCTCTACAGTCTGAAAACTGACATGCTGGTGGAAAAGCCGCAAACCGTGTATCATTAACAATTATTTCACCGATTAGAATTGGGGAGCAACCAGCCCGAGTAGCACATTCCAAATCCACATCTGCATCCCCGATAAACCAGACGTTTTTGTCACTACGCACTTTAATCTCTGAGAGCACCATGTGAACGGGGTCCGAGGCAGGTTTATCTCTAGCTGCATCACTAGCACCAACAATGCAATCAAAGTACTTTGTCCATCTTAGGTATGCCGCTTCAGACCGGAGATAATCCCCGCGCTTATTGGATACCACGCCCATTTTGAAGCCACTCCGGTGAAAGGTTTCTAACATCTCAAACGCACCGTTCATTGGGTTGAGCTTAGTTTTATATATTTCTTCATATCTGCGGTAAAATACATTACTGGCCTCTTCCCACGCATCTCCAAATAGGTCCGGGAAACTGTCACGTAACGATTTACGTACTTGGCCTCTTATTTTTTCAATGGGCCACGGTGCTTGTCCGAAAGAAGTAAGAGTTGTGTTCAGGGCGTCTTGAATAACCAACCAAGTATCGACCAGTGTGTTATCCCAATCAAAAATTAACGCGGTCGGGGGTCCGGGGGGGAAGCCGGGAGCGCGCCTAACCAACTTCCTCAATTCCATCTTGCCTCTTGTTGCGGCCCACCCTCGCCCTCCATGAATTCCATATAAATATCAAGTAGTCGCCTTGTTAACTCACCGGCCAGGCCATTTCCAATGGCTTTTCCATCAATTTTTGTTACAGCGCGAACATGTGAGTTTGAACTAGAAATAAAGGCCTCTCGAGCATCACGTGCTTCAGTCACAGAAAACGGACGATACAAAAGTTTTATATCTTGGTCTTGCACCGCTTCTAAAATAGCGAGTCTCGTAATACCATTGAGAATTTCCTCTCCAGCGTCGCGTGTAATCAGTTCACCACTTTTCGTCACTATCCACGCATTAGTTGCAGAACCCTCAGTGACAAATCCTTTTTCATCAACCTGCCACGCCTCTTGCGCTCCCGCCTCGATAGCTGCCTGTTTTGCCAGTACGTTTGGAAGAAGACTGATAGACTTAATATCCCGTCTTTTCCAGCGCAAATCTGGCGTTGTGATAATTTCAATTCCAGCCAGCAACTCTGCTTTATCTATGGCTGGACGCTTAGTCACCGTGATCACCAAGGTGCTTACTGAAGGATTAGGAAAGGCATGGTCTCGAGGCGCCACACCACGGGTGATTTGTAGATAGAGAAGTCCATTCCTCACTCGATTCCTTCGCCTAACCTCGCGCATTACCATGGATAAAGGTCTCTTATCCATAGGCCAGTCAATCCGTAGGGCTTCAAGGGAGTGTGCCAACCGATTCAAATGCCCCTTTTCGCCGAGAAATTTTCCCTCGTGAATAGCGATAACCTCGTAAACACCGTCGGCGAATTGATAACCACGGTCCTCAATATGCACCTTAGCTAAACTGTGGGATAAGTATTGGCCATTGACATAAGCAATTTTGGACATTGATCAATCTCTCTAAAAATACTCAAGTTGAACAGAAAACATTTTCTCTACCTTCCGGATTACCTTCGCAGCAGCAAATAATATTACCCGGTCCTTCGGCTCAACTACAGTGGAACCGCCCGGACATATCATCTCACCACCACGCACAATCGCTCCTAACATTACACCCCCGGGAAGATTAATTTCCTTTAAAGGTTTTCCGACCAGCTCAGAGGTCTCCAAGGCCTCTGCTTCAATCAATTCACCAAAATCTTCCCGAAGTGTATGAACAGAGTGAATGCGACCGCGCCGAATATGTTGAAGAATCGTCGAAACCGTGATGTTTCGAGGGCTAACCGTAACGTCAATACCCAGCGGATTAATAAGGGTCTCGTACGTACCTTTGTTTACAAGGGTAATAGCACGTTTAGAGCCGTATCTTTTCGCGAGAAGTGAGGCCAAAATATTGGTCTCATCATCATTGGTGACGGCAACCACAGTTTCGGTCTCTGCTACATTGGCCTCATCAAGGATTTCCGGGTCTAGGACATCGCCTTGTAGCACCATCGTTTTTTCAAGTTTCTCAGCTATTGACCGAGCACGGTCAGAATCAGACTCAATAATTTTAGTGCGCACCCAATCATAATCTCGCTCGATTTCCTGGGCTAAAAATTGTCCGATATTACCACCCCCAAAGATTACCAGACGCCGAGCCTCTTTTTCCTCATAACCGAAAGCCGCCATCGCGCGACCAACCTGCTCACCATCGACAACAAAATAAACTTCGTCTCCCGGTAACATTTGGTCTTCTGACGTGGGCACTATAGCCATATCTTTTCGCATCAAACCAATGATCACAATATTCAAATCAGGAAAGAGCTGCGTTAACTGGCGAAGCGGCGTATTTACAAGTGGGCAGTGTTCTTCGCAGCGTACGCCCAAAAGCTTTACCTTATCGTCTGCAAGAGGAATCATCTCGAAAGCCCCCGGAACCTGAAGACGCCGGGTTACAGCGCGTGCTACCTCGAACTCGGGAGATATGACATGATCAATTGGCATGTGGTCGCGTGAAAACAGTTTTGCCCATAGCGGATTGAGGTAAGTTTGCTGCCGAATCCTTGCAATTTTGGTGGGTACTTCGAAAATTGAGTGTGCAACCTGACACGCCACCATGTTGACTTCATCTGCATAAGTAACTGCAATCAACATGTCGGCGTCTTCAGCAGCTGCCTTATCAAGAATATCAGGATGAGACGCTAACCCAACAATGCCATTTACATCGAGGTTATCACTAATCTGTCGGATAAGATCAGGTGATCGATCAACAACTGTTACGTCGTTATTTTCAAGCGATAATTGACGAGCAATGTGAAAACCCACCTGACCAGCTCCGCAAACAATGACTTTCATTGGTGATCTCCCTCAACCCCTGACTTTTTGTGAGTTCAATTAGGTTTATCGGAATAATGTACGCCGAGACTCCTAAGTTTACGGTGCAGTGCTGAGCGCTCCATACCTACAAAGTCTGCAGTACGCGAGATATTTCCGTCAAATCTCTTAATTTGGGCATTCAGATAATCATGTTCAAAACGCTTGCGTGCATCACGAAGTGGCAAGGTCATGATATCTGTATTACTATCAGGCTTCGTTATTTCTCGAACATTATGAAGAACCTCAGGTGGCAAACAATCGGTGCCAACCGGCTCGGAATAATTACTATCTGTCAACTTGGGAGAGAATATAAGTATTCGCTCTGCAACATTTTTCAATTCTCTAACATTACCGGGCCAATCATAACTTTGTAAGGCTGACATAGCATCATCAGCCACTTTTAAGACCGGTCTTCCTGCGGTTTCGCAAGCCCGCGTCAAAAAATGGTTCACAAGATGTATTATATCCTCCCGGCGGGCACTGAGTGGCGGGACCTCAATAGAGACAACGTTGAGGCGATAGAATAAATCTTCGCGAAATCGGCCTGCATTTATCTCCAAGCGAAGATCTCTGTTTGTAGTTGCAATAACACGTACATCCACTTCAACCTGCAAACTACCACCCACTCTGCGAAATACTTGGTCTTGCAAAGCTCGAACAATCTTCCCTTGAGTTTCTAGAGGCATATCTGCAATTCTATCAAGTAAGAGTGTTCCCTTATGGGCAGCCTCAAAAGTTCCCACCCTTCCCGCCTCTGCATTTAGCTTTTCTGCCTCTACACCAAATAATTGCTCTTCCATAATATCTGGCGCCATTGCAGCACAATTTACCACGACAAATGGGTTTCCATGACGCGCTGAACGCTCATGAATCATCCGAGCAACAAGTTCTTTTCCAGAACCAGCTTCACCAGTAATCATTATCCGACTGTTGGTCAGCGCAACTTTATCTATCATTTGATCCAAATCACGAGTTAGCTTTGAATTACCCAACAAACTCATTTCGGCGCCAGCACGCAGTTTTAACTCTTTATTTTCACGACGTAGCCTTGCTGCCTCAATCGTGCGTTCTACGAGCAAGATCAACCTGTCTGCCTTAAAAGGCTTTTCAATAAAATCATAGGCGCCGTCTTTGATCGCAGCAACAGCCGTTTCAACCGTTCCGTGCCCACTCATCATCAAGACAGGAACCGAGGGGTGATTTTTTTTAATTTCGCGCAATATACCAAGTCCATCCATGTCACTCCCCTGCAACCAAATATCTAAGAGTACAAGGTTTGGACGTCGCGCTTCTAACTCTGCTATGGCTTCAGAACTTGTAGCAGACTGACGAGTGTCAAAGCCCTCGTCTGTCAAAATTCCTGAAGTAAGCGTTCGAATGTCTGCTTCGTCATCAACAATTAGGATATCACTAGCCATCGGCTATCCCATTTCTCCTGCATCAGGCGTTAACCGTGATTTACCTCCGGATACCGTCTTATTACGGCTAGTAGTATCGAGAAAAGTGTCTTGGCCTATTCTTGCATAGCGATCATTACTAATAACGAGGGTCACACGAGCCCCCTTCGGTTCACGATTATCTAATATTAAACGACCAGCATGATCTTCCATCACCTTTCTAACAATTGCTAGGCCCAAACCCGTACCTTTTTCTCGCGTCGTTACGTAAGGCTCTGTTAACCTATCACGATCGGTGGGAAGA
Source organism: Magnetovibrio sp. (assembly GCA_002690705.1). GTDB lineage: Bacteria > Pseudomonadota > Alphaproteobacteria > Rhodospirillales > Casp-alpha2 > TMED8. Next base: position 157,425 of record NZFO01000005.1, on the reverse strand, counting down.
CCATTACCATTATCATCTACAACAACGGCAACTTCGTTAGAGGCATTTGCTACCGTAACCGCGACACTTATCCACCCATCATCCGGACCAATTTCGTGCGCCATAATTCGACTTTCAACAGACTCTGTTGCATTTTTTAAAATGTTCGTCAGAGCTCTGGAAATTTGACGGCTATCACAATTAACTAGAATCGGCTCAAACGGAAGATTTAGCTCAATCTGAATATTTGGACTGCGATTACGTTCTAGAAAAACAGCTTGTCTGCATAACTCACATAAGTCTTCCAACTTCATAGTAGGTCGAGGCATACGAGCAAAGGCTGAAAATTCATCAACCATGCGACCGATATCCTCGACTTGTCGGACGATAGTATCTGTACACATCTTAAATGTTTCGGGATCAGAGCGAATCTCTGTTTGATATTTTCTTCTTAACCGCTCGGCTGATAATTGAATTGGAGTTAAAGGGTTCTTAATTTCATGAGCTATTCGACGTGCGACATCGGCCCAAGCTGCTTTCCGCTGTGCAGACAAAAGATCGGTTACGTCATCAAACGTCGCCACAAACCCGATAATTTCATCCCCAAGTGTCTCTGCAGCGATACGGGTCATTAGCATTCGCACTCCGTCGAGCCGTGATAGTTTTATCTCAGCCTGATGGGTGCGCTGCGGAGCAGCTTTTGCTGTTGTTAGGAGTTCAACCATCTCCGGCACGCAGTCGCCAAAATAATCACCCTTATGGTGTCTTAAGTCCATACCGAGAAGCTCTGATGCTGACCGATTAGGGAGGTAAATCTTACCATCTGGCTCGAGCCCAACAACACCGGCCGAAACACCGGCAAGAACTGTTTCTGTAAAACGTCGACGTTCGTCAAGCTCTCTGTTTGCTTGCAACAAACCACGCTGCTGACCTTGGATTTGGGCAGTCATATTATTAAATGCATGACCTAAATGACTAATTTCATCCGTTTTCTCCCCAGCTCTAACGCGCGCATCAAGATTACCGTTGCTTACAGCCTCTGCAGCTGAAATCAGATTGCTTATCGGTCTGACCAGTTGCTCTGCAACATTTAGTCCAACCCATCCAGCTGCGAGCAGCAAAAGTAATGCCACCAGGACAAAAATAATGATAAAGCTTACTTGTATACCGCTCCGCTCATTCTCCATTTTTTTATAATCAGTAACAGCGCTATGAATGCTCTCAATGTGACTGACCACCCGAGGATCAACCAAACGCTCGACTAGAAGGTATGCATCTACAAAGCGGTTAAGCTTAATTAATGCCCGGAGCCGCTCTTCATTTTGTGAGTCCATAACTACAATCCTCCCGGAGTCCGCCCTCGTTAATATTTGGGTCGATAATTTCTCTACTTCGGGTAAAAGACTAAATCGCGCCCGAGCAAGGACTTTACCAGTGCCGTCAACAACAGCAGCCTCGGACAAGGACCTGAGCGCCGATTGCGATGACAGAACATCGCTAAACAGATTCGTGCTGCGCATAAGTGCCGGAGCGCTCTGGTTAAGGTTATTAGCAATTGCAAATGCATCCGTTTGAATTTTATTCTGGTGCTCCAGTAGATATGCATCAGCAACACCAAGCGATTCGTTTAGCGCTGTTCGCACACGATCAGAGAACCAACTCTGCATTCCAAAATTCAAAAAAAGCGCAGAAAATAAAACGATAAGGATACTGGGGGTCACGGCAACAATACTAAAAAGTGCAACTATTCGGATATGTAATCCAGCCCCTGCTGCTCCTCGTATCCGTTCTAGCCAGACCTGAACCAAACGCCGCGTTACAATCACACCGAGCAAGAGTAATAATATCCCGTCAATGTAAAGAAGATTTAGAACGGCCTTAATGTCATAAGCTTGGTCCGCACCGCCCATGATGCTGGCAACTGTTGCTAAACCGGATAAAAATGCCAACGCAGCGAGGGCAAAAGCTGTTTTTTTGCTCGCTATGACCCGGCGGCTGAGCGAGAGCATTATCTCTGTCGTCGCTGCGTTTTCTCTCAACACCCACCCCTGATTACAGGTATATCCAAATCACGGATTTTTTTTCGCAATGTGTTTCGATTGAGGCCTAAGACTTCGGCTGCTCGCACCTGGTTTCCACGTGTGGCTTGAAGAGTGAGTATTATTAATGGCTTCTCGATCTCCCGAAGAACACGGTTATATAATCCGTTGGACGGTAATTCGTTTTGATGTGCTGCAAAATAAGATGCAAGCTGGCGCTCAACTATATTGGAAAGGCCATTCCGATCATTTTCATATTGTTCGCGATCAGAATCCAGCCCAAATTCGCGAAGTTCCCGGCCCACGATTTCTATAGTAATAATTTCTTCCGAGTATAAAGCAGCTAAACGTTGCACAAAATTTTCCAGTTCTCTCACGTTTCCGGGCCAATTGTAACGTTTTAGAGTTTGTAGCGCATCGTTCTCGATACTTTTCCATGGTAAACCTGCATTTTTTGCACGCGCTAAAAAATGCCGAACTAACTCTGGTATGTCATGTGTCCTGTCGCGTAACGGAGGTAACCTAATTGGCACTACGTTAAGTCTGAAAAACAAATCTTCTCTGAATAATCCTTGTCTGATTAATTGTTTAAGATCATGGTGCGTGGCGGCAATAATCCGAGCATCAACGTTGACTGCAGTTTGGCCGCCAACAGGAATAAAATGGCCCTCTTGTAAAACGCGGAGTAATCGTGTTTGTGCCTCTGGAGGCATATCACCTATTTCATCAAGGAATAAGGAGCCGCCATTAGCCTGCTCAAACCGCCCTGTGGCGCGCGCATGAGCCCCTGTGAAAGCCCCCTTTTCATGACCAAAAAGTTCACTCTCTATTAAATCTCTGGGGATCGCCGCCATATTTACCGCAACAAAAGGCCCATTTTTCCGCTTTCCATAATCATGAAGAGCACGAGCCACCAGTTCTTTACCGGTGCCAGATTCACCATTTATCATCACCGTCAAATCCGTCGGCATCATACGCGCTAGAGTGCGATACACATCCTGCATAGCCACTGAACGTCCAATTAAAGGGAGTGTTTCTTCTAGCATCTCTGGGGTTTCGACCTTCGAGGATGCTCCAATTTGATCAAGTCCACTCTTAACGATCGATACGAGTTCGTTGATATCAAATGGTTTTGGGAGATACTCAAAAGCTCCGCGTTCGGTAGCGGTAACTGCAGTGTGCAGTGTCGTTTGGGCACTCATTACAACCACTGGAAGGTTTGATCGAATCCGGCGAATACGCGGAATTAAGTCTAATCCGTTTTCATCTGGCATGATCACATCAGTGATAACAAGATCACCTTCTCCCGACTCCACCCACTGCCATAACATTGAAGCGTTTCCTGTGGCGCGCACCTCAAAGCCTGATTGGGTTAGCGCCTGACTGACAACCGTTCTAATTCCTTCGTCATCATCAGCCAACAGTATAATGGGCGCGGTCACAATATTTATCCCCGCTCTGGCTTATACATAGGTAAAAGGGTCCTGAAAACCGTCCGTTTTGGATTACTCTCAGCCTCAATTACCCCACCATGCCCTTGGACTATTTGCGCAACTAAGGCCAAGCCCAAACCGCTGCCCTTTGGTTTATTAGACACAAAAGGATCGAAAAGATGTGGCAAAATATCTTCAGATATTCCTGACCCATTATCCATGACACTAATGACTAAGGGTAGTTGAACACGGTTAGAACTTCCTGGTGATGCAATTCTTATCCCATGCCGGTAAGCACTCTCTAGATTTATTTGACCACCTTCAACAGAAACAGCCTCAGCTGCATTTTTAACAAGGTTTAAGAACACTTGAACTAATTGGTCCCGGTTACCGCTAACTAGTGGTAACGAAGGATCAAACGTCGTGACAATTTTTATTCCTTTGGCAAACCCGTTTCGTGCAATCTGATGCACATGATCCAAAACTTGGTGGATATTAACCGCCTCTCGGCTCAGCGAAACCTCATTTGAGAATAACCCTATCCGGTCAACCAACGCACAAATCCGGTCAACCTCTTTACAAATAAGCTGAGTAAGTTTTTTATTTTCACCGTCCATGACTTGCTCAATAAGTTGCGCGGCACCACGAATGCCCGAGAGGGGGTTTTTGACCTCGTGCGCCATCAGAGAGGCCATTGCCGTAATCGAACGTGCGGAACCCCTATGTGTTAGCTGGCGGTCAATTTTGTCTGCAATCGATCGCAAAATGATCAAAACTCCAACGGCTCCCGACGAGTCTGGTATCGGCGCGGCGTGAAGATTAACAAACTGACTACCTATCCTCGGTGTCTCAAGAGGAATATCATATTCGGACATGGCCTGGTTATGACTGCGAGACTGATTTATAAGGGAAAATAAAGGACTATCCACCGGTATAACATTGCCCAGAGGCTTATCTACGAGATACGCGGCGCTAGCATGAAAAAACTGCTCCCCAGCTGGGTTTACGACGGTTAACACGTTATTTTGGTTAACCGCAATAATCGGTGCCGTCAGCGAATTTAAAACTGATTCGCTACTTACTCCATTACCTAGATGAGGCCTCCTTATAGAAAAATTAACACCATTACTCATGCGGCGTTTCTCTCTAGAAGTGGGGTATAAAACTCGTTGAGCGCCCCGCGAACTTGGTCGGGACAAGTCAGTCTAAATACAGATTGCCGAAATTCTGATGAATGAGGAAGCGCTTTTGAATACCAACCCAAGTGTTTCCGTGCAATTTTTATACCCGCATTTATCCCATAATGGGTCACTATTGCATCAAAGTGCTCAAGCACTAGAGCATATTGCTGAGAGATTGATGGGCTTGGTAACTTTTCTCCTGATTTTAAATAGTATCGAATTTGATTAAGAAACCACGGCCGGCCATATGTTCCACGTCCTACTAGCACGCCATCGGCCCCAGACTCTATCAATAGATCTCGCGCATCTTCTTCCGTATTAACATCACCGTTACCAAAAACAGGAATGTCCACTGCTGATTTTACCTCTCCAATAAATTTCCAATCAGACTTACCTTTATAAAATTGACAGCGGGTGCGACCGTGGACTGCCAGCGCCTGAATACCGCATGATTGTGCCACCCGAGCGAGCGTCGGAGCATTACGACTATTATTATCCCATCCGGTCCGCATTTTTAACGTTACCGGTAAGTCAACTGCATCAACTACAGCCTCTAGTATCCGAGCAGCTTTCAATTCATTCTGCATCAGGGCTGAGCCCGCATAACCATTTGTAACTTTTTTAGCCGGACACCCCATGTTAACATCAATTATTTCAGCTCCTCGCGCCTCGTTAATTCGCGCTGCCTCCGCCATGACTTTGGGCTCACACCCTGCAAGCTGCACAGCTATCGGATGCTCATCAGGCTTATGTTCTGCCATTTTCATAGTTTTTTGGGCCGCATAAAGCATCGCGCGGCTCGCAATCATTTCCGACACAACAAGCCCGGCCCCGCAACTTTTAACTAAACGCCGATACGGCATATCCGTAACCCCTGACATCGGAGCTAAGACTATTGGAACCTCAATGACAACAGAACCAATTTTGACCGGCCGCAAATCTAGAACGTGAGTCACACGAGGGCTCCTTTAGCTGCCTATTTAGTAGGCAAAATCAAAGTAAATAGCAAGCTGCCCGCGCAGTCACCTAATCCATTTGCTTAAAACGCCACGTTTGTTTTACGCCATAATAATATCTGTGACAAATTTCACCCCGGGGTATCCTAGAGTTAAAAATAAATATGCGACGAGAACAACCTTAGCTGCTCTTCGACCTCGCAATCCAGTATGAAAATGAGCCACTAGCAAACCACCAATGATTATGAACGCAGTAACTGTGAGGATGGTTTTGTGATCTAAGTGAAGAAATATTCCACTTTTCCCATACGTTAGGGCCGCTCCAGTCAGCAATCCCACGCCGAGAACCCACTCACCAGCCACTAATAACGACAAGATCAAATCATCACATCTTGTAACTGCCGGTAACGCGCGAGTGAAGTCGATAGGACGCTTACCCCTCAAGGCTTTTTCTTGTGCCAGAGCGGCTAAAGCAGCTACTGCAGCGATCGTGACCAAGCTGTAGGTCGCAATTGAGACCGCAATATGAATAATAATTAGTAGCTCCGGTTTTTGTGCGATTGTCATCACACTCTTGTCATTCGACCAGACAGTAGCCAAAAAGCCGACGAAAAGTGCCGTCGGAGAGAGGATTGATACTAACCTCCATGCATCACTATCACGCACAGCTAGGATAATAAAAAATATCATCGTTGCTGCAACGCTTACCCATAACGTTGCCCCAAGATCCGTCCGCCAGCCTGACTCAAATGCCGTCCAAAGCCACCAAATAGGCCCAACAGGGGCCACGAATAAGATGATCCAGAAAATCCGATCACAGGCCGGGTTTTTTCTAAAACCCAAGAATGTAGCAGGTAATAGGGTCGCTAACGCCATCAGATTAAGTATATTTGCAGATTGCAGCATAGCTATCTGGCTCAGTCACAGTTTGTACAAGCTTGTTCTCACAATGACCCCGTATTGGCTGTGATGCAAGTTTGTCAAAGTCAGAAATTTAGAACTTCGACCAATCCCCCGGTTGGCATAGCCACGGCATCATACTAATGTCTGCTAGGGGCCATTAAAAAGATATTTTGGTGCAAGTTATTCCAATCGCTTATTTACAATCTTAAAAGCTGGATGGTTAGTATTATGCGAAAAAAGCCTACGATTGCAGTGATCGTCGGAGCGGGCCGGGGTCAGAGGTTCGGCGGAGACATACCGAAACAATATTGCTCCATCAACGGCGAGCCGGTTTTGCGCCATACTTTACGTGTCTTTTGTGAACACACAGAGATCGATCACGTTCAACCGATCATCCACCCTGACGATATCAATCTTTTCAGAGAAGCTGCTGATAACCTGAATGTCTTGAACCCAACCTGGGGCGGAAAAAATCGCCAATGCTCGGTCTTTTTGGGACTTAAATCTATCGCCAAGCTCTCACCTGCAAGAGTTCTTATCCACGACGCAGCTCGGCCATTTGTTACTCCAAGCTTGATATCACGGACATTGCGCGAAATCGATCATTTTCCTGGAGCAATCCCTGCTCTACTCGTAAATGATACGTTGAAGATAGTCTCGGAAATTGAGGGGGTTAGGGAGATAAAAGAAACCGTTCCACGCGATCATGTCTGGCAAGCACAAACGCCTCAAGCTTTCGATTTTAAATCAATTCTTGCCGCACACGAGGCTGCTGTAGACTGCAGTCTTACTGATGATGCCGCCGTTGCGGAACAATTTGGTTTGAAAGTAGCTATTGTTGAGGGTAGCCTTAAAAACATAAAAATCACCACCACCGAAGACCTGCAAAGGGCCCAGGCAACTAATTACGAATATAAGACCGGCCTAGGATTTGACGTGCACGCTTTTACTCCCGGCGATCAGATTACTCTCTGTGGGATCACCATACCTCACGATCGAGCTCTAGCCGGTCACTCAGATGCGGACGTGGGGCTTCATGCAGCAACCGATGCTGTATTAGGTGCAATTAGTGAGGGCGACATAGGCGATCATTTCCCACCAACCGACCCGCAATGGTTAAATGCCTCGTCTGATCAATTTCTACGCTATGCCATACACAAACTACATCAGCGCGGCGGCTCGCTAGTCAATCTGGATATTACTGTGATTTGCGAGACACCAAAAATCGGGCCCTACCGAGCCCGAATGCGTCAAAGAATTGCTGAAATTATCGGAACCAATATTCTAAATATAAACGTCAAGGCCACAACTACAGAAAGACTTGGGTTCACGGGACGGCAAGAAGGTATTGCGGCTCAAGCTATTACGTCTATTCGTTTATTGACATCTATTAGCCATTAAACTTGAGAGAGTAAAATTCAATTTATTCATTTTATAATCAGTATAATTGCCTAAGAGCAAAGGTTAAATTTTAGCATAATTTTTATACTTGCCAGCTTAAACGAACCGATCTTTAGATAAAATTCAGCAAAAATAAAGGACTGAATGCGGGTATCAAACGGTCCTAAAATGTCGACGTCTTTAAATTTTTGAGGCTCAGCCCAACGAGTGAAATAATGAAGGCTGTTTGCTTCCAGGGCTTAATTTAGGCCCATCAAGTCGCCGTTAGTCGACTACCGTATTTGAAGTCTCGTTATGAATCCATTCGAGAAACTCATTATTCCCTCCGTGAATTGGTAATACCGCAATACACGGGCATGCATAACTATGCATGCTTTTAATCTTTTTCGTAAGCGCAACCCTTAAATTCTCCGTCGTTTTAAAAATCATTACAACTTCGTCGCCAACTGTTACCGCCCCCTCCCAACGATAAATTGAGGTACTTCGTCCGAGGATATTAACACACGCCGCCAACCTATTCTCAATTGCAACCTTACCTAGCCGCTCCGCTTCCGAGATACTTGTGACTGTCACATAAAGAATTATGGTTTGCATGCTAAATTCTCCGCAATTTAATCAGTTAACTTTAGAGACCTAGGTTGAAGAAATAGCGTATAGTAGGGTTGAGTCATAAAATATCTTCCAACGCTAGTATTCAAGTGGAGTAGTTTCAGTGAGCATTATGCCAAAGAATGATAACACTGCTCTTGTAAAGATTAGCTCCAAGAGCGGAACTAAGTCACCGACGCGCCCGAGTCAACCTACCGATAAACAAAGGGCATGGATGTCTCTCGGATTATCGCAACCTGGAGGTAAGCTTCCATTATTTGACAAACAGGGTAAAAAAGTCAACGAACGCACAGTGCGAAGCTGTCTCAGGCACGGTTTAGTTGAACCGTGGTTTTCAAATCCCGTAAAACCGAATTGGATCATTTGTAAGCTCACAGATCTCGGTCGTCGGTCTCTAAAAACAAAAAACAGCTCCTAAAACCACAGTTCGCGCTGATTACTAAAAAATAGCCATATACAGAAATTAGGGGGACACGCTTACTTACGAACAAAAGACGGCTTTTAATAACAACTAAAAAGGATGCAACGACCAATAGAGGCGTATCCAAACCTAGGTAAATTCACAGACGCTCTAAAGCCAGTTGCACCCAAAAACCATCATCATACGTGGGTCGATTAAAAGATATTTCTCACGCAAAAATTAAAATGGCGCGGGGACGCTCCCTTACACAGTGGTCTTAAATTTACTCTAGCTTACAACATGGAAAACACCGCATTTGATATACTCCTTGTTTCCTGTCGTAAGCAGTGATTGACAACCCGATATTACAGTTGCAACTTTCCATGTCATGAAACATCAACTAGGCCAAGCTGACCTCAGAATCGCCGTCCATGGAATTGGTGATCACGCCAGACGCACAATTTTACCTGCCATTCAAGAGTGCAATCAACTGCATTTAGTGGGAATATCAACTCGTAATCCGCAGACTCGCATTTCTGAGGCTCAAAACTGGAACTGTCCCGCGTTTAAAGACTTAGATCAACTAATCACTCGCTCACGACCGAGCATCGTTTTTATCTCTACGCCGATTGCACAACACTACCAAGACGGAAAACAGGTGCTTAAATCCGGCATGCATCTATGGTCAGAAAAAGCATTCACAAATAACCTAGGTCATGCTGAAGAGTTGGCCAAGTTGGCAGAAGATCATGATGTTACCCTAAATGTATCTTTTCCCCCGATATATCATCCAATGTTCAGCAAGATGATGGAAATTATTAAAAATGGTGATATCGGAATTATTCGCAGCATTACCTCTAATTTTAGCTTCCCACACGTTGACAAAAATCATTCAAAATACGGGCCTTCTGGGGGCGGAGCACTTCTCGATGTCGGTTTTTATCCGATAATTATGTCCACAAAAATAGCAGGAGCCGTAGCGCGAATTCGTGGTGCAGTAGTCCGGTCCCAGCCCGGATATCAAATAGACACTCACGGTGCTGCCCTATTAGAATTCGCAAGCGACGTTCTAGCGGCAGTTCAGTGGGGTTATGGGACCGATTATACCAATCAGATAACTATAATCGGTGAGTGTGGCAGCCTTACAGCAACGCCAATATTTTCTAAGCCACCTCTTAGGCCATTAGACCTCAAATTACATCGTCAAACTGAGACGAAACGCATTAATACCCCAAACTTTAACCAATTCACACTGATGCTCGACTCATTTTTAAAGACAATTCATTCTGAAAAAGCCCGTGCACTCTCTCGCCAAACAGCCGTAGATGATCAACGTTTAATGATGGGAGTTCTGAATATGTCGAGGTAATGCGCGCCTTAATCAGCCCAAAAATATACTAAGTCGCTGAGAAAAAATGTAAAATGGTCGGGGAGACAGGATTCGAACCTGCGACCGCTCGGCCCCCAGCCGAGTGCTCTACCAGACTGAGCTACCCCCCGCTCCCTGCGTGCTTATGCCTAAGTAACCGTTTAATAAAAACATACTTTCACATTCAGAGTTTAGTTACTTGGAACATTAGCTTTTGGCTTAGTATATTTAAGTTTAATCTTTGAGCATATTTCGTGCTGTCTCGAGTTCTAAAATTGCAACTTTTATTGCGTTTCTAACATCATTTTTAGTAGACTTTTTAGATAGTGATGATGCCATATCTTCAGTTAGGTGATCACCATCAGATAGTTCGCTTTGGCGCAATGCCTCTTTACTGAGCCCACTGCGACGCAGGATCCTTTGCACGCCTTTTATTGTATAGCCTTCATCATACAATAAAGTTTGGATATGTCGGAGTAACGCTAGGTCCTCTGGTCGATAATAGCGTCGCCCCCCCGCGCGCTTTAGTGGCCGCAATCGATTAAATTTAGTCTCCCAAAACCGCAAAACATATTGGGGCAAATTTAGCTCGATCGACACCTCACTAATCGTGCGAAAGGCATCTGCGGCCTTTTCCATAGATGAAGAAGGTGTATTCATTACTCGGAGCCTAAATTTTTTGAACTCAGAAGCAATCTCTATTCTTTAACGTCAGTGCGTTCGTTAAGTCGGGATTTTAAAACCTGTGAGGGTTTGAATACTAAAACTTTTCGAGGCAGTATCGGCACTTCTTCTCCGGTTTTAGGATTGCGGCCCACACGTTGACCTTTCTGGCGCGACGAGAAGCTCCCAAATGACGAAATTTTAACCGCCTGACCTTCAACCAGGGCCTTTGACATCATATCAAGTACCATTTCTAAAAGGTCGGCAGACTCATTTCGAGACAACCCTACAGCCTGATAAACAGCCTCACCGAGATCAGCTCGTGTAATAGTTTGACCCGTCATTACCAAGTCCCTATCCCTCAATGTATGGGCAATGGACACATGCCCTCGACGACTAAAATCCTATCGCTCAACAATATTGGCGTCAATATTAAAGGGGCACTGCTTGGAAGATTACCAACGAATCACTCCCGCGCCCCAGGTTAATCCCCCACCCATTGCTTCCAACAGCACAAGGTCGTTTGTCTTGATGCGTCCATCGCGAACAGCCTCATCCAGAGCAAGTGGAACGGATGCTGCCGATGTGTTGGCATGTCGCTCAACCGTAACGACCACTTTCTCGATTGGAAGCCCCAACTTACGAGCGGTTCCATCAAGAATACGCCTATTCGCTTGGTGTGGCACCAACCAATCAATGTCTTCACTATTCAAACGATTCGCATCCAAGGCCTCACCAACAATTCCGGCAAGATTATTCACGGCATGACGGAAAACCTCACGACCATTCATGCGAACATGGCCAACCATTTGGGTCGATGATGGCCCGCCATCGACATACAATATGTTGTTTGTTGCTCCATCGGAATGAATATGTGTAGAGAGCACACCACGGCGTGTGTGCAAGTTCGTATCACTTTCTTCCTTGTTAATATCTTGGTTCTCAGCTGCCCGAAGCACAATTGCACCCGCCCCATCACCAAAAAGGACACAAGTCGAACGATCTTCCCAATCCAATATCCTTGAAAATGTCTCAGCCCCAATCAAGACAACAGTTTGCGCTTGTCCGCCTTTGATCAGATTGTCGGCTACTGACAGCCCATATATGAAGCCCGAGCATACTGCCTGAATATCAAAAGCTGCCCCATGCATCATACCAAGTTGATGTTGAACCTTGGTAGCAGTTGCAGGAAATGTTTGATCAGGAGTTGTTGTTGCCACAATTAAGATATCCACCTCTGATGGCAGAATTCCTGCATTCTCAAGAGCACGCTGCGCCGCCATTAATGCAAGATCAGAGGTCAACTCTCCTTCATCCGCAATGTGACGTTGGCGAATACCAGTTCTCGAAACAATCCAATCATCATCGGTATCCAGGCTTTTTGCTAGTTCGTTATTCGTGACTACTCGTCGAGGCAGATAAGATCCACAACCTATAACAATTGAACGTTTCATCATTGACCTGCAATTGACTGTTTATTACTCAGCATATCTGCCTGTAGCTGCGAAAAATCTTGTTTAATGCTGTCATTTATTGAATTTGCAATCAAGTCATAGCCGACCTCAATCGCATGGGCAAAGCCAAACGCATCCGTGCCACCGTGGCTCTTGATACATATCCCATTGAGCCCAAGAAACATCGCTCCGTTATACCTGCGTGGATCAAGTTTTATTTTCAACTGGTTCAAAGCAGGCTTGGCAATCAGTGCGCCAAGGCTTGCACGTGACGATGAGGTGAGCACATCTCTCAAAGCTTGGCTAAAAAATTTTGCCGTACCCTCGGCTGTCTTAAGGGCAACGTTTCCCGTAAAGCCATCTGTTACAATTACGTCAACCGTACCAGCACCAATGTCATCTCCTTCCACGAAACCGTGAAATTTTATGGGTAAATGGGTGTCTTGCAGAACAGCGGCCGCTTCTTTAACGGCGCTATTTCCCTTTAAATCCTCAACACCGACATTTAGAATCCCGACTGAAGGCTCTTTTAACCCCAGAACGTTTCGCGCGAACACCTCTCCCATGACAGCAAATTGCACGAGATGGTTAGCGTCGCATTCAATATTGGCGCCAAGGTCTAGCATTACGCTCTCACTTCGCTGGGTTGGAAAGAAAGTCGCAATAGCCGGGCGATCTATACCCGGCAGCGTTTTAAGTACAAATTTTGCCATAGCCATCAACGCACCGGTATTGCCAGCTGATATTACAGCCGCTGCCTCACCATCCTTAACCGAGTCGATCGCCATACGCATGCTACTCCCGCGCCGTCCACGCAAAGCTACTGCAGGTTTATCGTCATTCAAAACTACATCTTCTGCATGCCGAACTGTACAAACCGCCGCGGCGTCTGGGAATTTGTCCAAGAGTGAAACAATTTGTGCTTTTTTACCAAACAAAAGAAAATCGGTATCGCTACGCTTGGCTGCAGCCATAGCAACTCCCTCGACAACCATTGCCGGCCCTTCGTCGCCACCCATTGCATCAATAGATAGAGTGGTTCTAGCTGTCACGGTCAGTCACCTGACTAACATCGACACTAAAACGTATCATAAAGACCTTCGTAAGGTCACAAGGTTTGAATGAACGGGGGCTATGCAGCCTGCTCACCTTCGATGAGCTCAAGGCCATTATACCAACCGCAACTCTCGCAAACATGATGAGGGCGCTTTAACTCACCGCAGTTGGAGCATTCCTCATATGCCGCGCCCCCCAACGAATCATGTGCGCGCCGCATATTTCGCTTCGACTTCGAAATTTTCTTCTTAGGAACAGCCATTCTCTAAACCTCGGCCCCATATGCATTCTGAGCAGTTGCAAGTTTCTACCGAAAATCATCATGCGGGGCAAGCTAAGAAATATTACCCCCCCAATTTATCCCGCAACTCTGCCAATTGATGGAAAGGGTTTGGTCCGTGGTTATCAGTTTCCGTGTTGATAATTGTTGATCCGTGAGCCGTCGGTATATTTGGTGAGCGGGGAAATGGCTCCAAATCCAGAGCAATTTGCTGCACGATTAAATCACCGAGATCAATTACTCCTCCTATCACTCTCTCCGGTGGATCAATGATATCATCGACGTCGCCGCTGACATCCCATTCGATATCTCCGCATGATACAGACTCTTCAAATTTCAAGTCCACTCTCGATACTAGGTCTTGCTCTAGTGGATCGAGTGTCACCACACAAGTTTGAACTAGCTTAACGTTTACCGTTCCAAACACGTTATAGTGTTTGGCGTCAATCGCCTTCGTCACGGATAAGTCCGCAAATATGTCGCTGATAGAAATTTTTCCAAGGCGCTCAGCCACCGCGTTGCAATTAGCTTCTGACAGTCTAAAAGCTGCGCGATAGCCACTAGGCGGTAGATCAGATAATCGAATTTTCAGGTCGGGGTTTGAATTGAGCGCACTCTCCTCAACATTACTTTGATCACTCATTTACTAACTCCATCACTAGAGAAAACATTTTGAGACTCCAAGATCTCAAGTGTCCCTTGCTTATCTAAACTTAGCACTTGCTCACGGACATACTCCGCCATGGCCCTCACGTCACGATCATGAGGTAAAGTCTTACGGAATAAATTACGTCTCAACGCGTTGGCTAAACATGCATCATTCTCGCCGTCCAAACCCTCATCATAAGCCGCGATTCTCCCATAAAATGCTTTCGCCATATCTTTTACACGATAAGCGACACCGATATCACCTGCACCCATTTCACGAAGGTTTTGATCGATGTCAACGAACATTCGGTCAAACAATGCCTGCCCTATTAACTGGGTTTTCTCAGGGGCCCGTCGGAATCGCCGTAAAATAAGATAAACGTGAAGCATAATCATATCAAAACGACCGTCCGGTGTATCTGCAACCCCCCCCTTTTCATAAAAATATGGGAGACGAGCTTGAGAGACAGACTGCATGTAGAGCTTGTCTGCAATGAGCCACTCGGATGATGGTTTTTTTCGAAAAATATTTAACATGGCTCTATTTTTACTCACTGGGCTTGCGAACAAGGAAAGGACCCGCATAATCACTGACAACCTCTATAGCTATTGAATATTGCCATGCATCTGCTGACTTCAAGACAAACCTTGATAAAATGTTACCTGCAGCAACTATTTGCTGCAGTTGTCGCTTTTTCTCTGATAGGGTGCGATATAGGTCGTATCGCCATGCGCGGGAACTTGCCAGACCCGGACCGTGTGGCAGATCTCAAACCCGGTGCTGCATCCAAAGGACAAGTTTTAAGTCAATTGGGCTCCCCATCAAGCGTTAATAGCTTCGGCAATGAAACTTGGTATTACATCAGTGAAACAACGGAAGTAGTTGCGTTTCTGAAACCTAAAGTGAGGGAGCGGCAAATTTTAATTGTCGAATTTAACAACAAAGGTAAATTAGCACAGATAGTCTCTGTAGGCCTCGATGAAGGTCGAGAGCTCAAACATGTCGAGCGAGTTACACCAACGTTTGGCGAGGAGTTGACAGTTCTTGACCAAATTTTAGGGAATTTCCGTCGATTTTCGGGAACTAGAGAAATTAACTCCGAGAAGTGACGAAGGGCCACCAACGGTTCACGCCGGGGGCCCTTTCCACATAATAGTGCGCGCGTATTCAAGCGAGAAGCGCCAGCAATAAAATCGCGACAATGTTGGTTATCTTAATCATCGGGTTAACCGCAGGACCCGCTGTATCCTTATAAGGATCACCAACTGTGTCACCAGTCACTGCAGCGTGATGGGCATCAGAGCCTTTTCCTCCATGATTACCGTCCTCAATATATTTTTTTGCATTGTCCCAAGCTCCCCCACCAGCTGTCATTGAAAGGGCAACAAATAAGCCCGTTACAATAATACCCATTAGCATAGCTCCCACAGCTGCAAACGCAGCAGTTTGGCCTCCGATTGCATTCACAACAAAATAAACCACGAACGGTGCCAGCAAGGGAAGCAGCGAAGGAATAATCATCTCCTTAATTGCTGCCTTAGTCAGCAGATCAACACATTTTCCGTATTCCGGTTTTGCCGTTCCCTCCATTATACCTGCAATTTCCTTAAACTGTCGGCGAACTTCAATGACCACTGCTCCGCCTGCGCGCCCAACGGCCATCATACTCATGCCTCCAAAGAGATACGGCAGCAACCCGCCTATAAACAATCCAATTACTACGTAAGGGTCTTGGAGATTAAAAGACACTTTTAAATCCGGATAATAATGCGATAAGTCTTCCGTATACGCACCAAACAAGACTAATGCTGCAAGCCCCGCTGAGCCTATCGCATACCCCTTAGTTACCGCCTTGGTCGTATTACCTACCGCATCGAGTGCATCAGTTGTATTACGCACATCATCGGGCAAGTCGGCCATCTCTGCTATACCCCCCGCATTGTCCGTAACGGGACCAAAGGCATCCAAGGCAACAACCATCCCCGCAAGAGCGAGCATAGCCGTAGCAGCGATAGAAATTCCAAATAAACCAGCTTCTAAGTACGAAACAATAATACCAGCACATATTACAACCACAGGCATGGCCGTAGCTTCCATAGAAACCGCAAGGCCCTGAATAACGTTAGTACCGTGACCGGTCTCAGATGCAACCGCTATGCTTCTTACAGGCCGATAATCAGTCCCCGTATAATATTCGGTAATCCAGATTATTAATCCCGTCACAATCAATCCAGTTATCGCGCACGCGAACAAATCAGTTCCCGTAACGATGCCATCACTCATTTTGTAAGTGGTGTCCCAACCCAAGAAAACCGTTACTATAACAGCGATAAGAATGGCCGAGATTATTGCACTGGCAACAAACCCTTTGTAGAGCGCGCCCATTATCGAATTGTTGGAACCTAGACGCACGAACCAAGTTGCCGCTACCGACGCAAGAATGCAAACCGCTCCGATAATCAGCGGCAATAACATCATAGTTTCTTGTGCGGAACCCGTAAAAAAAATTGCTCCCAAGAGCATGGTACCAACTAAGGTTACCGCATAAGTCTCAAACAAATCCGCGGCCATGCCCGCACAATCACCAACATTATCACCAACATTATCAGCAATCACCCCTGCGTTACGGGGGTCATCTTCCGGAATGCCGGCTTCTATTTTACCAACCAAATCAGAGCCCACGTCTGCTCCTTTGGTAAAGATACCGCCACCAAGACGCGCAAAAATTGAAATTAACGATGCGCCAAAGCCCAATGCTACAAGTGCTTCAAGAATGTGGCGCATACCCGCAACTGAATTTGTGTCGAGCATTTCACGCAAAACCCAGTAATACCCAGCAAGTCCCAACAATGCCAAACCAACCACTAGCATTCCGGTAACAGCACCTGATTTAAACGCAATATCAAGACCACCCGCTAATCCCTGGCTCCGAGCGGCCTCTGTCGTTCGCACATTGGCTCTAACCGAGACGTTCATTCCAACGTAACCGGCAACACCCGATAGGATCGCTCCAATAAAATATCCAATTGCCACCAATGGACCGAGCTTTAAACCGAGCAATACACCGATAACAACTCCAACCACAGCAATAGCGGTATATTGGCGATTCAGGTACGCGGCGGCTCCTTCTTGAATAGCAGCGGCAATCTCTTGCATTCGCTCATTACCGGTGGGCGCAGCAAGTATTAAGCGAATCGCGAAGGCACCATAGAGCAATGCAACCGCGCCGCAAATGACAACCAACAAGTATAAATTCATGGTGGGTAAACCCTTTGCTTAAATTAATGGCAGGACCATAGAGACTTCCAAAAATTACCGCCTCCGATACTGAAACCATATTTGCAAGTTTCAACCCGCGATCATTCGCGGGCATTCAGTCAAAATCGGGCGAATAAGTGACAGAATACATCCTTTAATGCAACCAAGCTTCTCGAATATGAAAACTATTAACACATTTAAACTCAGGGCGTGTCTGTCAGAGATTGAACCATAATGTCCTCGAAATATTCTTGTCCAAATAATCGGTCGGCGATAACTTTTAATCTTTGCTGTATAATTAATCTTTCAATTGGCTCTTCGTTCCTTAATAAACGTGGCAAAAAAGCGTGCAAGTCACGCACGAAAGCGTCGTTTATTTTGGGCATTCGCTGTTTAATAAATTTGGCTCGCATCTGACCTCTCGTGGCTAGCTTGATTTGAATTTTTTTGGTAGCAGCAGCACTACTTTTCTTGAATACAGGAACGATAAGCGGCTCCATCTCGATAAAAATTACCTTCTCTGTTAATTTTTTTTGTGCTTCATTTTCAGCGTCCAAGTGCTCGTTGAATGGCCCTACCCCAAGCCATTTCATTGCCGCAAAAGTACCACCCGTTAAAATTAAAAGAGCAGTCACGATCAGAACAATCTTTTTCAATGAGGTTTACCCTGAGTTGAGAGTTTCAGGCACAGTCAGATGCACTGCTGTCGAGAATACCACGTAACGCTGGCACTTAAAAATGTTGATAGCCTAGGTTTTTAATGTGCAAAAGCTTACCGGTCTCTCCATAAAATCTCGCCATTGGTGCTGCGCCACGCGTTTCGCTAACGGTTCCAATTTTTGTTACCGGAATATTGGTGGATACACCGAGCGCACTCAATTTTTGTGTGAATGAAGAAGGTATGGAGAGAGCCAGCTCATAGTCATCCCCGCCACTAATCAATGAAGTCCAATTCGTCTGACCAGCGGCTAACAGTCTTCCAGCTGCCTCCGATAAGGGTATATCAGACAGATTTATGTCGATATCAATACGCGATTGCTCAGCTAATTGCTGAAGATCTGCCGCCAATCCATCAGAAATGTCTATCGCTGCTGAGGCAATCCCCGGTAACTCTTGTCCAAAATTTGAGCGTGCAGTTGGTAAATGATATCGCCTTTCTAAATATTTACTATCCATTTCTGAACATTTTATTTCCCCGCGCAGACATTTTAGCCCAAGTGCTGCATCACCAATAGTACCCGTCACATACACTTCCTCCCCGGAAAGCGTGCCAGATCGCGTAAGCGCACAGCCCAGAGGCACCTCACCAAATGCCGTGATATTAAGCATTAGCGGGCCGGGCGTTGACACAGTATCCCCACCTATAAGACACACTCCGATAGTATTTTGAGCTTCCAATAATCCGGAGGCAAACTCGGCTATCCATGCCTCATCCACTGAATTGGGCCATGATGTTGCCAAGGTATACGCTACAGGACGCCCCCCCATGGAAGCAACGTCTGAAAAATTCACCGCCAATAATTTAGCGGCGATATCTCTGGGCAAATCATTACTTAGAAAATGCACATCAGCAATCATCGTGTCAGTAGAAACAATGATTTCCTCTCCTGCATTAGCTGCTATAACCGCTCCGTCGTTCTTAAGTTGAAATGTGCCCGGCCGCCCCAAACTTAAAGGAGCAAAATAACGACCAATTATCTCGAACTCAGGTAAACGCAACATGTTAATTATCTCGTATGTTACTAAAGTTTTTGTTTAAAGTTGGTGGCCGCTCTTTCCGCCCTAATGCAGAAAGGACCGCATTAACGACCCCCGGTTGATTATCGTTGAAAAAGGCGTTCGCTATTGCAACATAATCTCCAGAAATCGTCCCAAATGGTACCGATTTTCTGTGGATGATTTCGTAAGCCGCGGCGCGTAATACCGCTCTTACAAGTTCTTGAAATGACTCGACACGCCTATCTTCTCCGCACAAACAGGGCTGTAATATCTCATCTAGATTATCCCGCTCAGCAAGCACTCCCCGGACAATCAGTGGTAAAACACTGCGATCAGGTAAAGGCAGACTGACATCTTCCTCCTCTTCTTCTATCAAGGTCTGGGTCAGTTCTGTCTGAAAGGCTTTCCAACGCCGATCCTTATATGACAATAGGACTTCGTCAACGTCGGCACCGACAAGATCTATCTCATATAGCGCCAAAACCGCCGCTAAGCGACCTGAACTGCTAGCCTTTCTATTAAATTTTGATCCACTCATTGTCTTAGTAAACAAAAATGCTGGCGAACATCCATCATTCGAAGGCATGCCGTCGCAGCTTCGCCCCCTTTATTTTTAGCATTAATATCAGCACGTATTTGCGCTTGCGCCTTATTTTCACAAGTTAGGATTCCAAATCCTAACGCAATAGAAAATTCCATAGATAAGTTCATCAATGCCCGGCTTGATTCGCCACAAACATAATCGTAATGACTAGTCTCCCCTCTGATCACGCATCCCAAGGCAATGTAACCTGCGTAGTAGGGATTGATAGAGTTGCACTTCGCCCCCAAGGCCATGCGAATGGCCGCTGGCACCTCAAATACGCCGGGAACTTCCAACCGCTCATAGTCAAACTTTGTTTTGTCTAGCTCAGCAGTGACCCCTGCTACTAACTGATCGATAATATCTTCATAATATCTTGCCTCTACGATTAAGACGCGCGGTGTATCAGTGTCGACCATGTTTTTACTTTGGTCCTTCGTTTTCAGTCGTAAGCAATAGCATTTTGCCCAACCACGCGTAAGCCGAAACCCTCCAGCCCCACAATTGTCCGCTGGGGCGTATTCGTGAGTAACTCCATGTCCCTAACACCTAAGTCCAAAAGAATTTGTGCCCCGATTCCATAATCACGAAGTGTACGCTCTTGTCCACCTACCTTAACTTCAGGCGCATGATCCACCCCCATTTGGCGACGCAACAAATCGGATAAAGCACTCTTGTGTGGTTCACGAATTAAAACAATTACCCCAACCTTCATGCCTCCAATCATATTCATAGCGTCATGCAATTGACCGGATTTATGGGAATTTCTGTTTCCAAGGACGTCTTCCAGAATATTAAATGCATGCATGCGAACTGGGATCGAATTTAATTGATCAATTTCGCCCTTTACTAATGCGAGATGCTCAGAGTAAGCGACCGTGTTGGTGTAAACATACATTTTAAAAGTCCCACCGTATTGACTTTCAAAATCAGCCTCGAGAGTCCGCTCAACAATACGATCGTTCTTCAATCGGTAAGCTATGAGATCAGCAATAGTTCCAATTTTGAGACCATGATGCTTTGCAAACTTAATAAGATCAGGGAGCCGCGCCATAGTCCCATCTTCGTTCATGATTTCGCAGATAACGCCTGATGGATTGAGGCCAGCTAACCTGGAAACATCAATCGCGGCCTCTGTATGACCAGCCCGCACCAACACTCCGCCTTCTCGAGCTTCCAATGGAAAAATGTGTCCGGGAGAGACAATATCCTCGGCGCCCTTACTTGGATCAATCGCGACGGAGATCGTCCGTGCCCTATCCGATGCAGAAATCCCAGTTGTCACACCCTCTCTGGCCTCGATGGATACAGTAAACGCCGTTTGATGGCGAGAGGAATTGCGCTGAGCCATAAGTGGCAGGTCTAAATGGCGAAGCCTCTCTTGGGTCAGAGATAAACAAATCAGGCCACGCCCGAATTTAGCCATAAAATTCACCGCCTCAGGCGTTGCCATTTGAGCGGGTATGACTAAATCCCCCTCATTCTCCCGTTCCTCATCATCAACGAGAATAAACATCCTGCCGTTCCTGGCGTCATCGATGATTTCGTCTATTGTGGACAAATAAGCGGGCCTCATGTTCCGCGATAGGTCATCTTGTGTTGTATCCTGATACAATTTTCTGTTTCCGATGATAACTTATATGTTGAACTCATGCAGGCGAGCAACATACCTTGCCAGCATGTCGATTTCCAGGTTTACCATATCGCCAATTTGAACATCTCCGATCGTTGTGGCGGATTGCGTATGCGGTATGATGTTTACCTCAAAATTAGAATCCTTCACTTCGTTGACAGTGAGAGATACCCCATCGATTGTTATCGAACCTTTAACAGCTAAATATTGACCGAGGGCTGGAGGCGCACATATCTGAATCACGATCGAACCGCCAATATTTTTCAAGGTTTGGATTTTTCCTACGCCGTCCACATGTCCCGAAACGATGTGGCCACCCAGTTCATCACCAACTTTTAGCGCTCGTTCCAGATTGACTTTTGTGCCAATCCTCCAACACTCCAATGTAGTTTTGGAGATTGTCTCCAATGAGACTTGGACTCCAAACCAGTCTGATCCCGTTTCCACTACCGTCAAACAAACACCTGAGCAGCAGATAGATGCGCCAATTTTTATGTCACCCGTGCCATAAGATGTAGCAATTGCAACCCGAGTTTCTGCTGAGGTATCGAGCTGAATTACCTCGCCAATATCCGTGGTTATGCCCGTAAACATAAATTTTATCCGTTAGCCTGTTTACTCAATAATTCATACATATCGTTACCCATCCTTTTTTGTTCAATAACTGAAAATCGCCTCAGTTTTTCAACATTGTCTTGGCCTAAGTCACCGATAACTGGAATACTGTCATTCCCCAGAATGGTCGATGCTCGAAACCAGTGAATTTCATCTACTCCCTCCGCTTTAAGAAAAGCTGTATTCAGCCGCGAGCCGGCCTCAACCAAGACACGGGTAATCCCGCGAGCAACCAAATCAGCAAGAATTTCTGATAAGACTGGGTAACCAAAGGTATCGCACCGAACCTTGCAAACCTCCACTTTTTTTAGAAAGACGTTATCTTCAGCAAGCGAATGTTTGTATCCCAGATAGACCAATGTTGGCGGACCATGTTCATATGACAAGATTTTGCTATCAAAGGGGATTTTTCGATGACCCAAAACTAAAGCCCGAATTGGCGAGTACTTCTCAAGCCCCGGCAATCGGCAGGTCATCATCGGATTATCATTAAGAACGGTTCCTGACCCAGTTAGAATTACATCAAAGCGCGAGCGCAACAAATGTCCGTAAGCCCGCGACTCCGGCCCAGTAATCCACTGGCTATGCCTATTAATTGCTGCGATTTTACCATCGAAAGTTGTCGCCACTTTGAGAGCAACATGTGGCCTTCCAGTCTCCCGAGTTGCTAGAAAGCCGGCATTCAGCTGTCGTGCTTGCCGGTTACAACACCCTAAATCGACCTGAATGCCCGCTCGTTTCATTCGCAGAATACCCTTTCCCGAGACCCGCTCGTCCGGATCTAATGTTGCAACGACGGCACGTTTGATACCGGCAGAGATCAATGCATCCGCACATGGATCAGTATGTCCTTGGTGAGCACAAGGCTCTAAAGTTACATAAGCCACTGATCCGAGTGATTCTTTTCCAGCTCTGCCAATAGCTTCTGTCTCTGCATGTGGACGACCACCGGGCTGTGTCCAGCCTCTCCCAACGACCCGTCCCCCCTCATGATCGTATTGAACCAATACGCAGCCAACGGCTGGATTAGGAGCTACTTGCCCGAGCCCCCGGCGAGCTAAAGCCAGAGCCACGCGCATCCAATGCGCGTCAATTACATCACTGGGAAGCGTTGTCACCTAAATGTTCCACGAATTCCTCAAAGTCTCGAGCCTCACGAAAGTTTTTATATACAGAGGCAAACCGAACGAAGGCGACTTGGTCCATATCGCGCAGATTTTCCATAACCATCTCCCCAACAACCTTTGTCGGTATCTCATTTTCGCCAAGTGCCTCAAGGCGCCGTTGAACCCCGTTAACAATTCGTTCTATCCGATCTTCGTTTACTGGCCGTTTGCGCAATGCAATTTTTAAAGAGCGGGCTAGCTTGTCGCGATCAAACGGCACCTTGTCACCATTACTTTTTACCACGACCAATTCGCGCAACTGGACTCGTTCAAAAGTTGTCCAGCGTGAGCCACACTCCGAACAGAACCGTCGTCGCCTGATGGCGGCATGATCCTCAGTAGGCCGTGAGTCTTTAACCTGTGTTTCAAGATGTCCGCAAAATGGGCAGCGCATCTATTCTATCCTCCCGCCAATCTATTCCATAGTTATTACATAGCCTCATAAACTGGAAAACGCTTGCACAGGGTTTTAACATGTGTCCGAGCGGTCTTTTCCGCTACCAAATTTTCATCTGGGTTAATTGCTAAACCGTCAAGCACATCTCCAATCATAGCCCCAATTTGCGCAAACTCTTCATTACCAAAGCCACGAGTAGTTCCGGCTGGCGTTCCTAGTCTAATTCCTGATGTTACCGTTGGCTTCTCAGGATCTCCCGGAACGCCATTTTTATTACATGTCATTCCTGCACGTTCCAAGGATTCTTCTGCCTGATTACCTTTTACACGTTTTGGTCGCAGGTCGACCAAGACGAGATGGGTGTCCGTACCCCTTGAGACAATATCGAGGCCGTAATTGTTCAACGTTTCGGCTAAAACTCGTGCGTTGTTAACAACCTGTTGAGAATAGGTTTTGAACTCAGGCTGCAGGGCTTCACCAAAAGCGACGGCTTTTGCCGCTATAATATGCATCAAAGGTCCCCCCTGTAGGCCCGGAAATACTGCGGAGTTAAATTTTTTTCCAAGATCTTGATTATTGGTTAAAATCATACCTCCTCTTGGTCCTCGGAGGGTTTTATGTGTCGTTGTGGTTACCACATCGGCGTAAGGTAACGGTGAAGGATGAATGCCTGCTGCCACGAGCCCAGCAAAATGCGCCATATCAACCATCAAATATGCGCCAACCTCGTCCGCAATGGCCCGAAAGCGGCTAAAATCTATAATTCGAGGATACGCTGAACCCCCACAAATTATCAGTTGAGGCTTATGTTCACACGCTAACCTCTCGACTTGATCAAAATCAATCAGATGGGTCTCTGGTGTCAGCCCATATTGAATCGCATTGAACCACTTTCCTGATTGGGATGGACCAGCACCGTGAGTTAAATGCCCACCGGCGTCTAGAGACATGCCAAGAATTGTATTACCGGGCTTAAGCAGTGCCATCATCACAGCGCCATTGGCCTGCGCGCCAGAATGCGGTTGAACATTCACAACACTGCAATCAAAAAGTTTTTTTGCACGCTCAATCGCCATTGATTCGGCTATATCTACGAATTCACATCCCCCGTAATACCGGCGGCCAGGATAACCTTCTGCATACTTATTCGTCATGACACCACCCTGCGCTTCCATAACGGCTTTTGACACAATATTCTCAGAAGCAATCAGTTCTATTTGTTCCTGCTGCCGGCTCAACTCATTGCTTATCGCATTTGAGATTTGAGGGTCCCTTTCGGCCAAACCTGCGGCAAAAAAGCCAGTTAAATAATTCGACATATGAGTTTTGGAACTGTTTAACATCGTATCTTTGCTCTCTATTCTATAAATTGTATAAACTACTTAAGCCCCGTGCTGGCTCAACTTATCGACGCGAGTTAAGTGACGGCCGCCTTCAAAAGCTGTATTTAGAAAAATATTCACGCAATCTTTGGCAACATCCTCACCAATCATTCGTGCACCCAAACATATGACATTAGCATCATTG
This sequence comes from Magnetovibrio sp., assembly GCA_002690705.1. Lineage (GTDB taxonomy): Bacteria > Pseudomonadota > Alphaproteobacteria > Rhodospirillales > Casp-alpha2 > TMED8. The sequence continues at coordinate 132,155 of NZFO01000005.1, read as the reverse complement.
TGAAGTCGCGCCATCCGAGCACCCAAAGCGTCGTGAATTAGAGCAGCTCGAACGGTTTGAAAGCGATTTGCAGCGATAGAAATACCTATTCCACTGCCACAAACAAGAATACCTCTATCCGCATCTCCAGCGTTTAACGCACTTGCCATTGCAAACCCATAATCTGGATAGTCAACCGAAGCATGGGACGTTGTGCCGAGATCGAGTATTTTGTGACCACCGTCAACAACAACTTGGCTAAGGAAAGTCTTCAGCGGAAACCCGGCATGATCACAAGCAAGTGCAATAGATCGAATTGTCATGATAGTTCCCGACGTCCTAAAATTGCAACTAAAGACGACCACCTCAGCCATCCTTCAGATTTCTCATACCATATCTGGAGTTTCGATGCCAATACAGACACAAGGCATCGATGTTTTGCAGGACAAAATACAAACATCAAAATTACCGCTATTTTTGCATTGATGCCACAACTCTCAAAACTCTATGATATAGGCTATAATTACAAGTATGGGGAGGCAAAGGTTCATGTCTGATTCGGATAAAGACAGTTTCAACCATACACATGTGCTGCGGATGACATCGACTATTTTAGGGGGTATCTCTCTAAAAACCCCGTAGGATTTTGGGACAATTTCGCCCATTATTCAATCAATTTATGAAGCTTTATCAGACCTTTCTTCAAAATCGAATGAACAATCCCAAAAACCGACCCGGCGTCCGGCTATCGCCATCTCCAAAGTCGATATCGCCCGATTTCTTAGTGTGTTTAGAGGATGGGCGCCGCCTAAAGATGTTAAAACGTCATTTAAAAGCAGCATCCGGACTAACGCCTAAGGAGTATCGCAAGCGGTGGAGTTTGCCTCCTACTTATCCAATGGTTGCCGCGCATTACTCTCAGCAGCGCTCCAGCTTTGCAAGGCAAATGGGCTTCGGCAAACCGGCTGTCTCTGATTGCAAATTTACATGGTTTAAGTCAACTTTTTAACCCAAAAGGACTTTGCCCACGAGGAAGGCGTCTGCCCCGTTTGGAATATCCCTTTTTATCCATGACGTATATAAGCTTTCTGGTCGCGACGCGTTTTAATGCTTCCTCGCTCTGCTTGGGGTCTCCTATCATCGATACTTCAGTAGAGGTATAAGGGTCAATAGCGGAGACTTTCAGGTAGCGTCCCACTTTTTTAAACTCAAAAAGGATTTCTCTAAGGCCAACGTCTGCAGGGTGCTTAAGACTTCTCATGGTCACAATCTTACTACATATTACGGCGGTATTGTCCCCCCGCATCGAACAAAGCCTCAGTAATTTGTCCAAGCGAGCAGACGCGCACCGCGTCTACTAACACTTCAAAGACGTTTCCACCTTCCGTAGCAATTTGCTTGAGGCGCGTAATCATAGCTGGTGAATGCGCGATATTAACTTTATGAAAATCATTTAACCTGCTGATTTGACTTTGTTTTTCTGAATCTGTGGAACGCTGCAATTCGAATACGTCCTCTACCAAAGGATTAGGATTCAGGAAGGTATTGACACCGATAATCGGAATCGAGCCCTCATGTTTCTTGTGCTCATAGTAGAGTGACTCCTCTTGAATTTTACCACGCTGATACCCTGTCTCCATGGCACCAAGTACCCCGCCACGCTCTGAAATTCGATCAAACTCCTGTAGCACCGCCTCTTCGACCAAATCGGTTAATTCATCAATAATAAAACTTCCTTGATTCGGATTTTCATTTTTTGATAATCCCCACTCATTATTTATAATCATCTGAATAGCGACAGCGCGACGCACGCTCTCTGCGGTAGGGGTCGTCACAGCCTCATCATAGGCATTAGTGTGAAGTGAGTTCGTATTGTCGTAAGTTGCGATCAAAGCTTGCAGGGTTGTTCGAATATCATTGAAATCCATCTCCTGAGCATGCAAAGACCGACCCGACGTTTGTGTGTGGTATTTCAGTTTTTGAGAGCGCTCATTGGCCCCGTATTTAAACCGCATTGTTGTCGCCCATATGCGCCTAGCCACGCGGCCCATCACGGTATACTCTGGGTCCATCCCATTTGAAAAAAAGAAGGATAAATTAGGTGCAAAATCATCAATTTGCATTCCACGTGCAAGATATGCCTCAACAAATGTAAAGCCATTGGACAATGTAAATGCCAGTTGAGATATGGGGTTCGCCCCCGCTTCGGCAATATGGTACCCAGAGATAGATACAGAATAGAAGTTACGAATTCTATGGTTGACAAAGTATTCTTGAACATCTGCCATCAATTTCAGTGCAAATTCCGTCGAGAAAATACAGGTGTTCTGGCCTTGATCCTCCTTTAAAATATCCGCTTGAACAGTCCCACGAATATTCTCATGAACCCACTCGGATAACTCTGTAAACTCTTTTTTTGATGGATATCGTCCGTTATCAACCTCAAATTTTGCAACTTGCTGATCTATCGCAGTGTTCAAAAACATCGCCATAACCATCGGTGCAGGCCCGTTAATGGTCATTGAAACTGACGTTGAAGGATTGCAGAGATCAAATCCATCGTATAGCACCCTCATGTCTTCAAGTGTTGCAATTGAAACACCTGAATTTCCAATTTTACCATAAATATCTGGACGTAGGTCAGGGTCAAAGCCGTACAGTGTAACCGAATCAAAGGCAGTAGAAAGTCGCTTGGCCTCAAAGTCGCTCGAAACCATCTTGAACCGCGAATTTGTGCGAAAAGCATCACCCTCACCTGCAAACATCCTCGTTGGGTCCTCGCCTTCACGCTTGAAAGCAAAAACGCCGGCTGTGTAGGGGAAAAAACCCGGCAGATTTTCCTTGAGCAACCATTTCACAAGTTCTCCGTGATCCTCGTACTTAGGTAGTGCAATGCGCGAAACTTTATTACCTGATAACGTCTCTCTTTTTAAAGTTGTAGAAACCTCTTTATCACGGATTTTGATCATCCCTCTATCACCAGAATAGTTATCAACTACGCTCGGCCATGACTCCAACAAATCGACAACCCGTGGAGCGAGCCGCGCATCCCGGTCAGCAATCAAAGAATTTAAATCCGTACCAACTTCCCCTTGTTTTGCATCCAAGAGCATTTGTTTTGCGGCTTTTAGTTGCTGAGACTCGCGTGCTGTTTGAGTTTGTTCCGAAATGAAATAGTGATAGTCCCTTACCGTTTCAGCTATCTCTGCTAGGTAACGCGCGCGCTCCGGAGGAACAATTGCTTGGCCCAATTCAGATTGACGGACCTCGACCGGCAACAGTTTGCAAGGAAAACCATTGAGTCCCAGAGTTTCAAACTGGCTCAGCAGTTCCTGATACAGAGCACTTACGCCAATGTCGGCAAATTTCGCCGCCATACAGCCGAAAACCGGCATTGTGTCGAGCGATTGACCGAAGGCCTCGCGGTTACGCTGAACCTGTTTGCGGACATCACGCAGTGCATCCAACGCCCCTTTACGATCAAATTTGTTAATGGCAACCGCATCAGCGAAGTCAAGCATATCGATTTTCTCAAGTTGGCTTTGAGCACCATATTCTGGTGTCATTACGTACAGCGATACATCGACCAATTCGACCACTGCCCCATCACCTTGACCAATACCAGGTGTCTCTATGATTACGAGCTCATACCCAGCTACTTTACAAGCTGCAATAATGTCACTAGTTGCCTCCACCACCTCAGATCCCGCGCCTCGGGTGGCCAAAGACCGCATATAAATATTCGGCGAGTCAATCGCATTCATGCGGATTCGATCACCGAGCAATGCACCGTTGGTCCGTCGCCGTGTAGGATCGATAGCAATGATCGCGATTTTCGGCTCTCCAGAATATAACCTAAACCTTCGAATTAATTCGTCGGTTAATGACGACTTTCCCGCACCGCCAGTTCCGGTTATCCCCAGCACAGGCACATCAGCGTGATTATCAGCTACTACTCTGATACTCTCGAGCATCTTACGATCAATGCTGTTGAGCTCCATACCTGTGATGATCCGAGCCAATACTGCTGGTTCACCACTTTGTAGGCTCGAAATCTCCGAAGGTAATGCCTCCCCGAGGTCGCGGTCTGCTAGTCGCATCATATCCGCTATCATGCCGGGTAAGCCCATCTCATAACCGTCGTTAGGCGAGTAGATCCGTGTAACTCCGTAGTCATGCAGTTCTTGTATTTCGGAAGCGACAATCACTCCTCCGCCACCGCCGAACACAAGAATTTCGGGCCTGCCCCGTTCACGAAGCAAATCAATCATGTATTTAAAGTATTCGACATGACCGCCCTGATATGAGCTAACAGCAATCGCGTGCGCGTCCTCGGCAATTGCTGCTGTAACAACTTCATCAACAGCACGGTTATGGCCCAAGTGAATAACCTCTGTGCCCGCCCCCTGCAAGATACGTCGCATGATGTTAATCGAGGCATCATGACCATCAAATAGGCTCGCTGCAGTGATAAACCGGAGGTGGTTTTTAGGCTCATAACTCTGGGGGTGCTGAAACTTTCTGGCCGCGCCATCTTTGGGCATGGCTACTCTCCTAACTGTGAACTTCACACATCAATACCAATTAAAAAATCTAAAACTCAGCGGGCAGGTGATTTTAACTTATGAAAACATCATTGCCAGCCGGGTGCTACCAAGCTGCACCGAGTCTCCATGCGAATTTCCTAAAATTCCTATCAGCCGCTGTAAAATTATAAAAATCAGAACACATAAATCTAGATCCTCACTATGTTAATTACTTACGTTTTTTTTGAAGAACTAGAGACAACTAACTTAAAACACATCATTAAGACCACATCGATCTACCCCACGCACTAGATGTAAATTACGTTTTTCCAGAGGTAAGCCTCCTTGCTTCTCTCCGAGGACTGCGGCTAGTCTCCGATCGTAGTGGGACGTTGTTGGCATATAGCGAAACGTTAAACCGCCGCGGCGCAAGCCTGATTTGTTTGGTTCTGCTCCATGAATTATAAAAGCATCATGAAGTGAGATCATTCCGGGCTCTAAAACAATATCTACCGGTTCCGCATTAAGCATTGAAACAGCGTTGACCCGTTGATTTAAAATCTGCTCGCCCTCACGTTCAAACTCGTGCTTGAAAATTTCTTTTCTTTTATGAGAGCCTGGAATAACACGTAAACAACCGTTTTCACGTGTTGATTTATCCAAAGCAATCCAAACTGTGCAAGCTTCAAGCGGACGTATTGGCCAGTATTGACCGTCCTGATGCCATGGCGTTGGCTTGCCACCAATCGCTTTTTTACAAAATAGTGCCGAGCCCCAAACAATTATGTCGTCCCCCATGATTTGAGCCACACAGTCCAATATTCCTGTATCTGCGCCATAATTTAACCAGCCTAGGTCGTATTCAATCAGGCTTGGTGCATAGTCGGAATCAAGCTCTGGATGATCGTCAAATAATTGACCCATGCGCACTTTTATGTCATCAACCATCTCAGGCGCAAGTTTGTAGGCAGGCGTGACTTGGCCTGTGGAATTGTAATGATCGAGTTCAGCGTTACTCAACATGACAAAACCATACACTGCTCCGTTCTGGGCTCTGGGCCGCGCACATCAAACAGTTCCAGCCCTGTTATTCTTCCATACTGCTACCGCCTCACCAAATGCACGATACAATGAAAACGACACATTGTCATCGGCTGCTTTGTATTCTGGGTGCCACTGAACCGCCAATGCAAACCCCGGCGCATCTTTAATAGAAATCGCCTCGGGCGTGCTGTCTGGCGCACGACCATCGATAATTACTCGCTCTCCGGGCTCATCGATCCCTTGACCATGCAGAGAGTTGACCATGACTTCATCGACACCAAAAATCTCGACATAGGGGCTTCCAGCACTGAGCTTTACAGAGTGGCGGTGCGCAAATTTTTCTTCCAAAGTTCCATCTGGGGGCATGCGATGGTTTATTCTACCCGCTAATGTGCGGATTTCCGGGTGAAGCGAGCCTCCTAAAGCCACGTTAAATTCTTGAAAACCTCTGCATATTCCAAGGATAGGCTGACCGCGCTTAATACACTCTTGGATTAATGGTAAGGCGATCTTATCGCGCCCTCTATTAAATTCGCCGTGGGCTTCTGTTGGCTTAACACCATACTCGTCAGGATGGACATTGGCACGTCCCCCGGGCACAATAAACCCGTCACAGACCTCCAGTAAGCTGGGAATATCAACAACAGCTGGCATTCCGGGTATCATTAATGGTGTCGCACCAGTCAGTTGGCCCGCAGAACGGACATTCATCTCAGTCACATATTGTGCTTCGGACTCGTCGTTGACCGTCCGCACATTCGCCAAGACGCCAATAACTGGTTTTTCCATAACCTTGACACTACTTCAATTTGCTACGCCTACAAACAAAGAAAGGTATCTCGTTTTTAGATGCCCATCAATCCCCCCAAATGACCACGGGCTTTCAGGGCTAGCAGAAAAACAGAGTTAAAAACTTTAGGTTGATCAAAAATTACCCAATGACCAGCATTGGGAATAACCTCGAAGATTAGGTCTTTATCGCATGATCTCATTAATTTTTCTATTTGCGTTAGGTCATCTTGCGCATAAATATCCCGTTCACCCCATATACCGATTAAAGGAGCTTTGACTTTTGGCAGAGCCCGCATAAGTGTGTCAGTTCGAGGCAATAAGTGGCTCCGCAGCCGCGCTCGCTCAACGTTGTTAGTTTGCAACCAACCTGCAAATGGCGTGGCCTCGCCGCAAGTCATGATAATCTGAAGATTACGGCATTGAATCTCGACCTTGGCAGTCTCTGAGAGATTTCGTGCAACTGAATACAAAGGTTGTTTCAAGCCATTCCATGGCAGGCCAAAAGCCGATGATCCGACAAGTGTGAAGGTTAACACTTGTTCACCTCGCTCAGCAGCCAAGTAAGCGCCAAAAATTGACCCCATTGAAAACCCTGTCAAATGAAATGGGACCCCGTAGCCTAAAATTTTATCAATGCCTTTGCCCACAATTTCCGCCAAAACCCCCATGCCTAAGGGATAATTTTCTGAGGAAATCTTTTCGTTTGGCTCGCTGGATTCACCCAGACCAGGCGTGTCGGGAGCAAGTACACGGAAATATCGGGCTAATTCCGAAATATTACGTATCCAATGTGTCCAAGACCCAGAGCCCCCGTGTAGTAGAACCAGTGGCGGCGCACTAATATTTCCCCACTCATGCCAAACCATATCACCCTCTCCGCTAGATGTGCGATAGACCCGTGACTTCGAACTAAGGCACTCGACCGCAGTTTTAGCGTCCTTGATAGTTTTTTGGGGAAAACAATCCATGGGAATCGCTCTTGTCAAGCAATGACATTAAAGATCTTCTATCCGTATCAAGCTGGGCGGTTCGACAACAGAGTCAAGCGCCGCTATCGCTTGCAAGCCTTTTTGCATCGCCTCTTCGCGAGTTTCATGGACCGTCATAACTACCGAGACCCGCTCACCCCGTGATCGACCGCGTTGAAGAACAGACTCCATCGATACGTCATGATCGCGAAGAACCGCCGCAATATCAGCGAAGACCCCTGGTCGATCTACGACCATGAAACGCACGTAATAAGCTCCAACACGTCGCCCCATAGGTATAGTATTTGGAGGTCGAAGGTCGGTTGCCTTCAGCGAGAAAGCTGGAATGCGCAGGCCGCGCGCAATATCAACTAAATCAGCAACCACCGCAGACGCTGTCGGCCCCTGACCAGCTCCTCGGCCCTCGTAAATAGTGGTATCCACAAAATCACCTATAACCTCGATACCGTTAAAAACGCCAGAGACATGATTAATAGGCGCGTTCTTTCGAACCATACAGGGGTGAACCCGTTGCTCGATACCTCCGCCCAGTTCATCTGGTACCCTTGCGGCCACACCTAACAGCTTAATACCATAACCTAATTCGCGAGCAAACTCGATATCTATGGGTGAAATATGGCGAATGCCCTCCACGTGGACATTAGCGAAATCAACCTCCGTTCCAAAAGCAAGTGCAGCAAGAATGGAGAGCTTATGCGCCGTATCTATACCATCAATATCAAAGGTTGGATCTGACTCAGCGTATCCCAATGCCTTTGCCTCTGCCAAAATTTCAGCAAATGGGCGACCCGTTTCCGCCATGTTGCTGAGAATGAAATTACAAGTACCGTTTAATATACCAGTTAGCCGCTCGACACGATTTGCGGCCAAGCCATCGCGTAATGCTTTCACAATAGGTATACCACCAGCTACCGCGGCCTCAAAAGCCAACACCACTTTATTCAACTCTGCCGCTTTTGCTAAATTCGTCCCATGATGACCAATTAGTGCTTTGTTGGCGGTGACGACATGCTTACCATTCGAAATGGCGGTCTCGACAACGTCTTTAGCTACACCATTATCACCACCAATTAATTCAACTACAATGTCAACGTTCTCAGCACGTGCAAGATCACAAGCATTGCCGTGCCAATCAAATTTTGTAAGATCCACCCCTCTATCACGATTTTTTTCTCGAGCAGAAATAGCAGTAATGGTTAGTGCTCTGCCAGCTCTACTCAATAACAAATCTGAGTTGTGAGACAGAACCCTGACCACGCCTATACCCACATTACCTAAACCAGCAATCCCAACCCGTATTTGTTTACCCATCCATCAGCTGCCTTCGTATTCTGGTGCAGTTTTCGATTAGTTTTTGGATTAGTCCCCAAACGCGATTGGAATGAGCGCACGGAGTACAATGTGAGAGTCAGGCTTTGACCCAACCCTCTCTGCAAGAGACCTTCCCCGCGCTCCCGCGTTCCTATTAACAGAAAGACATAAAACTTGAGTTGCGCACACTGCTCATCTTCAAAGAGAGTTTCTGACTGGCAACACAATTTAGTTTTCCCTGAACATTACCCTCTTAGATAAATCTCAGCACGCCTGTTGCCAGCTTCACCTGTTGGCATAAACTCAAGGTACAGCGGCGCGGTATCAGAGAGCGCGTCAACTACCAATTCCTCCTTCTTAAAACCAAGTCGCAATAACTCTCTAGCAACCACATTAGCACGTGCCATCGAAACATTAAAATTTACCATCTTGTGCCGAACTGGATCCATGGTTCGGGTCCGTCTTGAGGCATGCCCCACAATGTAAATTTTTCCTCCCCGTTCCCGCTGTAGCTGCTGCACATCAGAGAGAATGCTCTTGTCAGCCGCGCTTAAATTGCTGGACCCGTTGGAAAACTGAATCGTCGCTATTTTAGTAGCGTTTGGCGTCAACGGACTCTGTTGACGGGCCAAATACGCAAGAATACCTCTTTGATTTTTGGAGGTTGTTAGTGCCGTATTTAAATTTGGTGTGCTCAAAGACGATATGTCTTTCATAGGTTGAACACCATCTGATGAAACCACGACAGTTCCAAATTGATCTGGCCCCATCGCCAAAGCGGCAGCATTCATTAACGGTAACGCTGGACCTTGCTGACCAGCTCGGATTCGTATTTCCGCAAGTTTTTTACGGAGACGTAATTCACTGGCCTGCTGTTCCGCCTCAGTTGGAAGTCCCGAGCTGAGTGATGGGGTCGTCGAGGTCAATGCCTCCCCAGTGGAGGAAATCACAGGAATAGTGGGTTGCGCCGAGGGTGACGATTGGGTTGATCCGACGTTCGGACGAACAGCTTCAATGGCACTTGTAGGCTCTGGTGGGGGCGCTGTAGCTACCTGGGACGCTGGTTCTTGTTGACGTGCAATAGCCGGCGCATACTGACGGCCCTGAACATCCGCGACTAATCCCCCCCGCTTGCGCGCTGCGTCATATTCAGCTTGGCGGTCTACCCGTGAGAGTTTGGGAAACCCTTGCTTGGCTTCTCCACCAGCCGAGCCTCCATCTTTAAACAGCTTAGCCTGAGCAGAGTCTTCGGCCATCGAGCCGTTGCCCATTTGAGACCTATTCTCTTGATCACCAGAAAAAAAGTTAACGGTGCTATTATACCATTCAACAGGGTTAACAGCATCTGGGACTTGAGAGCAACCATTCAGTGTGAACGATATTGCAACGAGACTTATGCTACGTTTCAGCAAATAATTGAGTCTTATCGAAGGCATGGACGTCGCTCCCCTCATTCCAATTGAACCTAAGGCCGCGCTTGACCTCAGCGACCAAGTATTTGTGACACGCCGTAAAGCAGCAAAACCCATCTGGACTGTACGTCCTTTGCGACCGAAGCAGTTTACTTGCATTCGATGATGCATTCAAATAGTTAAAGTATTACAAACAATTTGAATAGTGTCCGCACCGTAAAGGTAATTTGCAAGCAAACTCGAGAGCGCAACTTACGAACGCATAATCGTTTTTGGAAAATCCATTATCCTACTCAGTCGGAATTTCGATATTGATGGCTAAACTTGCTCTCCGTTCTCACGGACCTCTTGCAGGTTTTATGTGCAATTAACTTAATTCAAACAGCTTACCTGAGGCCGATCCCCTGAATGTGCGAAAAGAGCTCGCAGGGGTGACTAAAACGGTTATGGTCAACCTAGAAAAAATAATTAAAAAAACTTGAACTGTGGGGTGACTACTTAAGCCTCTGGCGGTCAACATCAAAACAGTTGATGGGCGCTGATTTCGCGCTAGTGATAAATCCAGACCATTACGACTTGTTATTCTTTGACGATACTTAGATCGACCATCTATTTGTTTATTTTATCAAACAAGCTTATTTATTGAATGCGCGTTGGACCCAATCTTATATAACGAATTGCATGACCTAAACATGAAATCAAGCGCTCAGATGACTTTCTGTGTCCGCCAGTATTTTAATTCTTTGTCTCCCACAAACTGTGTTGTACTCAACCCGGAGGTTTTACGTGCGACGGCGGAATCTGGTGCCAGAAATCCGTTTAAGGGTGAGGGAAACCTCATAGAGTATACAAAAGCTGGAACGACCAACTGTATAATAAAATGAGCCAGCCAAACGACTTTCAAGTTGGTATAAGTATTGCGGCAACATCTGGAACAATTATGTTTCGCAATAGTCTAAAAAATTAATTCAATATGATCCAAAAACAGAAAAGGTGCCAAAAACACAACTTTTTATTACGCCCCCATTGATCAACAAGTACTACATTCTCGATCTCCGCGAAAACAATTCATTTATAGAATGGGCCACTGATCAAGGTCACACGGTATTCGTGATTTCTTGGATTAATCGAGACGCAAAGCTAGGAAACGGACCCCTCAATTATAACATATGAAATGGTCCGGTGACAGCCGTGGGTGTGATTGAGGGAATTACTGAAGAAAATAAGATAAACCTGAATAATTTCATCAGTAGCACAATATTAGCTTTGTCACTAGCTCAGTTCGCTGCAAAATTCAAGATAACCGAATAAATTCTGCTACTTTTTTCACCACGGTAGTAGGCCTTACCGAAACGGCTGACCTGAGGGTATTTATAAACGATGTGCAATTACTGAGGCTGGAAAAAAAAGCGAGCGGGGCGATCTTGAAGTTAGGGACATGGCAACTGCCTTCAATCTACTCAAATCAAATGATCTGCTTTGGTATTTTGTCACAAAAAACTATCTGTTGAACAGAGAACCTCTTCCTTTTGATCTACTATTTTGGAATTCAGACCCAAAACGTATGCCTGCTGCCATACACGCTTTCTATTTGTAGAAAATTTACCTCGAGAATAAACTTCACTGATGTGGTGGCATAGACATTGATGGCGTTAAAATAGATCTCGGGACAATTAGAATTTTCTTCTACATGCTCTCCAACCGTGCAGCCCATATTGCGCCGTGGTAGTCCACTTTCGCAGCAACAGAGTTCTACTCAGGCCAGTTGAGATTTGTTTTAGTCTGCTCTGGCCACATTGCAGCCGTTATCAATCCGCCGAATAAGATTAAACACAGGTATTAGACCAACAACCACTTAACGGGAGCACCTACTAATTAGTTGCAAAACGCCCACGAACACAAAGGGTTGTGGTGGCCAGACTAGGATCAATGCGTGAAGAATAGGTCACCAAACAAGAGCGTTTCCATACGCATCCGAGAAAATGACAGAGTTAAGCAGATATGCAGTGGACCGGGAATAAAGGTTATGACTAAATGTTAGAAACAATACATTCAATAAAGTTTTAAGGTGTTGATTTGCGTACACTATTTAAAGCGCTCAATATAGTCAGATAACCTACTAATATTGCTCATTTTTTCTAATTTGGATAACAGATCATAGAGTGATCTGATATTGTTTGCTCCCACCGTGCTCCAAACACAGTCTTTAAATTTATCATACAGCTCTGCATCGGACATTGGATATTCGGGACCTCGAAGAACATCGTGGTCTACACGGGCACGCAAATCACGGCCACCCGTTGTCCGAACGATTACCTCTGCGCCGTATCCATCTTGATCGGGATTGGACATGTCCGGATGAATTCCAACAGTAATTTTGGACATTAAAGAACGTGCGGCGACATCCTTTTCAGCACCTTCATTAAAATCTGCCAAGCGCACCGTGCCATCGATAAGAGCGCGCGCAGTTACGTAATGAAGACTGAACTTAGCCTCTAGGCCATTTTGCGGGTCAGGGTTATTTGTATGCGGCAATCTCCTTGGAGTTGTCAGCACCTCAATTCGCTCAACATCCTCTGGGCACAGACGATACTCTGTTCGAAGGCGAATAATCGCGTTAATTGCTCCATGGGTAGACCCACAGCACGGATACTGTTTTATGTTTGGTCCGGGGTTGGTCACATTCCAAGGGTTGCCCCACTCCGCAAAGGTCCGGGTTATATCGTGAAGTCCCTCGCCATTAAAAACTTCTAAAAATCCCTGATGGTGCTCAAACGCTTCCAAGTTGGACGTAAACCCCTCCCGAGCCAAATAAGCAGCCATTAGACCGTTTCGGACACTCTGTCCAACATGGAGCGGCTTGGTCATAGTTCCAAAATTTGCTTTGACCCCGCTAGCTAGAGATACTGCAATGCCGAGTGCAGTAGCCGTTTTTTCAGCATCTAAACCCAGTAAACGACTAGCCGCAGCGACGGTTCCAAAAATTCCAAGAGTCGCTGTCGGATGCCACCCTTTCTCATAGTGATGCTGGTTAACGCCGAGACCAATGCGGGTCTCCGTCTCAAACCCCGCGATGTAAGCGAGTAAGGCGTCCCGGCCGGAAACGCCCAAATCATCTCCAAGCGCAAATATAGCCGGCACCAGAGGCACCGAGGGGTGTCCGCCTATGTGGTTGTTAACATCGTCGAAGTCCAGCGCATGAGAGGCAACCCCATTAACAAACGCAGCATCCATGACTGATGTTCGAGTGCCACGCCCGTAAATAAATGCTCGCCCAAATGAGTCTCCGGTTCCGGGCAAACTCCCCGCTAACCGGACGCAGGGTTCATTCGAAGCCGCGAGGGTAACCCCGATGGTATCAAGGATGCCAATCTTAGCCCAATAAATGGCGTTATCTGGGACATCTCTCCAATTCAAGTTGTGAATATGTTGCGCTATACGCTTGGCGACTGTATTCATGATTATCTCTCCAGTTATTTGTCGCTATTAAATATCTTGCGCTGAACTTTTGAAACCATCTATCGCTATTTAGTCATTGATCGCTCTGTAGACTAAAAACAATCACTGTGTATGATTTAGCTTTTGAAGCAGCGACTTGAGAGATTATCATGGAAAATTTTGCGCCGCCTCGACTTTCGCTAAGAGTACAAAGTTGCTCATAATGTTGCTCTTACCGGGCACATCTCCCTGAGACGTTACCCGGTAGATAACGTAAAACTGTACCTTTGAGAGTACTGTTCACGCGATTACTCAACAAGGTTTAACCTTTTTAATACCATTTTTGCTGCCGTCAATGGATCAATTTTCCGTTGGAAAACATCATTAAATATCGGGCCTATTTCATCCCCACAGTTTAATTGAATCCGTTCTCGAACGATATCCTCAGCTGCCTTAAGCACTCGCATTTCCGCTATCTTTTTTCTACGCGCAAATAGCTCACCACTCTGCTTAAGGTGCGAAAAATGTTCATCTATCAGTCTAACCAAATCATATACCCCATCGCCAGTTTCGGCGCTTGTTGCGATTACTGGCACAGCCCATTCAGAAAGACCGCGACCAGCCAGACCAAGATTCAACATTGCGTTTAAATCTCCGAGTGTCCTCTCTGCATCCGGACGATCACTTTTGGCAACAACATGCACATCTGCAATCTCCAGAACTCCGGCCTTAATTGCCTGAATACCGTCCCCCAGACCTGGGGCTGACGTAACGATGACAGTGTGAGCCGCAGTCGCGATATCGATCTCATCTTGGCCAACACCAACGGTCTCAATGAGAACAATATCAAAACCAGCTGCATCCATAATATCCGCCGTGTCGAGTGCTGCTCGGGCCAGCCCACCGAGGGAACCCCGTGTCGCCAATGAGCGGATGAAAACACCGCTATCGGTTGCTAAATCGCCCATCCGGACCCTGTCACCTAATATCGCGCCACCCGAGAAAGGACTTGAGGGATCGACCGCAACGATACCAACACGCTTTCCAGTCTCGCGTAAGGCTAGAGTTATGCAACGAGCCAAGGTTGATTTTCCGCTCCCCGGTACGCCAGTCAGCCCCACTACATGGGCATGTCCAGCGTATTTGTATAGAGAGCCAAGGTGCACACGATGGTCGTCGCGGGACGACTCTGCAAATGACATCATCCGAGCCATAGCTCTTGTTTCGCCTTTTAACACACGATCCAATAAGCTCTCTGCGGTTTGAGAAAAATTCATTTAGAGCGCTCTTTTGGCGCTCGCCCGTTTGGAAATAGTTGACGCAAGTCGAGCCCATTATCGCGGTATTCTCCCCCGAGCTCGACATACCCGGGCGCAATACGTTTCATCATTGTAACATCACTATTGTTAACCTTCCGAATAAAACGAGCAGGTAAGCCCCCCCACATCTCTCCTGTCGGCACCCGCTTCCCCGGTGTGACTAAGCTTCCTGCGGCAACTAAAGCATCACTCTCTACAACGACCCCATCCATTACTGTTGCGTGCATTCCAACCATACAGCTATCCTCAAGGGTACAAGCATGGATAAGGGCCATGTGTCCAACAGTCACATTGTCTCCTATGTAAGTGCCAAACCGACCACGTGCTACGTGAACAACCGATCCGTCTTGAATATTTGTATTTCGTCCAATTTTAATTTCATGTATGTCTCCGCGGACAACACAGTGATACCAGATATTAGACTTCTCACCAATTTCTACATCACCGATAATCACAGCTGTGGACGCTATGAAAGCGTCGTCAGCAATTTTGGGTGCATAACTTCCCAATTGTAAAATATTGCTTGAACGGTCATAAGTCATTGTGTTCTCTCCAATTTCCCCCGTATGGCTGACAAAATTGAGTTCAGTTACTCGATAAGTGCCAATTCACGTGTATCTTCGATATTTTTTATTTCAATCAAAAGATTTCTCAATTTATGTATTTAACCCAAGGCTATATAGACACCAAGATTATCTGTGAGTCCGCTTTGCAGACCACTGAGACAACGATTTTTTGTCCAGCATTAAATTGATGAGAGTGTGTTTATAAATTAGCAAGCCCTCAATCTTGGATGGCTAATTACCCATCGTATTTGCTGGCATAGTTTACAAAAAGTTTTGTTTTTAATGGAAATTCCAGCTTTTAAAACCTGAGAAGACAAACGCTTAGACTAAATCCATTAGTGAAAAACAGCCCCTCACTCGAAAGGTTTGATATCATTCCCACCCGTTCAAATCGTCCGAGTTGATATGCTCTAGCTACTATTGTTTATCAGCGAATAAGTAAGCACGGCAAATAATTTGCCAACGGCGCAAAATTTACTTGCCAATTGACTTGTTAGGGGAAACCCCTAATATCTGTCGATAAGTCTTTTTTCCACCGGCGAAAACCCGCTTGGGCGGCATTGGAACGAACCGGTTCGCATGATATTTTCCGATCTTGGACTGAGCGAAGAACTACTTCGCGCTATAGCAGACGCAGGATACAGTGAACCCACGCCTATTCAGGCTGAGGCTATCCCATACGTTCTAATGGGACGTGACATTTGCGGATGTGCGCAGACGGGAACCGGAAAAACCGCTTCCTTCACCCTTCCGTTGATCGATATTTTGGCGGCAGGTCGCGCCAAAGCAAGGATGCCTCGTTCATTGATCCTTGAACCCACCCGGGAATTAGCCGCACAGGTCGCCGAGAGTTTCGATACCTACGGTAAACATTCAAAGTTGACTAAAGCGTTACTTATTGGTGGCGAAAACCTTAACGATCAAGCAAAGGTTCTGAATAAAGGGGTCGATGTTTTGATCGCCACGCCGGGCAGACTTATTGATATGTTTGAGCGAGGCCACCTTCTGCTAAACGACGTAAAAGTGTTTGTAATTGACGAGTCGGACCGCATGCTCGACATGGGCTTCATTCCCGACGTCGAGCGTATTGCTGCAATGTTGCCACCTTTCCGCACGACACTGCTATTCTCAGCAACCATGCCTGCCGCGATCCGCAAGCTGGCCGACAAGTTTTTAATGAACCCACGAGAAATAACCGTTGCTCCGGCATCATCGACAGCATCAACAATAGTCCAAGGTTTGCTGATGTTAGACAAAACCTCTGATCAAGCACAGGGTGCCGAACAAAAAATCAAGAGGCAAGCATTGCGGGATTTGATTCGCAGAGAAGCCCCGAGAAACGCGCTCATATTTTGCAATCGTAAACGCGATGTTGACATTGTCCATCGGTCCCTGAATCGTCACGAAATGGAGGCGGCGCGCTTGCATGGCGACATGGCACAATCTTTACGCATGGAAACATTAGAGAAATTTAAGAACGGCGAGATCAAATACATGGTTTGCTCAGATGTTGCGGCACGCGGGCTAGACATCCCCGAAATGAGTCATGTCTTTAATTTTGACGTTCCTACCCATGCCGAGGATTACGTTCACCGTATTGGTCGGACTGGCCGGGCAGGCCGGGAAGGACGCGCCCTCACACTTGCAACTGCAGAGGACCGCAAGTACCTGCGCGCTATTGAGGATATCATTGGCATACCAATTCCCCGGTTAGACCAGAACACGACAACAGTTCAAGAGACAAACATTTCAAATTCTGGAAAAGCCGCAGAAAACCCGCTGTATTTTGGACAAAAACGCTTCACACCCTCGAAAAAAGAAAAACAAAACTCTCGAGAATTTCACATTGTGTCGAAAAAAGTTGCGAAAACTAAGTCCACGAGGACCAATCGGTTGGAGAAAAAGTCGAAATTTAATAATGATTCATCTAAAACTGAAGGACATGATGATAACAATGCGATTGTGGGGATGGGTGATCATATCCCTGCATTCATGACACGTGGGCCGGTGTCAACTAGCTAAAATCTTAAAAACATCCGTTATTCAATACTATTTCGAATTTATCTTAAATTTTTTCGTGAAATATTTAGGTACCACCCCTGCATAGGGCGCTCTTAAGTGATGGCCTCCCCTTTGGCGGCAATCCCGTTGCTCAACGCATTGGAGAAGTGAACTAGCGCTTCAGTCAGTTTGCGTATTGATGTCGTCTCGCAACCCCGTTTTCCCAAAACACTTGCTTCGATCGCTAATGCATTTTTTCGCGATCAAATTGACCAGATGTGGCCCAAAAAACCAAATCATACAGCATGCACAAAACTAATAGCCAACAATATCACGTCGTATTATTTCATTGGGAGTTCGGCACTCAATCAAAGACGTGGCTTTATCTAAATCAGGCCAGACAGAGGTGAAGAGGGATCAGCATAGAGTTTTTTAGGGATGCGACCAGCTAAATACGCTGCTCGACCGGCGATAACCGCGTGTCGCATTGCTTGGCCCATAAGAACAGGATCGCCCGCTTCCGCAATCGCTGAATTCATTAACACCCCGTCACAACCAAGCTCCATTGCCACCGCAGCATCTGAAGCAGTGCCCACCCCTGCATCCACGATAACGGGAACATCAGTTTGCTCAACGATTAAACGGATATTAACAGGGTTTTGTATGCCCAAACCAGAACCGATTGGCGCGCCAAGCGGCATAATCGCAACAGCACCCGCATTTTCGATACACTTGCACATTATCGGGTCATCAGAACAATAAACCATGACACTAAAGCCCTCTTTGGTCAAAATTTCTGTCGCCTTTAGTGTTTCTATGATCTGGGGATAAAGAGTTTTCTGTTCGGCTAAAATTTCTAACTTCACTAAATCCCAGCCACCGGCCTCCCGCGCCAACCGGAGGGTGCGTAATGCATCATCAGTGGTAAAGCACCCAGCCGTGTTTGGTAAATAAGTGAATTCCGTAGGATCAAGAAAATCCGTAAGCATAGGTTTTGATGTGTCATCCAGATTTACGCGGCGAACAGCCACAGTAACAATCTCCGAACCGGCGGCTCGTGCGGCAGCCAAGTTAGTCGAATACTCTTTGTATTTACCCGTCCCAGTAATCAAGCGCGACGAATAGGTTTTTCCAGCTATAATCAGAGGGTCATGGGTATCAACAGCATTGGTTGTCTGCACAAACTCACTTGATGAACCACCGCCAATAAAATGAACAATTTCAATCTGGTCACCATCCTCGAGCCCAACCCCATCATAGTTCGATTTGGCAACAATTTCGCGGTTACGTTCCACTGCTACCTTACGAGGATCCAATCCGATTCGTTCTAACAGCTCGGTAACTGTAACTACACCATCTAAAACCTTGTCTTCGCCATTAATCGTCAACCGCATGCGTCGTTCCATTCAATCTCAAGGTAATCCGTTGGTTTATGCTGCTCCGGGGCAGATCGTCTTTCGAGTATGCGGGCTTGCGTCCGGTGGTTCAACCACGAACAGCTAGACCTTTGGCTAAGCTACGTTCATGATACCTCAACTTAATGTGTAAAGGATTTCAAGTGCGCTATGTCTGGAAAAGTCCTAATTCTTAATGGCCCAAATTTGAATTTACTTGGCACCCGTGACCCGAATGTCTATGGGACTGAAACTCTAGAAAATATTAAACATGCCTGTGCCAATCATGCAGCGCTCGTTGGACTAGAAACGGATTTTCGTCAATCCAACAGCGAGGGTGAATTAGTAAATTATATTCATGACGCGGCTCACAACCACGACGGCATTGTTGTCAATGCAGGAGCATACACGCATACATCAGTCGCAATTCTCGACGCACTGCTCGCAATAAGACTGCCCATTATCGAAGTGCATCTGTCAAACATTTATCGACGTGATGAATTTCGTCACTTCTCATATATTTCCAAAGCGGCAACTGGAGTAATTTGTGGCCTTGGCTCGCAGGGTTATCTGCTCGCAATTGATGCTCTGTCAACACGCTTAAAAAAATAGTCAACCTTCACATAATTTTGTGGAAATTCATAGAAAAATGGCAAAATTAATCAAAAATAATTTTAATGGGAACCTAGTTCGAGAACTCGCAGCGCTCTTAGAAGAGACCGGCCTCTCCGAAATTGAATATGGAGAGGATGGTATGAAAATTAGAGTTGCAAAGAATACCACCTTAGCAGCAACCTCTTATCCTTCGCACACAGTTTCTAGCTCTCCTCCATCACCGGTGATAGCGGAGAGTACTACAAGCAACAAAGTTCCAGTCGATCACCCGGGTACAATAAAAGCCCCGATGGTTGGCGTCGCTTTCACATCTCCAGAACCCGGTGCGCAAGCCTTTATTCAAGTGGGTGATAAAGTTAAAAACGGCCAAACACTATTTTTAATCGAGGCTATGAAAGTCTTTAACCCAATCACAGCAAGTCAAGCAGGCAAGGTAACGCACATATTTATTACAAATGAAATGCCTGTAGAATTTGGCGAACCTCTCGCTATCATTGAGTAACGGTATGATTGAGAAAATTCTCATCGCCAACCGAGGGGAAATAGCATTACGCATATTACGGGCGTGCCACGAGATGGGAATCAAAAGTGTTGCCGTTCACTCAACGGCGGATGATGACGCCATGCACGTGCGTCTAGCTGACGAAAGTATCTGTATCGGGCCGCCGGCAGCGGCAGAGAGCTATCTAAATGTCCATGCCATTTTGTCAGCCGCGACGATTTCCAACGCAGACGCAATCCATCCTGGATACGGTTTTTTGTCCGAAAATGGAGACTTTGCAGCGGTGGTCGAGGAACATGGGTTTACCTTTATTGGACCGTCACCTAATCATATCCGACTGATGGGAGATAAGATTGCGGCTAAAAAAATAGTAAAAAAAGCAGGTATACCCGTAGTTCCTGGTTCTGATGGCGCAGTTACATCTATCGAAAGCGCTGTAAAAATCGCCAATGAAATTGGTTATCCTGTTCTTATAAAAGCGTCCTCCGGCGGCGGTGGGCGCGGAATGAAAATAGCAAAATCCAAAGATGAGGTTGGTAATGCTTTCTCTCTGGCCCGCTCAGAAGCACAGAAAGCTTTTGGTGACAACTCCGTATATATTGAAAAATTCCTAATGAGACCGCGCCATATTGAGATACAAGTGCTTGCAGACCACCACGGTAACGTTGTTCATTTAGGCGAACGCGACTGCTCACTTCAACGCCGCCATCAAAAATTATTAGAGGAAGCTCCTTCGCCCGCCCTTAACTCTTGTGAACGGGTTCGTATCGGCGAAATTGTAGCCGAAGCCACCCGGAAAATTGGTTATCGCAGTGTTGGTACAGTGGAGTTTCTTTTCGAAGATGGGGAATTTTATTTCATAGAGATGAATACTCGCCTCCAAGTTGAGCATCCCGTAACTGAGATAATTTGCGGCCTAGACCTCGTACGTGAGATGATACGGGTTTCCAGCGGTGCCCCATTGAGCTTCACTCAAGACGAAGTTAGTTTTTCTGGGCATGCCATAGAATGCCGCATTAATGCCGAACATCCCAGCACATTCCTTCCCTCACCCGGTAAAGTGGGGGATTACCACGCCCCCGGCGGGTTGGGTGTGCGAATTGATTCTGCTATTTACTCCGGCTACCACGTTCCTCCGCACTATGATAGTATGATAGCAAAGCTGATTGTCCATGGATCAAATCGAAACGAGTGTTTAATGCGTCTGAAACGCGCGCTGGCAGAATACGTGATTGACGGGCTTGATACGACAATTCCATTGCATCAAAAACTTTTGGAATCGCGCGACTTTGTCAATGGAGAGTATGATATCCACTGGCTCGAAACTTTCGTTGCCAGGACGAATGCAGGAGAACTATGAGCCGCCGAGCCACCGACCTAACAATTACGCCAGAACTAATGTTACGGGCCTATGCAGCCGGTATTTTTCCGATGGCGGAGTCACGAAGCGCTGAGGCTACTTATTGGGTTGACCCAAAACAGCGCGGCATTCTGCCTCTCAATAAGTTTCATGTTTCTAGGAGCCTACGAAAGACTGTGCGTAGAAAAAAATTTGATGTTCGCTGCAACACTAATTTTGCTGAAGTAATACGCGAGTGCAGTCAACCTGCATTTAATCGCAAAGAGACATGGATAAACGATAGTATTTCGCGTTGCGTAAATGAACTCGCAGAAATGGGCTTTGCGCATAGTGTGGAGTGCTGGGCGAAGGGAAAATTGGTTGGGGGTCTGTACGGCATTGCACTCGGCGCCGTATTTTTTGGAGAGAGCATGTTTTCTAGGGAAACTGACGCCTCGAAAGTTGCTTTGGTCCATTTGGTGGCGCGGCTACGACTAGGTGGATTTAAGCTATTGGATACACAATTTGTAACTGATCACTTATCAAGTTTCGGAGCTGAGGAAATTCCGGCGCGCGATTACCTGGTGCTTCTCGAAGATGCATTAAAATTTCAAGCCCTATTTCCGACCAATACCGAAGAAGCTAGTTTGAGGAACGAAATTGAATCCATAATAAAATAATTAACTTATATATAGTTATTTTGTGATTACTAAAAATTGGGTTATTTTTTTTCTTTAAAAAGACTTTTGAAATTTGGCAAGACAGGAATGCCACCTTTCGGAACTTGTCTGAGTTTAGGCTCTATTATTTGTCCCCCGGTACAATTAATCACCCAAACATCGTAAACCGGGTGCTCAAGCGCACTAAGCGCAGGTGACGAAGCAAACATCCATCCACGAAATAAAATAGCTGGGGCCTCTTCGGCTCGAGCCTCCCAAATCTCCAAAAAAGCCGTACTTTCTGGGGTTTCTTCAGGGGGTCGCTTATCACAATGGCGCACTATAACCTCAAGAGTGCCTACCCGTGTAGTAGCGCCAATGACTGCCTCTATGGTCGACACGCGAGCCGTCACCTTGTCTAATCCTTGCAAGACAGCGACCCGATAAGGTGTCGCCTGAACAAGAACAGGTATTGAGAAAAGAGTCACCGCCACCAAACCAGTTAAGGCAATTAAAAACCATCCCTTGTTTATGCATTTATAAGACATGGACACCCCAAGCCAAGACATGAGCCGCATTGATCGTGGGCATTGCCGTCATGTTATAAGCTCCGAAGCCCTAATTATTTATCGCCGCCTGTCGCTAAAAAAATTATTTCCCCAACTTGGTCTTCCAATGAACGGAAGTCCTTGGTATTTGTGAGTTGGCTCCCGGGTCCTATTGGTTCCGAGGATGAGCCGGGCTCAAGCCGCAAATATTTCCCGCCTACGATTCCCTCGCTACCTATCCCTGCAATCGAGTCCTTCGGAAGCTGGATATCTGGAGATAACATCATGGTTACGACCGCATCAAAGGTCTCCGTATCCAAGCTCACATCCGACACAGTACCCACTTTTATCCCATTGATTCGGACGTCGCTGCCAGCAGTCAAGCCCCCCACTTTAAAAAAATTAGCGCGGACTTCATAACCGCTAATGGTCTTCACCTGCGCTGTACTGTATGCAAAGTAAACAAACATTCCCGCCACAAGCACCACCATCGCGCCCAACACCGTCTCTACTGCATTGCGTCCCATAAGTTTCTCCTACGCGCCCGGCAGTTCACCCACCACTTTTATTTAGCACAGAACTCGATCCCCGGGCAGTCCGAGCACTTTTTCCTTCCGATATAATTAATTCCAGAAGGTCACTAACAATGACAGCGTCTTGTGTGTAGACGAGTTCGCCGCCAGACATAACTGAACTAGATTCTGCCCCAGGTTCGATGACAATAAATTTAGAGCCAAATAAACCATCGGTGTGGATTGACGCGGAAGAGTCTAGGGGCAAATTAGCTGTTGTTTCAATGCTCATTGTTACCTCAGCACGAAATTGAGGATCTAATTTCATTGCAATTACTTGACCAACAGCAATCCCCCCCATGCGAACCTCTGCTCCATCAGAAAGCCCATCAATTCTATTAAATTTGGCGAAAATCCACATATTATTTTTGCCCACCGCTGGGTGCTGCGAGCGGGTATTTATTGTCAGCAGCACTCCGGCTAACACAAAAATACTGCAAATACCTAGCAACACTTCTCGTGTTTCGCGGCTACTCATGCGGAACGTCCCCTCCTTTAGCAGCAATGGCAAAGTGCTGGATGGCATGCCTCCGCCTAATCTTTGCGATAATAAACATTTGTCTCCGTTATTCTGGGGTCCATGCCTCATAATCACCAGTAGCCCGAGCTCGCTCTCCGCCTTTTAAGGCGTGACCCTTTGGGCGATAAGCCTGTGCTGTTCCGGTCAAATTCGGTTCATGACTTTTGCTCCACGGCTTCGAATCTGCCACCATGGTTGTCAAGGGCTCCTCCACCGTGTGATGTAACCAACCATGCCATTCAGCGGGCACGTTGCTCGACTCGACCTCACCTTTGAATATACACCAACGTTGTTCTCTACCCCACCGTTTCTTTTTCTTCGATCGGTAGTATTTGTTACCTAATTCGTCAACACCAACCATTTGGCCATTCGCCCAAGTATACAATAGTGTACCAAGATTGTTCATAGTGGCACCAACCTTATTTCACCTATTTGCTGCAGGTTTTCCAGATTGTAAAATATGGCACTGCATTGCCGCCGCGTCCAGCTCATTGACATGCTCACTCGTTCTTGACTTGCATCAAATATCAGTAGTCCCCGAATGCATTGACAAATTTGGACTTCTTCTAAAAAAAATAACGCCATAACCTCACTATCAAATACGCAAGTCACTTCAGGAAACTAAACGATTCGTTCGCCCAGCCGTTTACACAAAATAAAGCGTTACGGTGTAATAGTAGCCGCAAGATGTGGTATTTTACAGTTGCGGAGCGAAACGGGTTCAGCTACATTTCGAAAATTGCGACATGAAGTAAAGACAAATTTCAAAGTGGCCGAAAAATGGGGGTCCATTCGTTGGCCATGATCAATCGGAAGCAAGAATTTTTAGACGCAGCTTCAGGCAGCCCAGAGGTTCAGAGCTCAGGGTTGGCAGTTGAATGGCCAGACAAACGATAACAGAGGGGCTTTGAGAGCCCTGACCCAAGAGGAAACAACCTGAGATAATGTGGGGGCACAATGCGCATAACGCGACTTTTCACCGAAGACGACCTTTCTCCGTACGCAGCCTTTGAATTCCGTAATTCTTCGAGTGAAATCAAGAATCCAGACGGGTCTACCGTGTTCAAGTTGGACAACATTGAGGTTCCGTGTGACTGGTCCCAAGTGGCTTGCGACGTTCTAGCGCAGAAATACTTCCGTAAAGCAGGAGTTCCCAAGCTGCTTGAGCGCGTTGAAGAGAATGACGTGCCATCTTGGTTGTGGCGATCGATACCCGATGTAAAAGCCTTGAAGAAACTTCCAGAAACAGACCGGTACACCGCCGAGGTGAGTGCCAAGCAAGTATTTAACCGCCTAGCCGGGACTTGGTGCTATTGGGGGTGGAAAGGTGGCTATTTTGATGGCGAAGCTGACGCAAAGGCCTACTTCGACGAAATGCGCTACGCACTTTGTGCTCAATTTGCAGCACCAAACTCGCCACAATGGTTTAATACTGGGCTGCATTGGGCTTACGGGATCGATGGCCCCGCCCAAGGCCACCACTACGTCGATTACAAAACTGGACGCCTTACTCGTTCAAACTCAGCTTACGAGCACCCGCAGCCGCACGCTTGTTTTATCCAGAGTGTTGAGGACGACTTAGTAAACGATGGTGGCATTATGGACTTGTGGGTCCGAGAAGCACGATTATTCAAGTACGGGTCGGGAACAGGGTCAAATTTTTCCGCGATACGCGGCGCTGCGGAACCACTCTCAGGGGGTGGCATGTCATCTGGATTAATGAGCTTTCTTAAAATTGGTGACAGAGCAGCAGGGGCCATAAAATCAGGAGGCACGACCCGCCGTGCAGCCAAAATGGTTGTGGTGGACATCGACCATCCAGACGTTGAAGACTTCGTTAATTGGAAAACGCTCGAAGAGCAAAAAGTGGCGGCTTTAGTTTCCGGCTCTCGCCTTGCCAATAAACACATGAATATGGTGATGCAGGCATGTCTCGCAAGCGACTGCAACGAAACGCGCTATAATGTGCAGGAAAACGCTGAATTGAAAAAAGCTGTGATCAACGCAAAACTTGCTCTTATCCCAGAGAACTATATTTACCGGGTCATCGAGTTTGCACGCCAAGGCTACACTGAAATTGAGTTTCCGGTTTACAATACGGATTGGGATTCAGAGGCTTATTTGACGGTTTCCGGACAAAACTCTAACAATTCCGTGCGCGTGACCAATGAGTTTTTAGAAAGAGTTGTCTCGGACGGGGACTGGCAACTGATACGTCGTAAAGACGGAGAAATTTCGAAAACAGTGAAGGCGCGCGATTTATGGGAAGATATTGGGCATTCCGCATGGGCGTGTGCTGACCCAGGGCTGCAGTACGACACAACTATCAACGACTGGCATACGTGTCCCGCAAGTGGTCGCATCAATGCATCCAATCCTTGCTCTGAGTACATGTTTTTGGATGACACTGCTTGCAACCTCGCCTCACTCAACTTGTTCCAGTTCTGGCAGGAAGATAACACGTTTAATACAACCAGTTTTTCTCATGCGGTCCGCCTTTGGACCGTAACACTTGAGATTTCTGTTTTAATGGCGCAATTCCCGTCTGAACGAATCGCCGAACTTTCCTACGAATTCCGCACCCTAGGTTTAGGATTTGCAAATATTGGCGGTTATCTGATGGCCTCGGGTTACAGCTATGACAGCAAGGAGGGACGCGCTATCGCCGGAGCCATCTCAGCGCTGATGACCGGTATTGCTTACGCGACGTCAGCGGAAATGGCAGAAGAACTCGGTCCTTTTCCAAGCTTTAGCAAGAACCGGGAACATATGCTTCGCGTGATTAGAAACCATCAGCGAGCGGCGAGCGACAGGACCGATGGATATGAAGGACTCTCGACATCACCGGTCCCACTAATTCGCCATGAAAACCCCGACCCCTGTCTAGCCGAAGCCGCCCAAACGGCGTGGAAAAGCGCACTAGAACTTGGCGAGCAACATGGATATCGGAATGCTCAAGTATCCGTAATTGCTCCAACAGGTACCATTGGACTCGTTATGGACTGCGACACAACGGGCATTGAGCCAGATTTCGCATTGGTAAAGTTTAAAAAGCTTGCCGGAGGGGGTTACTTTAAAATAATAAATCGCATGGTGCCAGCTGCGCTTCGTAATCTTGGTTATTCGGAGAGTCAGATTACAAATATTATAGACTACGCAGTTGGAAGAGGGACTCTCAAGAACGCGCCAAATATCAATCATGAGACTTTGCGTCAGAAAGGCTTCACCGAGAGAGAATTAGACATTATTGAGGATAATCTGGCGGAGGCATTTGATATCAAGTTCGTCTTCAACAAATGGACTTTAGGTGAGGCATTCTGTTCCGAAAAACTTGGATTTTCGCAGGCACAACTAAACGACGAAAACTTCAACATGCTTGCGGCGCTTGGATTCTCAAAAAGAGCAATCGATGAAGCGAAAGTTTTTGTGTCTGGTTCCATGACCCTCGAGGGTGCGCCTCACCTTAAAGATACGCATCTGCCCGTTTTCGATTGCGCCAACCCGTGCGGCCGCACTGGTAAGCGTTATTTATCAGTCGAGAGTCACATCCGCATGATGGCCGCTAGCCAGCCTTTCATATCAGGCGCAATTTCAAAGACAATAAATATGCCGAATCAAGCGACGGTAGAAGATTGTAAAAACGCGTATATGCTGTCTTGGAAGTTAGGGTTAAAGGCCAACGCACTATACCGAGATGGGTCAAAGCTCTCTCAACCACTACAATCTACTCTTATCGACGACGCAGATTTAAGTGAGGAAGAGGTGACTAATGCACCCAATGCTGTTCGTGCTGAGATTGTCGCAGAGCGCATTGTTGAGCGCTACGTGGCAGAACGACTCCGTCCCCCTCATCGGCGCAAGGGCTACACCCAAAAAGCTACAGTCGGGGGACATAAGGTTTATCTCCGCACCGGCGAATATGAAAACGGTCGATTATCAGAAATCTTCATCGATATGCATAAAGAAGGCGCAGCTTTTCGATCTCTGATGAATAATTTCGCTATCGCCATATCTATCGGACTTCAATACGGCGTGCCATTGGATGAATATGTGGAAGCATTCACCTTCACTCGATTTGAGCCGTCCGGTATGGTGACTGGAAATGATACAATTAAGATGGCAACATCAATCCTTGATTATATTTTCCGAGAACTAGCTGTCTCGTACCTTGGCCGCAATGATCTCGCCCATGTTGAGCCTCAGGACCTCCTGCCCGACGCATTGGGTGAGGGGTCTGACGAGGGCGATCTCCCCGTAGCGGAAAATCACGCTCTCGAAGCGGTGAAGAAACTTACTAGTTTTGGCTATACACGAAATCTTCTCGTTATCAATGGTACGAAAGATGTGGCCCGCGAGGAACCAGTGGTGAAATCGATCCAGAGGGCCATAGGAGCAGATGCGGGCACCATTGTAGCCCAAGCAGGCAGTGCCCAAATTACGCTGCCAGATATTGGCGCAGATACCGCGCGGCCGGTGGGTATTTCGAGCAGTGCAATGGAGCGTACCGACTCCCATATGGATCAAGTTCGCGAAGCGCGAATGAGGGGATACGAGGGTGACCCATGCGGCGATTGCGGGAACTTTACCTTAGTCCGCAACGGTACCTGCATGAAGTGCAATACCTGCGGTGCTACGAGTGGTTGCTCGTAATGCAGTGACGTGACTAATCCTCCCTGGGAAACTTGGGGCGCGCGTTGGGAAACTCTCCCGGCCGTGCCCCTTTTTTTATTGATCCATATCATTCGTACTCCTCAATCCACAACAACACTCAAACGAATTCTACATAGATTAAAAGTTAAAAGACAGGAATATCTAGCCAGCGTAAAAATCACGGCCGGATAATACGAAACAGAATAGCCTCAAAAAAAATTTTGCAAATGTTATTGAAAAATAACCTGACTTCAATACGTTGGGGTGGATAGACTAGTAATGCTGGATTTGTTGCGGTTACCCGGACCCAACCCTCATTGCTTTCAATTAGCAGTGAAGCAGTTGAAATAGGAGGCAACGAGATATTATAAGTAAACTTGATTCGAGACTCGTGGAATTGGATATCAATCTACCAGAGCCACCTTTACCCGCCGCCAATTATACCTCATTTGTTGTCTCAGGGAACATGGTATTCGTTTCAGGCCAACTCCCCCTAATTGATGGACAGATTCGGTTCCAGGGTTGTCTTGGCAAAAATGTGTCGGCCAACGATGGGTACCAAGCTGCGCGTTTATGTGGAATCAACATTATCGCGCAGACAAGAGCTGCGTGCGGGGGCAGCCTGGATCGGGTCCACAAAATCGTCAAACTAGGTGGCTTCGTAAGCTGTAAACCAACTTTTCGTGACCATCCTCAGATCATCAATGGCGCATCAGATTTGATGGTCGAAGTATTTGGGAAAGCCATCGGTCAGCACGCGCGATCAGCTGTAGGTGTTCCCTCTCTACCTTTTGATGCGGCGGTTGAGATCGATGCAATAGTTGAAATTAGCAGTGAGCCCGCAATTAAAAACCTCAGGAAGATGTCGAAATAGCCCTACTGTCCATGAGTTGCAAGCACGCGTTGATTTTGAAGTTTAGGCAAAGTCATTACGATATCTGTTTTTTGCGAAAACACTTGCGCGTGCCGCGCTTTAACCACACATGAAGAAGCATGCCCGATGAAAGCAACATAATGACGGCAAGAATTCTCTCATCCCTCTCCGATGTTAGCGCAAATGATTGGGACCGGTGCGCAGGCAGTGTTAACCCATTTGTCTCTTACGCGTTTTTGTCGGCACTGGAGGACTCTGGTTCAGCTACAGCAGATACTGGCTGGATGCCACAACATATAGTGATTGAAGACCCTATAGGTACTGTACTTGCCGCGGCACCTTTGTATCTTAAAAACCATTCATATGGTGAGTACGTCTTCGACTGGGGATGGGCTGATGCTTTTGAGCGAGCTGGCGGTCATTACTACCCAAAACTTCAATGCACCGTTCCTTTCACGCCCGCAACCGGTCCACGCTTTTTGATCCGAAATTCTGTAAACAAGACACAATCAACAGACCTTTATCAAACTTTAGCCGGAACCATGATCCAAGTCGCTAAAAAAATGAAAGTCTCCTCATTACACATTACATTTCCAGAATATGTGGAATGGGAGATAGCCGGTAATTATGGTTTTCTGCAACGTGTAGGGCAACAGTTCCATTGGGAGAATAGGAACTATACAGATTTCGAGGCATTTCTTGGAGCTTTGACATCACGAAAGCGAAAACAAATACGCAAAGAACGGCAGCGTATTGCAGATACAGGTCT
Source organism: Magnetovibrio sp. (assembly GCA_002690705.1). Taxonomy (GTDB): domain Bacteria; phylum Pseudomonadota; class Alphaproteobacteria; order Rhodospirillales; family Casp-alpha2; genus TMED8. The sequence continues at coordinate 102,336 of NZFO01000005.1, read as the reverse complement.
CAAGTTTACAGCGCTGCGCGGTAAGGAGATCAAAGATGAACATTGGCACGCGTTTTACGCTTTTTATTTAAACACAACTGAAAAAAAATGGGGTCCCAGCTACCTGACGGAAGAGTTTTTTCAGCTGCTCGGTGATCGGCTTGGTGATTCCGTTCTTCTCATTATTGCGGAAAACGATTACCAGCCTGTCGCGGGTGCACTCAACTTAATCGGAGAAAATACTTTATTTGGTCGAAATTGGGGCTGTAATACTAACTACAAATTTTTACATTTTGAAACGTGTTACTATCGGGCAATCGACTTTGCCATTGACCATGGCTTAAAGCGTATTGAAGCAGGGGCCCAAGGCCACCATAAAATCCAACGCGGTTATTTACCAAACACGACATACTCAGCCCACTGGATTGCTGACCCCAATCTTCGTCAAGCCGTCTCACACTTTATTTCTAAAGAACGCGAGGCTATGAAGGATGAAATGTCAATACTTGCCAATCATTCTCCATACCGTGATGAAACTGCGGATTAGTCAACGATATACGCTATCTCTTACAGCTTGACTGTTCATTAACCCTTATCAGCCTAAACTTATATTTCTTTTGGAGCGAGATCATGAGAACCACCGTCGCTTTGAGGCTATCGACGCTCATAATTCTGAGTATAGTCGGTGGCAGTGCCCATACACTAGCGGGAGCGCCGCTTTGCGCGCGGATGTACGCTAAAGGACACAGTGAAGCCGTTATTAACACTTGTGATACTTGTCGAAGGGTTGCTATCCAACGGCGCCGCGTGGGTGCTTCGGGTGCACCTGTTATGCGCACGTACGATTTACAACCTAAATCAAAGTTTTCCCTGCCGTTCAAAGGCCCCGGGCGATCGCGTGTAACCAGCGACGTTCCATGCCGGGGTGATCTTGGCGGTGGAAGTGACTTACTTAACCCCGGCAAAGGACAACGTAAAAATACCCAGAAACAATGTGTCTATCTCCAAGGCACCAAAAATAATAAAGTGTTATTGATTAATCGATGTAGCCGGTGCCGAGCTGCCGCCGTAGCGAGGTATAGCCGCTCAGGAAAATCACTGGGTCGGCAATTTTATAAGCTTGCAGGCGGCGCAAGAACCCGCATTGCACCTAAAGGGGCTGCGCGCGTTGGCTATCTAATTGATATTCCCTGCCCATCATGACGGAGGCGTTTCTTATGAATATGCATCAAATATAACCCGCACATCCACTGCGTCTTAAAGGTACGCTCTGCGTACCCCTCCCCAGTTGTGGCACATAGATTTTTTCCCGAACTAAAACGTATTTCAGATTTTGTCTCACGTTAATAATACGGTGGGCTTCTTTGCCACCATTCTCGTGAAAACTCTAGGGAAAGGCTATCCAAGATGACTACCCTACCACTATCCGCAACCTCTCAATGCTATTATTTCTCAATCAACATTGGTACTTTGCCTCTGGGCTCTGATTTTGCGCGTGATTTTGTGCCCTTGCGCTTGGTCACAGGGTTCGTACTTTTCGGGTACTCGAATACCAGCTTGCCCTTTCTCATTTTAACTAGCACTACCCCACCATTTCTTAATTTACCAAACAACAATTCCTCAGCCAGTCCCTTTTTTATCTTGTCTTGAATAACTCTTGCCAACGGCCGCGCGCCAAACTTGTCGTCATATCCTTTAAGTGCCAACCACTCGCGGGCTTCATTGGTTAACTCGATCATGACATTACGGTCTTCAAGTTGCGTTTCTAGCTCAATTATAAATTTATCAACTACTTTAGTCACAACGCTCGGCGGCAGGGGAGAGAAGGGAATAGTAGCATCCAAGCGATTACGGAACTCCGGTGTAAAAAGTTTTTCTATGGCCTCGACATCTTCACCAATCCGGCTTTCTCGCCCAAAACCGATTGGCGGCCTCGCCATATCCGACGCACCGGCGTTGGTAGTCATGATCAAAATTACGTTGCGAAAATCTATAGCCTTACCATTGTGATCCGTAAGCTTCCCGTGGTCCATAACCTGCAAAAGAATATTGAAAAGATCTTGGTGTGCCTTCTCAATTTCATCCAATAGCAATACGGAATGAGGTTGGTGATCCACTGCATCAGTTAAGAGCCCACCTTGTTCAAACCCGACGTAACCAGGGGGTGCGCCGATAAGTCGCGAGACCGCATGACGTTCCATATATTCCGACATATCAAAACGCACCAACTCTACACCCAAGATCCGCGCTAACTGACGGGCGACTTCTGTTTTACCGACTCCAGTTGGACCCGAAAATAAATAACTCCCGACCGGCTTCTCCGGTTCACGGAGACCAGCACGGGCCAGTTTTATTGCGCTAGCTAGAGCTTCGACAGCTTTGTCTTGACCAAAAACAACGGTTTTTAAATCTCTTTCTAAATTGGCCAAGGCTGCGCGATCATCGGAGGATACACTTTTAGGGGGAATACGAGCTATCTGTGCAACTATCTGCTCAACATCGCGAACAGAAACAGTTTTCTTGCGCTTGCTCTCTGGTAGCAGCATTCTCGACGCACCAACTTCATCAATCACATCCAAGGCCTTATCGGGTAATTTTCGGTCGTTTATGTAACGAGCGGCTAATTCTACTGCTGTCTTGATGGATTCATGCGTGTATCGTACTTTATGATGATCTTCAAAGTACGGTTTAAGCCCCTTCAATATTTTAATAGTATCATCGATCGAAGGCTCATAAACGTCGATTTTTTGAAATCTGCGCACGAGAGCACGGTCCTTTTCAAAATAGTTGCGATACTCCTTGTATGTCGTGGAGCCCATGCAACGCAGTCCACCCGATTGTAACGATGGCTTCAATATGTTCGATGCATCCATCGACCCTCCCGACGTCGCGCCAGCGCCAATCACTGTGTGAATTTCATCGATAAAAAGAACAGCATGGGGCAAGTTTTCCAATTCAACCATAACGTTCTTAAGCCGCTCTTCAAAATCACCGCGATAACGCGTTCCCGCAAGAAGAGCACCCATATCAAGGGAATAAATAACTGCATTTTTCAATACTCCCGGAACATCCTGCTCAACGATCCTCTTCGCTAATCCTTCAGCGATGGCTGTTTTGCCGACCCCTGGGTCACCGACGTACAACGGATTGTTTTTTGAGCGACGGCACAAAATTTGAATGGTTCGCTCAATCTCCGCACCTCTACCGATGAGCGGATCAATTCGCCCCTCGGCAGCTTTGTTGTTGAGATTTACACAATAGGCATCAAGCGCCTCTTCTCCCTCACGAACAACTTTTTCCTCGCCGGTCAACTCATCTGAACCATTAACGGTCTGGGTACGCCCTTCACCGGGTACCTTGGCAATGCCGTGCGATATATAGTTAACCGCGTCAATACGAGACATCTCTTGTAACTGCAGGAAATACACCGCGTGCGATTCGCGCTCTGAAAACAACGCAACGAGCACGTTGGCACCGGTAACCTCCTCGCGCCCTGAGGATTGGACATGTATGACAGCACGTTGAATTACTCGTTGGAGTCCTGCTGTTGGCTTGGGCTCAGCATTGGTGGGGGCTGCAAGATCATTAAATTCCCTATCGAGAAACAAAGTAACCTCCTCAGCTAATTGATCGAGGCGGATACCACAGGCCTTCATAACTGAGACTGCATCCTGGTCTTCGATGAGAGACAGCAAAAGATGTTCAAGTGTTGCAAATTCGTTTTGGCGTTCGCTTGCATACGCTAATGCACGGTGCAGGCTAAGTTCTAGGTTGCGAGATAACATTCAGTTCTCCTCGTCACCACCACTGTCTTTTTCAACGGTGCATTGCAGGGGATGTTGATTTTCTTTGGCAAGATCCATCACTTGGGCTGCTTTGGTCTCTGCTATTTCGTAGGTATATATACCACAAACTCCAACCCCTTTTTGATGAACAGCCAGCATGATTTGAGTGGCACGATCGCTGGACATATTAAAAAATCGCTGCAACACGTAAACGACGAATTCCATGGGTGTATAATCGTCATTTAGTAAAAGCACCTTATACATGGAGGGTTTTTGGGTTTTAGGTCGAGTTTTTAACGCCACGCCCGTTTTAGCTCCTTCATCTCCAATATCAAAGGGTGACGGAGGTCGCGATAATTTAATTGGTTCCTGCTTGGTGAGCATTGGCTTCAGATGATCTCCAACGTATACAGCGGTTACAGCAATTTAGGCCTCTATGTTTCTCGCACGACACTCGTAATGCTTTTATCCCTTATAATATGGGATAAATAGGTGAGTATTAAAGTCTTTCGTGTTGCAATACCTATAGAAATTTCGTGAAGTATACAGGTTTCATAAGCTGGCGGCACGTCCAATTTAAATCACGGACTTTAAATACCTATTGAATTGTCCTCGCGATAAAATAAATCGTCAATGCTAAGCAATTTTGGCGCCAAATGTTGTTCAAAAGCGTAACGGCACAAGGCAGTCAACGCTGCCTCATTCTGATCCACGCCATAAGTCCAAAAACTTTCCCCCATCAATGCCACAGTTTCTTCCCATTCGTTTCCTAGCCAGGGTATTTGAATACGATTCGCAGAAGCTGTCGCAGTGGTTTTCAAACGAACCTCAGTCAATTTTCTTGCTGCCTCGAATGCATCAAATAATGCTAGCGGCAACCACGGGTAATTCTCAACCAAGCTATGGCGAACGCCTATTACATGCATAATTGGAAAAATCCCAGTTCGTCGAAAGTAATCTTGCTCAGCACTCTTTACCTCGGGGAAAAGGCGCTGTACCTCCGGTACACCATCCGTAAATGCCAGTGGCGGGGACGGGGCGATGACCGCATCCAACTCTCCAGAGACTAGCAACGAATTTAATGTCTGACTTTCGGAAATAGGATTAATGTCGATATGGTCTGGCAAAGTCAGTACAAGGCGTTCTTTACGTCCCGGCGCATTGGTGCCACCTGTGCGATAGATAAGTGTTTCCGTATTGACACCATACTCATCTGCAAGTAATCCGCGCGCCCATAGCGCCATGGTCATCTGATATTCTGGCACACCAACACGTTTTCCCTCCAAGTCAATCGGCTCAGAAATGCCCTTATGAGTATTAATATAAAATCCTCCATGACGAAAGGCGCGTGACACAAAAATTGGCAATGCTATGTAGGCGCATTCGCCTTTTGCGTGCTGCATTATGTAACTCGAAGCGGACAGTTCTGAAATGTCAAAAGGCGCTTCGGTAAACGCTTTAGAAAATATTTTTGATGGGTATGAGATCTTGCAATCCAATTCGATACCGGGGATTTTTATACTACCATCCAACAGTGGCTGAACCCGGTCATAATTCCAGCAAGTTAAAGTTAGTTTCATGATACGTCACGTTGACCTAATAAGCCGGACTTGACAACGGTCACTCGACAAAAACTGGTGCGACAAGTTAAGTTTATCACAATAGGTTCCATTGTAGGCACCCTAGACGGCGTTGAGAGCAACACCTAAAGCAGAGCGCTACTTCCTTATTTGCCTAACCGCGGCGTTCGCTCACTCATATATTGGAGCAACGGCAGTTTCTGTAGGTTTTACGGTCATCTCAGAAATGCGCTGACCATCGATTATAGCTTTTTGATACGATGGTTTTACCAAATCGTTCTGTATCCTGAAGACGCCCTGAGCAGTTTTTGAGTTATACGACTGATTCGTGGCTTTTGCGTTATCTTGCAATGCGTTTTGAACATTTTTGAATGATGCCTCGCTTACCTGATGGATAACTCTGAAAAAAATAGTATTTGCCTCAGCCATCGCTCGAACATTAGCTTTTTCGAATGTGACGGCCTCTTTACACTGGTTAGTAGGATCACCACCCTCTTTTAACGCAGCAGTGGTTTGCTAATTTTCTAAAGTCTTTGCTTCCACATATTTTTTAACCGCTTTGTCGGCGAGCACATTAGCCAAATCGGTTGTATGCATTATGATTTTTTTCCTAGACTTAGTCTCGGGTTTTTTCTGTGCCATCATCTTCCCTCTCCATTGGATCCTGAGATTTAATCAATTGCGGGCAATATAGCCTGTGTTAAAATAAAAATTACCTAATGTCCAATGCGCCTGAGAGTTTATTATTGGGTCCCAATATAAGTCAAAAAGGACAAATTTTTTTAAAAAGTTAACAGAACCGATGGTTAGTTAATCGTTTATTCATACGCGGGTTGCTACCAAAGGAATGGACTCGGGACAACAGCGCCCTGATACTATTTATATTCAGGAATCTATTTTTTGATTTAATTAATATGGGGGCCTTTAAGGATAATATTTTGATAGGATATAACTGGGGCTTTTCTCAAAATTACAGGGTAATGAGAATTTTGACATTCGCACAAACAAGCCTTCGTAACTGGACTTCATCAAATAGCACAATACGCATTGGCGCTCTTCTCATGGCTGTGGGATACTGGATGGTAGCATGGTCGACCACAAGTGAAGCAAAGTATGCAAGTATAGTCATTGACGCCAATAGCGGCCAAGTCCTGCACGCAACCAATGCGGATACAAGAAACTACCCTGCATCTCTGACAAAGATGATGACGTTGTTTCTAGTATTTGAAGCCCTTGATGTTGGTGAATGGACACTAGCTACGAAGTTGAAAGTATCTTCACGAGCTGAACGCCAACCAGCATCCCGCTTGGGCTTGAGGCGTGGTCAAACTATCTCGGTAAAGAACGCTGTTATGGCCCTTATTACCAGATCCGCCAATGACGTTGCCACAGTGATTGCAGAAAATCTAGGCGGCAGTGAACGTAATTTTGCACTCATGATGACTGCAAAAGCCCGTCAGTTAAAAATGACACGCACAACTTTCCGAAATGCTTCGGGATTGCCGAATCGTGGGCAAATGAGTACTGCACGTGATATGGCTAGATTAGCGCGTGCACTCATTCATCAACATGGTCGTTATTATCCCTATTTCAAAACCAAACATTTCCGATACAAAAACCAAAATTTTAAGAACCACAATAAGCTTCTTACCACCTACGAGGGGGTAGATGGAATCAAGACTGGATACATCAGAGCTGCCGGTTACAATTTAGTAGCGTCAGCCCAGCGCAAAGGAACGAGGCTTGTAGGGGTTGTATTTGGCGGTCGTGATTCTCGTCAACGTAACCGCATAATGACAAGGCTGTTAAATAAAGGGTTCTCAATTATCGATACTAAATCTAAACTCTCAAGCCTAAGGGTAAAAAAGAAGTCAATCCCAAAGAAGCCGGCATTGATCCCCCAGCTCTCTAAAAAGATTCCCCCGGGTGGGTCATGGGGCGTCCAAGTAGGGGCTTATGTGCGTTATTCGCAAGCGCTCAACTCAGCGCGGGCTGCAGTCCAGCTGGTTAAGCAGCACCTCGCAGAGGGCTCTATTAAAGTTGTGCCCCTAAAAACACGCAGAGGAACGAAGCTTTATCGCGCCCGGATTCAAGGACTGGCTAAGCGTGCAGCATACGCCGCTTGCCGAGCGCTGAAACAAAAATCGCGAGATTGCATGGAATTGCGTGTCCGTGGCATGCAATTGGCAGCTAATACCTATTAAACTCAGCTGGTATCGGAGGGCCTAGATCGGTGGTGGGATAATTCCACTCAATCGAACTTGTCGGGCCAATTCATCCTTGAGCCGCTTCAGCCCCCTCTTGGTATTGGATTCGCATCGCGCGACCAAAACAGCTTGCGTATTTGAAGCCCGTAACAACCACCAACCGTCAGTGGTTTCAACCCGCACACCGTCAATCGTATTCACCCTGATTTTACCATTAGCACAGATACGCGTTCTTACTTCGTTAACAACCGCAAATTTTCGGTCATCCGCGCAATCAAACCGAATTTCAGGTGTGTTGATATAAAGTGGCAAGCTATCACTGATTTCCGCCAAACTACTCGAGCTACTGGCAATGACGCTAATCAATCGCACCGCACTATAGAGTGCATCGTCAAATCCATAGTACCGATGTTTAAAAAAAATATGGCCGCTCATTTCTCCGGCTAGTGGAGCCCGCACTTCAGCTAGTTTACTCTTGATGTGAGAGTGCCCCGTCTTCCACATCAGAGGAACTCCGCCTAACCTAGTAATTTCATCTTGAAATAATTGGCCCGCTTTGACATCTGCGATAATCGTCGCCCCCGGTTCGTCCGCAAGAACATCACGGGCCAGAATTACCAAGAGTTGATCGCCCCAAATAACCCTGCTTTTGTTATCAAGAACTCCAATCCGGTCGCCATCGCCATCAAATGCAATACCGAGATCGCAATCTTCTTCAGCTACTAATAATTTTAATTGCTCAAGATTCTGTTCTACCGTCGGGTCTGGATGATGATTTGGAAAAGTACCATCGATATCAGTATTAATTGCAACGTGAGTGCCCGGTAATAATTGCATTAAGGCCCGAGTCGCGTCACCAGCCGCCCCATTACCCGGGTCCCACGCAATTTTTAAGTCGCCAAGACCAGAGTAACCCTCGACGATTCGCGCCACATAGTCTGCTAATACATTACGACTTTCTTCATAACCGTCTGCTTGGATAAATTTTCCGGCCGCTATCCTCTTGCCAAGGGTTTTTATATCCTCCCCAAAAAAAGCTTTGCCCTGAAAGACCATCTTTATCCCATTGTACTCTGGTGGGTTATGGGAACCAGTAATCATCATTCCCGAATCAACCTCAAAATAGTGAGTAGCAAAATATAACATTGGTGTCGGGCCACAACCCACCCTAATCACATGCAATCCACACGCCATCAAACCTCTAACAGCAGCAGCTTCAAGCTCGGGAGAGTGCAGCCTGCCGTCATAACCTATGACAATTTTTTTACCGCCATTTTCAGCGAGGGCAGACCCAAAGCCATGCGCAATGGATTCAACGTCAGAAGGGTAGAGCGTATCTCCGACAACTCCACGAATATCATACTCCCTTAATATGCTGGGGTGCAGCGTGCGACTCTCTACCATCAGTCGGCACAGCCCGTCGCCGCGCGACCAACACTATAATACCTGAAACCTGCCTCGGCGATTTCAGACGGGTTATAGATATTTCTTAGATCAACTATTATTGGAGACCTCATTACTTCTTTCATTCGCTGTAAATCCAATGCACGAAATTGATTCCATTCAGTAACAATGGTGACAGCATGGGCACCAGCCATCGCTTGATAAGCATCGTCACACCATTGCACATTATCTAATAAGGTCTGCGCTTCTTGCATACCTTCGGGATCATAAGCTCGGACTTTGGCTCCCGCCCTTTGCAACCCTGCGATAATATCAATACTTGGTGATTCTCGCATATCATCAGTATTAGGTTTAAATGTCACACCTAGGATAGCGATCGTTTTACTCGATATATCATCCCCACAAGCAGCAATTATTTTTTCCGCCATCTGAGTTTTGCGGTCAGCATTGACCTTTACAACCGTGTCGACAATCCGGAGGGGGCGGCCCGCTTCTTGGGCGGTTCGCGCCAATGCTAAGGTGTCTTTCGGAAAACATGAACCACCATAGCCCGGCCCTGCGTGGAGAAACTTTCGACCAATACGACCATCAAGTCCTATACCTCGCGCTACATCTTGAACATCTGCCTCCACCAGCTCACATAAATCAGCAATCTCATTTATAAAAGTAATCTTAGTCGCCAAAAAGGTATTCGCGGCGTATTTGATTAGTTCAGACGTCTGACGCGAGGTAAAAACGATAGGTGTTTCGATTAAATAAAGTGGTCGATAAAGCTGACGCATTATTTCCTGCGCTCGGTCACTTTTCGTTCCAATAACGATGCGGTCTGGACGCATAAAATCCTCTATGGCCGAACCCTCACGCAAAAACTCAGGATTTGATACCACATCAAACTCTAAGTTTGGACGGGTTTCTGCAATAATTCGCTCAACTTCACGCCCAGTTCCGACAGGCACGGTAGATTTGGTCACAACCACCGTATAGTCCCGAAGGGCTTCGGCGATTTCCCTCGCAGCTTCATAAACATATGACAAATCAGCATGACCATCTCCGCGGCGGCTGGGCGTACCAACAGCTATAAATATCGCATCAGCTCCATGAACTCCCTCTTTTAAATCGGTCGTAAAGGAAAGATGTCCAGACGCAACGTTTTTAATAACTAATTCTTCCAGACCAGGTTCATAAATTGGCATCCTGCCATCCTCGAGCATATCGATTTTAACTTGGTCCTTATCAACACATGTGACATCAACACCGAATTCAGAAAAACATGCGCCGGACACCAGTCCAACGTACCCAGTGCCAATCATGGCTACTCGCATGGTAACAAGTTCCTTTCCAACCACATGTTAAAAATCTTGCTCAGTCAATTCCCAGCAGTTCCGCACGAATTTCGCTGCGCAGCTCCTCTCGTGCCGATGCAAAAGCCACATTTGCAGCGACAAATCCGATTTTTGTTCCACAATCAAAACGTCTTCCCTTGAAACGTAAGCCATGAAGAGGGATATCCATCACCGTATTCTCTATTGCATCGGTTAGCTGAATTTCACCGCCAGCACCCGTTTCATGCCGGTTCAAATATTCCAATACTTCAGGCTGGAGGATGTAGCGGCCTATTATAGAGAGCGTGGAGGGTGCGTCAGAGGGAGCTGGTTTCTCGACTACGCCTCGCGCACGGGCCAAACGCCCATCATCCTCTGCAACATCCAGTATCCCATAACGATCAGTGTGTTCGCGCGGCACATCTTCGACAGCAACAATGTTACCTCCAACCTCCCCATACGCTGTGACCATTTGACGCAAACACCCCTGATCGGCCTGAACTAAATCGTCCGGAAGAAGAACTGCAAACGGTTCACCAGCAATGAATTGCCTGGCACACCAAACCGCGTGACCGAGGCCAAGCGGCCGGCGTTGACGCGTGTAAGACATTTTACCAGGATCCGGCGCCACACGCTCAACCGCTTCTAGTTCCAACTCTTTTCCTCGCTCAGCAAGGATTGCCTCTAACTCGTACGCATGATCAAAATGGTCCTCCATTAAATGCTTGCCTCGACCAGTTACAAGCACAAACTCATCTATCCCAGCGTCCATTGCCTCTTCAACAGCGTATTGAATAAGAGGCTTATCGACTATTGTCAGCATTTCCTTTGGCATTACTTTCGTAGCAGGAAGAAAGCGGGTCCCAAGACCCGCTACCGGAAAAACTGCTTTACGAACAGGATTAACCATTTGTACGCCCTCACGAAAAGCCCGTGCCAGTAAAAACAAACACGCGACGCCTTTGTGCCACATGCTGCCTGACACCGCAATATACGGGACACCGACGGTCTTATTGGTTCAGAACCCCGCATTTTTTGCTTTTGAACTCAATTTTTCTCACCACGCCATAAGCAAATATTTACAAGAAAAATTTATCTCAAAAGCTCGGTCTATTAAAATTGATTTGGCATAAATCAGTGAACTTGGATCGCTATTGCTCATGATTTTGTATTGGTAAGACTGTGGCTTACAGCATCAAAAACTCAAAAGCCAACGTGGTTTCATTACTTTGATCATTGCAAATTCATGCCTGTTTTACGCGCTTATTCGATGGTTATTCATGAATTCTCTTTGAGAAGGACATCTTTAGCTCGGTTAATCTGTGACGTAAGATAATCAGAGCCACCGTGATCAGGATGTAGCGTACCTATCAAACGACGATATGCTTCCTTGATGTCATTAGCACTAGCCGTAGAATCAAGACCCAAAACTCGCAAAGCCTCACTATACTCCATTTCACTCGGCGCCAGACCTGAGTTTGAATCGTATGATGCCCCCTCGCCGCTTCTCCGCCAATCGGGGTATTCACGATTGAGATAAGCCTCCAATAAACGCACGGTTTCCGCGTCATCTTGACAATCACTGCATAGCTCCATCAAAACTGTAATGTTCATATCCTCAATGCGTTGACCGCTATATTTTCCTGCAGTGACAATTCCCGTCATCCTGCCGCTTGCATGATCTAAAACCATATTTACATAGTTGGTGGAGACTTCCGATATCTCGTCATGTCTTCGACCACCCCTCGCAGCATCTGCCATTCGCGAAAATGTCTTTGCCATTCGAGCTGCACTTCGAACCCTGAATAACCATGGAATTAGCGCCGGAATTGTTGCGAAAGCCCAACCGACTCGGCCTGAGATCAGAAAAAAAATTGCGATAGCGCCGACCAATCCAATTAAACCCCACTTAAAGAACTTGATCAATGTCTTAGCATTAGCCGACGCAAACCATCGGCCAGCTAGTAACAATCCCGCCACGATTGCTACACCAAGGATTACATAAGGAAGCATCTAGTTGCTCCGTTTACCAAACATCTGATCAACAACCAATTTAACTTCCCCCCCTGTTTGGTCTGCATGATCGCACAGAGCTCTTTTTCCACCGGATGCGAAGACGGCGACTGCCTTAAGAAGGCGCAACAATGTTCCAGCTGAGGATGCATCAAAGCGCTGGAATGCGCCCGCAGATAGGCGTGCTATTTGTTCGTAGGCAAATGTGGTCAACGGATCCCCGCCCTCTTGAAACATGAAACATGGTAATCCGAGGATGCCAAGCTCACCGGCTACCTGACCGACTACGTCCACATCCTCTTCGAAGCTGTCACCGATATAAACCAACGCATCAATCTTACTTTTTTTTACTTCGTTTCGCGCATGTTTCAAAACCTTTAGTAATTGCGTTTCTCCAGCAAGGCAGGTAACCGAGGTCATCAAACGAGACAATTCATCCGTATTATTTGTCCATTGGCTGACTTTAAATTCCCCGAATCCCCGGAAAAAAGCTAGCTGAATATCTAAACCACCGAGGGAACTGGCGACTTGAAACATTTCAGCTTGTAGGTGCGCTGCACGGTCCCAAGTAGCTTGGCGGCTGGCTGTGGCGTCAAGTGCGATCATCAACCTGCCCGCAGGCCGCTTTTGTGAAGGATTGTGAAAAGAGGCGAGCCTATCCAAAAAAGAATCCACTTCTCCAATCTTGGATCTATTAACTATATTTGACGGCTTACTCATAACTGGACTCGCGAAGAATTGTTAGCGCTATTATCAGATATAGTGCGTCCATTGTTGAGTCACCATTGGAGCCGCAAAGAATTTTTCTCACACATCTTTAGTCTTACCACCTGCTGGTAAGCCGATGGCGTTAAGGATTGTAAAAACTTCTTGCCGCGCGGCATTATGCGAATGACTGAGCGCTCGCGGACCAGCCGCATCCTTCAGATCAAGGATCGTCAAACCCACCAGAAATAACTCACGGAAAATGACACGTTCGCCAAATCCTGGAACAACTCGGAATCGAATACGCTCTGACAATTCCCGAACGAGCCGCTCCATCTCACGTTTATTTTGCGCATCCAAACTCGACAAACGATTTCGCATGACGATCCAATCGATTTCACCACCATCCCGATCGGTGCGAATTTTTTTTTGCTCCCATACCATTTCCGCATAATGGCTAGGTCCCTTTATAGAAAAGCGTGTCCCGTCAACGTGCGCCAGAACATCAAAATCTACCAAACTATCGTTAATCGGGGTTATCAGGGTATCCGCGTATGAATGTGCCAACTGGGACAGTGCACTTGCACTGCCCGGCGTGTCTATGATTACAATATCGTGATTAATCCAAGCACCTTCAATTAGTAATTCTAGTCGCTCTAATTCGTGATCACGCTCTTGCTCAGATACTGTTTCTCTCGAAGGGTCTACCGTAAAATGTTGAGGCATACCGATATCGCGGGATGCGGTTTTAATAAATTTTTCACGGTTCTTAACATAACGCGATAACGTACCTTGCCTCGCATCTACATCTATACTTGCGACCGACCTGCCCTGTTGTAGAAGAGCAACAATGAGGTGCATAGCTGCAGTAGATTTGCCACTGCCACCTTTCTCGTTTCCAACAACAATAACCCTTGCGCGTGACTTGGACTTTGCACGTTTAGATCCCGACCTGAGAGCCAACATTCCCATTATAATGCCCTCACCCATACGGAGGTATCGTGAAACACGCCACCTCCACCCGGCGGACCTCGGTCTGCACTAGTTAAAACGTTAACACCCAAGCCACCGAGAAAATCTTTGCCTGGCCAAATACCCTCAATGATGACTGTATCCGCGCGCAAACTATCAGACGGACGCAATGGCACCTGAATTTCGCCTTGCTCATTACCAACTCGTAACATCTGATGCTCGACAAATTTCATTTGTGCACACGTCTCTCGATTCATCAAAATGTATGGTCGGTTCTCTGCTTTACGGCTTGACGGTGATTGAGTAAAAGTTGAGTTCAAAAAACGTCTTGCCGGAGGCACGACTAACCTAAACGGTTTCTCATCTGTTGATTCATCTATATTAGCGAGGTGATCAGGGAGGGGTGGCATTATTTCGTAGTCTGAGCCAATGGCTGCCCAATCTGGTGCAAAATGAAATTTTCCATCAGCATGACCAAAGCCTTGAAGATAGTGGCTTTGTTCCCACGGCAAGCTCATATCAAGCCATCTCCGATTGGCAGCTTCTTCAAATCCAGGCAGGCCCGTTCGACACAAGCTATCGTCAATCAACTCTTTAGCGGACATATAGAATCCAGGGTGCTCGGACCCTAACCGTTGACCAAGTTGGCAGATGACATCGTGGTTGGAACGACACTCATCAAAAGGACTTACCACAGCTCGATGCACTTGGAGATACATATGTCCGCCTCCACGATAATAATCTTCATGTTCAAAGAACATTGTTGCGGGCAATACTATATCAGCAAATTGAGCTGTGTGGGTCATAAACTGTTCATGTACGCATGTGAAAAGATCTTCTCGAGCAAGACCTTCAACGACGCGTTTAGTATCTGGGGCAACATCTGCTGGATTTACATTCTGTATAAACATGGCCGTTACTGGCGGCCCACCCAAAAGGCTATCCTCTTCTCCGTTTAATATCGCCCCAATCCGGCACATGTCCAGTGCCCGAACCTCAGGGTTAGCAGCATCGAGGCCTTTTATTAGAGTCTGGTCAATTTTATTATAAAGAGAGCGGTTAGTATGCATTGCCCCGCCCCCCTTGTGCTGCCAAGCACCTGTAACAGCGGGCAAACAACTAACTGCATGCATATTAGACGAGCCATTGCGACTTCTTGAAAATCCATACCCAACACGAATGTAACTGCGGTCCGTTTGGCCGTATAAGCGAGCAAAGTTTATTATATCCTGCTCCGGAATACCGGTTAAGGTGGATGCCCATGCTGGCGTTCGCTCAGCTAAATGGGTTTCCAAGTCGCTCGGATAGTCGGTATATTTTCGCATATAATCCCGATCAGCATAGTTTTCCTCAAACAATACGTGCATCATGGCGCACGCAAGCGCGCCATCCGTCCCGGGCCGCAGCGGTAAAAATAGATCAGCTGCCTCAGCTGTGGGGGTTCTATACACGTCAATAACAGCAAGTTTGGTCCCTCTTACCTTTCGCGCACGCGCCACATGGGTCATAAAATTGACTTGGGTAGAAACGGGATTTCCTCCCCAAATGATTATTAAGTCAGACTCAATCACTTCCCTTGGGTCAACACCAAGCACCGTGCCACATCCCGCGAGCCAACCGTTTGCCCCCAACGGGACACAAATGGTCGGGTCCATATTAGAATAATTCATGACGTTACGAAGGCGCTGAATGCCGTCACGTTGTAGAAGCCCCATCGTGCCTGCAAAATCGTATGGCCAGATAGTCTCCGGTCCAAATTTTTTCTCAACTGCTTTGAAATTATAAACTACCTCGTCAAGCGCTTCATCCCACGAAATTTCATGAAATTTCCCGTCCCCTTTTGGACCTACGCGGCGAAGAGGCTTTCCCAGTCTATCAGGATGATGACCGCGTTCTCTATAAGCAGCAACTTTCGCGCAAACCACACCAAGGGTATAATCATTATCTTTCGCACCCCGTACTTTGCCGATAGTATTTGCATCAAGACGTTCAATCTCAAGCGCACAAGTACTCGGGCAATCATGTGGGCAGGCGCTCGGTACGAAGGTAGTTGAAGATTGGTCCAAGGATTATCCCCCCTCGGGATACGAAACTAACGCGCACTGCCACGACTAACAAGGCGTAGACCATTAAACTAATATTATTTTAAACAGGTTGTTAAGCACGGTTGCCGCAACTCTAAAGATCGTTAATCTTAGGTTATCATGGACAATAAGCGTCTTGGCATTACTTGGCAGCTCAGTGACACCCATGGTTGGGGAATTTTCGGACTCAATCTGGTAGTCAATTTGATATCGCTTACTGACACAAAACCCTTACTTTTCAGCAAGCCTCACTTCCAAAATGTTTCAGCGGAAAAAATGATCCAACTTCAGCCTCTGATCGATGAGCAAAAGCAAGTACAAACTGGTGTTATAGATCGGGCAGGAAATCAAAAAGTCAGTGTGAATGGCGTACCCATTCTTCACGCTTTGGCGAATGGTTTTAGATGCAGGGATAGAATACGGGGTCAAAAAAACATTGGTTTCATCTTTTTCGAGGAAGGCAACATCGATGATATTGCGCGCCAGCGAGCTCAGGATTACGAACTCATTTTGGCAGGATCATCGTGGAACAGAGACTATGCCCGGTCAAATGGTATTACAAATATCGAGTATATCTCTCAGGGTATCGATACAGATATTTTTAAGCCAGGCATAACAAGTGGTAATTACGAGGGACGCTTTACCATATTTTCAGGAGGTAAACTCGAACTGCGCAAAGGTCAAGATATAGTTCTGGCAGCCTTTAAGGCTTTTCATACTCACCATCCGGATGCCCTTCTGATTACCTCGTGGCGCAATGCTTGGCCTGGAAGCGCATTAGGCATGATAAATTCCACCCATATATCAAGCGATCCTGAAATTGGACTTAATGGGGAGATTAACATTGAAAATTGGGCAGCGGCAAATGGAGTCGATCCGAGTGCTTTTGTTGACCTCGGCTGGGTGCCAAACAGTATGATGCCTGAAATTCTCCACGATATGGATGTTGCGGTGTTCCCGAATCGATGCGAGGGCGGCACAAATTTAGTTGCTATGGAGGCAATGGCGTGTGGGATACCCACAATTCTATCGGCCAATACTGGTCACTTAGATCTCTTAATGGCTGATAACTGTTTTCCACTTTTAGACCAAGCCGTTGTTACATCGGAGACAAGCCCCCATGAAATGTGGCGAGAAAGTAGAGTAGAGGAGATCGTAGAGCAATTAGAATTCGTCTATCAAAACAGGGAAGAATCTCGTTACCGAGCTGAGAATGGTGCATTATCAATGGCGAGTATGTCGTGGGCACATCAAACCAGAAAATTAATGCAAGCTATTCAAAAATGGATTTAAACTGCACCAAAATTTTTTACGTCAGATTTTTTAATTTGCAAGAGCGGAATTGATATACAGGCCTGCCATAACGATTTAAAATTTTCTATGCCCAATTAGTTAGTCCATTAAGCAGCAAACCTCAATTCGCGCTTCTAATCCATGGTCGACAAAGTTAATATTTTTTAACAGCGGTATTTGGCAATATGCACCATGAAGATTTAATGATTAAAAATATGATTCGGCCGGTCCTTTATTTTCGCACAATATACCTAGTCGCACTTATCATAGGATCCTCACCGGAGGCCACTTTTGCTCAGGTGAAAGACTTAGAGTTACCCGGAATTTTTAAGGGAAAGGAGGGTGGGCCAGGACGAGTGCGTATTCAAGGCCGTGACAGAAAACCCGATGAGCCAGCGCCTACAAGCCCGGCCGAAGAACTGATTGACTTCCGCGACGAAATGCGGAAATTCATTCAATCAATATCTCAATATGCGCGACAAAAGAAACCCGGTTTCATTATTATCGTGCAAGATGGGCTCGACTTATTGATAAAGCGTGATGACATCGAAGAGACTAATACCTCACCTGCACGTACATACATTAGGTCTATTGATGGTATTCTGGCGCAAGGGCTTTTCCTCGATATCAAACGTCGGGGTCAACCTACTCCTACTAACAAGCAGACGACCATGTTGGATCGCGTCGCCACGGCCAAACGGAGCGGATTAAAAATTTTTACATTGGATGTTAGCAAAAACAAATCACGTATTGATACGGTGACCAAAAAGTCATTAAAACTCGGTTACATCCCGCTAATCAGCGACCTTCCGTTTGATGATATATCAAGTCTACCGGACTACCCAACAGTTCCATCAGATGAAAATGCGGGATCAATTTTATCTTTGTCCCAGGTAAAAAACTTCGCGGTTATCGCGAACTCACAAGCGTTCGGGCAGGAGTCCGAGTTCGCGCTAAAAATGCATGATAATAATTATGATATGGTAGTGGTTGATATATTCCACCGCCGGAAACCGTTAAGTCGCCAAGCTGTCGAAACACTAAAATATAAAAAGGTCGGCGCGAAGCGTCTGGCTTTAGCGCAAATAGATATCGGCTCGGCTGCTAGTTACGCATATTATTGGCGCAATAATTGGGGTGAAGGTTTTCCTTTATTTATAAATGCACCGTTGCGAGAAGACCCAGACCGCTACAACGTCGAGTTTTGGCGTCCAGGCTGGCAAAAACTTATTTCCGGGAACACTGACTCTTACGTCTATGGGCTTATTGCACAAGGTTTTGATGGAGCGTTATTAAAAGGCGCAGATGCTATTAAATTTTTTGAGGGGGAAGCTGAAGGCGAGTCCGACTAAAACAGATAGTTGAGTACTATCAGAACTACGTATTAAAGAATCAAATTGGTATCACTTCACAACAGAAATAATATGTAGACGCAAATATTTAACTACAAAGGGAGATAAACGCATCGTGCTCCTCCAAGCTGAGACCTACGAGGACGTCTATTCACAGTTTTCATGGAATATTCCAAACAAGTTTAACATGGGTATCGACGTTTGTGATAAACATGCGGCCGCGACCCCTAACAAACCGGGCTTGATAGTTGCCGATCCTAACGGCAAGGATATCATTTACACGTTCAAACATCTCAAAACACTCTCAAATAAGCTCGCCAATGTGATGATTGCTAAGAACGTCTCGCGGGGTGACAGGCTTGGTATCTTCTTGGGTCAATCAGTTGAAGCGGCCATAGCGCATATTGCTGCATGGAAGATGGGTGCCATTTCCATTCCGCTGTTCACCCTTTTCGGCGAGGATGCTCTTAAATTTCGACTGATAGACTCGGGCGCACGTATGTTGATCACCGACACAACTCAAATTCACAAACTCGAAATTATACGTGATAATTTACCAGAGCTAGAGACTATTCTTGTTGTCGGCATAGGGCGGGATAGCGATGCTTTCATAGATTTTTGGTCTGCCATGGATATGGCGCATGACGATTTGATCCCTGTCGATTCTCTCTCCCACGAACCCGCCTTTATTTGCTACACTTCTGGAACAACAGGAAACCCAAAAGGGGCACTGCATGCACACCGGACAATGTTTGGACATCTTACTGGGATGGAGATGTTTCACGATTTCCTTCCGCAGCCCGGAGATTTAATGTGGACACCTGCAGATTGGGCTTGGATTGGCGGCATGATGAATTGCCTTATGTGTTCTTGGCATCATGGAGTGACTAATCTAGCTTATCGACCTGAGAAATACGATCCAGAAGAAGCGTTACACTTGATGGCTCGGTACAATGTTCGCAATACTTTCATGCCACCTACGGCGCTCAAGCTTATGCGTCAAGTCCCCAATATTCCAGATTTTGGCACCTCACTCCGCTCCGTCGCAGTCGCAGGGGAACCGATGGGTGGTCAGCTTCTTGATTGGGGTCGAGAGGCTCTCGGTATCACATTCAATGAATTTTACGGCCAAACCGAATGCAATCTTATCGTAACTAATTGTCAAAAAATTATGGAAGTTAAACCTAACCACATGGGGCGCGCAGCACCGGGTCACTCAGTCGAGGTTATTGACGAAAATGGCACGATACTTGGGCCTGGACTGGAGGGGGAAGTAGCTCTTAAGGGCCCAAACCCTGTGCTTTTACTCCGTTATTGGAATGACATGAAGGCAACAAATCAGAAATATACTAACGGGTGGTGGCGAATGGGGGATAAAGCAATAAAAGACGAGGATGGATACTTCCGGTTTATTGGTCGCGCTGACGATGTCATCACAACTGCAGGCTATCGTGTAGGGCCCGGTGAGATTGAAGATTGTTTGACCAAACATGATGCCGTTGCTCTGGCCGTTGCGATTGGCATTCCCGACCCTATACGAACAGAATACATTAAAGTTTTTATTAAACTCGCTAGGGGGCAAAATGGGAGTCCCCAGTTGGAGAAAAATATTCAAGATTTTGTCAAAACGCGTTTAAGCCCACACGAATACCCACGTGCGGTTGAGTTTATATCAGAACTGCCGTTGACGGCTACGGGCAAAGTTAAACGCAAAGAACTTCGAGATGCCGAGATTCTAAAATTAAGAGCGAAAAATAGCACGTGAGCAAAGTTAATTTAAATGGAGCAGAATTTGAACGTCCATGTTATTCAATTATTACCCTATCCGGAACCCCGTTCGCTTAGTTCCAACCATTTAGGTGGTTATCGACCATTGTCTTCTGTACCCAGCGGTTAAAATTGTTCATAAACAAAATAATCGTACAATTACGGTCTCCATTAATTGCGGACCTAACTAAAAAATTGGATTTTTAAGGAGGCTTTATGACGAATGGAAAACGCACGGCTTTGATTACAGGCTCAGGCCGCAACATTGGTAAAGCTTGTGCATTAGCTTTGGCAAAAGATGGTTATAATGTAATCATTAATGGCTCATCCAACTCAGGTGCCTGCAAAAAAACAGCGGACGCTGTGCGGGATTTTGGTGTCAATAGCCTCGTCACCATGGGTGATGTTGGCGAGCGTAATGCGTGCCATGAAATTCTCCGCTCTGGAATCGCAAATTTTGGTTCTATTGATATTTTAGTCAACAATGCTGCAATTCGACCTGCTAGTCCGTTTCTAGAGATGGAGGAAGAGGAGTGGGATCGAGTATTGAATGTCGGCATGCAAGCTGCCTTCTGGTTGGCGCGCGGCGTGTTACCCGGGATGATCGCAAATAATTGGGGCCGAATTATTAACTTTGCTGGCATGAATGCTATTCATGGATACAATGGGAGGGCTCATGTTTCTGTCGCAAAACACGGTGCATGGGGATTAACAAAATCCCTCGCTAAAGAGTTTGGCTCAGACGGAATAACAACAAATATCATATCGCCGGGCCCAATTACTGGTACTCACAATAATGCCGCCACAACGGCGCATATCGCTGAAACGGCAAAGCGCGTGCCAATTGGGAGAGCGGGAACGGAAGATGAAATTACAGGTATAGTGAGCCTGTTGGCATCAGATAAAGGAGCGTTCATAAATGGGCAGCTTTTACAAGTGAACGGGGGGGCAGAGACATAATCTAAAATTCAAAAAGCAAGCGAACTGCTATTTCTGTTCAGGCCCTGCTGGCCATAGATACCTCCATAGTCTCAAATACAGGTGCGCTTTACACCCAGAATAATGAACTCTGCCGATTCCAGATAGCGCTCACGTACTAGACGCTCAGCCGCGGCCTAGTCAGCCCCGACAACATAATGCAGCTGTGTATCAGCCCAACTATAGTTCAAATCTTCATGACTGTGCTTTTCCTTTACGAAGGGTCGCACTAACTTGTTGTACAAAGAAACCTCATAAATGTACTCATCCTCGAGCGGTTCATGCAGCATGATCCTCAGCCCTACCCCATTTCAAACCGCACTTTTCCCAATCAGTACCTCTCTTTTTTATTCCATCCTTATTTTAGAATTGAACTCACTTGCGGGAAGGTACTTCTTACTAATATATTCCATGCGTTAAGAAACTTTTTTAGCTGGTTAATCTTGTTTATGCCGCGGTTTAATTATCTCTTAGATTTGTGTTAGTTTTTTAAAAATTTGTCACCAATTCTTCCTGAAACTTCTGGTGGGGTGTGGTTTTTTTACTAATTCGGAGTTTATTCACATGAACATGTCTATTGATTATTATCTATGTTTAATCTCACCCTGGACTTACTTTGGAGACAAGCGCCTAAACCAAATAGCGACTCGGTTTGGAGCGACCATCAATTATAAACCCATAAATTTAGGGGAGGTATTTCCAAAAACTGGGGGCTTGCCTCTCGCAAAACGAGCACCTTCGCGACGGAACAATAGAATGCAGGAATTAATTAGATGGAGCAACTATCTCGACATTCCTATTAATCTAGAGCCAGCATTTTTTCCAACTGATGAAAAATTAGCGGCAACTATAGTTCTTGCCGCACAGCAAAGTGGTCTAGATTGCGGTCCATTAGTTAGTGGCTTTTTGAGTGCTGTCTGGAGAGAACAACGTGACATCGCGGACAAGGAAACGATGCTCGCAGTTGCGGACGAATGTGGGTTTGATGGAGCAAAGTTGTATACTGCTGGACAGAATAATCCAGAGATAGCAGAATTATGGCAAAAAAATTCTGCTACGGCTCTTGAGATCGGCGTTTTTGGCGCGCCAACCTACGTTTTCGAAGATCAACTATTTTGGGGTCAGGATAGGCTGGATTTTCTTACTCGGGCACTTGAGAAAGCATGAATAACGGTCTGGCCTTCCATAAAAAAAAGCAAAAGTTGGTCAGGTCTTTTAATGCTTGCGCTACGACAGGCCTTCAATTTAAAAGCGCTTTATTCGAAGAACCGAATATTGAGTGGATTTTTGGGTACGGGTCACTGATGTGGGATCCTGGGTTTAGGTACATTGAAAAATGCCCGGCATTACTTCACGGGTTTAATCGGTCTTTTTGCATTTATTCACATCATCACCGCGGGACTCGCACTTGTCCTGGTTTAGTTGTTGGACTTGACCAAGGCGGTAACTGCCAAGGCTCCGCATTTCGCATCGAAACCCAAGACATGAGAGATGTCATTTCTTACCTCGATAAGCGCGAGTTGATCGGATATGCTTACAGACCTGCAAACGTACCACTTTATCTTGCGAATAACAGCCTAGTAATTGCTCGCACTTACATAGCAGATCGTACACACCCTCAATTTGCTGGGGCCCTCTGTCCCAGTGATTCGGCAAATTTAATATCCAGAGCTAAAGGCATCTCCGGTTCAAATTGGGATTATGCTCTTAACCTCGTAAAAATGCTAAAAAACTGCGGCATTTTCGACGCACACTTGCTTGAGGTATTTGATTGCTTAAGAATTTCATTACGCTATGACTAATCTTAAGATCATTTACGTAATTTAGCTGAGATATATTCAAAAAAATCCTTAACCTCGGTTTAACTCTTTAAGATCAATACTGGATCACAGCTAAAAGGGGGGTTCGTCCATGGCAGACGAAATACCAGAAACAATTGGGGACTCGCTCGGTTTAACCACAGAACTTGAGGCAGTTCTTGATGTTCAGGTCGAGATTACAGCAGTTCTAGGCACAGCTTTGATGCCAATTAGCCAGATACTGAAGCTTGGTCGAGGTGCCGTTGTGGAACTTAATCGAGGAGTAAATGAGGACATTGAAATTCATGCTAATAATCGAGCAGTAGCAACCGGCGAGGTAGTCGTGGTCGAAGACCATTTAGGCGTAAGTATTAATGAAATTATTAAGATGGCGGATAACAGTGTCCGCTAATACTTCTTAAACAATGACTGGTGGTCTTTAGACGGTTTTCTGAGAGAATACTCTTCTCGAAGTATTTAGAGGCGTGCTATAACCGGTTTCCGTCGAACGCATAAGCTAGCGCAATGAAACAATTAAACTTGGGGTGGTAGATATTGGTTAGAATTTGTTGTTGGTACCTAATTTTCTAATCACAAAACATTTCAGCGATGTAGAAATAGCTTCCCATGCCGCACTTGGTATTCAGTTAATCGCCCTAAAAAACTCATGCCTAGTAATGACCGATTCATATGAGCACCATTTACAGACGCTCTTACATCCTCGATTGTCAGTGACCCGATTGTTAATCGATCAATGGTGAAAGGAGCGCCTTTAACTGAACCGTTAGCTGTTTGATAGACCTTATTAAAATCTAAGGCGCTAAAATCAATTCCCACCCGCTTGGCGTCACGGGGAGAGAGAACGACATCACTCGCACCAGTATCGACAAGAAATTTAACAGTAGTGTTGTCAACGTCAGCCTCAACAAGAAAATGGCCATTCATCCCAGCGCGAACAACCACAACGTCACCATGAGATATAGCTGCATGCGGAACCAATTCTGCATATAACCTCTCTCCAACACTCTGCATCTCGTGTCGAAAGCTATAAGCCAACACCAGACCCATCCCAATTGTAATCCATACACCCCCGTATCTGACTGAGTGAAGAAAGGTTATTCGTTTGTAAAAGATTGAAGTGGCGCAAATCAATCCGATCCAAAGGAAACTGTGTGTTAAAAAAATTTGTTTGTCCCGCCTTTCAATTACATCAGGGTACCAACCAGTTAAGAGAAATATACCAACTGAAATAACTATAACGATGGCAACGGCAATTAAGATCAAAACTAACCAACTTCTTGATGTTCCCACCCTAATAAGCACCTCATATATATCAAATAATGCCACAATCTACGCTTACGCTAACCCTTGAGTGCGAAAAACCAACAATAACCCCACTCAACTTAAATTTTAAACGACCCGCAGCAAGAGGCAATCAAAGAGACAAATTTTTTAAAAAAGCTTTTTCCTCCGGAGCAGTGGATTTTTGATATTTTTCTTCAACCATTTGATTGTTTTAGGTTCCATTTTCATCACCTTTATGGAATTGTTGGTGGTAATCTGCATTCTCTGAGTGACTTTTTATTCAACATATTCCAAAAATTTCAAAATGTTGGAAGTATGTATTTGGTCTGATATTAGCCCCTACCCAAGGCCTCCCATGTATTTAGAGCTTTTATGGTATTTAATTTCACCAAAGCAATTAATTTTCAATTTAACTACGAGCACCCCCATTTAGAAAAACAATTACTCAATACATGAAAAACAAACACCCACATGAGCATTGACCAGAAACTCCGAGCAGCAGTCGGGCTACACCAAGCCGGCAACTTGGCTGATGCAGGAGAGTTATATCAAGAAATTCTCATCGAAGAGCCAAACCAAGTGGATGCTTTGAATCTTTTAGGCGTTATCTTAAATACAGCGGGGAAAACTGATGCGGCACTTACATTATTGGAGCGCGCGTGTACATTGGCCCCCGAATTCGCGGCACCTTTCGTCAACATGGGAAATGCTCTTCAATCTGTCGGTCGATTAACAGAGGCTATCGATGCTCTCCAAAAAGGTTTAGTTCTGGCGCCAGAGCAGGCGGAGACGTGGAATAATTTAGCGAGCGCATTAAATATCGAGGGCCGTCACAACGAGGCAATTACCGCCTGCACACAGTCCTTGACGCTCGCACCCCAACTTGGCGCTGCGCACGTCAATATGGGTAACGCATTACTCGCGCTGGGCAATAAAAACGAAGCCGAACATGCCTTCGAAAAAGCTCTTAAGCTAGACCCCGCAGACTCGAATGCATTTTTTAATCTCGGAAACATTAAAATGCAGGTGGCACAATTTGAGGAGGCACATTCGTATTACAGTCGTGCTGTAGCCCTGGACAGCTGTAATCCAGAAAAACTATACAATCTTGGAAATGCTCGCCAAGCGCTAGACCGCTACGAAGACGCTATTGCGGCATATGACGCATCCCTCACTGTTCGGCCCGGATACGTTGATGCACAGTGTAATCGCGGTGCCACCCTTCAAATGATGGGACAAATAGAACCTGCCATCCAATCGCTTAGGGCCGCAATCGAAATTGAGCCTAACAGTGCAGACCTGCATTGGAACCTCTCTCTGGCCCTACTTGAAAAAGGCGAAATGGCTGAAGGATGGGCGGAATATGAATGGCGCTGGCGGACGCCTGCATTCACCGATAAAGCTCGGGATTTTGGTGTTCCGTCTTGGCAAGGGGAACCCCAGCTAGGTAAAACCTTATTGATTACCGCGGAGCAGGGCTTTGGAGATGCAATTCGGTTTGCGCGATATCTAACGCACGTCAAAAAGCTGATGGGTCGTATCATCGTCGAGTGTCGCCCCCCGTTAATACGCTTATTCCAAGAAATCGCAGAAGTTGATGCTACAATTCAATACGGCAACGCCCCACCGCAAATTGATCTTACGTGCCCCATGATGAGCTTAGCTCATGTGCTAAAGGATAATTTTATAAACGTTAAATTAAATGAGACCATACCTGCAGAAACGCCCTACCTCTCAGCACCAGCCACAATAGTTCCATCCACACTAATTAGTCAGCCAGGCCGGTTAAAGGTTGGTCTAGTATGGGCCGGCAGTCCCTCTCGAGCAGAAGCCCACAAGCGGTCGTGTCCTCTAATAAATTTTCTACCACTTTTAAATATCGATAATATCAACTTTTTCAGTTTGCAAGTTGGTCCAAGCCAAGCCGAATTAGATTCCATGCCAGAGCATCACGGGATAATTGACTTAGCTAACGATTTTTCGGATTTCGCCGATACAGCCAATGCCATCTTGGCCATGGACTTGATAATAACCGTTGACACGGCAGTCCTCCACCTTGCTGGAGCACTTGCAAAACCCGCATGGGGAGTTATGTCGCGACCCACTGGTTTTTTGTGGCAGACTGACCGCCAAGATAGCCCATGGTACTCGACTGTTCGCTTATTTAGGCAACCAACCCCCGGTGATTGGGCAGGTTTATTTTCGCAACTTAGGCCAGCTCTCAAAGACTTTGTAGAACGACATTCAAGACCAGATGATGTCTGATCACTTGTACCCTTAAAAATCTAGATGACAGGTTTTAGGGAATACTCCCGTCAACCCGAGTGAACAGAAGACATCAAATTATGGCTTCCTATAAAAAATTTTAAAGCGGCAACTATCAACCCACAGTGTTTAAGGATTGGGAGGTTGCCAATGATATCTTCCTGCCAATCTTAATCGTGACCATACAAGAGAAGATAACTGCACTGATCTATCTATTATCAGATGCAAGTAACATAACTCTCTAAAAGCCCGATATAATCACTCAAAATGGCGAGCGGAGCTTTGTCCAGATGTCGGAAGTTCTATCACTCTTGTCACGGGGTGAGGTTCGGTACTACTTGACAGTATAAGCCTCGAGCAACTATCGGATAAGCATGCAGCGAACACAAAGCGCGGTAAGCACCCAACCGAAAAAGAGGGCGATCCGCGTCTATTTTTTTCTTTAAAACAGGAGTGAACGTGAGCATCCTAGAAATTTTTGTGCCACACGTAACCAAGTAAACTTTTAGATTACCAGATTTCATTTTTGAGAAGTATGACCACTGATAAAATTAAGACGACAACGATAGTTAACCCGCAACGCAGTTGTAAAAACCAAGGTAAATAAATTTTTTGCCTAGTTAACTTAAAATCTATCAGTAATTTGATCACAAAACCTAGTATTAATAAAAACAACCCCCAATCAACGCCGATCAAGAGAGATGCCCAACCGAGAAGTGGAGGGATATTACTAATTATCATCATCGTAGACTGTTCTATCTTTGGTATTTTAGAGTCACCGCAAAGACTGCGACCCCAGTCTATGCCTCCAATAAAAGATAAAATAACAGCTCCGTATGCCACAAGCGCCGACGTGGCGGAAACAAGCTGTGACTGTGACCCAAAATTAATGGTAAGAGCAAGTGCTACAAATGGCAAAAGACCCCAAATCCCTAACCAAAATGCAGTTCTCGGGATCACCTTCAATACGGAGGCCTTGGGAGTTTTTTTCATCTTCCAAGACACTTACAGGTCGCTTGGTAGCGCCGCTTCCACCGCTTTTACAACTCTTCCGGAAACGGGATTTGTTGCGCTAGAGAACCAATCAGCCAGCTTACCGTTGGGCAAAATCAGATACTTGTGAAAATTCCACCTAGGTTTTGCAGTAAATCCCATACTATCCTCGGCCCACTTGTAAAATGCATGCGCATTTGGCCCTTTGACTCTTGCCTTGGATGTCATTGGAAAATCCACGTCAAAAGTAATCTCACAAAAGTCTCTGATTGATTGTTCGTTGCCAGGCTCCTGTCCACCGAAGTCATTTGACGGGACGCCAAGAACAACAAAACCCTTAGTACGATAACGAGACCATAATTCTTGAAGATCAGCGTACTGTTTTGTGAAGCCACATTGTGACGCTGTATTGACGATCAGAACAGCCTTCCCAGAAAATGAGGATAACGATAGTGGATCGCCCTCAATAGAAGTGAACGAAAAATCGTGCGCTACAAATTGTTTGCTATTTGCTGCCATGGACCCGTCACAAAAAAAAAGAAAACCTAACAGGGTAAGACAACGCAACGTTCTGGGTAGCATTTATCTCTCCGTTTTTTACTATAAATCTCCGCGGAAAAACCATTACTCGCATTAAAGTTCTTATCTTAGTACTAGTTTGGTTGAATCTACAATTGTTTCTCTCGCCATTATAAGCACATCTACCTTTTTAGCGGATTATTGACACATGGACCAATCTCAGTAGCCCTCGTGCGCCCAAAGTTCCCGGTTTGAATGAATCATCGTCTGTTTGCCTTTACGGATCTTTTACTAATTTAGTTCACCTGTGCATGCAAATAACCTCACGGCTCCAGAAAGAAATCGACTTCATGCCGTATGCCTTCTTAGCTAGGTATATTTTAATACCTACCAAAACCTGCTAACATGAAAATACCTCGGGTAGACCTGTGATATTTAAGTGTCTATTTTACCAGGGTCATCTATGGTTCATCATCGACTTGCACAAGCGTTTTTCCGAAATTTCCGCCACCCATCATCGCAATAAAAGCGACTGGCGCCCTCTCAAGACCGCTGGTGATATCGAGTTTATAAGTGATAGCACCTGAATTAAGCCAAACCATCATTTCAGAGATAAACTCGTCCAATCGGTCCCAATGGTCACCAACAATGAATCCTTCCATGCGAATGCGCTTGCGGTGAATGTGCTCAATATTTCTTATCCCAAAGCGCTTGTCATGGGGGAGGTTGTACTGGCTTATAACACCACATTGCACAAACCTTGCGTTATCGTTGGCCTGCTCAAGCACCGCTTCCAGCAACTTGCCGCCAACGTTCTCAAAATTAATATCGATACCCTCGGGGCAACAACGTCTCAGGGCTGCTAGGTAGTCTCCTTCCACATTGTGGTTAAAAGCCGCATCCAAGCCCATTTGATTTATTAAATACGAAACTTTTTTGTCAGTACCGGCACAACCCACAACGCGACAACCGGATATTTTTCCCATTTGGGATGCAATCTGGCCTACCGCACCAGACGCCGCAGACACAAAAAGTGTTTCTCCAACCTTCGGCTTCCCAATATTTTTCATGCCCACCCAAGCGGTCAGACCTGGCATTCCCAAGGGGCCTAAATAATTTGGTAGCGGTGTTTTATTAACATCAATTACCCTCAAAGTTTCCGGGTGTTTAATGACTGAGTAGTCCGCCCATTTCATCATGCCAACCACTAAATCGCCGGCAGTGAATGCTTTGCTCTCAGATAAGATTACCTCGCCTACACCCCGTGCAATTAATGGCTCTCCAACCTCAAAGTTACCGGCATAAGACTTCGCAGCGCTCATGCGTCCACGCATGTACGGATCAAGAGATAGGTATACAGTTCTCAGCAGAATTTCGCCACACTGTAACTCAACCAAGTCAATCTCTTTGATCTCAAAATTATTAACGTCCACGACACCCTCAGGACGACATTTTAAAGTAATTACGCGAGTGCTTAACGTCATAGAATTGGTCTCCCCATATACCTCCGAAACTTGAAGG
This sequence comes from Magnetovibrio sp., assembly GCA_002690705.1. GTDB lineage: Bacteria > Pseudomonadota > Alphaproteobacteria > Rhodospirillales > Casp-alpha2 > TMED8. The sequence goes on along the minus strand of NZFO01000005.1, from coordinate 72,493 downwards.
TCGGCTGCTTAATAAAAACTAAATTCAAATCTTGAACAAATTTAGGAGCAATGATCTAAATGCCACAATGGACATGTTTACCGAGTAACATTCTGAAGCCAATTAATTATATTAAAAAAGCTCTGGAAATTGCAGTCGAAACTTTAAATCTGATAGCAAACACCGCAATATTGTGAAAATTGGTATGCAAAGGTTACAATTTTTATGCTTCAATCTGTCACCGTCTTCATATCCAATGCGCAAATGAGGCATCACCCGGATCAGAATTATTATTCACTGTTACAACAATGTGATCGAGCCTAAGAGTGTGCGACGCCTGTACAAAGATAGCTAGTGCACCCCAAATACATTATTGCTTATTAAAACAAGTGAGGCATCAGTAAAATCTCTAATTCGTTTTTGAAGATTTTGACACCCTTGCTTAAATTGGATATTTAAAAATGCATGATCCCGTAAATGCTTTTATTAAATTAATCACGGTTGATGGCTCGGCGACAGGGCCGCTAACCGGATATACTTTTGGCGTGAAAGACGTATATGATATTGCTGGATACGTTACCGGTTGCGGGCATCCGGTCAAGGCCGCAAGCTCGTCACCAGCAGAGAATACCGCTTCAGCGGTCAGCGCTCTTTTGGATGCTGGCGGCCAATTAACTGGCAAGACGCATACGGATGAAATCGCATACAGTTTAATGGGTGTTAACAAACACTATGGCACTCCCCTCAACAGTGCCGCTCCGAACCGAGTGCCGGGCGGATCCTCCTCAGGGTCGGCCGCTGCATCTGCAGCAGGCCTAGTAGACTTCGCCCTTGGCGGCGACACCGGCGGTTCTGTCCGACTACCTGCTTCATTCTGCGGTATCTTTGGAATCCGAACTACTCATGGTGCTATTAATCTCGATCAAGCCATGCCTCTAGCTCCTAGTTTTGATACCGTAGGTTGGTTCGCGCAGGATAGCACAACATTCTGCCGCGTAGGCGCTGCATACGGCATGACAGACAAATTGTCATTAAATCCACGTTTGCTGCGGGTTGAAGGGGCATTTAAAAGGGTCGGAGAAGCTACCAACGCCGCCATATCACATTTAGTAAATCTCGCACAAAATTTTTATGGGGTTGCCAAAAACATTGCGTTAACTCCGAATATAAGCCAATGGCGTGAGTGTTTTCAAACCTTACAAGCAGGTGAAATTTGGAGTGTTCATGGCGATTGGATTACGACAACTAATCCTACCTTCGGTCCCGGCGTAAAAGAACGTTTCATAATGGCTTCAAAAGTTTCGAAGGCTTCAATGAGCGCAGCTGGCAATACGCGGAATAAAATTACCGCCCAATTACGGGATCTAATGGGTGAGGACGGATTTCTGATGCTTCCAACCAGTCCTGGTCCGGCTCCTTTAAAAACTGCCGGTGAGAATGAGCTTAACACCTTCCGAACAGCCGCTCTAGAATTGCTGTGCATCGCAGGATTAGCTGGGTTACCTCAGATATCCATTCCTGCTGGCACCGTTGAGGGAGGGCCTGTCGGGCTATCTTTTATTGGTCCAGTAGGCAGTGATAGACAACTACTTGAGCTTGTTCGTGTTCTCGACCAATCAATAGTTAGGCAATAAGACAAGTATTCAAAAATCTCGTTAACAACCAAAAAATGAGGAAATTAAAGCCGATACGATCTTTTAAAGATTATGAAACGCGCAGCATGCAAAACGACTGCGTTCAAGCAGTTGACCACAAGGCAAAAAATATACCTCAAAAATTTACTATTAACCTAATTGATTATTAAAATTTTTTTTAAACAATGATCCTTTCTACTAGTGCGAGGGTCAGATGTTACTTAAAATTATTGATATGACGTCAAACTGATGTCAGTAAATATTGTTACTGTGACGAAATCGAGAAAAAGACAGCCAGGTTCTATTTGAAGCAGTACAGCTAGATGCGGGAAAATAACGTTTTATTTCCCACATAGCCGGCCTCATCAGATGAGTACTCAGGTTTGAGGCGCACCAACCAAAATGCCTCCACCAAACCCTTACTTTTTATATCAACTTTTCCTCTAGATTCGCATTCAAAAAAATCTTTAATAGCGTAATGAGTGGACTCTGATATACAAACTTTACCCTCTGCACTGACTTGCTCAAATCTTGAGGCTAAATTGACGGTGTCGCCCCAGATATCATATGCAAATTTTTTCGTCCCAACCACTCCTGCCATTACTGCGCCAGAATTGATACCAATCCGCATAGACCACGATTGAAGACCCTTTTGAGCACGCAAAGAGTTTACGTTTGTTACCGTTTTTTGAAATAAAAGCGCTGCGAGGCAAGCTCGGACACCATGAAAGCGACTTCTTTCAGGAAGACCAACCGCAAACATGTAAGAGTCTCCGACAGTTTTAAGTTTCTCAATACCCAACGTTGAACAAACTTCGTCAAAGAGTGAAAAGTATTCATTTAGACTGTGGATTAGCTCCGCTGGTTCTATCACCTCCGAATTATTAGTAAAATTTACAAAATCAGTGAAGCCTATAGTTACACCATCATGATACTTTGCCTCTACGTTTTTCGACATAAGCCATTCTTCCGCAATGGCTTTAGGAAATGTGTTTCTCAAAAATTGCTCTGAAATCTCTTTTGCCTTGTTGGCATCGTCTAATGCTTGCTTAAGCTTACCGTGAGAGTCCCGGGTTTCATTAATGCTCTTTTTAAGCTCAAACTGAGCAACAACCTGGCGTGCTATCGATTTAAGCAATTCAATTTTTTCATAAGGAAATTCTCGGGGCTCGAAATCAACCACGCAAACTGTACCTAGGGCGAACCCTTTACTGTTGATCAGCGGCATGCCTGCATAAAACCGAACATTCGGCTCCTCGCGGACACATCCTATTTCAGTATATCTCTCGTCAGCTTGCGCATCGGGGATGACCAACGCTTCATTACGATTAATAGCAACGTTGCACAAACTGTCATCTCTGTGACACTCTGCCGCCTCTCTGGGTAAACCACTTGCTGCTTTTGCCCATTGACGATCTTTATCGATTAAATTGATAAACACAAAGGCGAACCCCAAAACCTTTGAAGCAAATTCTGTGATGTCATCAAATGCGAACTCCTCTGGGGTATCAAGAACTTGATAGCTGTGAAGATCCTGAATACGCGCTGTTTCACTCGTATCTCTTGTATTCTGGGGCGCAGTCATTGACCTCTAACTCCCGAGTTCTCAATCAATTGAAAACCGTTGTTAATGTTTACAAAAAAACTTCATTTTAAAATAGGGATATCTGCCAAATTGAGCTCGTTAATCATATCGAAATAATCTTCAAATACTTCAGATAAAAAATCACCGTTTTCATGGTTAGGTAGAAGCCCCGCGTATCGCCCACGAATAATTAGGATCAACCCTGTTGTTGTCCCGGCAAACTATCCGTACTTACATTTTTTACCACGACTATCCCCTTGTCGATATCAAATTCAAGCCTAACTGGAACTTCAATCTTCGCACTAGATAACTGCATTACTGCTCTAATACCTGCAGCAGTCTCAAAGCAACCCATCTCCATTTCTGTAATAACATAGTTATCTTCCTGTAAATCTTTTAACGAACCAAGTTTTAAAACACTTTTTCTCGATATTTATACCTGAGGCAACTCTCCCAACATAATTTCTGTTTAAAAGCCGTTCTCTTCCTATTCGACTGAAAGGTCCTTAAAAGAAAGTTTTGATTTTTATTCCTTGATGAGCTGCAACAGATGTCACTCTTCTTTATTTGCCCTCAATACTAAAACAATTATCATGGGTAAGTCGTAATCTCCCCCTTTAATGCCTTTTAATTATGTTTATCTCATCATGTCGCATCCAATCTACCCTAGGCAGGACGCGGCACAGAGTACTTTTCGCTCTTATCCTATTTTATTCCCACTTCTCTCGCATATTGACCAAGTACTTGGCTATGGCGTGCAGATCCTCGCGCGATAATCTAGACGTATTTTCGACGACCCGAGCCATGCTCCCACCCACAACGTCAAAGTCGGGAGTAAATCCTGTGGACAAATATTCCATGATTTCGCTAACAGACCAAGACAACGTTTTTGGTGTGATGGCAGGAACGACTCTTTTGTCAGTCAGGCTATTTGCCCCCTGCAACCACTTGTCTTGTTGCAGCCCTCCAAGGAATGAGCGAGGTGTGTGGCATTCCGCGCAATGCCCAAGAGACTCCACAAGATAACGCCCTCTGCGTTCATTGTCGGGGCCCACCCAACCTTCATTGAAATATAGTGCCTTCCAACCAATGAGACCAATTCTGGAAGAGAATGGGAACTTTAAATCGTGATTGCGACTTGCTATTTCCTCGGCTGGCAACGTTTGCCAAAACGCCCACAAATCTGCTAAATCTTGGTCTGAAATCAATCTATAACTGGTGTATGGGAAAGCAGGAAAATAATGCTCGCCGGTTGGGCCGACCCCCTGTTTCAAGGCAGTAGCAAAGTCATTCATTGTCCAATCCCCAATACCGTGATCTTTGCTGTTTGAAATATTGGGGGCATAAAAAGTTCCAAATGCTGTAGGAAATGCCATCCCACCACCCAGAACAAACTCAGATTTTTTCCCCATAGTTGTATGACAATTTGCACAACCTGCAACTGTAAAAACGTATTTACCATTTTGTACGTCTGGTACTATGTTTTTAAGGTACTGGTAATTCGCCGCAGAATTGGTGTTGTTCCAAAAAACCAGAGCAACTAATACCGCGGCACTTAACCCCAGTGACACTACCTGATTTTTTTTTTTATTATCGAGTATTGCCACTTTGACTAAAAACAAGTTTCAGTTTTTGTATACTTGGTGGCAAGCTTTACAGCCTCCTCCAAGCTCTCGGAGAGCAGACTTTGCATCCTCTGAATTTGTTATTTTTTGAGATAACTCAAAAGCTATTTTTTTCAAATTTTCTGCCTTTGAGGAAAAATCTTGATACTCAAGCCATATTTCTGGTTTGGCTTCAGACTCTGGATCTGACGCTTCTTTCTGAAACAAAGCGGGTGTTTTTTCAGCTAATTCTCCAATCCGAACCACGATGGAATAGGCTTTTGTTTTGTCAAATATTATAGAGCCAGTAGATAAACCTTTGAGCTTCTTCATATTCTGAGCCATTTCCTTCATGGCTTGCATCCTCATTTTCACAGCTAAGTTTTGAACATTATCGTGACCCAAAGCCGGAGAAACAAAAAAAATCGACACCATAATAAAGATACGTGTTATCATGCGTTACTCGATCTCTTAACATAATTATCTCGAACAGACATAAATCCACCTAGATGAAATCAGACTACCCGAGATATGTATGCTAACTCTTTTCGAGATGCAATTAATTTATTTTGGATGGCACCACACAGGCTTTGCCAATGTTTAATGGATTATGAATTCAACCACGTCTTGGTTTTCAAATTAAATTCCATACTTACAAAAGTGCAAGACCTGATGCATCCATATTTCCATGCAAAATCGTAGACACTACCGCCGATTTAGCCCTGCCTCCAACGTATCATGCCTGTGAGCTAGGTCTTTGGCCTAAATTGCGCCATGTATTTAATCTTGTCCAAACGGAATTATCGTGACAACCTCATACATATCTAATTTCCCGTCCATAATGCATCTATCTAATCGATATGCGACAAAGACCCCGTAACGAAACTCCATTGGTGGTGTTTGTCACTACTCTGGTGCAAGCCTTGGTCACAATGGTCGTGGTAATTCCATCAGCCATTGCACCAGAATTCGCCAAAGCCTTGGGCCTTGAGCCGGCGATGATAGGTTTGCAAATAGGTTTGACTTATGGTGGTGCGATGATTTTATCGATAATTTCAGGCTCTATTGTGAAGCGCTGGGGGGCTTTGCGCTCCAGCCAAATAGCACTAGTTTTAGCTCTGATCGGCGCAAGTCTAATGGCTATTCCTGTTCTCTCATTAATTGCAATTGGAGCTTTTATTTGTGGCCTTGGCTACGCATTAACCAACCCACCTGCCTCACATTTACTACAGAAAATAAAAATGGAAAAAGATCGGAATTTTATTTTTTCAATAAAACAGACAAGCGTGCCAATTGGCGGCATGGCGGCGGGAGCAATAGCTCCGCCAATCGCATTATACTGCGGGTGGCAGGCTCCTCTCCTTATTAGTAGTGGAATAATTCTATTTACAGTATTCCTGATACAACCCCTCCGACAACGTTGGGACTCTGATCGAGACCCACGAGTCTTAATCTTTTCCAATCCGCTCGCTGATTTTGCTGTTATGTGGCGCAATACACAATTGCGTTTATTTGCGTTCGCGGCATTCTTTTACTCTGCGATGCAGCTCAGCGTTACAACTTTTGCTGTCACCTTACTGGTAAGCGATCTAAAATTTAACCTCATAAAAGCGGGGCTAGTGCTGGCACTCATGCAAACGGGCGGGGTGGCTGGCCGTTTATTCTGGGGATGGCTTGCGGACAGAGTAAAGGATGGGAGTGCGGTTCTATTGAGCATTGCCTTGATAAGCACAGGCGCTGCTCTGGCAACGTCTCAGTTGAGCCAAGACACGGACCAAATCTACATCTACATTTTGTTTATTTTGTTCAGCTTCGCCGCTGTAGGGTGGAACGGAATTGCTATGGCTGAAATTTCCCGATTAGCACTGAAGGGCACTATCAGCGCAGCAACCGGGAGCGTCTTAGTCATCACATTTGCGGGCATTCTTTTTGGCCCTCCCGCGTTTACATGTTTATTTGTCTTTATGGGCACTTACACCAGCACTTTTGGTGTATTCGCATTAGTATCTGCGTTAGGCTTTTTATTTGTGTTAGCCGCACGCTACTAGGATATAAAGACAGTTAGTCAACAAGCGGTGAAAAACCCGAATTTACATGGACAATTTAGCATTGCGCCTTGATATTCCGATACTAAAAATAACTAATCGTTGGTTATTATCGATCACAGTTTATGCGGGTATCACTCCAAATTAAAATCCAAGTGTTTATCGTGCGCCCCTACCTCCAACCGAGCCAAATACAGGTGTATTGGGATTTTATGCGTGACTACGAATCTTAACAACCGTCAATTTTCACTCGAACCAGCGTCCTTGGTAGACATAGATGGATGGATGGATGGACCGACCAATCCGTTATTCTATCACTAACTTCTCCTGCACCTAACTTGTCAAATTCGACAACTCAAGGCTATTAAATAGGATAATTAGAACAGCTCACCCTAATAAACTTAAGTAACACTGACGGCGAGTTGTTTGTGACGATTGTCACATTAACGCCAACCAAGTTCTTTGCATTGCGAGCCCTGCGCTTAGCGCCAAATCTTCTGCGTATTTTTTCAATGCGCCTGGTGATTTTATGCAAATAAACATTGCATATCAGCCCAGCAGTACCGGTCCCAGTTACACTGGGGTGGAACCTTGTTTTAAGGCCGACTGGTTAAAAGATCGTCGGCTGCTTTTCTCAAACCTAATCATCTAGTTACTCGCTAAATCTTGCTATACTCTGCACCTTTTTCCTGAAATCAGTCGATTTCAAATTAATACGAAAAGCGGAATTGGAACTATGCAATATTACTTTTTAGCTCGATTTTTAGAGAAGGCTTACACCTTTTTAAAAAAACAAATTGCAGCCCCGATCGTTGTTAAAAATCCAGCTATCGGCAAGATCGCGACTGCATATTTTTTTGGCATATAGTTCTCCTTAAACTCAATCCCTTGTGCCGTAAATTCAAAATGCCACATTTCCCAATACTTGCCGCGCATNCCCTCAACCAATTCAAATCCATAAATGATTAGGATCAGCCCTAATAATATAATCATAAGTTTCCAAAACTGGCGTATACATAGCGCAAGCTTACCGGGTAATCTCTCGTAAATTAAATTTAAAGCGATGTGTTCATTATCCCTCGCTGTGAGCGAAAGCGCTATAAACATTAACCAAATATTACTCAATACAGTCAAAAGATCCCCCCAAACAGGAGGGTCTAAAAAAACATATCTCATAAGAACGGTATAAATTGTGAACCCGACCATTAAAGCCAAAAAAAACGAACATAGTGACTCCAAGGCACGGTGGATAAACCGATCAAAGTTGTTTAAGAACTGCCCCATAGCTCGCATCTATGTCATTATCTGTGGAAGAAACATAGTCAATTCTGGAATGACAATGATGAAAAATAAAAGCAAAAACAGTCCTCCCAGATACGGTAACAACGCCACAGCAACCTCTTCCAGTCGGACTTTCGCGATAGTTGCAGCAGTAAAGTATGCAACGCCAACTGGCGGTGTTACTGAACCTATCAAAAAACCAACTATGACGACGACCGCAGCCTGAACCTCAGGAAAGCCAGCTTTGGCCATAACATCAACTAAAACTGGGCCAACGATAATAATATTCACTGCAGAATCCATTACCGTTCCGAGAAGAAAGATAAAAAGCATAAGTGCCAAAATAAAAATAATCGGAGAATCTCTCAGGCCTAATAACCAACTCTCAAGATCATTGATGGCACCCAATGAGGTAAGCAGCCAGCTAAATGGTCCCGACGCTGCTATGATAATAAACACCATTGCCGAATTTCGAAATGCCCGACGAAAAGCATCACCGCATTCTCTCCATTTAATAGTTCGATATACAAACACACCTGTAAATAAAGCAACCATTGCCGTGATCGCACCAGCCTCAACAACCGATGCTACGCCGCCCATAACTGAACCCACCAACACCACAGGAATTAGAAGAGCAAACGAGGATCTATAAAACTCTCTTCCTGCACGTCGAATTGAAAACCGCTCATGGCTTCGCTCAAAATCGTGCTTTATGGCGAAGTAATGGTTAATTAACATAATCACTAGACCAATCATTAAACCCGGAATAATCCCAGCCGCAAATAGCGCAGCGATTGAAATCTCTGTCGCATTAGCTAAAACAATCATCATAATACTAGGCGGAATAATGCCTCCAATCGTGGAGCTAACGCCCGTAACAGCCGCCGAAAAAGCAGAAGGATATCCGGCTTTTTTCATAGCCGGCAACACTAATGCTCCCACTGTAGCGGTATCCGCTACTACCGACCCGTTCATACCTGCAAAAAACATACTCACAAGGACATTAACTTGAGCCAAACCACCGCGCAATCGGCCAATCAGTGCTCTGCTTAAGGCAACAAGCCGATCGGTAATCGTCGCGCTTGTCATTAATTCCCCCGTCAGCATAAAGAAGGCAATTGCAGTCAATGGGACTGAATCAATTGCTGTAAACATTTGGCTAGGTATTAAAACGAGAGGTACAGAGTCAGTTATTAAAATGTAAAAGAAAGGTATTAAAATTAGAGTGAAGCCGATGGGAGCACCGCACAGGATTAGTACGAAAAGTATGCCCAGTAGATAAATGCTTTCCATGGTCACTCACATATGGTGATTGTATTCGGGAAAAGACCATCTAATGCTACCCAGCAGCCTAGATGATCTTTTCACAGTATTGCCAATTAGCAGTCTACAGAGCCCCAGCCTTTTCTAACTGAGTTACAAAATTGTTCATACCTTGCTCAAGAAGGACTCTTTTGGCAACATCCGGTTCAAACGTGCCCTTTGCATCTAACCAAGCACCAATAGCTCCAGCCCTCCATTTGGATAACTCTGTCTCGGTTGGTTTATACCACTCTTTAGCGGATGCTTTTATTGCATCTTCACCATTGGTTATCCAAGCGTTATCCAACTGGTTGACTTTTTCACCATAAGCGTCTGCGGCTTCGTGCAACCATTTTTTTTCTTGAGACGACAGGGCGTTGTACTGTTTGGCATCCATTGCAAGAATATTTCCAGACCACATGCCACCAATCTCAGTGAAATACTTCGCCACTTCATGAAGTTTTGCAACGTGTTGCCAAGGACTGGCCACATATTGACCTTCAACCACACCCGACTGCAGGCCTTGGTACAACTGACTCCAGTCATAAGGCACAGGAACGGCACCCCAATTTTTAACTAGCATGTACTCAACTGGGCTCTTAGTAACTCTCCATTTAAGGCCTTTCATATCGTCAGGAACTCGCACCGATTTGGTCGCATTTCCTAGCTGCCGAAACCCACCGCTTGAATAGACCGAAAGGCAAATATGCCCCGCATTCTGGAGTGCAAGCTTGCACTGCCGCTCTGCAAGCCATTCATTTGATATGCGTTTAGCATCCTCAAGTGACTTAAAGATGAAAGGCAAATCGAAAATTGCAAGCTCTGTTCCAAAATTACCGTAGTTTGCCGTGGAGCTTGTCCATAAAGCTATAAGCCCTTGGTTGGCCTGCTCACCACACTTCTGCTCAGCGCATAAGCTTTTTTGGTAATGCGGTTCGACTTTCATCTTACCGCCAGATGCTTTTGCTATAGCTGGGATCAGTGCTTGGTCTATCGCATCTCCAATCGGCATCCCCAGCCTACCAGTCGTTCCCAGCTTGAGTGTTCTCTCGGCCAAAACTGGTCCAGAAGCAACTAGAGTTGCTACTAAAATAATTAACTTGGCTATATTTTTGAAAAATTGCATGGTCTTACCCTCTTTTAAAGATTAGACCGATGACGGTCCCTTTGACCTGAGTAAAAGTCAATATTAAAAATGGGCCTAATTCCAGTTTCGCACCAAATGGAGGTTTGAATGAGTTCCGCCACTAGTGATGACTCAAATATGGAAGCCCCAATCCACCGCCTAAATCTCGGCGAACCATATAGATTTTCGCCCTCTGAGGAACAATTAGCCAATGTGATACAACGCGTATCGGAATATGTTTGGCATGAAATGCCAGATGACGGAGGCTGGCATTACGGCACCAACCTTCATTATCTCCAAAAGCTGTGTCATCATTGGACAAACGAATTTAATTGGTGGGACCATCAAGCTAAGCTCGACAGCTTTTCGCACTACCGCACTGAGATAGATGAAATAGAGACTCATTACATTTTCGAGAAAGGCAGCGGCTTAAACCCCACCCCACTTTTGATCATTCACGGCTGGCCGGGAAGTATCTGCGAATTTCTCAACATTATAGAGCCATTGGCTCACCCCGAGCGGTTCGGAGGCTCAGTCGATGATGCCTTTGATATTATTGCTCCATCTCTTCCGGGCTTTGGATTTTCTGGGAGACCCCCTCGTCCCATGGGTCCTCGCAGGATCGCTAATCACCTAAACAAATTAATGACAGAGTATTTGGGTTGCCAAACGTATATAGCCCAGGGCGGTGACTGGGGAGCAGCAATAGGTTCGTGGCTTGGCTTTGACCATGCTAAATCCTGCCGAGCGTTACATATTAATTTCCTGACAATGCGGCACGCTAGGGGAACGCAAACAACTGAAGAGCGAAACTGGGAGAAAAAATTAGACCGGGATCAACAAGTTGAAGATGGCTACAGGACAGTCCAAGCGACGAGACCACAAACCCTCAGTTATGCCATGAATGATAGCCCTGTTGGCGTTGCAGCGTGGTTAATAGAAAAGTTCCGATCATGGTCAGACATTCGTGACGGAGATATAGAGAGTGTTTACACAAAGGACGATCTTTTATTCCACGTCATGATCTATATCCTAACTCGCACATTTAATACTGCATCCTGGATTTATTATGGTCGACGAGAAGAAGGCGGTCGCATACTCTCATCGGATGAAAAAAAGGTGGAAATACCAACAGCCTGCGCTATTTTTCCAGCCGAGATGTTGGCGTGGCCACCAAGGAGCTACGTGGACCGCTTGTATAACGTAACACAATGGACAGAGATGCCTCGCGGTGGACATTTTGCAGCAATGGAACAACCGAATTTATTGATCGACGATATCCGTAAATTCGCCCGGACTTTGAGATAGAGCAATCCTGCGCATGGCGTCATGCCGATGACGGTTTCATCCTGCCCCTCCCTTTCATCTGTCAAGTACAAGGAGAGCTTAATGTCAAAAACTAAGGAACACTTTCACAAAATTAAAGACAATATCAGATTCACGACACAAGCGTTTATTGATGGAGAATATTGCGACCCAATCGGGAGGGAGACGCTTGAAACGTTAAATCCAGCAACTGGTGAAATCATTGCTAGTTTCGCCCATTGTAAATCCGCTGATGTAGACCGGGCTGTTGCTGCTGGCCGCCGTATTTTTAATGAAGGAACTTGGTCCCGTTCTGCACCTGAATATCGCAAAGAAACACTCTTGAAACTCGCAGACCTCGTTGAACATTATAAGGAAGAACTTGCGGTTCTAGAGAGCATTGATGCCGGGAAAACGATCACCGACTGTCTGGATGAAGTCGGCACTGAGGCTCCAGCATTCTTCCGCTGGTACGCTGAGCTGGCCGATAAGACTTTTGGCAAGATTGCCCCAACTGGGGATGATGCCATGGCGCTCATAGTTAAGGAACCTGCGGGTGTTGCTGGAGCTATTCTGCCATGGAATTTTCCATTCCTAATGGCAGTTTGGAAAATTGCCCCAGCACTTGCAGCGGGCTGCTCAATTTTAGTCAAGCCCGCGGAACAGACGCCACTTAGTACCATCAAGCTTGGAGCATTACTAAACGAAGCGGGGGTCCCCGCGGGCGTGGTCAATATTTTACCGGGACTTGGGGAAACAGCTGGTCAGGCAATCGGTATGCATAACGATATAGATACCGTGTCATTCACTGGCTCCACCGAAGTAGGCCGCATGTTCATGCGCTATTCAGGTGATAGTAACCTAAAAAGCATTGGGCTTGAAATGGGCGGGAAAAGCCCTTTTGTCGTCCTCGATGATGCGCATATCGATGATGACTTGATAGAACATGCGGCAATGGCGGCCTTCTGGAATGGTGGGCAAAATTGTTCCGCTAACATGCGGCAAATTATAGCCAAGCCACTCGTCGACGATTTCTTGGAAAAAATCTTAATCCGTATTGCGGCATTTCAACTCGGTGACCCACTTGACCCAAAAACAACCATCGGTTCAATGATAACGTCAGAGCACAAAGCCAGAGTTATGAGTTATATTAAAAAAGGAACTGCCGAAGGTGCCAGATTAGTTGTTGGTGGCAACGTTGATGGTCCAGGTCAGTTCATCGCACCAACACTTTTTGATGGAGTGACGAATAATATGACGATTGCCCGTGACGAGATTTTTGGACCGGTGCTGGGAGTCATGCCAGTTACATCCTCCGAAGAAGCCCTAACAATAGCTAGTGATACCGATTACGGGCTGCATGCCACTGTTTTTACTCGAGATATTGATAGAGCTATCTCGATGGCACGGCGCCTCCCGTGTGGAACCGTATCGGTAAATGGTTTCTCTGAAGGGGATATTAAAACACCGTTTGGCGGCTATAAGCAATCAGGCTCGCTTGCTCGGGATAATGGAACCGAGGCCTTGGAACAATACCTTCAAACTAAAACCATTTGGATAACAACTCGCGGGTAATTAGGAAATTGAACGCCGTTCACAATGGCGATTTAGTAACGGTTCTGCAGCGCCAGGGTTGGTTTTCCTCACTCGACATCCTGCAACGTTGGCAATGGCAACACGATTAATTTGATGACAGGTTTTGGCCGGCTTTAGCCCAATGCAACATCACTTAGTACGGGGGCGCAATAATTAAGTATCTATGGCCACCGAACGGAGTGACCATCCAACATACGAGATCATAAGTAATCCGAAAAGATTTATGTTAAAGTATGATAGGAGCAAGACAACTTATTTTGATACGTCAAGCCGAGGTTAGTTTTTTCCTCCAGTTCCTCAAAATAGGCTTTTCTGGATGGTTACGCAATTTTACTGCCAAGATTGGTTCAACAACTTTAACCCTCATATTATTTCCGAACTATGTGAATACCTCTGGATGATATTTTCAGAACACGACACAGCAAATCACTCTTGATGAGTCATCGAAATACCAGCTAAGCGTTTATAGTTTTTGAACAACGGTCTAAGTGCGTTAGATACCACGCTTTTATCTTTGTCTGTTATTTGTCTTAAAAACAATAGAATGGAGCCAAGAAATAAGTCAGGACTGCTTAGAAAGTTGCCTGAAGTCATCAGACAAAGACCTCAAATTAATCCCTAACTCTGTAATCTGATCAGCGTTTAAAGATTGNAAGACCTCGGCGCACATAGCGATTTTACGCTCCCACCATTCTTCAGCGTAGACCCGATAAGTGGCTCCAAGAATTACTTCACTGCGGTTCAAAACTGTGACCAAGAAATCTGAAATATGCACTTCACTAGGCTTGCGGCGCAGCAAGTCCAGGAACTTCGCCCGGCGTTTCGCCCTGTAGCCATGCCAGCGCTCCTGCCGATTCAAATCAAGCTGTCCATGCTGTCGGATTATATTTCGCTGTTCCGTTGATAACGGTCCTGTGAAGCGTTCAAAATAATCAACCCACCGTTTAGAAAAGTTTTTCAAGCGCTCATCTTCGGGGAGCTGTGCAATTTTCATCTGTTTAGCCTCCCTCTCTGCGAGGCGTGCCTCAAGATACGCTATCTTGGGTGGAGATACGTGACGCACAAGGACACTGGAAACAAATGGTGCTGCTCCCTCTACGGTTTCCGCAAACAACGCACGACCCTCACGAACGACGCGACGAATTTGGCCAAGCGAGAACAAACCAGACTCTACGTCCTCAGCGCGGGACTGAACAAAAACAGCGTACTTTGATAGCATTTTTGTGCGATGCCACCCCATCATCACGGAGATGGTGGTGTTGAGGTGTTCCGTGTCCTCATCATCGATCAATAGGTAAGCTGCAACCCGATTATTCAACGCAACATCGGCAAAATTATACGAAAGCTGCACCCAACTGCAGCCTGTCAAAAGCCCGAAGCACAGAATTAGTATTACTGTATATCTGATATCTGGACGTTGATTGCCTTCTCTCACCACTATTCTTATATGGTTTTTTTGCAGACTTGATCAAGGGGCCATGGCATGAGACTGAGGCGCAATAAATCATTAAATCGGAAGTTAAACGCCAGATATAGACCTGATACTCGTATCTGCGTCATCACAAAGATCATTACAACTTTTGTGATTCTTGTCCCACACATTATTATCTAACGTGTTTTTTACATTATTCACTGATTCCTTCTTTCTAACACGATTTTTGTCGTAACGTTTTTGCGTTTTGGTATAGCAAAAGAGCTGAACGCTAGAGTGAGAGACCCGAAAGCGGTCAGGTCAACGGTTCCGCAGGTTAACGTCGCTCAGGGAACCGATGACAGCACCATGAAGGATAATAGCGTGAGCACCCGCGCAAGCATCGATAATCTATAAATCAAAATAAAAATGTCATACGCTCAGACAACGATCAGTCTGCGGTTGACTTGCTATTTTGTCTTTTTGGAGTGATCAGCTTATTTCAGCCACAATATTGATAATTTCTAGCAGAAATAACGCAGCACCGCCTTCATTAGCGCAGCGGTCTCGGAAGGAATATCCTCTTATGCCAAGTTTTTCTTCACAAAACTGGGTATCTTCAAATACTTCAATATCAGCGTATAATGCATCCCCGTCTCCCCAGGTTGGGTAAGATGGACCTCGCTGCATTCTCAGAGGATTGCAGCTCAATACCAATATCGCCATCCGCCCCCCATGGAAGAACAGATTTTCTGTTTTCTGGATCAGTTGAATGAATAAAACGGCCGAACCGCCATATCTAACCGCTCATTAACACCCTTATGTTACAGGTATAAGTCTTTATGAACCGGGCAATAGTCAGTATACACGTGTCACCCAGTAACCTTCTCAAATATATCCTCGTTAACCGTCAAATTCGAGTTNAGTACGAGCGCCGTTTTTGCAACCGTTTAAAACACGGCAATCAATTGTTTTAAGAAAAGGCCGCGTCAAGGCCTCTTGCCCGGGGGATAGCAAAAGGGGGGCCTGTTCTTGACGCGACCCTAATGATATGGGACCGCCACCTGTATCTGCCAACCAATTTATCGAAGCTTTTATTACCTGTAACCATATCACTCCGGTAATTCTCACCCCAAGTTCCATCAGAAAAGGTTACTATAAATTTGCCTGTCCACAGGAGCCTGGCTTGCTGATAGCGCTGTTTCATGCGAGCCTAGGTGATAGGAGGAGATTATGGTTAAACATCTTCGGAAACCTCATGACTTGGGTGGTCTCCAAGACGGGCAAGTGGATCGGAGTGAACACACCCACGAGCCATGGGAAAAACGTGTAGACTCCATCATGCGGCTTGTCTCAGATAAAAAGCGACTTATCCTCACCGTGGACGAACTGCGCCGCGGCATCGAGGATCTCGGGCCAAGTGTCTACGATGAGTTGAGCTATTACGAACGCTGGATCTCGTCGCTTACAAATGTGTTGATTGAGAAAGGCGTTGTCACCAGTGATGAGGTCGGCCACAAAATGAATGATGTCGAGGCCCGTTGGAGTGCAGATCGAGAGATTGAACCATGAGTCGCTTCGTATTAGGTGACACGGTTCAGGTTCGTCAAGCCTATCCACCAGGCCATTTACGCACGCCAACTTTTATCCGCGGCAAGCGAGGGGTTGTTGAGGCTTCTCCGGGCATTTTTGCTAACCCTGAAGAGCTCGCGTATGGTCGCCCTGGGACTCCTAAGCAACCATTATACCGGGTTCGATTTTTGCAATCCGAGGTTTGGTCTGACTATACCGGTCCGACCTCCGACACGATTATGGTCGATATTTACGAACACTGGCTTATTCCGGATGGACCGCCGTCTTGACTAAACACCATCGTCATCCGAATCAGCCAGATATCGAGGACACACCTTTTACTCGCTTTCAGGTAATGACCGAGGCGTTAATCGAGTTGTTGATGGAGAAAAAGGTGTTTAGTGCCAAGGAGTTTCGTATCCAATTGGAAAAAATGGATGCCAAGTCGCCCGCTGACGGTGCCAAAATGGTAGCTCGTGCGTGGATTGACCCGGAATACAAAATCCGGATGATCGCTGATGTCAATTTAGCGGCACAGGAACTGAGTCTCGATGCCGGCCATATCCCGATCCAGGTCTTAGAGAACACCCCAGAAATACACAATGTCATTGTTTGCACTTTATGCTCCTGTTATCCGCGAATGCTTATTGGCTTGCCACCTGACTGGTATAAATCACGTGCCTACAGATCTCGGACAGTGAGGGAGCCACGTATTGTTCTGGCTGAATTCGGCACAGAAATACCTAATGACGTTGAGGTGCGGGTTCATGACGCAACCGCTGACTTGCGGTATATGGTGCTACCCATGCGTCCCCCCGGCACGGAGGGCCTTAGTGAGGACACGCTTGCCACATTGGTAACCCGCGACTCTTTGATCGGGGTAAGTCTCGCAATGCCCTTGGATTTAGACAATGGTCAGCTAGAGAACAAAGAAGAAATTTGATCGGCTCGATAGAAGCATAGCTTAAATTTGTTCAACCCTATTACGGCCGGGTTGGCCATGACGGAGAACACTATAAAATCTGATCAATATTCAAGATTGAGCGGGGCCTGATAACATCAACCTGGTTGGCGCTCGCAGAATCAGCGGCTACGATCGCTAAACCTACAGCTGTTGACCTCTATTCAACGGGGTCGTAGGAGAGGGCGAGTTTCATTAGCCTTTTTATCATTGCGATAACATGGACCTTCAAATTCAGCTTGGGGTCGATGATCAGTGAGGAGGTAGGAGCTATAAAGTGCTAAGTCTGAAGAATAAGACGGTACTGATCACCGGTGCCGCGGGTAATTTAGGTCGGTCTGTAGCTGCCACTTTTGGTGCCACGGGCGCCAATCTCGTGCTAGTTGATCAAAACGGAGCCGCACTTGATGCGGCGTATCCGGGTCATGAAGGTAATAGGGTCAAACGCCCCGTTAACTTAATGGTGCCTGACGAAATTGAAGCCGTCGTCACCGAGGTCGAAGGTGGGTTTGGCCAGATCGACGCCCTCGTAGCACTAGCAGGTGGTTTCCATATGGGCGAAGCCGTGCATTCACTATCCGTTGATAAATGGGACTTGATGATGAACCTCAACGTCCGCACACTATTGCACTCAACAGCAGTAGTCGTCCCCAAGATGATCAAGAACGGTTATGGAAAGATCGTTACAATTGGGGCCAATGCAGCGAGTCAAGGGAGGGCCAATATGGGTGCCTATATTGCTGCGAAAAGTGCCGTGATTCGCCTTACAGAGGCAATGTCCTTGGAACTTCGAGGTGAGGGAGTAAACGTTAACTGCGTGATGCCAAGCATCATTGATACGCTTGAGAACCGTATCGCGATGCCCGCCATCGACCCGAAAAACTGGGTCTCGCCGGAGAAACTCGCTAACGTTATCCTTTTTCTCTGCTCAGAAGAGGCGAGCGCAGTCCACGGCGCTTGCATCCCAGTCGTTGGGCTGTCGTAGCTTTTAACTTCATGCAACAATGCAACTCGTCGGTTATTGTTGTCTGCTCGAGAGGCTGGTACTTAGGTAATTACTCAAAAAGTTAAGGATCACGTTATGATCGGATTGGAGATGTTAGCAAATCGCTATGAAGTCTAACCCGTATTTGGGACAGAGGGGATCCATGAAGTTATATTTTTCACAGAACTCGCCTTATGCACGGCGGGCTCGTCTCACACTGCACGAAGCTGGACTTCAATACAGAGTTGTAGAAGAAGACCTGACGCCGCGGATTGAGAACGATACCGTCCTCTTTGCCAATGGTCCGGGTGGCAAAGTACCCGCGTTGATTACCGAAACCGGTGCTTTCATTGTTGAAAGCTTATTAATCTGCCGGTACCTAGACGATCTGTCAGGAAATAAGCTGACACCTTCCCAGAGAGGAGACCGAGACAAAGCTATTCAACTTGAGGGTACGGCATCTGTTCTGATGGATACGCTTTATTTTCGAACGCACGAAGGACGCCGAGATGCGAGTAAACAGGTAACCACGATCAAGGGAAAAGATGTAAAAATTACCATGGCCGCCTACGACGCACTGAACAACCAAATTATATCTTTCTGCGATACCATCAATTTAGGTATTATCGCAGCAGTTTCTGCTTTAGGTTATGCGGACTGGCGCCACCCAACCGATAATTGGCGTGACGGGCGCCCAGCTTTAGCGGACTGGTTTGAGAAGATAAGCGAGCGCCCTGCAATGCAGTTGACCGCACCAGTCGTATAGTGAGAGATTTATGTTGCGCCTGATGTTGACGTTAAACATAGGCCTATAAGAAGAGAAGCTGGATTGATAAAAATTTTCATTTTCCGCTCTGCTATTGNCCTGCCACTGATGCAAGATTCGAGAAAAGCAGGCTTATCTTGGACACTACGGGCATGCTATCCACACGACACAAAAAGGTACTCATAGTTATTTTTGGTGACATGGCTGTCACAGTTGGCTGCAACACCCAAGTCATAATTTAGATCAGCCCCTCAACACCGTCCAACACTCAATTCAAACTGAGCGATAACGAACCATCATACCTGGAGATAGTCACAAACACTCTAGGTGGTAACTACGATGACTCGATCCCCTAGCTCACGGAGGTGCACAATGAATAAATCTCTCCTAACAAATATAGTCTCTCTTCTGATATGTCTTTATGGCTACTTTTCCCCTGTTCACAGTTACCTGATTCTAGTGACTGGTGCGTTTGCCTTATCAGGCGGTATTACTAACTGGTTAGCTATACACATGTTGTTTGAGAAAGTACCATTTCTATATGGGTCAGGTGTAATTCCGAACAGATTCGAAGAGTTTAAAATAGCCATCAAGAGCCTGATCATTGAGCAATTTTTTACGCGTGAGCACATTGATAAAATCTTTAAAGAAAGCTCCAAGCAAGAAGCTCAAAACATCGCTGATATTGTGGATTTCGACAAGGTCTTTATCGGCCTTANTGATGCTATCGAAAGCTCGCATTTAGGGACCATGTTAAACATGATTGGCGGAAAGGAAGCCCTTCAACCATTACGTGAGCCAATAACCTTAAAACTCAAGGATATCATTGCTGATTTAGCGAATGAAGGCACAAGTGGTGCAGGAGATTGCGATTTAACGGATACCATGATTATCAGAATTGCGCAGATCATTGATAAGCGCCTTGAGGAATTAACACCCGAAACGGTCAAACAGATTATACAGGGTATGATAAAGACGCATTTGGGCTGGCTAGTAGTATGGGGTAGCGTATTTGGCGGTGCTATAGGCCTTGCGGTTGGGGTGTTAGATTAAGTTATTTCCTTGTTGGGCAGTTTCCAAGCAACCTGGGTACTTTTTGTCCGACTGGTGTGTCCGCATGTTGAAATAGAGGTATCGTCAATTTTGGTTGAAGTAAGTTTTATATCATTAGTTTCAAGGGTCGTGGAGGCGCGAGGCCATAAGGGCACGCAATGTGCATCTGGAACGCCAGTCTAAGAGAATATAGTAAAATCTGCTCCACCTGCACCTAAATTCATGTATCCTTAGTTTTTTTCAAATAGCTAGAAGAGAAGAGGCTGGTCACATCCGCCAACCCTGCCATTTTACAGCGGTTCCGCTAATGTTTCAGACTGAAAACACTATTCACTACATTTTTCTAGAGTGGCTAGATGGGTGATAAGGTTGAAATGCAAGCAGAATTGTTTGGTTTATTTCTAATCGCACGCGTTTCGAACCTTAACATTTTACTGCCCTCGCCAAATTATCACCGAAGGTTTGGTGCGGTATAACCACAGCTAACGGCATTACGAATACCCATTTTTTTAAAAAAATAGAAACCCATTTTTATCTCGCCAGAATTCTTTAGCAGGCTTTTTCCTTTATTGTTACAATCAGCTAGTCCTAATTAAAATAATGGACGACCAAAACTGCTACAACCTACAATGTTACCGAATTCGGAACCGAGTGTAATCTCTTTTGGGATACTTACGGGAACACCATTTATTTAAACACATTTATGGAAAATAATTATTTAATCGACCTATTAGTGACGAATAAGGAGGTTGCCATCGATCCTATAAATGATGGGCTTCCAAAATATCTCGGACCCTGCCCTCGTCCATATAACAGTGATGTAAATAGAGCTTATTGTTGAAGCCGCAGTACACGCCGCCAGAGTAGAGGCAGAATTTCTCGCTGTTACGTTTAAGATTACTCTACTGAATATCTAGAGGTCATAAGGCATAAAATTTTGTTATTGCGCGAGGGTTATGAATAATAATTTGCTCTGACAGCATTTCTGGCACTCTATTTTATTATCTCTCAGAATCATATTTTAAGGCGTTTGACACTTAACTCTCAATATTCGCATCACAGAGCTCACAATTTCCAGAAACAACATCCGCCTAAGTTTTATCCTGATAGTAATTTGTTCATCTGTCGCAGTTGTTAGGTGGGAGGCAAATAAGTAAAGCATCGGTTGAATTCACAATTAAGAGCGCTCTAAAATACAGGAGAAAGCCAACGATTAGAACATTGGGCTTGGTATCTTTCTAAAGCGGGTCCCGAGCGAGGCTTCAGTACCGCAGCTTTGAAATTTACGCAGCCTATTCACAATCGGCACCTAGTCGTCAATTCACGGGAAGCTGAAGATCCTGTATAAAGAACAAGAAATGGATGTCCCTTTTGTTCAGGAGCGAAAGCAGGAAAGTCAGTAATCACTTTTGTTATTTTATGACTCTAATTCTTACTAAAAATCGTTTTTGAATTTTTTTAAAATAATCAAATTGCCCAAATATTGATCCAACGACGATCAGTAAACATTGATAAACTATAATTATAACAATAATTCTCAAGAGCATACGGACAACAACGTGGTCTGTAATTTCATCTAGTTTTAAATAATTTAAAATTGGATCAGAAAGTCCAACAGACAAACTACCTGTAATCCCAAAGACTGTAAAAATTATTATCAAATGTGAGAGCGAGTCAGCATTGAATACTTTTATAATTTTTTCTAACATCTTTCAGATTATCCTGAGAAAAAGAAAAACGAAAATCACCGATCAGCATCATTCCACAGTGAGATACAAGATTTTATTATATCACCGGATTCGCTCCACGATACACCATTGATTTTATCACCAAATTCACGCTGACCAATCCTCTCAGATTTCTTAGCAACCTTATTCGTGTATTCGCCCCTCTTTTGATCTAGTTGATTGTAGAAGTTACCCAGAAGCTAGGTCTTAACATATTTCTCCTAAACTTTCCATAATGATACCCCTTACTCACCGCACTCTGTCTGAACATTGCCCTGCTTCTTAACGGTGTGTGAAAGAGTTGTTGTGATGATATCCTAATGGGCTTAACTGCTGCTCGGAATGATGACCTGATAAGTGCTCCGCGTGAATGGACACCACTTTTGAAGCAGGGGAATGTCGATAGTCAGTTCCTATTAGGTGAGATGTGCAGCGAAGGACAAGGTGTTAAACAAGATTAAGGCTACTCCCATATGTGGATGGGTATTGCTGCCTCTAATGGGTATGAGGGTAGTTCTTAATTGCGAAACTATGCTATTTAAATTATGACCCCATCACAAATTGAAAAAGCACAAAACCTTGCCCGTGAAATCCAAGAGAAATCTCAATGGTGTTGATTAAATGCAGAACCGATACACGTGCGACGTAGGGGATTTTGCCAAGTATGGTTTGATGCGGAGTTTCCATGCGGCGGGATTTCGCACAGCTCTCGCATGGTATTTATCTTCCGACGAGGGGCATAACTCCGACGGCAAGCATATTGCCTACCTTGGCTTTGATGAGTTCCGGCGTTGTGATCCTAAACTTTATGATCAGTTGAAAACTATGGTTGATGGCAATAATCGGCATATTTCTGCGATTGAGGGATCCAAAATACTTGGGGCTGATACCTTATTTCATAGCGAGCTACTTGATTTCAACGACCTTCCTAGCCTTTTATGCAAAGCGGGCAAGCATAAGCGAGAGGAACGCCGGAAAAAATGGCTATCTAACTGCAAAACTGAAACTAAAGATGCGGAGGTTGCATTCTTTGATCCAGACAATGGCATTGCAGGGAACAAGCCGCGACCATTGGCTTCAAAAGGACCGAAGTTTCTATATTGGTCAGACCTTGATACGTTCATTGATAGAGAACAGTCCCTAGTTATCTATAATCATGCCTCACGTAATGGCACTGTATACAACCAGATCACCAGTCGCCTCTCCGAGATCAAAGGCCATGTCCCATATGGTTCAAATGCATTTGCCATGCTATGGCGAAGATATAGTGTCCGCTATTTCCTTGTAATCCCCACGGATGACATGAAGAGCCGCATATCATCTACCTGCGACGACATGATCGCAGGACCATGGGGTCAGGGGAAATTCTTTGAACTCGTAAAAAAGTAATCTCAGTTGATCAATCGGGGGCGTAATTAGAGAGGTCTTTATAGCTTCAATGGCAGTCGGTATTTGTTTTTGGGCGACGGGCGGATACTAAATTTGATGACCGATTCGGGTCGGCCAAAGCGCGAGGAGTGATGATTGAGTGCAGCAGTTATATTGAACAGATAAGGGAAGCCATTGCTGAGAGAAGTCCGGGTTCTGCAATCAAGGCTTAGGGATCTTCCCCACGAATGTACATGCACGGCTGGTTGGCCTCTCTTAAGAAGGTTAGACCACTTAGCAGTTCGGTTAACGGTACAACATGCGATCATTACATGGCAGAATAATGATACCACCATTAACTAAACCCACGCACCACGTCAATATATTGATTTCCTCAAGTCTTAAAAAAAGAAATTGGATACGATGGCTAATGACCAAGCGGAGGTTGACGCTTTTATTTCGGATCATAAAGGCCCTTACTGAGATTCGGCACATACTAACAAATGAAAAATCGGATATATTAATTATCTTGGATTTTCTTTTAGGCATTAGAACTTTACTCATCCGAGGGGTCAGATATTGCCGAACACATCTTGAATAATTGCTCTATGTTTTCAGCCAATTCGGGTTCATTTGATAATACCTTCATAACAAGATCAGTTGAAAAGAGACCCCACTTTACAGCAGATTCTCTCTCTTTCTCAGTTTCGTAGAGTATTACACAATGCGGAGAGATTTCCTCCCCAAGGTCCTTAGCCGATGGCACACGAGGATTCTCACTAACCCATTTGAAAAGCTCAAAATCTACTGCGTTCCTCTCCAAGATTTCTTCAGTTAGTTTGTCAATTTCCAAATCGTAGGTGGGCAAAGTTCTATTTGGAATGTCTTGTATTAAATTTGGGAGATTAAATTTTGAAAAGTAATAATCCAAGATACGATACGAGTCTGATGTTTCACAATAGGCTGTGAAATTCACGAAGAGGTTTTCGAGTGCTTTTTCCAAGTGTTGTTGCCCCACCCTCATGCCCGGTTCAAAGCCACACAGTTGACAAGTCATAGCATTGTGTGCCGTTGTCTCGCGCACAAATGTGGTAAAGCTCTCTAGATCAGGAGGAAAACCAAGACGCATACATTGTTTTGTGTAAGACGATTTAATACGTGTGACTGGGTCGCGCGCAAGGGCAAGCAACTGAAACGGTTGAGGTTTAAAATCGACATGGAAACCATAAGGAGCATGCGTCCCAATGAATAACCAGTGTACCTCGTCGCCATATCCATGCTCCGTGGTTTCAACTCTTCCAAAGCCAAGCCTTTTGTCCAGAGATCTAGCACCGCTTGCTATACAATTATAGACCGCGGTAAATGCCGTAGAAATAGCAACACCACCCGTGCGGCCAGCGTGATAGAGAAAAGTTGATTCAACATCGAGTCGATCCTTGTTTAAGGCGTGACTTGGAATGACATTCACTTTTTCATGATATTGCTCTCTTACTTTTTTCAACATATCTAAGGATGAGGCTGGGATCATTAAAACAAACTCTCTCTCAAAGTAATAACGATGGTGCCAGATCGTAATTTCGGTGTCTCAGATCAATAGTCTTTTTTAACTTTTTTATGGAAGCAAAGACATTGGTTAACATACAACCTGATTAACCTGAATTGGCAAAATTTTTATTCAAAAAAGTCGTAAGTGAACAAAAATGCTAAGATTCCCTCATTGTGTTGTAGAAGGGGATACGATAATAGCTCTCTTTATTTTGTCCCCTTATTGTCTCCCTACAGGCTTTAGAAAGGACCAAGGGCCTAGAGGTTTCTCTCTAAGCCCTTGATTTCATTGGTACGCGCTACAGGGGTCGAACCTGTGACCTACTGATTAAAAGTCAGTTGCTCTACCAACTGAGCTAAGCGCGCTGAACAAAGTTTTGGGTATCACCCGCCAACGAAGCGAAAGATAAGAAGCAAACACCTTGTGGTCAATGCCTTTTCACACAGCGTGCGGGCACAACTAGGGTCCCCGACTAAGTTTTGCACGCATGCGCATATCAACACGTTGTGAAACAAAAGAGCTTATGTCACCGTCCATACGTGCGATCTCTTTGACAAAGCGCGACGCAATAAACTGCTGGTTTTCAGATGCCATCAAAAAAACCGTTTCCACCCGATCATTAAGTCGAGCGTTCATCGATGCCATTTGGAACTCATACTCAAAATCAGACACAGCGCGTAGTCCGCGAATTACCACATTACTACCCTGGCTCTCAACGAAATCCATCAACAGGTTGTCAAAGGGGACTGCTGTAATACGATTGTTATCCTCATTTGGTAATAAGGCAATCTCAGCCTCAACCATGGCAACGCGCTCATCCAATGTAAACAAAGGATCTTTGCCAATATTGACCGCAACCCCGATCACTAAACGGTCAACAATACGCGCGCCACGCGCAATTATATCCATATGTCCGTTCGTTACCGGATCAAAGGTTCCCGGGTAAACAGCAACACGTTGTTCGCTCATATTTTTTCCTAAAGTAAAACAGTCAAGTTTTGTCAGAGCTCACCACTGCCCTCACTACCACCCACTTCCATCTTGTTTGGGCTGATCTCCTTGTTGGCCTCGCCGTCACTTTTACCTGCATAGTTGGGATCTCTCCCGCCCGCATTTCCATGATAAATATTTTGATCCTCATCCCCATCATCGTCGCCACTCTCATCACGCAGTTGGCTCACGGATACCAACCGCTCTTCATCCGCCACCTTAAAAATTGTCACACCGCGTGCGCTGCGCCCAACAATGCTAATTTGGTCAATAGGACATCGGATAATTTGACCACCGTCCGAGACCATCATGATTTGATCGCCATCCTGTACGGTAAAAGCCGCCACAATTGTTGTCGGCTGCACTTTCTTCCCTCGTCCCAGTTCAATTCCCGTTACTCCTTGCCCGCCACGGCCAGAAATCCGGTACTCATAAGCAGAAGACCGTTTGCCCATACCATCCTCCGTAATGGTAAGAATAAATTCCTCATTAGCGGCCATTTCCTTAAATAAAGTCCCATTTAGTCGTGCGGCCAAATCTTCGTCCCGTTGCTTGTCTTCATCACGACTCGTATAATCTCCGCCTTTTAATCGCCTTGAGGCACTGACGGCTTGCAGATAATCGTCACGCTGCTCAATCTCAACTTTGACATGCCGAACTATCGACATACCAATAACCGTGTCATTTTTGACCAGCTTGATGCCACGCACACCCGTGGATGCTCGCGAAGAAAACACACGGACCGCATCAACCGGAAAACGGATTACCTTTCCGCCTCTAGCAGATAACAAAACGTCATCGTCTTCCGTACAGGTACGCACCCGCACTAACTGGTCACCTTCATCAAGTTTCATGGCTATTTTTCCGTTAGCCATGACATTCGTAAAGTCGCTTAGCCGGTTACGCCGAACGTTACCAGAGCGAGTAGAAAACATGACAAACAAATCGCTCCAAGTCTCCTCGTCCTCTGGCAATGGCATCATGGTTGTAATCGTTTCACCGTCACCAAGAGGTAACAAATTAACCATGGCCTTGCCACGCGCCTGAGGAGTCCCCTGCGGCAGTTTATATACCTTCAGCTTGTAAACGAGACCATTAGAGGAGAAAAACAAAACGGGCGTATGAGTATTCACTACGAAGACTTGAGACACAAAGTCCTCATCCCGAGTGGTCATACCTGATCGCCCTTTACCGCCTCGTTTTTGGGCCCGATAAGTGCTTAATGGTACGCGTTTCATGTATCCCGCATTGGTTACTGTCACCACCATATCCTCGCGCTGGATGAGGTCTTCAATATCTTGCTCAAACTCTGACTCTTCTATAATTGTTCGGCGCTCGGTTGCAAATTGATCACGAATCTCAACCAATTCATTGCGAAGAATCGAGTACAACTTCTCACGAGATCTTAAGATGGAGAGGAATTCCTCAATCTGCTCTCCCAGTTCTTGCAAATCTGAACCGATTTTATTTCGTTCCAAACCGGTTAAACGATGTAAACGCAATTCTAATATGGCGCGCGCTTGAGTTTCAGAGAGTCTATATTCACCATCCACAACCTCTTGCCCCGGTTCATCCAATAAAGCGATCATCGGCGCCACATCTTCCGCTGGCCAAGCTCGAGCCATTAACTGCTTGCGCGCCATCGCTGGATCAGTCGCACCACGAATCAGTGCAATCACGTCATCTATGTTGGTAACAGCCACCGCTAAACCAACTAAAACGTGTGCTCTGTCGCGAGCCTTGCGCAATTCAAAAATTGTACGGCGGCGGATCACTTCCTCGCGGAACGCAATGAACGCAACCAAGACATCCTTTAAGTTCATCAAGCGTGGTCGACCACCATCTAGTGCGAGCATATTTACGCCAAAGGATGTTTGCAGGGGGGTGAATTTAAATAGCTGCGCGAGCACGACCTCTGGCTCAGCATCGCGCTTAACTTCAATAACAACGCGCACACCATCGCGGTCAGACTCATCACGAAGATCGGAAATGCCCTCAATACGCTTATCACGCACGGCTTCAGCCATGTTCTCAATCATCCTCGACTTATTTACCTGATAAGGTACTTCATGAACAATGATTGCAGTGCGGTCTTTACGCACCTCCTCGAGAGATGTCTTGCCACGCATTACCACCGAGCCACGTCCAGTATGGAAAGCAGACAATACACCGTTACGCCCCAATATAACCCCTCCGGTTGGAAAATCCGGAGCCGCGATATAGTTATCAATTAATTGATCAATGGTGACATTCGGGTCGGCAATAACAGCGCAACAAGCGTCAATTACCTCACCCAAATTATGAGGAGGGATATTAGTCGCCATACCCACTGCTATACCACCCGCGCCATTTACCAGCAAATTTGGAAAGCCCGCCGGCAACACACGCGGCTCTTGAACTGACTCGTCATAGTTAGGTTGGAAATCGACTGTGTCGCGATCGATGTCTTCGAGCAACGCATGAGAAGAGCGTGCCATACGCGCTTCCGTGTAACGCATGGCAGCAGCTTTATCGCCGTCCATAGAACCAAAGTTACCTTGCCCGTCGATAAGCGGCAACCGCATAGAAAAATTTTGCGCCATCCTGACCATCGCATCGTAAATCGCCTGATCACCATGGGGATGATATTTACCCATCACGTCGCCTACGATGCGCGCCGACTTTTTATAAGGTTTATTGTGCTCGTAACCATTTTCTTTCATTGAGAAGAGAATACGCCTATGAACGGGTTTGAGGCCATCACGGACATCAGGAAGGGCCCGACTAACGATCACACTCATGGCATAATCAAGGTAGGAGGAGCGCATCTCGTCTTCGATGGAAACCGAGCTTACGTCGGGTCCTGACGCGCCAGGCGGATCTTCTACAGGTGTATTTTCTGGGGTCGAATCAATTGGTGGATCGGAGGGTGTTGTCAAAAGATAATCCCAAATGATTTCATGGACTTAGACAAAATAAAAGGGCGTGCCAAAACACTGCCTTTCATTATCGTATTCTAACATTTTCGATGCCCAAATACAAGCGAGACACAGTTGTTAAAAATTTAAAAAAAGCGTTGGAAATTTTATGCTTTCGCAACCTTCGTGCGATCCAAAAACTTAAACCAAACAGCTCCAATAAAGACCGATACCATCGGCACCGACAGAGTTATGTTAACAGCAGCCCAACCAAGNCCCGCGTGAATAGCGCCAGACGAGAAGCTGGCCGCCGCTACTGTGCCAAAAACAAGAAAGTCATTGAACGCTTGGATTTTCGATTGTTCCTCTGGCCGGTAAGTCTCGGTGACCATAGTTGTGCCGCCAATGAACATAAAGTTCCAACCCAGTCCAAGCAGGATTAGGCCACCACTAAAGTTTAATAAATTTACGCCCGCTAAATTTATAGCCATTGCACCTAGATTAAGGATGGTGCCGGCGATAATAATATTTGTAACGCCGTAACGCGTAATCAAATGTCCCGTAAAGAAACTAGGCGCGAACATCGCCAACACATGCCACTGAATGACCGTGGCAGTCTCATCAAACCCAAAACCGCAAATTGTCATGGCCAACGGGGTCGCCGTCATCACGAGGGTCATTACACTGTAACCAAACATTGCAGCCGCAACTGCCAATATGAATTTAGGTTGGCGGATAATTCTCAACACCGGTCTTCCGGCAAAAACCACGCCAGTATTGGTTGGAGCGGGGAACCGGATAAGTTGCAATAGCATCAACGCCAAGGTGCTTAACCCGATTATACCAATATATCCTCCTGCGAATAGAGCGGGCTCAAACATATCTACCGTCCACTTGGATATTTGCGGGCCGAGAACGGCGGCTATAACGCCGCCGGCCATCACGTAAGAAATAGCCCGCGCACGGAAGTTCTTCCCCGCTGTATCCGCTGCAGCAAAACGATAGTATTGCCAAAAAGCATTATGGATGCCAAGAATCGCGCTGCCAGCCGCAAACATCCAGAAATTCCCCTCATATATGGAATGGCAAGCAATGCCTGCCCCAATCAATCCGATAGTCTGGCCAAGTGTGAATCCTGCACGCCGGCCAATACGTCCCATCAGCAGAGACGCCGGAATAGTGCTAACCATCGTTGCCGTAAATTGGAATGCCAATGGGACCGTCGCTAGCGTTTTCTCAGTCGCCAGCATGTGTCCCGCTAGAGCCGATATCGTCATAACAAGAGACGACCCGCTCATGGCTAAAGCTTGGCAAATAGCCAAAATTAGCACGTTACGGCGGGCATGAGCACCGTTTTTACGATAGTTCGACTCCATGTCCCATCTTTCAAAGCTTGACAAATAGATCAAGTTAACAATGTCATATCTGTATAAAAATTGGAGACAATTAGAGATTAAAAAGGAATTTCATCATCTAGGTCACCGCCAACTGGGGTGGACGATTTATTGGTGTTGAACTCATCTTGTCCAAACTGGTTTGATCCTTCCCAATCTCCACTACCTTGTCCACCGTCATCCAGATTTCCACTGGCACCACTGCGAGAATCCAACATTGTTAATTCACCACGATAGCGCTGCAAAATAACCTCAGTTGTATATTTTTCAATCCCATCATTTCCCGTCCACTTACGGGTTTGCAAATTGCCCTCTAGGTAGACTTTTGACCCTTTTCGAAGGTACTGTTCAGCCACATCAGCAAGACGGTCATTGAAGATTACGACCCTATGCCACTCAGTTTTTTCACGACGCTCGCCAGTCTCCCGATCTTTCCAGTTTTCAGAAGTTGCTATAGATAGATTGACTATTTTGGCCCCAGACTGCGCATAGCGGACCTCCGGATCCCGTCCCAGATTTCCCACCAAAAGCACCTTGTTGACCGAACCTGCCATGAGAGATATTCCCTATTTTAAATAAACATACCTAATAATGATTTAATCTTAACTCTTCGTTGGCATGCAAGCCAGTCCGCACTTTACCCAACTACCAAAAAAATAGTATTCGCCTACATCCCTTTTCCCAAATCAGGGGCAACCCGTTGCACTATCCCCCGCGCCTGCTCAATAACTGACGTTTCATCTTCGCCGACCTTAACTAGGGCAGCAATACCAATTTCCATCAATGCCATGCCAGACACATAGGGATTTACGCCCTCCCTCTGAAAACGCTCCAATGCATCCGCCAAAATAGCATCGGCCTTTTCAAAATCTTCCTTATTCTCGTTCATTTTAAATTTTCCAATTCATTATCTTAGCAAAGCCCCAAAAAATCAGTTCAATGCGTTTTTTTCACAATGTACGCATTTCATTACTTTACGTTTGGTTGATCTCGCCTTATCTCTNGTGGGTTTTAAGCAGAAAGAAAAAATAGGCAATACACCTAATGCAGAATATTCAAGTTCGCGGTGCACGCGAGCACAATCTTCGCAACATAAACGTCGAAATTCCCCGGCAAAGTTTTACAGTGGTCACAGGGTTGTCTGGATCGGGCAAGTCATCTTTAGCATTCGACACTATATACGCGGAGGGACAGCGGCGTTACGTGGAGAGCTTGTCAGCCTATGCCCGGCAGTTTTTAGAACTTATGCAAAAACCAGATGTCGACTCCATTGAGGGCTTATCACCAGCAATTTCTATAGAGCAAAAGACTACATCCAGGAATCCTCGCTCCACAGTCGGCACAGTTACCGAAATATATGACTATATGCGTCTGCTTTTTGCGAGGGTGGGGATACCTCATTCTCCCACCACCGGGTTACCCATTGAGAGCCAGACGGTCAGCGAGATGGTTGACCGCATTATGGCAATGAAAACCGATACTCGCTTGTTCATGTTGGCTCCAATTGCCCGAGGTCGCAAAGGTGAATTTAAAAAAGAATTACGGGATCTTGCGCGGCGTGGATTTCAACGGGTGCGAATCGATGGACAGATGTATAATATCGAAGAAGTCCCAGATCTTGATAAAAAGTTTAAACACGACATTGAAGTTGTGGTAGACCGGCTTGTCGTGCGAGAGGGAATTAAGGCACGTTTAGCAGATAGCTTCGAGACTTCTCTGCATCTTGCCGAGGGCATTGCTTATGTGGATAACGCCGATGTATCTCAGACGAGTGCGCGGTCGAGTAAAAAATCTAATGGTAAAATCAANGATCATGTCCCGCAAGGTCGAACCGTATTTTCTGCTAAATTCGCTTGTCCTGTATCTGGGTTTACAATCGATGAAATCGAACCAAGATTGTTCTCATTCAACAACCCTTTTGGCGCTTGTGGAGCTTGCGATGGTCTTGGGACAGAGATGTATTTCGATCCAGACCTTGTGGTTCCCCATGGAAATTTATCCCTAAACATGGGGGCTGTCGCGCCTTGGGCGCATTCTTCCTCAAAATACTATGGCCAAACGTTGGAAGGCTTATCAAAACATTACGATTTTGAATTAACTACGCCTTGGCAAAAATTGTCCAAAGACGTTCGTCAGACAGTAATGTTTGGATCAGGCAAGCAAAACATCACAATGGTATATCGCGATGGCAATAAAAGTTATGATATTACTAAACCATTTGAGGGTGTTATTCCCAATATGGAACGCCGTTGGCGAGAGACAGACTCGAGTTGGGTTCGGGAAGAACTCAGCAGATACCAAACCGTAACAACTTGCTCAGCTTGCGGCGGCGCCCGGCTTAAGCCCGAATCTTTAGCTGTGAAATTAGGCGGGTTACATATTTCCGATGTTGCGGAAATGTCCATTGATGAAGCGCACGATTGGTTTGGAACACTCCGGGATACATTAACCAAAACACAGCAAGAAATTGCTGATCGCATTCTTCGTGAAATAAGAGAACGACTAAGTTTCCTCAATAATGTTGGGCTTGAGTACCTTACCTTGAGCCGATCATCCGGAACGTTATCAGGCGGGGAGAGCCAACGAATCCGGCTTGCTTCTCAAATTGGCTCAGGGTTAACCGGTGTGCTTTATGTTCTTGATGAACCATCAATCGGATTACACCAACGGGATAACGCGCGGCTCCTTGAGACGTTGGCCCGATTGCGTGATCTCGGCAATACAGTTGTAGTAGTAGAGCATGACGAAGACGCCATTCGCGCGGCTGACTACTTAATCGATATTGGACCCGGCGCGGGCATTCATGGTGGTGAAGTTGTAGCGCGTGGCACTCCAAAACAAGTCATGCGCTCCAAGGAGTCACTTACGGCGCAGTACTTGAACGGAACAAGGGTAATCCCGCTTCCCGATTCACGGCGAAAAATTATAGGTAATAATTTACTGACACTTAAAGGAGCCCGCTGCCATAATTTACAGGACTTAACTGTTTCTATTCCCCTTGGCCGGTTCGTCTGTGTTACCGGTGTTTCAGGTGGTGGAAAATCAAGCCTAATTATAGAAACATTATACAAGGCATTAGCACGTAAACTTCATAATGCACGCCTCCTACCCGGTGAACACGATGAAATTGTCGGATTGGANCGAATCGATAAGGTTGTGGACATTGATCAATCGCCGATTGGGAGAACGCCTCGTTCCAACCCCGCAACTTATACAGGAGCCTTCACTCCAATTCGAGATTGGTTTTCCGGGCTACCGGAGTCCAAGGCTCGCGGTTACAAACCCGGTCGTTTCTCTTTCAACGTGAAGGGTGGGCGGTGCGAAGCATGCCAAGGTGATGGGGTCATTAAGATTGAAATGCATTTCCTACCGGACGTATATGTCGAGTGTGATGTGTGCAAGGGCAAACGTTATAACCGCGAAACACTTGAGGTCGTATTCCGCGGAAAATCAATTGCCGACATTCTAGATATGACGGTGGAGGAAGCAGCCGACTTCTTTAAAGCAGTGCCCGTAATTCGTGACAAAATGGTGACACTTAATAAAGTGGGGTTGGGGTACATCCATTTGGGCCAACAAGCGACAACACTCTCAGGAGGAGAGGCGCAGCGAGTAAAACTAGCCAAAGAGTTAAGTCGTCGTGCAACTGGGTGCACGCTATACATCCTTGACGAACCAACAACAGGCTTACATTTTGAAGATATTCGCAAGCTCTTAGAGGTACTGCACGCTCTTGTTGAAAACGGTAATACCGTGGTTGTTATTGAGCACAACCTCGAAGTTATAAAAACGTCGGACTGGGTGATCGACCTCGGTCCAGAAGGCGGTTCAAAAGGTGGAAATATTGTAGCTGAGGGGACACCGGAAGAAATAGCCTCAACGGAGAATAGTTTTACCGGCTCTTATCTTTCTCCCTATCTTGGTATCAAAACTCAAAATTAAAAAATAAGTTAACCACAACCTATCATTGATACAGAACACTCCAAAAAGTTACGGCAAGTGTTTTGGAAGGAAAAGAGCAGGTTTCATTTGAATAATAACAGAGATACCATCGCGATAATACCCAGTTATCGGCTTTTTTATGAGAGCCCCTGCACTGCGCAACGTAATTGGCTTGATGGGGTATGAAGCGAATAACGGAGCGCTCGGAAATATGCCAAGAAACGCAATAATTTCGCATTTTAATTCAGTGGCACCCTACCTTTGGGTAATCATTTGTTAAAGCGCATTTGATTATTTATCGACTAAATACAATCTCTATGAAATCGTCTCTTAGTTTAAAGAATGATTCCAACGGTAAGATATCAGCCTATCGAACAAACACCTTTTGGTCTATTCTTCAATCAGAGTGTTAATGGAATTCCAATCTAGTTCAGTTCAAGACACGATGCACAAAATTCGGGTAGATTTCACTAATTTGTAGACTAACAGTTGAACGTAACAAGTTGAGAGTTGCAGTATCAGGCTCCTCCGTAATCGGAACGCTGTTAGGTGTATCAAAATCAAAGCCTGTATTATCTCTCACTTCTTCCACCGTTCGGCCAGGGTGCAAGCTTTCGAGTCGAAAGCGTTTAAGACTGGGGTTGAACGACATCAAACATAATTCAGTAACAAGCGCTTTTGGGCCGCCCGGACGATAAACATTTGGTTCACTTGTTCCCGGGGCACTAATAAAGTCAACCTTGGGAACGAAAACGCGGCGCGTGTGCTCAGGTCGAAACAAAATTACGTTGGGTACTACAAAATACATGAACGCAGAACCAAACGAACCGGGGAATCTCTTATCTACTCGGGGGTAATCACCAGTTCCTACCAGATTTATATTCGCTTCCCCGTCAATCTGGACACCTCCAAGAAAAAAAACGTCAATGCGTCCCTGGCCAGCGCAGTCGAAAATTTCTCTCCCGCCATCAGTGAATGGATTATTAGTGATCCCGTGAATAATGGAGGCTCGCAGCCGACCCCCTGACATATGCCGCGCGAGCAGCGCCGCAGAGCCGGGTATCGGTGACGCCGCACCAACCGCAACATGGTAAGCTTTTAATTCGCCCAGTAATCGCGCAATCACCGTGATCATCAACTCTTCAGGTTTATAATTCATTTTGCCGCTTCCGAGATACCTTTTATCAAGAATTCATTTAAAAAAGCGTCGAACCCCTCTTGAGTTTGGGCTTGGCGAGCATACTTCTCGTATAAGTCTCGATCCGGATTATAAGTACCGGGCAATCCTACGGGCCACGCACCCAAGCGAGCTTCAGCTATGCCACTAATATAGAGTCCTGAGATGGACCCGGCCGCCAAGTGTGGGGTCTCTATCAAAGTCTCCTCGCTGATAGATTCAGCAGTTGCCAGCGTTGTCTTTGCGGCANGCGCGAGCGCAACCAATTCNCTCCGGCGGCCGATCCATGTATTACCATTACGGTCCGCGATAAGAGAGTGAATTAGTGCGAAATCCGGTCGAATTGCGGGCAAGAGCACAATAGGGCCATTACCCTGCTCCATCGGGTCATCCACAATTTTCCAATCATTTCTGCTTGCAAGAATATCACTACCGATCAATCCACTAAGCGGCATGAAGGGGACGCCTTTTTCCGATGCCTGCAATGCAGAGTGAATTGCAGGACAGGTCGAGTCCTTGATTATAATGCTGCCATTTTCTACTGCGTCACTAAAACGCGGTGCGAGGCCGAACTCGCCCAAACTAACAGCCGCGCATTCAACCGTATGAACGCAGCCGGCTCCGATCAGTACATCAACTGCTAAACCACCGATAGGAACGCAAAGCACGTGTAAATCTCTTACACCTCGTCTGACCAAAGCACGCACTAAGGCCATAGGCGTCAGGCTTTGTTCCGCCGGAATCGCTATGGTGGCACCATCCGAAATCTGGCTCGCTAGGTCATCGACACTTAATTCGTTTTCCATTTGCTCCTCCTAAACTTTCTGCAGCCCTTCTAAAAACCCGCATTACCGCGACAACATTCACGTTTAAAGATTTAATAATAACGATAATTCACTGGAATCAGCTTTTCTTAGAGCGCGTAACTACATCATACATCCTCAAAAATTTAAAACTCTCTAATCTGACACAAAATCCCCCGTTACAATAAAGTGATATCGGCTGCAAACACTATTCTAGCCGACCTCTCGAGGGGTGCTATGTACTAACATGCATCAATAGAACTCCCCAACGGATTTCAGACCNGTTTTCCTTCCAAAGCTTGACGGCCGCGGCTCTTAAAAAAATTATGCTACACTAGTCCCGCACTCGACCCCATAGATACAATCCTTTTTGGGTAATTTCTGCAATCAAGTCGTTCAAAAGTACTACAAAAAAACAAATAATTTTGAGTACTAACCAAATATTGGAGCAAGATCACAGTATGATTAAGCTTTTTCAACATACCCTTCAATAACGGGCCTAAATCTATGATGATTTGGCATTGCTCGCTGTTTCACCTGACACTATGTTCCCTGAGTAAGTTGTTTTTTTGGAGCTCAGGGTAATGGCAGACGTGGACAGCGATGTCATCCATATTATTGGCGGCGGCTTGGCTGGAAGTGAGGCCGCGTGGCAAATTGCAAAATTAGGCGTAGCGGTCTCTATACATGAAATGCGGCCTGAACGTCCCACTGCGGCGCATCAAACGGGTTGGTTGGCCGAATTGGTTTGCTCAAATTCTTTTCGGTCTGATGACGCAGACACTAATGCAGTTGGCCTTCTGCATGAGGAAATGCGCCTTATGGACTCAATTATATTACGCACGGCAGACCTACATAAGGTCCCTGCAGGGGGGGCACTGGCCGTAGACCGTGATAAATTCTCATCTGCCGTAACAGAGTCAATTCAGAATCATC
The DNA here is from genome assembly GCA_002690705.1 of Magnetovibrio sp. Lineage (GTDB taxonomy): Bacteria > Pseudomonadota > Alphaproteobacteria > Rhodospirillales > Casp-alpha2 > TMED8. The sequence continues at coordinate 35,508 of NZFO01000005.1, read as the reverse complement.
CGCTGATCTCTGTCGTACGAGGTGAGATGAAAGGGCTACCCCCAAAAAAATGGAACCACGTTATAATCACAACAGGGCCGCTCACATCGTTGGCATTGGCGGAGGCGATAACCACATTAACCGGCCGGGGTTCACTCGCCTTTTTCGATGCCATCGCGCCGATAGTGCATAAAGATAGTATCGATTTTTCCACAGCTTGGTTTCAGTCTCGCTACGACAAATGCATAGATGGAGGAGATGGAAAAGATTATATTAATTGCCCGATGAACAAGATCCAATATATGAATTTTATTGATTCTTTGTGTTCGGGAGAGAAAACTCAGTTCAAGGATTGGGAGAAAGATACACCGTATTTTGAGGGTTGCCTCCCAATTGAGGTCATGGCCGAACGTGGCCCACTGACCCTCGCCTTTGGGCCAATGAAACCAGTTGGCTTGACAAACCCCAATAACCCGGCAGTGAAGCCTTATGCTGTCTGTCAACTACGTCAAGACAACGCATTGGGGACCCTTTATAATATGGTAGGGTTCCAAACTAAGCTTACCTATAGCGAACAAAAGCGGATATTTCGTACCATTCCCGGCCTCGAAACGGCTAATTTTGCGCGATTGGGTGGGATCCATAGAAATACATTTATGAATAGCCCCGAGTTACTCGACACACAGTTGAGATTAAAGGTTGAGCCTAGATTGCGCTTCGCAGGGCAAATTACAGGCTGTGAGGGCTACGTAGAGAGCGCAGCGTTAGGACTATTAGCTGCTAGATTTGCTGTTGGTGATATTCTTAATAATCCATTTACGCCGCCGCCCGAGACAACAGCTCTCGGTTCACTGCTGAACCATGTAACTTTAGGTGCGGATACAACTACTTTCCAACCTATGAACGTTAACTTTGGTTTATTTCCGCCTCTGACTGGCCGAAACGAACACGGTAAGCGGCTCAAAGGGCGCGAACGTAAAATGGCGTTTAGCACTCGAGCTCGCAGAGACCTCTTAGCTTGGATGGACAGTAAACCTATTCGCCAAGTTACTTAGTCCCCGTCTAACGCAGAATTTAAAAATAGAACAGTCAACTCGTAGAATGACCAAATAAACCATCAGTCCCTAAGCTTTAAAAATCGAGTTTTTTCACAGCCTTTGGGCCATCTAGCATCGATTTTCCAATAGACTATTGGTTTTACGCTTTTAATTATCCAACACCATCTCCCGTCCATATACCAAATTTTTTGGTAATTATTTACGTTATGAAAGGCCCAATATGTCCAACCGATTAAGGCGTTTCAGGTGGACAAAACTATTGTGAATGTCTCGTAGCCCACCAAAGTTTTGGAATTGCTGTTACCCCCGGATCATCGCGCTTTACAAGAACATGCTTAAGATCAAATTCTGCCCGCAACACTCGTTTCAAATAAATATCCGCGAGAACAAGTGGGAGAAAAGATAGACATAAGCATTTTCTTGAAATATATTTACTAATTATCTGATCAACATGATTACATGCTGTATCGTGAGCTAAACGGATTGAGTCATCAACTACACGACCGGTGCGAAAAGCAGCCATTATCTCGGTAACAAGTCCCGCGGATCCAGCAGCCTTCTCGCGATCGTGCGTCCGCTCATCCAGTAGGTTTAAGGCCTGAATGTAGATAGGTGCCTGGCGATTTCTCGCATAAACCTCTATATCCTCAAATGAGCATAATTTTGCTCTAGCGTGGTAGGTATCGGCAAGGAATTCGATAACTTTGTGTATTTCTGACTGCTCAAGACCCTGAGAAACCGCGATAGCAAGGGATTTTGCCACAGGGTGATGCGGAATTTTACCTGCAAAAAGGTCCGTCACAGCGCTATGCCACCATTTCAAGCGCATGTGACCAATGACCAGCTCGCTATTACCGGTGCATAATCGGTTTAATTCTGCATCTAAGGCATATAATGCAGTAATGGCGACACGTTTTTCTCTAGGTAAAAATTGCGTGCATAAAAAACGTGCCCGGTCGTAGTCACGTAAAATCGTCGCAGTCGTACCTATATTTTTTTTAAAGTTGTGAGACAAATTGGACATTTTTTGCATAAACATTAGAATAGAGGCTTAATCTAATTGATAAATCACTTAGATGTCGTATATTTTTTCGATACAATCATTGAACCTTGTCGGCCAGGCTTTAAACAGGTACAGACTTTAGGATGTTATTTAATTAACGACCACATTTGCTTGCTTATTAAGAAGGACGTTTTTCATGGCTGCTATATTATCTAGTCTTCGCAATACGGTCATCGCAGGTTTTGTTCTCGCGATAGTCCTATTTGCAATGTATTATGCTCACGGGGATTACGAGGGCTATACCTTTAGTCTGTTTTTTTTCCGTTGGCTTCATGTTCTATCGGGTGTTATGTGGGTTGGTTTGTTATGGTACTTTAATTTCGTACAAATCCCCAACATGGCAAACATTCCGGACGAACAAAAACCTGCTATTGGCAAAGTCATTGCTCCGGCTGCACTTTGGTGGTTCCGCTGGGGTGCCATAGCTACACTCATCACCGGTTTGATTCTGGCCACAGGGAACGGCTATGTCGTTGAGGCAATGAGCTTAGGCATCAACGAGGGCTCTGATATGGCGCATCGCATGATCGGTATTGGGATGTGGCTCGGTATAATCATGGCGTTTAATGTCTGGTTTGTAATTTGGCCAGCACAGAAACGGGCTCTCGGCATGGTTGAGGTCGATGCAGANACCAAAGCTGCTTCTGCGCGAACGGCGATGCTTTTCTCGCGTACCAACACGCTACTGTCGATACCAATGCTATTTTCAATGGTTGCTGCACAAAATCTTTACGGTGCGTCCTAAATCCGATGCTTTGTCGGTCGAGAGAAAAACGGGGCGTTTGCGCCCCGTTTTTTATTATCAATCAACGGCAATTAAAGCGGCTACTACGCTGCGTTCTTCGGCTAACAGGACGTTGAATGTTCGACAAGCGGCAGAAGTATCCATCCATTCCAAAACGACACCTAATTCTCTGAGATTAGCTCGTAATTGTCCGGGTATACTTTGAAAACAGCCACCACACCCTACCAACAAAACGTCAGGTTCGTTCCTGATAATGGGCTGTAGCTTCTCAACTGAAATTTGAGCGTAAGAAACAACATCCCAAGAAATAGTCATTTCGTGAAATACTAACACAGAGCCTTCAAATATTTTTCCGCCAATACGAAATCCTCCGTTACCATATCCCTGAATGAGTTGGCGGCTGGCGGGTATAATTGGGGTAATATCAAGGGAAATGAGAGTTACGGCTTCTCAATGGCGGCCGCCTCCTCGCGATCAGATTCGTTGTCTACCATAATCCCTGATCGATTCAGCTTTAAATACATGAGCAGTGGGACGGCAATACAAATAGAAGAATAGGTTCCCACAATGACACCCCAAATCATAGCAAAACTAAAATCACGAATGACAGCACCACCCAAGAAGAACAAAGCAAGCAGTGCGAGCAATGTCGTCACAGAGGTCATAACAGTCCGGGACAACGTTTGGTTGATAGCATTATTAAGCAACTCTCCAAGCGGCATTTTTTTGTATTTACGCAAATTTTCGCGGACACGATCATACACAACTACGGTATCATTGATAGAATAACCAGCAATTGTAAGGACAGCCGCTACGGTCGACAGATTGAACTCAAATCCCATTAGAGCAAATATGCCAATGGTAGAAATAACATCGTGTGTGAGAGCAACTACTGCCCCAAGCCCAAACTGCCATTCAAATCGAAACCAAATATAAACAAGAATTGCTAAAATCGCCAAACTCACCGCTAAAACGCCATCTATGAAAAGCTCTCGAGAGACCTTTGGCCCAACAAATTCTGTTCGACGGTAACTTACCTCGTCACTCAACGTTTCCTTTACTTTTTGAACAGCCTCTAGTTGAGCCTTCTCTCCACCTTCTTGGCGTTGTATTCGAATTAGCACGTCCGTAGGCGCGCCAAATTCTTGCAGCGCTACCTCACCGAGACCAAGCCCGTTAAGTTGGCTTCGCATCTTTGCAATATTGGCAGTTTCCCCTGTTCTGACCTCTAGTAGTATTCCACCTTGAAAATCAATGCCGTAATTTAGGCCCTTTGCCAAAAACAACACAATGGAAGTGAAAATTAAAACTGAAGAAACGACAAAAAATACCATCCGTTTAGGTATTAACGATAATTTTACAGTCGCTGGAACCAATCTAAGCACTGGCATAACCTGACTCTCTCTATATCGGTAAACTCGTTGGCCGAATTTTTCTTAACCAAGCGACTACAAAAAATCGTGTTAACATTATCGCCGTGAACATCGAAGTCACAATCCCAATAGCCAGTGTCACCGCAAAACCACGAATGGGACCAGACCCAAACGCATATAGCAAAATGGCCGCAATAAGAGTGGTTACATTTGCATCTATAATAGTCGTCAGGGCCCGACCATATCCAGAATCTACGGCGTTGATTGGTGTTCTACCCTGACGCACTTCTTCACGAATGCGCTCAAAGATTAGGACATTTGCATCAACTGCCATCCCGATGGTAAGCACAATACCGGCAATACCCGGCAGTGTTAATGTCGCTTGCAAAATGGAAAGGGCTCCCAGAATCAAAAACATATTAACCATGAGTGCCACGTCTGCCATTAGACCAAAACGTCCGTATGCTATTCCCATAAAGACGACTACAAGTGCCATTCCTATCATACTAGCGATTTTTCCAGCCTCAATTGAGTCCTTACCCAGACCCGGCCCGACAGTTCTCTCCTCTAGAATTGTTAACGGTGCCGGTAAAGCCCCAGCGCGTAACAATAACGCGAGTTCTTGTGCCTCTTGTACAGAAAAATTACCGCTGATTTGTCCGGTCCCCCCAAGGATCGGTTCGCGAATAACCGGTGCACTGATCACCTTATCATCAAGAACGATAGCAAACGGTCGATTAACATTTTTGGTTGTGACATCACCAAATTTTTTTCCACCTCGGGCATTAAACCGGAAGCTAACTACAGGCTCGTTAGTTCGGGCGTCAAAGCCAGGCTGAGAGTCAACTAAATCCTCTCCGGAGACCATGACGCGCCGCCGAATCAGCAGCTTTTCGGGTTTCCCATCTGACCCCAGATCGAGTCCCGAAAGCCAGCGTGCACCCGGTGGTGTTCGAGAGGTGTCACGATCATTATTACGGTTATGAACTAAGTGAAATGTCATCTTCGCAGTTTTACCAATCAATCTCTTCAGGCGCTCAGGGTCATCAACGCCAGGGACTTGCAAAAGAATTCGGTCTTCACCCTGACGTTGAATAGTTGGCTCTCGGACCCCGGTTTCATCAACGCGACGACGGATGATCTCTACAGACTGCTGCAAGGCAGCATTACGTCTTTCTATCCAAGCCTTCTCGGTGTACGTTAAAAAAATTGTATTCCCTTCCACTTTAATCAAAGACTTTGGCTCAATACCCTCGAGGAGTCCTCGTGCCTTCTCAACCTCTTCGAGGTTCCGAATGATCACCCGAGCGGTATCTCTCGAAACACCAAGCTCCCCGTAACGAACCCTCCCCTTCCTCAATTCACGACGCATCAAGTCAACCAGAGCTTCGAGTTGTTCTTTCACCACTGATGCAATCTCCACCTCAAGGAGAAGGTGTGAGCCACCTTGTAAATCTAGTCCGAGACTTACTTGCTTGTGAGGCACCCAGTCTGGTAGCGATTCTGCGGTTTTTGAATTGAAAAAGTTCGGCATGGAAAACAATAAGCCCAGCACACAAACTGCTGCGATCATTATAATTTTCCATTTAGCGAAGTAGACCATATCGTGGCAGTATCCCGTTAATCGGTCTTTTTCTTTTTCTCGTCAGAACTAACATTATCTGACTGGGAATCTGTATTTTTGTCATCGGCACTAGAGACACCCTCCGCCTTTTGCACTGCACCGCCCCCAAATAAACTGCCCAAAAAACCACCTCTAGGCTTCTCTTCATTTGCCGCTGAACCTGAAACAGCCGCAGTTTTGGACATGACCGCCGATACCATTTCACGCCGTACTTTGACCTCGACGCCTTTTGCGATTTCGACAGTCAACTCGACATCGTTGTCGACCTTGACCACCTTGCCGACGATCCCCCCGCCAGTAACTACGGTATCTTTGCGCCGCACCGCAGCCAACATCTCGCGATGCTGTTTCATCTTTTTCTGCTGCGGGCGTATAAGCAGGAAATAAAAAACCACAAAAATCAACACCAGCGGTAACAGGGCCTCGAGGCCGCCGCCGCCGCTGCCGCTCTGTGCGTATGCGGTGGAAACAAACATAGAAAACTCCTTAAATCTCAACTCGTCTGATACATTGAAACTAGTCAACAGACAACTCGCGGGGACTATAACCTGCACGCCACAACTTGCAATCAAAGTTCTGAAGATCCGGATTGTTATTTGACGCCTCAAGTAAAGCCGCCTAACTTTCAACGATGAAACAGACTATTGCAAATGATGAAATCGCACCAATCCTGAACAGGATTGCTGACGCGCTTGAGCGGTTAGCTCCATCCAAAGCACCTAAAAATAATTTTGAGCTTGCTAACGCTTTTGTCTGGCATGCCAACTCTGGTTGGCTAGAACCTGTGATTGATGTTAATTGTATCGATTTACAGTTACTAAAAGGTATAACGCGCCAATCACAGACCTTACTCGAAAATACTCATAGATTTGTTCAAAATCTGCCCTCTAATAATGCACTTTTATGGGGCGCGCGTGGAACCGGAAAAAGCTCACTAGTAAAAGCGACGCATGCTCAAATCAATCGGGGAAACCCCGGTGTGCTGCTTTTAGTTGAACTACACAGAGAGGATCTTTCATCACTTCCCCGCCTACTCTCTCTGCTCCGTGAATCAAATCGGCGCTTTCTTCTGCTGTGCGACGACTTATCCTTTGACGCACATGACGACTCATATAAATCGCTTAAAGCTGTCCTTGAGGGTGGCGTGGAGGGGCGTCCCTCAAACGTGATTTTTTACGCCACATCCAATCGTCGCCACTTGATGGCGCAAGACATGATTGAAAATGAGAGCTCGACAGCAATCCACGCCTCAGAAGCAATCGAAGAAAAAGTATCTCTCTCAGACCGATTTGGCTTGTGGCTTGGATTCCATAACTGTGATCAAGACACCTATTTTACAATGATTGAAGGGTATGCAGATGCCTATGACCTCAATAATTCGACCATCGACCTTAAATCAGAAGCGAGTGAATGGGCCGTCACGCGAGGGGCACGCTCGGGGCGAGTCGCTTGGCAGTTCATTCAAGATCTTGCAGGACGGCTTGAAAAACAAATTGAATAGCTATGCTTACTATCTCCTCTGATAACCCAAGAGCGCTCAGCTGGAAGTTGCAAAACTCAATATTTTTACGTCAATTTTTCAATACAAGCCAGTAACTAACATGAAGCTATCATTCAAAATACCCCGTCATTTGAAAAAAATATAGAAAACATCTTGCGGGCGCATGAGAGCGTCATAAAAATACATATCAGAGCCAGGATCATCCCTTAACCAAAGAGGTACTCCTCCGATATTCTTATAGGTTATACAGAGGACATTTCCTATCTTTGGCCATGTTTCTGGAGAGTACACCTAACATTATTAGATGCATTCTCACTCACCTCAGCGCTCAAAAAATTACCCCTCAAACACGTCGCAAATAATTTTTTGGATTACGTGCACGGCGACCTTTCCGAATTTCAAAATGAAGCTGGGGGCGTGTCACGCTTCCGGTGTCACCAACCGTAGCAATTCGTTCGCCTTTTTCCACCCGGTCCCCGCGTTTAACGAGCAACCGATCAGCATGCGCGTACGCAGTAACGTAACCACCGCGGTGTTTAATAAGAAGTAAATTACCGAAACCCCGTAATTCATTTCCTGCATATACAACGATTCCGTTTTGTGCCGCTTGAATTCCCGCTCCCTTCGTCGCCGCAATATTTATTCCATCATTTCGAAAACCTTTTGGTTTTGCCCCAAAGTTCGAGAGAATCCTTCCTTTTATCGGCCACAAAAACCCCTCCCCTGAACGCTTAGGTAGCTTGGAAATGAGTTCCGCATCCTTAGGTTTACGATTTGACGCCTCAGTTGGTGTTATCTTATTTGCAGCCACTCGTGGCTTAACCGAACTTGAGATTGGTCGAGAGGGCGACCCCCGCCGTTTCTCCTTATTCTTTAATTTTAGTCCGGAATCAAAGGATAGGGACGATGACGTCAATGAAGCGTTAAAATTTTCGCTTGGCAGACGTAATTTTTGTCCAATAACTATTTCGTAGGGTGATTTTATCCCATTCATCCGGGCCAATGCGTGCATCCCCATTTTATATCTTGATGCTATAGCAAAAAGCGTATCACCACTCGCGACCTTATGTTCTGCGTCACGTAATAGATGAACACGCTGACCAACCTGAAGATGAAAAGGAGCTAAAAGACTATTGACTTGAATAATTGATTGTATCGAAACTTTATGCCGGCGACTTAATCCATAAACGGTATCACCTTTGCCAGCGATAACAATATTCTTGTTGCGAGGATCTTGAGCGTCCAACTTTCTCAGATCTGTCCCAATTTTTGATGATTTTATATCACGTACTACGCCATCTCGAGGCGGCCATTCTGCATACCCGCAAGCCGAAAGCCATAGTGCTAAGGCAATAGGACGAAAAGCGAGGCGAATAAGAGAACCCATATCACTTTATCTTACGAAGGTGTCACTTGGCGACTCGGCCGTCAATGAAAGGTACAAATCGGGTTGGGCCGAGGTCTTGCGTTTCGACACCATTTTGCGCCTTAATGATTTTAGTTAATCGCTGGTCATCCTTATCTAATCCGATTGGCACAATCATTACACCACCCGACGATAATTGATCCAACAGAACGGGTGGTACATCAGGAGCAGCAGCAGCAACAATAATACGCTCAAAAGGTGCTTGACTTGGCCAACCCGCCGCACCATCCCCGCAAATAGACGTAATGTTAGTTAACCCCAATTCTTGGAATCTTAACTCCGACTCCTTCAGCAACGGAGCGTGGCGTTCGATCGTATAAAGCCTTCGGCAAAGGGGTGCCAATACGGCAGCTTGATAACCTGACCCCGTTCCAATCTCCAAAACCTTGTGGCGATCAGTAATTTCCAAGGCCTGCGCCATCAGGCCAACGATTGATGGTTGACTCACAGTCTGTTGATAGCCGATCGGCAAGGCAACGTTCTCATCCCAACGGTCCTTGAAGGGGCCTGCGAGGAATAAGCTACGCGGTAAATTTTCTATTACCCCCAAGACCCGGCTATCGGTAACACCGCCTTGACGTAATTCCAAAATTAAGCGCCCCATCCGCGTGCTGGTGCTCACCGCAGTGTCGCTTTCAATTTCTCGAGAGCTACAACGTCAGTGAGATCTATAGTTAATGGAGTAACGGCCACCGAACCCTGAGTCACAGCCTCCAAATCCGTTCCTGATAGGAATTTTTCTTCTTCGCGCTGCGCCCCGATCCAAAAATACTTGTCACCGCGCGGGTCTATGCCTTGTTGGATTTTTCCACCGATTTTGCGTTGCCCCTGACTCACTGCTCGAATGCCCCTTACTTTGTTTGCCGCACAATCTGGAAAATTAATATTCATTAATACACTTGGTGGCCACGTATTTTTTAAAATTTTCTTCAATACTTTTGCCGTCCATACTTCTGAGGTTTTCCAATTTACAGTTTCACGGTCAATATAATATTGACTAAGCGCAACGGACCGGATTCCCAATAATGTTCCCTCCATAGCCGCCGCTACAGTGCCTGAATAAGTTATATCATCACCAAGATTAGCACCAAGATTTATCCCAGAAAGCAACAAGTCCGGCTGATTATTCTTCATGATTTCGCTAACACCCAGCAATACGCTGTCGGTAGGCGTGCCATCAATAGCGAAACGCCGTGCCGTAACTTTTCTAATTCGTAGCGGTCGACGAAGGGTTAGAGAATGACTGGTAGCACTTTGCTCTGTTTCGGGCGCAACTACCCAAACCTCCCTAAATAAACGACGCGCCACACTGACCAGCACTTTTAACCCCGGAGAGTGAATGCTGTCGTCATTGGAAATTAGAACACGCAACCGAGATAGGTTCATTGGACAGGCTCAAGAACCTCAAGTCCGCCCATGAAATGCTGAAGCTCCCGTGGGATGGCTACTGATCCATCAGCTTGTTGATAATTTTCTAGAATAGCTATTAAGGTACGGCCAACTGCTAATGCGGAGCCGTTTAATGTATGAACAAATTGGCTTTCTTTAATACCTTTTTTTGAACGATACCGAGCATTCATCCGCCGCCCCTGAAAATCACCGCAAACCGAACAACTCGAAATTTCGCGATAAGCCCCCTGTGAGGGCAGCCAAGCCTCAATGTCATACGTCTTGCGCGCACCAAACCCCATATCGCCCGCGCACAAGACAATGGTTCGATAGGGAATCTCCAACCGTTCAAGAATATCCTCGGCACAACGTGTCATGCGTTCGAGTTCTAGGGAGGACGCGTCCTTTGTAGTAATCGAAACTAGCTCCACTTTTGAAAATTGGTGCTGTCGGATCATGCCGCGCGTATCTTTACCAGCTGCCCCCGCCTCTGAACGGAAACACCAAGTCATTGCTGTATAACGCTGCGGAAGTTGCTCGGCATCAACCAAATGTCCGGCAATTATGTTAGTAAGCGGTACCTCAGCCGTTGGGATCAACCAGTGGCCGCTCTCCACCTTAAATAAATCCTGTCCAAATTTTGGCAACTGGCCGGTACCGAACATGCTTGCATCGTTGACAAGGGCAGGGGGGTTAACTTCGGTGTATCCATTGTCCCGCGTGTGAATATTGAGCATCATATTGCCCAGAGCACGCTCCATTTGAGCCAATCCACCTTTTAACATTACAAAACGCGCACCCGATAGCTTTGCGGCTGTCTCAAAATCCATCATGCCAAGCCTCTCACCGATATCGACGTGGTCCTTTGGAACAAAATCAAAGGCGCGAGGCTCACCCCATTTCCGTATCTCAACATTATCCTCTTCACCAACACCGTCAGGCACATCTTCGAGTGGTAAATTCGGCAAGTCAGCCAGGACATTATTTAACTCGGCTTTAGCAGTTATTGCCTCCATTTCAGCGCTAACCTGTGCATTCTTACTTTCTGACACCTTAGCAATGATGTGTGCAACATCTTTTCCCAACGCTTTTGCCACCCCGATCTCTTTGGACAACGCATTACGTTTTGTCTTAATTTCCTGAGCAAGGGTCTCTGCTATTCGCTTTTTGTGATCAAGTTCAATTAACTGGGAAGACATAGCTGTTTGGCCGGGACGACGTTGGATAGCCAAGTCAAAAGCTTCTGGGTTCTCACGTATCCATTTGATATCGAACATACTTCTATAGTCCGCTGGCACCTTGTTGAGTTTTATTGTAAAACTTATAGGATGATCTGTCCCGCATTGGAAGCCTCCAAACCATAGATTTTATTTACCCAGAGAAAAACATGTAGATGCTCTAAGAGGACGATGTTTTAGGGGCGTCATCGTCGTCGTTAAAATCATCAGCGGCCTCTGGATCAGTATTATAACCGCGTTTTTTTTCAATAATACCCACGGCAATTATAGATATTTCGTAAAGTAAAATCGTTGGTACAGCGAGCCCTACCTGACTGATTACGTCAGGTGGCGTCAAAATTGCTGCCGCCACAAATGCCAAAACAATGGCATATTTTCGCTTCTCCCGCATACCCTTAGCAGTCACTATCCCGACACGTGCCAACAGCGTCATGATTACAGGGAGCTCAAAACACAAACCAAAAGCAAAAATTAATCGCATCACTAGCGAGAGATACTGGTCGACTTTAGCTTCCAACTGGATCGGAAGTGCCCCAGCCGCGCCCACCGACTCAAAGCTTAAGAAAAATTTCCATGCCATCGGAAAAATTAAATAGTAAACCAACGCCCCACCAATGAAGAATAGTATTGGTGTTGCTACCAAAAATGGCACCAAGGCTGATTTTTCATGTTTGTAAAGGCCAGGTGCAACGAAGAACCAAAATTGAATAGAAATAAATGGAAACGCGAGAAACATAGCTGTAAAAAATGCTACTTTAATGTAAGTAAAAAATGCCTCGTGCAACGCAGTAAATATCAGGCGGCCATCACGCCCAGCATCTGTGTAGCTGTCCGCCAATGGTTGCACCAAATAGTCGTAAATCATCGGCGCGAAATAATAACAAATAAAAAAAAGAATGACGACGGCAACCGCCGAGTGGAGCAAGCGGGTCCGTAATTCAATTAAGTGATCGAGCAAAGGCATCTTGGCTTCGGCTATTTCCACCATATTGGATTACCCTTTTGTGTGGCCAACATTTTTGCTGTCGATATCAACTTCCGCGGATTTTTGTAATTTTGGTTGCCGTTCTGACACAAGATAATCATCTGCGTCAGTCAAATCACTTGATAATGCTTGCGTTGAATCTGTAATATTTGGATCAGTCGCAATTTTTAAATTATCGACCGTATCACCCCATTCTTTTTCAATTTCTCCCATTGCCAGTTCATCCATTAGTGAACCCGTGGGGTCAATCCTCTCGCCATCCATAATTTTATTTGCTTCAGACTTTATGTCTTCCAATTCCGCCTCACGCACAACATCGTCTAAACCGTCTTGAAGGTCGCGAGCCATGGTCCTTACCTTACGGATCCAGTGAGTGATTGTTTTAATCGCTCGTGGCAAATCCTTTGGGCCAATAACAATTATTGCCAGTATCGCGAGAATAAAAAGTTCCTGCCAGCCGATATCGAACATGGCGGGGGAGGCTCCTAAATCTGAATAAACGTATCGCGTTTATTAGTCATTGGGTGGCAATGAGCACGCACTGATTCAGCCCCTTGCGGTGCCATTTTCACCGCTTGAGATTAGCTCTTGGCCGCCTTATTACCTTCCGTCGGTTCATTGACTATCTCGGGCGCTTCAGCGACCTCAGACTTCAATTCCTTCGGCCCTACAACATCGCCACCGTCATCGTTCTCAGTCCCTTCTTCCTTCATACCCCTCTTGAAAGATTTAAGACCTTTTCCGAAATCACCCATTAACCGTGAAATCTTTCCGCCGCCACCGAATAAAATTAGAACAACAGCAAGAACAACCAGCCAATGCCAAATACTAAATGCGCCCATTAAACTAATTCCTAATTATTTTCATGAGGTTAAGGGACATGCCGTTATTTACGACACGGTCGCTACCCCAAGACCAATAGATAATGGCAGATTGTTTCCGGACCTGCAATGCATGGGTTTAACCTCCCGGTTCGAGGGGGTCGGCAGGCTCAATCCCTTCCTCCGCTATAATTTCAGGTAAAATCGAAGAAGCACCAAGACTTTCAGAGCCCGGCTCTTTACCGAGAGTGCCAAATGCCGCATACGTATTGATCGCTGGTCCTGACTCCAGAAGTCCCGCCGCTCTCAATTCTTTTACACCTGGCAAGTCCCGTATGTCTTCTAAGCCAAAGTAGTCTAGAAACGAGTCAGTCGTTCGCCAAGTCGCTGGGCGACCGGGAGTTTCCCGACGCTTGCCGGGTTTAATCCATTCCGCTTCGAGCAACACATCAAGAGTGCCTCGACTTAGACTCACGCCTCTCACTTCTTCGATCTCCGCTCGTGTGATAGGCTGATGATATGCAATGATCGCGAGCGTCTCTATTGCGGCACGAGAGAGCTTGCGCGGTACTACGATTTCCTTTTTGAGCAACGGCCGAAGGTCATCCGCAGTTCTAAAAGCCCACGATTGACCCCGTCGTACCAACTGCACCCCGCGCCCTTCGTAATAGGATTGAATAGTTATAAGTAAATCGTGAAGCCCCGCACCCTCCGGCAAACGTGCCTCCAACTGTCTTTCCGTCATTGGTTCCGATGTTGCAAATAAAATTGCTTCCAAAAGACGTAAATGTTGCCTAATAATTTTTGTCACTGACAGCTCTTCATCATTCTGACCTTTCGTCTGCTTCTTCTTGAGATCGCTTCCCTAAGTTGTCATCATTAGCTGGCTGACCACTGGGCGTCGAATGTCGAATATGAATCGGCCCAAAAGTTCCCGCTTGCTGTAATTTCAAGTGACCTTCTCGAGCCATTTCAAGGCTAGCGGCAAACGTTGAGGCTACCGCAGAGCGAAAAACCAAATCATCCAAGATATCAGCCGGTATAAAACCCCATAGGCTTTTCCAATCGGGCATTGGCCCTAATAATCGGCGTAAACGTTTTAGAGCATCCTCGACAGTGTAAATTTCAAATGATTCAATTTGTAAAGGGCCACCGGACTCTTTTCGACGCTGTTGATCACCGTAAGCTTTGAGGATGTCAAAGAGGTTCGCTTCATAAACAGTAGAATAATTACGGCGAAATACTTCTGGATTCCCACGACCAGCGAAATGGACACCGAGATTAGTCCGATCCATCAACCTATTACCTGCGTCTTTCATAGCTTGGAGTCGATTCAACTGAAATACCAAAGCAGCTGCCATTTCATCTCCAGTCGGCTCCTCACTCTTATCCAAATTAGGAATAAGCAAGCGGGATTTCATAAAAGCAAGCCAAGCGGCCATAACCAAATAATCAGCTGCTAATTCCAAGTTCTGCTGCCGAGCTTCAGCGACAAAATGTAGATATTGCTCGGAAAGGGCAACCATGGATAACTGTGTGATGTCGAGTTTATGATCTCGGGCAAGATTTAGAAGAACATCTATCGGTCCTTCGAAGCCCTCTATGTCAACAATAAAGGACTCCCTCGATTGTTCCAAAAGATCTCCACCAGGTTCTTCCGCTTCAGAAGTTACTCTATTATTTAACTTCTGCGCATTGTCAGGAAGCTCGGACCGATTTTTTATATTACTCATCTATTAATAACTACCAGATTATGGTAGCGGAATAAATCATCTTCGTAGGGCTCTTGATCGGGGCACTGGTCAACCACCAAAACATATGCATAGAATATTTTAGTTGATTAAAGATAAACGGGAACAAAAAAATACAATCCCTCAAATTGCAAAGCCCACATCTCACCAGCTTTTTTAATGTAAAAGGTAAACGACGCAGCAGGCGCTAACCATGGTCCTCGAACTAGTCAAAGGAGGTATTGGCAGGGGATTAAAAACCCATAAGAAGCAATGGATCCCAACCACATTTTGAATAATATCTCCGATCATGTCTCGAAAATTGCCAGTGAAAAACATCAACCCGTTTGCGGCTTTTCCGGCCAAGAATCAACGTATCACATTTCTGGCCGGTTCGGCAGTCACAACAAGAACCATTTCCCATCACAGATGTCGTAGCAGCAAAAAAATATATTTGCATCGGCGTCGCGAAATCGAGATCATTGTACCAGTTGAGCCATAAAGCGTCATAGCTGGAACAAGTAAAGTTCCAATGAGATCAAAGTGTTTTAGGGGGTTAAAAGGTTACTGGTCCCATTAAAGAGACCTTCCTTACCGCTACTACCCCACAACCCAACCGCAGACGAAATGATAAAAAGTAACCGTTATTATTATCTATAAGAGCCGGGAAAATTTGGATACCATGACACGCTGGGAATTTCAGATCATTTCAATAAGGCTTTTAATCGCTCCGACGCCAACTCTTCTGGAGTTTTATCCTCAATAGTTTTCGCCAAGAGTCGCTCAGATGTGTTAATGCGCTCCATCGCTATCGACAATAATGGGCGACATCCACGAGCTGCACTCTTCATCTCGACTAGTTTACCGGAGCAATGAAGTACTATGTCACAACCGGCTCTCAGCGATCGTCTTGCCCGATCTTCACAGCTTCCAGACAACGCTTTCATGCCGATATCATCTGAAATCAACACGCCGGAAAACCCGATTCTATCGCGAATGACCTCGTTAATAATCACGTCCGACGTTGTTGCCGGTCTTTGAGAGTCAAGTGCTGCGTAGACGACATGCGCGGACATCGCCCAAGGTATATCCGAGAGACATTGGAATGGCTGAAAATCCGTTTTTGAGAGTGCGCGTAATGAAGATTCAATAATCGGCAATTGTTCGTGACTGTCCGCTTTGGCGCGCCCATGCCCCGGGATATGTTTTATAACTGGTAAGACCTTACCCGCCATTAATCCGTTACAAACTGACCGACCAAGGTCCACAATAGTTTGCAGGTTATTTCCATAAGCTCGGTCGCCAATGATCTCATGGGCGTCTCGTTGAGGGATATCTAGGACTGGAGCGCAATTAACAGTGATCCCTAATTCGGATAGTTCACGCGCGATGAGAAGAGCATTTAAGTATGCAGCTTCACGGGCTTCATCAGGATTATTAGTATACAACTCCGCAAAGCGGGCCGGCGAGGGTGCGGCTCGCCAGTGAGGTGGTCGGAGGCGCTGAACTCGGCCACCCTCTTGATCGATTAATACTGGCGCATTACTCCGGTGCACACATTTTCGAAAATCTTGTACCAAGTCAAAAACTTGTTCAGGCGTTTGACAGTTGCGTGTAAATAGAATCAACCCAACCGGGTTTATTCTCTCAAAAAACCGACGTTCGTCATCGCTTAACGATTGTCCTAGACATCCTACAATCAAAGCCAAGGGATTTTTATTAGTGCTCAATACTCAAGTGCCCGGTTTGACGATTAGGCAACCTATCCGACGCTTTGATAAATCACGGCAAAGTCTCTGCGCATGAGCATTAGTCTGAATAGGACCGACCCTAAGCCTGAAGAAAACACCCTTTTTAGGTCCGAGGTCCACACGAGTTATTGTTAAACCAAACTCGCCCAGTAGATCTAGATTTTTACGTCGAACCCTATCCCATTCATTTCGAGCAGCTTCAGGGCTTCGCGCAGCAGCTAATTGTACTCGATAGGAGCCCCCGCCACTAGGGTTAGATCCAACGTTAGAAGCAGATAAAGAGTTGGCTGATGCAGCCCGGCGAGACGTTTTATCGACCTGCGTCATTTGAGTTGATGAATAAATTGATGAGGCCGCCGCCACCCGTGAAGAGGGTATTATTCCCTGTTCAGTATCTGCCTTCTGTATGCGTTTGTCCAATTTAATAGGTCGATTGCGTTCAGTCCCTGCGGGAGAGCCATCTTCAGGTGTGACCGCAGCGAAGGGTGATGTCGGGTTAACTGGTTCAGAAGAAGGTGTCAGCGGTGGCGGGGAAGTGTTATCTCCAAAATTTTGTTCCTTTAACGATTGGCTAGGTTCTTTTATGCTCGACATAGTGCCTTTAACTGTTGGTGCAGGGAGTGGGGGCTTGGCGCGTTTCACGTCAGAGAGAGCGGGAATGAGCGCCGTTTCAGGCGGATTGATATTGACCGTTTCACGCCCAATTAAAGTCTTTGGCGCTTGTGTGAGAGATAGTTCCCCCTGCGTCGGTTTTGCAACATCCTTACTCAATACTGACAGCGGCGCTTCAGGACGTGGAAGCAACCGCTCGATCGCTACAGTCGTCTCTTCCGACTCATCAGTTAAGCGGTTATAAACTAATTTATCCCGGTTTGGTACTTGTAGGCCGCCGGGATTCTTGGGTTTCTTTTTCACCACCCCCTCTGGAGCTCGCACCAATGGTGGAGCATCTGCCTCCCAAGCGATTATTTTCATCAGGTTATGACCATATAGCATCCAACCAGAAACACCGATCCCCATAAACGCCGTAATTGCAAAAGTGAGTTTTAACCACGTTCGTGGTTTGCGCCCCTGTGGACTTGTAACAGAGTCGAATTCTAATGCATCTGAAGCCGTAACTTTTAAATTTGATTGATTGCGCGCCATGTGCGCTTTTTCTCCGATCTAAAACATCTAATTCAACAAAACTGGCGAATCGCCGTTATTTTAACACTAAATATTTCAAGACTATGAAATCCGTGCTTGTAAATCGAATAATCTTCGATGTTCATCGAGTGCATACCTGTCCGTCATGCCAGCAATGTAATCGGCGACTATCCTAGCGGTGTTTTCGCTTCCGGGATGATGGGCATCATCGCGCCAGTTGGTGGGCAAGCATTCCGGTTCATTGACCAACAATTTGAATAAATCTTTTACCACCCGTCGTCCCTTAGACGTCATCCGGTTCAACTTATAATGTCGGTACATATTAGGAAATAAGAAACCTTTAATAGCCGCGTCATTCTCGCGCATCTCATCCGAAAACCCTGCAACTGGTTGGTCATGGAGCCGAATATCAGTAACATTTTTCGGCGCTAACAGAGCAACTCGTCGAGACGTCTCAACTATTAAATCGTCAACCATAGCGCCAATTAATCGACGCACCGCCTCGTTAATCCTACGCGACACATCAACGCCTGCAAATTCTTGGGAGACATCCTCGAATATCCGACCAACTAGGGGAATTTCTCGTAAATCTTCGATTGTAAACAACTCCGCGCGTAATCCATCATCAATATCATGGTTATTATAAGCTATGTCATCCGCTAAAGCTGCAACCTGTGCTTCCAGTCCAGCATGAGTATTTAGCTCGAGATCTTGAGAGTGTGCATAAGCCGCGATCGGGTGAGGTAGTGTTTCACCAATTTGATAATTCAAGACAGGGCCGTTATGCTTGACCAATCCTTCCAGTGTCTCCCAAGTGAGATTTAAGCCGTCCCACTTTCCATACATCTCCTCCTCACGCGTAACTACATGTAAGGATTGGGCGTTATGGTCGAATCCACCAAAGGGCTCCATCATCTCACCCAGTGCATCCTCACCCGCATGACCAAACGGTGGATGCCCTAGGTCATGAGCAAGCGCGAGGGCCTCCCCTAAATCTTCATTCAGTCCCAAGAATCGACATACAGAACGTGCGATTTGCGAAACTTCAAGGCTATGGGTTAGACGTGTCCGAAAAAAATCCCCCTCATGATTGACGAAAACTTGAGTCTTATACGCCAAACGTCGAAAAGCTTTGGAGTGAATAATACGATCACGGTCACGTTGGTAACATCCGCGAGTAGCACTCTCGGGCTCAGGGTTTAAACGACCACGGCTGTCCTCTTCCCATGTTGCATAGGGCTTCAGTTCAGATTGAGATTGCCGATTAATCATAAACCAAAGTTAAACTGACGACACGATTGCCGCAATAACCAACCTTTTAGTAACACTTTACACAATTGACATTACGGGTATTAACACGGCATATAAGAGAGGTAATTAGTATTGGAGTGTGAAACTATGCCCGATGGAGCCTCCCAGTCAAACAACGTCCAACTCTCCGCCAACGCAGCCAAGAGAATAGGTGAAATCTGCAAATCTGAAGGCAACTTGCAATTAATGCTCCGATTAGCAGTGCTTGGTGGAGGATGTTCTGGGTTCCAGTACAAGTTTGATCTCGACGATAAGGTTAACGACGACGATAAGATTTTTGAGAACTCAGGAACAAAACTTGTTATCGATGAAGTCTCACTAGATTTACTGGAAGGTGCAGTAGTCGATTTTAAAGAAGATCTAGGGGGAAGTTTTTTTGCGGTTGAGAATCCCAATGCCGCTGCAAATTGTGGTTGCGGCGCCTCTTTCTCAATCTGATTCGCCTATTTACTACCCTACATTAGCCCAGCACATTAATGCCGCTCTCTGAATTCACTCAGGTCTAATCGTCAGCATCTGTAAAAGTAAAAAGGATACTGCCATTACTTCTAACTAAATATGTTAGAGGTTATGGTGACCTATATGTTTTAGCACCACTTGGTCCCAGCCAATCTTCTCAAAAGCGATCAACCTGCATTTGTAGGCTACGCTTATCTAATACAGATAAAAACCATAAGCGTCAGAGACTTTTAAGCTAGTATCACTGAAGACAGGACGATTTATTTTGTGAGTCCCCGCAAAGCAACAGAGCTCTCCCGGTTCTGGCGATATCAGCGAAATTGCAGCAGGAAAAAACAACTTCCCCGATAGAATTTTAATAAGACTGCCCAGAATAGTATCAAAAAAAAGACAGATTATCTGAAACTAGGCGTAATATTTCCTACTTTCGCGTCCTTGGTGTTATTTTTATCTGCAATTAAATCAACCTTGGTCATCTCGATCATATCGAGAATACCATGGTTATGGGAGAATAGCTTTTATTCTTCGTCTTCATCAGTGTCTTAACATATTCATTCATAGGTGAACTGCCACGCATGCGATGTCTCCTTTAAATCATTCGCATAGGAAACAAAGGGACCGTGCTGTGCTCACACATATGGTAAGACCAATGGTATCTCTGTGACGCTGAATTAAACCGCTCCTTGTTCAAATAAGGCCGGAACGTTTATACATGTTACTACAATATTAATTTTAGATAAAATGGACTGTAAGGAGGCATCCGTTGAAAATTGCAACTTGGAATGTCAACTCAGCTAAGGCGCGTTTACCAAGACTCCTCGAATGGCTTTTTGAATTTAACCCGGATGTTGCTCTTTTGCAAGAAATCAAGTGTTTAACCGCAAATTTTCCAGCATTTGAAATCCAATCTGCAGGTTATAACTTCGTTGTCTCTGGGCAAAAAAGTTATAATGGCGTGGCCATCCTATCCAAGTATCCAATTGAGTTGGCTCGATCTCAACTTCCCGGGGATGAAAATGACACGCAAGCTCGTTACATTGAGGCAACTATCCAAGATATGCGGGTTGCTTCTATATATCTACCAAACGGAAACCCAACCCGTGACGAGAATGGATGTGATAGTGAGAAATATCTATATAAACTAGATTGGATGACTAGATTGCGGGAACATACTAAAACGCTTCTAGCCACTGAGGATCCGTTTGTGCTGGGTGGCGACTACAATATTTGCCCAACAAACGGCGACGTATATAATCCTGAGGGATTTTATGATGATGCCCTTTGCCGCCCAGAGAGTCGTTCCCGTTTTCAAGCACTCATGAATTTAGGTTTGACTAACGCTTTTCGAGTTTTTGATAACAAGCCCGGCCGTTACAGCTATTGGGATTACAAGGCCGGTGCGTGGCCCAAAGACAATGGACTCCTGATCGATCACCTTTTATTATCGCCCCAAGCGGCCGATTGCCTGGTTGAAGCCGGAATAGATAGAACGCCTCGTGGCAGGGAAAAAGCATCAGACCATACTCCTGTTTGGTGCCGTTTTTCTTAGTACACTAACGTTGATATACTTGATACTAAGTTCGTCCTATTAGTTGGGTTACGTTCCAATTAATAAACAAAAAATGTGGAGAATTTAAATTATTCCCTAGTTTCCTGAGGGGAAATGACTATTTCAATATTATGAAGGTACAATCCTTATGAACAAAAGTAATGCGGTATTAATTGATCGTCATCCAGGTCGTTCGACCCAAACAATTGGTATTGCCCGCAAGCTCAACACAGACACGTCCCTCGTCCACGAGCCTTCTATAGGCGTCATCGGAACAAAAGGAGATAGTCAGTGCTATCTGGGCGTTACCGAAAAAGTTGATGCAATTCACGCCCAGCTATGGAGCCGGATTGGCTCTGCGCCTAACCAACTCCAAATGCGGCTTATTCAACCTGAGTATACAATTGCTACCTCTGATGGCATTCGTAACGGCACGCCTGAAATGCGATATTCTTTAATTGGACGTGAAGTCACAAACGACGCCTTATGCGAACATCTCGAGGCAACCGGCCTAGCGGGAATTATTGCAGTTGTCGCTTGTGATAAGCCCCCTGTCGGGGCCTTAGCCGCTATATTGGAACATAACGAACCGGCAATCATAATGTCGGACGGTGCCATCCATCCGGGCAAGCACCCCGATACTGGAGAAGCCCTAGATATTGTCAGTGCGTATCAAGTTGCTGGACATCCAGATAAAGAGCACCAACTTACTATCGCCGTTCATGCTTGCCCCGGGATTGGAAGCTGTGGCGGTATGTTCACCTATAACACCATGCAGACGTTTATTGGTATTGTCGGAATGCAGCCTTTGCATATGGTAGCGCCATCCTCTGATGATTTACGAAGAATCGATACATTTCCTCGAGAGCTAATAGCTTATTTAGAAAGCATGATGGTGAAACGGACTAGACCCAGGGACATAGTGGTGCGAGATTCCATTCGAAACGGCGTTATCGTCGCTATGGCAATTGGCGGTTCAACAAACGTGGTATTACATGCGCCAGAAATTGCACGAGCGGCGGGATACGAAAATTTCTGGAGGGATATTATAACTCCCGAGGAATTTAATCATCTCTCACAAAATGTAATTCCAGTGATAACCAATGCACGGCCCTATGGGCTCTACTCGATGGTTGATATCGATCGAATCGGCGGTATCCCAGTAATAGCAAGTGAATTACTCGACGCTGGCCTCCTAAATGGAGACGTTATGACCTGCACCGGCGAAAGTTTGAGTGACCAGGTAAACCGTTTGGGTAATCCTCGTGCTGACGGTAACATTGTATATTCTGT
Source organism: Magnetovibrio sp. (assembly GCA_002690705.1). Classification (GTDB taxonomy): domain Bacteria; phylum Pseudomonadota; class Alphaproteobacteria; order Rhodospirillales; family Casp-alpha2; genus TMED8. The sequence continues at coordinate 13,067 of NZFO01000005.1, read as the reverse complement.
CGAGTCTCCATTTAAACCAACAGGTGGTCTTCGCATTCTTGGTGGCAACCTCTCACCAGATTTTTCAGCCGTTCTTAAACTTGCCGGTGTCGAAGGTGGCTTAGAAAATAACGTTTTCGAGGGTAGAGCGCGTGTCTTCGAGAGAGAGAGCAGACTTTTAGAAGCGTTAGATAAAACACCTGATGCTTTTGAGAATAATGACATTGTTATTGTTCGCTATGAGGGACCTAGCGGAGCTCCTGGGATGCCGGAAATGCTGGACTCTACCTCACGTATAACTGCTCTATGCCGCGAGCGCGGCATTATTATTGCACTTATGACTGATGGACGCTTCTCAGGGGGCTCAGTTGGCCTAGTGATTGGTCATGTTGGACCGGAGGCTGCACTTGGAGGACCAATCGCTTTAATTGAGAACAACGATAAAATCGTTGCTGATTTGAACACCAACCAATTAAATTGCCTCGCATTCTATGACCCTGCTATTCTACGCCAACGGAGAACAGACTGGGAAAAAATTGTTGCCAATAATGGCGGCGTTCATCCACATGCAGGAGTTGCAGATACGCGGCTACTGCACAGAGCGCGCCATTCTGCTGTTCCTGCAATCCACGGCGGCGGCATGCACCCAGATCGTAAATTATGGGTTCGTTCTCCCCGCGAAGTTGTAAAATCACATTTTATCCCGAAAAATCGCTTCAAGGCCTGAGTTGGAACTCCAACGGTTTTGTAATTCCCTCGGATTTTTATTGTATAATGAGCGCTACACAACCACCTCCTACGCGCAGCTAATCAAAGACATTATGTTTTTTAACAACGAAGATATCATCCATTAACTCAATCCAGCGGGCGAACGGCACATAATTATCGCCAGCTTCGTGGGTATTGATTACTGTTTTGCAACTATAGCGAAGCATAACTTTTTATGTGCTCCAAAAAGCCCGCTTAAAACGTCAAATCGCAATGTTCCAGATGATCACGAGATATTAAAATTCTCTAGCCAAACGGTTTTAAGTCTGTCTTTCCTCAAACCAAAGAATCCGACATTTCGACCCTAGAACAAGTCGTCGTCTCGCACACGTTGCTGCCTTCTCGTCCACTATTGATGGGTAAAACGTCGGCGATTATTCGACTGTTAGCCGTTACTGGAGGTGCAGGGTTCTCCAGCGGTCACTTCTACGCCAACTGTCTTATCAAGGCCATGGGGATCGCAGGCCCAAGCGACGGCATGGTGCTTATTTCTATAGCCCACTATAATCTAACGGATGAATTAAACCGCCTCATCAAATTTTTAGATGATATCATTTAATGAGAAGAGAGTTCAGCAACGGAGCGCATACGCTGCTTTTTCTTTAATAGCTTTTGAAGTGCGGCCTCTTCTTTTTTTAAAGAGCCTTCAAGTTGCTTTATCCGTTTATTCAAGTTGTCTACTCTACACCATCTACGACTGCGTTTAATACTGTTTCGATTATTATTCCAATTCTGAACTCGCCAGCCACAAACAGATAAAAACACAACCACTCCCGCGCTTATACAAATCAATCCAGCCGTCATATTGCTAACATTACCCAAGCTAACTGCAGTACCCCAGAACCCTAACGTCACCATTGCCGCTGCAAAAGTGAACAAAACCCAGCGCGCTTTAGTTGTGTCGTGTTTTTGAAAATTTTCGGCGTCAGCGATGGCTGTGGCAATCTCTGTTTTTGCCATCGCTTGCCATTTTTTATACGAGATTCCCTCATTAGGGGTGCGCCCACTGCGGATGAACTGCTCCAATCGCATAATGACAAATTCTGCATGCTCTTCCGGCGTTGGCTGTTGACCCTGTTCGCAAACGACACGATCTCGCGTATCTAATTGGCTCATTGAAAATCTCGCTCGGTATCACCTAGCTAATATTCTTATGGGTATCATAGCCTAGTTATCAAAGTGTTAGCGGCCCATGAATTATTTTCAAAACGGGCAGCTAATATAACCATTCAAGACTGGTCGTGAGGAGAATCTTACCTTAATAGCTAGAACAAACACAGTGTCCCTTATAACTAACCAAGATAGGGTGTATAAAACACAAATTTATCACCGGAATCTGAAAACGCCAACTATGAGTGAGAGCCTGACGAGGGATAAATCCGAAATTAATTAAGTTTAGAAGAAAGGGGTCGATATATCCCAAGCGTCTTGGAGCTCAACTAATTTGCTTAAGCCGCAGGCGAGCATCTTCAAGCCGTGCATAGATAAGTCTGGCGTCCGCTAATTTTTTACGCTCCTGGTCCACAACGTTTTGCGGCGCGTTGGCCACAAATTTTTGATTGCCTAACTTGTTCTCAAAACGAGTGATTTCATTGACTTGTTTGGTGATTTCCTTATCTAAACGAGCACATTCTTCAATAACATTTATGACACCAGCTAAAGGCAAAATAATGGTTGCCTCATTGAGGACATCCTGAACCGCGCCATCCGGCACATTCCCGTCCACGAGTTCGATTCCTGACAATTTTGCCAACCGAGTTATTCTATCCTTGTGAGCCACAACGCTTGATTTAGCAAGTCCTCCCGCCCCCTTTAACATCAGAGGGATTTCAGCTTTCGCGGTTACATTCATCTCGTTTCTTAGCGCACGAACCTGACTTACTAAGGCTACCACCCAATCGATTTCTGCATTTACTTCAGTATTGATAAGACGAGAGGTAAAATTTGGCCATTCCGCGGTGATAATAGGACCATCACGGTCATCCCCTAATTGCCACCAGAGTTCCTCAGTTATAAATGGCATTGTGGGGTGTAATATGTGTAGAATTTGATCCAATACCCATGCGGCTACTGCCCGGGTCTCACCCGTCGCCTCAGCCTCGTGTCCAATGAGCTCGGGCTTGATCAATTCTAAATACCAGTCGCAGAACGTACCTCTGGTAAACTGGTAAATCGTTTGCGCGGCCTCATTAAACTTAAACTTCTTCAGGGCCTTGGAGTAAGACCGCTCAGCCTCTACCACCTTGCTTATAATCCACTTATTAACAGTCCCTCTAACGGCCTCTGGATCAAAACTCTTATGCGATCGACACTCATTCATTTGACAAAAACGTGCCGCATTCCAGAGCTTTGTGCAAAAATTCCGGTACCCCTCAACCCGCTGCTCAGACAAACGAACATCACGACCTTGTGCTGCAAACGCTGTCAGGGTAAAGCGCAACGCATCGGCCCCAAACTTATCGATCAAATTTATAGGGTCAATAACGTTACCCTTAGACTTAGACATTTTTTGCCCTTGTTCATCTCTCACAAGCGCATGAATGTAAACCGTGTGAAATGGAACCTCCCCGTCCATAAAGTGAATACCCATCATCATCATACGGGCAACCCAGAAAAATATTATATCAAAGCCAGTGATTAGAACATCGGTCTTGTAATATCTCTCTAGCTCTAATGTCTGATTAGGCCAACCTAGTGTTGAAAATGGCCAAAGCGCACTTGAAAACCAAGTGTCAAGTACATCAGAATCGCGCTTTAATTCTATATCCTTGCCGTAGTATTCACGGCCTGCTGCTTTTGCTTGCTGTTCTGTCTCCTCAACAAAAATTTTACCGTCTGGACCGTACCATGCTGGAATCTGGTGGCCCCACCAAATCTGCCGAGAGACGCACCACGGTTGAATATTGCGCATCCACTCGTAATAGGTATTTTCCCATTGCTTTGGAACGAAAACCGTCTTGCCTTGCTCGACCGCGGCGATCGCCGGGCCAGCGAGGTTTGCCGCGTCGACAAACCACTGATCCATAAGCCATGGCTCTACAATTACGCCGGATCTATCACCAAAAGGAATAGTCATGGCATTATCCTCGATCTTCTCCAAGAGACCTTTAGTCTCCATTTCTGCAATAATTCGCTCTCGAGCATCAAACCGATCCAGGCCTTGATAAACTTTTGGGACATTTTCGTTAAGGTTAGCATTTTGATCAAAAATATTTACGAGCTCTAATTGATTACGACGAGCAACCTCAAAATCGTTGAAATCATGCGCTGGGGTAATTTTAACCGCACCAGACCCTTTTTCCGGATCAGCATACTCATCAGCAACAATTGGTATTTTTCGACCAATTATTGGAAGTATGCAACGTTGTCCAACCAGATCCTTGAATCGATTATCGTCTGGATGAACTGCGACCCCTGTATCTCCTAGCATGGTCTCAGGCCGCGTAGTGCCTACCGTGATGAAAGTGCCCTCATGATTATCTACAGGGTATTTAAAGTACCACATTTTACCCTGCGCCTCGCGTTGCTCAACCTCAAGGTCAGAGATAGCTGTCTGCAGCTTCGGATCCCAATTAACCAAGCGCTTATCACGATAAATCAAGCCTTGTTTATACAACTTAACAAATACTCTACGAACAGCACTCGATAGGCCTTCGTCCATGGTAAATCTCTCACGCGACCAATCACAAGAAGCTCCAAGACGACGCAGCTGATCCGTAATCGCACCGCCCGACGCGGCCTTCCAGTCCCAGACCCGCTTGATAAACTTTTCTCGCCCAAGGTCATGCCGACTCTTTCCTTCTTCAGCTAATTGACGTTCAACAACCATTTGAGTGGCGATTCCCGCATGATCAGTCCCCGGCTGCCACAAAGTATCTGCACCTTGTTTACGTTTATAACGGATCAAAGTATCCTGTAGGGTATTGTTAAGTGCATGCCCCATGTGTAAATTCCCGGTAACATTGGGCGGGGGAATTACAATCGTGTAAGGATCAGCCTCAGGCGACTTTCCGCATGAAAAGTGACCCTCGTCCTCCCAACTCTTGTAGTGTTTAGCCTCAATGTCACTGGGTATAAATGTCTTTTCCAGCATTGCTGGACCCCTCTTCCCTAATTTAATATGTTTTACTGAATAATCATACGGATAGCGGCGTTGTTTCTAACGCCGGGCAACGTACATGACAAGTCGACAGATACCTGAGTACCCCGCGACTAATCCTGCGTTTCCAAAATAATGGATATTATTCCTCTAGGCGTTCAGCCCGATTGACCATTAAGTCAATTTCACGCTTTACTAACCGCTCGATCAAATAAGGTAAATTGCGATCAAGCCACTCACGTAAAATGGGTTTCAACATCTCACGAACAATACCCTCTAACGTCATGTCGGAACGTGAGGTGTCAACCGCCAAGTCACGCCGGTCAAGGATAGCTGCAGCAAGTTCCGATAATACATCTGTCGAAGCTTTAGCAGTCGGTTGAGATAATATATCACTTGCTAACATCTCGGGTGTTAGCTCAAGCATCGCCTCCATCGGTGTAGGCATCGGAGGACGTTGAGTTTGAGAACTGTGCCCAGCGACACCACTCACATCCTGCGCGGAGAGCGAGCCGGACCCGGATTCGAGATCACGTTCCAATAGGGAAGAAGGGCCTGAATGAAGGGCTGTTTCGTCTTCACTTTTTACTTCTGATACGGCCAGAAGCTCCTGCTCAACGTGACTTTCCGCTTCAGGTTCGGGTTCAAGCGATTGAGGTTGAGTCTCTACTGGCGAGGCTGGCGAGCCAATCTCTTCTTTCTCATCCGATAAAATCCTCCGGATAGAGTCGAGAATTTCCTCCATTGAGGGCTGTTGACCGTCTTCTACTTGCGCCGTTTCTTCGCTCATGGTCAGTCCACCTAGTATCCGATAAACGTACGCTACTCTGGCATGGTTAATAAAGCGTTAGCTGTGAGAATAATAACCAGTAGATTTGACATTTTGCGCTCAATCAATTTCCGGCGAGTTACTCTTTTTTCTAGGCCTTTACCTCACGCCCTCAGGAGACATGCCGTCAAAAATTTCGTCACGCACCTTATTATAGTGTGTTCGCGTTTCATAAAAAATCACATCAAGCTCCAAAGCCCGGGCCGTTAGGCTCCCAACGGCGGCTAAAACTTCATAACTTGCAACAAGCTCATCCCGCTGCGCCCGAACGTGTGAGACGCGTGAGTCCAGAAGTTCCTGTTCTGCGTCCAGCACATCAAGAACAGTTCGTGATCCCACAGCAGCCTCGCGCTGAACCCCCTCTAACGCAACAACGTTGGCTTCAATCTGCGACCGAAAAGCTTTTACCCGCGCCTGTGCCGTTAACAAGGATTCCCAAGCTTGCGCTGCAGATTGTCGTGCGTCACGCCGTTGCTGATCGGCAGTGAGGGCGCGCTCCACAGCTGTTTGACGCGCCTGACGCAGACGAGAATAAACGGCACCCTGCTGATAGATCGGCATCGAAAGGTTAAGAATTAAACTCTTAGTCGAAATCCGGCCACTCTCGGCCGCGCTCTCGAGAGCACGCGTCCACTTCCCATCCAATGTCAAGGTTGGGCGAAGTTCTCCTCGCACCTCACTGGTGTTGTCTAACGCAGCGAGCCTATCGAACTCAGCTCCAATAACTGCAGGATTTTTCTTCACAGCCAGTTTCATAGCATCATCACGTGACTTAGGCATACCCTGGGGTAAAGCCGGCGCAATTAATTTATTGGGGACTGATCCACCAACGACATTGACATACCCCGCCCGTGAAATTTCTAAATCACCCTCCGATTGAATCCGGTCTGCAACTGCTCGCGCAAGCCGTGCTTCAGCTTGGTGAACATCTGTTCGTGTTATCTCTCCAACACTAAAGCGGTCCCGCGTAGCCTCCAACTGACGCTTCAGAACCTCTTCATTATTAGTATTAAGTTTGAGCACGGCCTCATCTCGAAAAACATTCACAAACGAGGTTACAGTATCAAGCATTACGGTTTGCTCTGTGCCAACTAATCTAGCCCGCTCGGCAAGAACTTTGTGCTCTGCCTCACTTATGGCTGCCACAGTACGCCCCCCACGGAAAAGGGGTTGTGAAACAGTTAATCCAAGTCCTCGAGGATGTCGGAATTGGTCTAAATCCGAGCCGCTAGTTCTGGTATTGGTAACCGCCGACCCGCCGTAATCTCCTGTAAGAGAGATACTCGGACGCCAGTTTGCAATGGCCTGCGGCACCCCCTCATCAACTGAGCGGAGTGAGGCTCGGGCGGCACGCAAACTAGGGTTATTGAGGTAAGCAGATACTAGAGATTCACTTAAAATCTGTGCTTCCCCCCGCATCGGTTGTGCAAGCACGGCAAGAGAGACCATAGCCAAAACAACCAAGTCAGGCCATCGTTTCAGATGTTCTAGTATTATACCGTAACTCGTCTCGGTAGAGTAGGATGAGAACTTCCCGTTCATTGACGCACTCCGAAGCAATACTTACTTATAAAAAAAGACACTTAACATAAATCTCATAGCCAAGCTAGCCGTCAACTCTTTCCGAAAAACACAGGTTTTTCACCCCTCAATTCAATCACAGCCGTTACTCCGTCCAACTAGTTCAGGAAAATACCAACGAATCGCACCCAAGTTTTTAGTCGCATACCATCTCTTTAATTTGAAACAATTCAGAACCTAAATAATCTCCGCTTTTCAAAACCAGGTAATTTAGGAGTGTTAGCATCAAATACATCACGCCCCGAAACAACACCATTATGGCAGGTCATCAAATGAGCGCGACCAACACTTCTTCCTTGATTGACAACAGCCGTGAGCCTCCCGTCTTCGGCCAATTGATTGATAATTTGCTCTGGCACCTCCTCTACAGCTCCATCGAAGATAATTATATCGTATGGAGCTTGCTTAAGGTGCCCATCCTGCAACGGCCCATCGATCAGTGCAATGTTATCCAAGGATAAGCTCTCAAAAGTCGTGCTGGCCCTCTCAGCTAGACTTTTATTCGATTCCACTGCTACTACGGCAGACACAATACTTGCTAAAAGTGCTGGCACAAACCCGCTGGCACAACCAATACAAAGCGCAATATCCTCACTACGCAGATCGAGTTCCTCAAGTAACCGTCCCACAATCATAGGCTCCATGAGAAATCTCCCATCGCCAAGCGGAAGCGCGTCGTCCACATACGAGACACCTTTGTAATCCGCGCTAACAAAGTTCTCTCGCGGCAATCGTAATAAGCCATCAACAATTCTTGGGTCGCTGACGTTGTTGGGTAAAATTTGACAGTCGACCATGTTCTGGCGAGCGGAACCGAAATCCATAGAACACTTCCTAAGTAACACACTACTAGAAATTAGAATAGGCCGATTGACCAATGATTACAATCTTCTGCGCGATCAGCTGTCTATTCACTTCAATTTAGACTACACGCACCACTTGACCGCCGTGTAAACTGCGATTACTGTCCGGCTCGCACGGTTGAGGGTGTGATTCTCACCGTTGATCGCCGGTAAATCTCTCACAGTCGCCAAGAGTAAAGCAAATGCTCTGGCGCGGTGGCGGAGTGGCTACGCAGCGGCCTGCAAAGCCGTTTACACCGGTTCGATTCCGGTCCGCGCCTCCATCTGATCCGGTGTAGCTCAGTTGGTAGAGCAGTCGGCTGTTAACCGACTTGTCGCAGGTTCGAGTCCTGCCGCCGGAGCCAAATGATACGAGGGGTTTAGCTGTATTCTTGCTAAACCCCTCACTTTTGTGGGTCGTATAGGGTCTGGCCGCCACTGGGCAAGATCCAGGCTTCAACCAAATGATGGTAATGGCTGTTTTTTTGCACTAAACATTAACTGTAACAGTGCGGTCAGTGTTGGAATAAAAGGCGACATCTATGATAAAACTTGGAATGGTATTATGTCTAATCGTGCTGGTCTCGTTGACCATTATATTACTGCAACCAGAATTGAAATCTGCCGCATTTCAATCGATAGAACGCTCCGTTATTAACAGCTATCTGATCCCCTATTTTGACAGGGCAACTTTCGCCACGGGCTGTCTTTAGATTTTTCAGGTTTGAGACATTAGGTATGGTAATTGTCATAAACTCTTGGGGTTTTTAATCTAGTATTATCTCTTCACACCCAACAAACCGTGTGTCCATTGCATCTATCATAACCGCAAACCAGCTGCAAAACAGCATGGTTTAATTGACGTTCACGGACATTTTAATTGTCAAATTACGTGCGACTTTGTTCGTTAAGAGTAAGCCATTGCATCCAAGGCAAAGCCCACCCAAACTGTTATTCATGAGAGCTAAACACACACTCAATCTTGTTTGGCGGCGAAGCGTCCTAGACGGTGTTCTTGAAACACAATTTATCCGGGATGTTTTACTTGCACAAATCAAGAGACCTATTCGCTGGTTAGCAATTGAAGATAGCCAAGCTTTGCCCAATTTAGATCACGTATTGATATGTTCGTTTGGAGATCCAAGTAACTATATAGATCAATTGCGTGCCGCCAGACATCACAACATCGGTGTCCTCCATCTCGGCGATGAATGCGGGACTGATAACATTGGATTTTATGCCAAAGCAGATTACGTCCTTCGGCACTACAACCGTCAAGACCTGCCAACCAGTGCCGGCCTTTGTCGCAGCGTTACCTGGGTTCCAAATGGCTGGGCACAGGGGGTCGGGCCTCGTATTCGCGAGAGCTTACCGAACTTTTATAACCGTACCCACGAATTTTTCTTTTCTGGTTATTTAGGATCAAAAACAAATCCAATATCTGAGCGTCAAGCCATGCTTATCGCACTTAAAAATTTGGATCGCCCTGCGAAGGTAATGCTCACTGGCGGTTTTGGTCAGGGGTTGGGCCCTGCGTCTTATAGCGCATACATGACCAATACACAGTTTGCCATGGCACCGGAAGGTAACGCTCCCGATAGTATGCGATTCTATGACGCATTGGAATGTGGGGCACTTCCTGTAGTTACCGACGGACCTTGGCTACATGCTGAAAATGGATTAGCCGCTAGAGGCACACCCCCCGTTGTCATTATTAATTCGTGGTCAGATCTTGCCAAGCTTGATGCCTCAAAGTTTGATGAAACTTCGCAACGAACATTGCCGCTATGGTGGGAAAACTTCAAGAATTATATAGCGGCACGAGTCCACGATGTTATCGAAGATGGCTTTGTTGTTTAGATGGTAATTTTTTCTGATAACGATATCGACGATTTACTAACCAAAGCAGTAATGCATCATCAAACAGGGCGGTTAAAGGACGCCGAACGTGCTTACAAAATCATTCTGGAAATCGAACCAAAAAACGCATCTGCGTGGATAAATTTAGGCTCTCTTCAGAGAAGCTTGGGCGCCAAGAAAGACGCCGTTTCCTCACTTGAAAATGCTGTAGAACTGGCTCCCACGCACGCAGGGGCCCATCTCAATCTTGGTAACGCACTAACCGATACAGGCGCCCTTCGTCCAGCCGCTCGTGCATATGCCACTGCTGCAAAAATAGCACCTTATGCCGCCGATGCTTACCTTAATTGGGGTGATGCCCATACACGCATGGGCGATCTAAACGGCGCGGTAAGTATTTTTCAGAATGGTCTGTTGCGAGTCCCTTCGGACCACCGTCTAATGTCCAATCTTGGCAATACGCTGCTTGAACTTCATGATGTTAACGCTGCATTGGTTCACCTAGAGGCTGCAGTCAAAATTGCCCCAACCGACACCACAGTGCGGCGTAATCTGGCCAACGGGCTCCGCATTGCAGGTTACACCAAACGCTCTATCGCAATTCTTGATGCACTGATCTCCGAAAATGTTAGCGACGATAAGTCTAAGTGCCTGCGCGCTTTCGCTCATTTTTCTAATGAATGTTTTATCCCTGCTTGGACTGACTATGCCGCGCGAATGCAATCTCCAGATAACCTGTCTTATCGTTCTTTTCCACAACCAAAATGGAATGGTCAAACGCTTGAAAAAAAAAGGATTCTTGTCTGGGGGGAGCAGGCCGTAGGTGATGAGTTGATGTTTGGGACAATTTTGCCCGACTTGGTAAACCAAGCGGGTCACGTCATTATTGAGACCGAGTTTCGCCTTCAGCCTTTGCTAGAACGAAGCTTCCCAGAAGCTGAAGTCTTCTGCCGCACAAACCCATCTGCGCAGCGCCTCAACGCCCGGGATATCGATTTTCAGATTGCCATCGGAGATATTCCCCTACACCTGCGGCGCGAACGAGCCGCTTTTTCACATAACCTCCCTTATCTCGATGCCAACAGAACGGAAACACTGCGTTTTGCAAGGCGGTACGACGACTTGGCTGCCGGCCAGCTGCGGGTTGGTATTTCTTGGCGCAGCGGTAACGAGCGCGGGGGAGTGATGCGCAACTTAGACACCTCCAGTTTAATACAACTTTTGAAAATTCCCAATGTCTGGTGGTTAAGCCTTCAGTACGGGGAAATAGAGGAAGATATAGCTTCATTGAAAGACGCTGGATGCAAGCCTCCACATGTGGATACCACTGTTGATTCACTGAAAGCACTAGATCCGCTCGCGGCCCAAATGTCCGGACTTGACATGGTTGTTTCGATTGCCAATACAACCGTCCACTTAGCAGGTGCACTTGGGATTCCCACGGCAGCTATGCTCCCAAGTTTGACCGACTGGCGTTGGCTTACAAAGGGCGATAGCTGCTTATGGTACCCAAGCGTAGTTTTATTACGACAAAAAACGTCAGGTGACTGGTCAACTGTATTGGAGAGAGTGGATGCTGAAATTAAGTCAACTTTATGCCAAAAAGGAAGTGAAAAGGGCGGGCCCCAAGAAATTGATAGCTTCTAATGGAGACATGCTTGAATTTGCTGGAATATAACCCTGCTCACTATCCGCTAACGTTGAACAATCAAATGACACTACCTTGCCATTTTTTTAACTAACATAGATCACATTGTTCCTTCAAGGTAGCTTGATTTTTTCTAAAATGAGGGGCTAGTCCCGTTGCTAGTCAATTCTGGAAATCAACATCATGCATACACGTCGATAGTTTCGATCGTCAATCTCTTTAATAATGATCATTGCGCCCTAATGATCAAACGGGATTTTGGTAATCCTCGTACTATAATATGAAGTGAAAACAATGAGAAAGATGTACCAAATATTTTTAACATTAGTTTCTATAGGCTTTGCTCTGCCCCAAGGACTGGTCGGTGGAGCATCCAAAGCGGCGCAAAACGTATGCAGACAAACTATGAATACTCCCGCGGTAAAACTCCTCGTAAACCCGGGAAAGATCGTTATCAGTAATGCCCTTAGTCAAAATCGGCTCCGACGATTGCAAGGCACAGGAACATCCGTACGTCGCGCAAAAGGCTGGAGACCTGTCGGCTTAACTTTGACAGAATTAAACTTCAATATGAATGTTCGGGTCAATGCCTTGCCAACTACAGATAACCGCTATTGCGGCTACCCAGAGAGTGTTAACGCGAACGTCGGTTATGACCTATTAAAGATTTATGTTGCGCGCAAGTATCATCCAAAAACCTGCCAATACATGTCTATCCTGCAGCATGAAAAGGCTCATGTTCTAGTTTTTCGACGCTTACTAGATCGATATGCACCCCGGATCGAACGACGCTTAACCAAAGTTGCCCATGGTATTCGGCCGTTTAATGCAGCAACTCCTCAGGGAGCTGTTACGCAGATTAAGGAAGAATTGCAACGGGCAGTTCAACCACTTTTTCGTCAATTCAATCTCGAACTAGATATAGCGAATGCAAAACTTGACACACCTCAAAATTATAGAGCCGAGCAGGCCCGCTGTTCTAATTGGTAAAGTAACTCAAACATCAGAATTCTTGATGAATCACATGGCGAAAGCGACTATAAATTGGGAATAGAAATGCAGGGAGCGTTTGGTACCCGAATATGGTCCCAGAAATTAGGTTAGCAGACTTAATCGAGAGTTTATTAATTGGAGGGTATATAAAGCTCTCAATGCATAGTGTTGATATTGTTTACGTTCGGAATAAATTATGTACGGTAGGGGTAAATGGCTAACGTAAGTAAAGTATCCCTCGATGATCAAGACGGCCTTAATGACGCTTATCATGAGATAAGACACCTAAAGGACACGCTTTTTATATTGCGTGAAGAATTAGAGTCGCAGGAATTTATTCGGAATTCAGCGGTTCAGAAAGCCGTACAACACTCTGCCGATGAAATTCAACAACTTAAAAATACCGCAACCAGCCTACGCGATGAACTCGAGAGCCTGAGATACGAAAAAGATGCGGCTGTTCAGCAG
>NZFO01000004.1 GCA_002690705.1 Magnetovibrio sp. | reverse complement strand
CTTCGGGGCGCGTGGTGCTTTCGGTCACTGACTGTCCCCGACCATGCAGGCCACATCCACCAGCCGGTGCGCATAACCCATCTCGTTGTCATACCACGCGTAGACCTTCACCTGCGTGCCATTGATCACCATGGTAGAAGGCGCATCGACAATGCTCGATCTTTCATCATTGGTGTAATCAGTGGAAACGAGCGGGCGTTCCTCATANCCCAAGATGCCGTTCANCGGCCCCTCAGCNGCGGCCTTNAACANNGCATTGACCTCTTCAGCNGTGGTNTCCCNCTCGACCTCGAAGACGCAATCGGTCAGCGACGCGTTAAGTAGTGGCACACGAACGGCATGACCGTTCAGGCGACCCGACAGTTCCGGATAGATTAGTGTGATGGCAGTTGCACTGCCAGTGGTTGTCGGTATCAGGGAATTCAGGGCAGAGCGCGCACGGCGCAGGTCTTTCGCCGGACGGTCCACAATGGTCTGTGTATTAGTCACATTGTGGATCGTTGTGATAGAACCATGTTTGATCCTCAGGTTTTCGTGAATGACCTTTACAACTGGCGCAAGGCAATTGGTCGTGCAACTTGCTGCGGTCACAATGCGGTGGCGGTCCGGTTCGTAGATGTCGTGATTCACCCCGTATACGATATTGGCGGCGTCACCGTCCTTGACCGGCGCAGATATAACCACCTTCTTCACGCCTGCGTCAAAGTAGGGGGCGAGCTTTGCCTCTGTTTTGAATACACCAGTGCAGTCGATCACCACATCAACACCATCCAGCGGCAGCGCGGCGATGTCGCGGGTGCCAATGAACGGCAGACGCTGGCCGTCAATTGTCACGCTACCCTCATCATGAGCGAAATTGGCCTTCCAGCGGCCGTGGACGGTGTCGAACTCAAACAGATGGGCATGCATCTCGGGATCACCCACTGCGTCATTGATCCATGCTATTTTTGTCCCCCGTTCCAGCAGCGGCTTCAAGGCCAGCTTGCCGATGCGGCCTAGGCCGTTGAGTGCGTAAACAGTCATATTTGTGATCCTTTGTCAGTAGATTGGCCAATCGTGTCGACAGCTTTTTGCAAGGACAAACGGTCCAACGAAGCAAGGGGCAAAGCTAAAAAAGCAATCATGCGGTTCCGTAGCGCGCCGTAGGTCTGGTGAAAGACGAGACTCTTTTCTGCATCAGAAACATCAACCTTAACCGGATCAGGCAGACCCCAATGCGCGTTGATAGGCTGACCGGACCACAAGGTGCATTCTTCATTGGCCGCCTGATTGCAGAGGGTGAAGACGAAATCGAAATTTGGGGCATCCGCCCCTTGGAACTCAGAAATGTTCTTGGAACTAAGGACTGATACATCATGCCCCTTCTGTTCCAGCACCTCGAGTGCAAACGAATTCAGTTCCGAGCGAGGCTTGATGCCTGCTGAATAAGCAGTAAAACGATCCGCCGCGAAGTCGTGCAAAATGGCTTCTGCAGTGATAGACCGTGCGGAATTGGCGGTACATATGAACAACACGTTATATCTGCGCTTTGCAATGGGTCTGTATTTAACAGGGTTGAAAGATGTTTTTGGGACGCAAATCTCGGGCCTTCCCCTGCAACAGTCCCGGAGGAGATAATCCAAGGTCTCCTGAACGGCTTTCATGTCGATGGCATATCGCAAAGACTTGCCAATACGCTGTTGGCTGATCAAACCAGCTTGCATCAGCGCATGCGCATAGGTCGACAGAGTATTCGGCTTTAGTCCAAGTGCCTGCGCCAATTCCGTCGCCGGAACGCAATCGGGATCGCGTCGCATCAGCGGCCGGAATAGCGGCAGCCGTTGGGGATGGCCAAGTGTCGAAAGGCGGTTAGGAATCGTTATTTCCATATTTCTCGGGTATATGAAGTATTGTCGTGCTAAAAGTGAAGGTTTTGTGACACTGCGGTAAGGTCTTGACCGGCAAACTACCACAGACTGGCTTTAGTCAGTCTTACCGGCGGGTTGTGAGGGATCAGGCCTTCGAATTCTGGCAGATGGAATAATAACTTTTACAGAACAATCACGGCCCTGTCACGTTCGTCCCTGTAGATCGCCATAACATGATTATGGAGAAGAAAATGCGAAATACTGCTGTCTTTATTTTGACTTACTGTGCGGTTCTGCCCACCGTAGCGCAAACGGTTGAAAACGTAGAATATAGTCCGCGCCCCTACTACCTTATTGATTAGATGAAGGAGGGTGCCCTCAAAGACAGGTACAGCCAATGCATGGTTCAAGAAGGGTAAACTTCGTTGTTCTCAATCGGGCACCGTGGCGCGCCTTTGCAGTTTCCCAAACATACCGTCGAATCCAATGTTGCCGCTGCAAGCATGGGCGCTGGCACACTAGAATGTGACGTAACCTTTACGGAAGACCTTGAATTGGTGTGTCATCATGCGCAAAATGATTTGCACACCACCACGAACATTCTGATAAGCCCCTTGGCGGATACTTGCGTGCAACCCTTTACAACGGCCAACACTGATACCTCGGCCTCAGCAGAATGCTGCACGTCCGAGATTACGCTGGCCGAGTTCCGGACACTGACCCCGAAAATGGATGCGGCTGACGCAGCTGCGACCACGCTAGAAGCTTATTTGCAAAAAACAGCAGATTGGCGTCGGGATCTCTATTCAGCGGAGCCCGCAACGCTAATGACCCAAGCCGGGTCGATCACACTTTTCCATTCTCTCGGTGCAAAGTTAACACCAGAGCTTAAAGCACCTTCCGTCGAAATGCCGTTCAACGGGTCTGCCCAAGCCGACTATGCGCAAAAACTGGTCGATGAATATAAGGCAGCAGATATTCCACCGTCCGATGTCTGGTTGCAGTCCTTCAATCTGGAAGACGTCCTGTATTGGATTGAAGCAGAGCCAGAATTTGGCGCGCAGGCTGTTTATCTGATAGATGAATACGACACCGACGGCCATTCCCAGATGGATGCGGGCACATGGCCGAACACCATGGAAGAGCTGAAATCGATGGGTGTGAACTACATCGCATCTCCGACATGGATGTTGGTGACCACATCTGCTGACGGGGAAATCGTCCCGTCAGAGCTGGCTTTGCAAGCCAAAGTAGCAGGGCTTGAGATCATCACATGGACGATCGAGCGGTTTGGCCCGCTCAAGGACGGCGGCGGATGGTACTACCAGTCGATCTCGGATCTGACCGACAGCGACGGAGTCATGTATGAATACATCGACGCATTGGCGCAGGATGTTGGTGTTGTAGGAATATTCTCTGATTGGCCTGCAACGGTAACCTACTACGCAAACTGCATGGGGTTTGAATAGGCTGATTGCTTTTTCCTGATACGGTGGTCCTCCCTCTTTATGTATCACGCGGCCCTGTTGGCCCCTGTCTATTCGGGCAGGGGCTTTTCGATCACTTTTTGGTCTTCTAGCGTCAGTGTGACCCAATCCCCTGCAAACCAGGTGCGACCGTATTCTACTGGCTTACCGATCGCACACGTATTGACACTTGACGATCTCAGCAAAGGATCGCCTTCACCAACATTCAAAAGCAGCGCATGGGTTGCAGTAGCGCGGACAGCCGTGAGCCGGGTTGAGGCCCGCGTATAGTCATCGATACCGGCAATACTCAGCGCTCTGGTGACGCTACTTGTTTCTGTCAATGCCGCGGTAATTCCTTGAAGCCTCAGGATCGGGAACAGGCTTTCAAATACGGCAATTGGCTGACCATCTGCCAATGAAAGCCCATGATAAGCACAGACCGGATCGCCCGCCTCGATTTGCAACGCCTGAGCCTCGCCAATCGTCGCAGCGCGCTCGTCCAACGCGAGCATGCGCTTTTCGGGTCTGCGGCCTGCGGCGATCAGGTTTTCGTGGAACCGCACCCGATTACCAATAGGATAGTCGGTCGGCGTGGCCGCAACAAAGGCCCCTGCACCGCGACGGGTGCGCACCAGCCCTTCCTCAACCAATACCGAAATCCCGTGGCGCACCGTGTGGCGGTTCACGCCAAAGCGGTCTGCCAGCGCAGCCTCGGTCGGCAACTTGTCCCCCGGCGCATAACGTCCTTCAGCCAAGTCACTGCGCAATGCATTGGCGATGGCCTTCCAGATCGGGGTTTTGTCAGAACTGTCACGCAAATTTCACAAAACTCTTCTGTCATGAGGACATCAATATGATAAGATATGTATAGTTGTATAGGAAAGAGACAAGTTGTCGAGATGAAAGACACTGTGAGCGAAAATAATCGCCGTAAGGCGTGGATGGGTCTGCTGGCTAAAGCGCCCAACGGCCGTGTGGCCGCATTGTTGGATGCTGAAATATCGCGCCCTGCTATTACGTGGCTGCGTGCACCAGAGATTGGCACCACGATGGTCCGAGCACGCGCTGGTGCCACCGGCGCACCCTTCAATCTGGGCGAGATGACTATAACCCGCTGCACTTTGACGTTGGAAACCGGCGAAGTCGGGCACAGCTATATTCAAGGACGTAGCAAAGCAGATGCCGAGGTCGCCGCTCTAGTCGATGCGCTTATGCAGACCGCAATGGCAAGTAGGCTGCGCGAGACGGTCCTTGAGCCTCTGGAAGCAGGGATGGCCACCATGAAAGCCGCCCGCGCGGCCAAGGCTGCCGCGACAAAGGTTGATTTCTTTACCATGACCCGAGGAGAAGACTGATGCAGGCAAACACCCTGTCCGGCGGCTTTGCCGATCCAGCCATCGGGTCAGCCCACGCCTTTCGCAGTGTGATGGAGGCCATGGCGCGTCCGGGCACGATTCAGGATATCGAAGGGGCAGCACCACCTGCCCCGCTGTCGCCCGCGATGGGCGCCGTTCTGCTGACGCTCTGCGATACGGAAACACCGATTTATCTGGCTGGCGATATGGATTGTGAAGCGGCCCGGGCGTGGCTGGCCTTTCACACTGGTGCCCCTTTTGTTGGCCCCGCGCATTGTATGTTTGCGGTTGGCAAGTGGGACGCGCTCGCGCCGCTCGCGGTCTACCCGATCGGCACGTCCGAGTACCCTGACCGCTCGGCCACGCTCATAGTCGAATGTTCCGAATTTGCGGCAGGCGCTACTTTGACGGGTCCCGGCATCAAGGATCAGGCAACGCTTTCCTTGCCAGAAGTGGAAGCGTTTCAGGTCAACCGAACCCTGTTCCCGCTGGGGCTGGATTTCATTTTCACTTGTGGCGAACGCCTAGCGGCTTTGCCCCGGTCAACCAAGGTATCCTGACATGTATGTAGCAGTCAAAGGCGGAGAGCGGGCAATCGAGAATGCCCATGCCTGGCTCGCCGAAGAACGCCGCGGTAACACGGATATCGCGGAGCTCAGCATTGCGCAAATCCGCGAGCAACTAAGTCTTGCCGTCAATCGCGTAATGGCCGAAGGGTCGCTTTATGATCCGGACCTCGCGGCACTTGCAATCAAGCAGGCGCGTGGCGATCTGATCGAAGCGATTTTCCTCATTCGCGCCTATCGCACCACTCTGCCGCGCTTTGGTGCGTCCGAGCCTCTCGATACCGGCATTATGGCCTGCGATCGACGCATCTCGGCCACGTTCAAGGACTTGCCCGGCGGGCAGGTCCTGGGCCCAACATTTGACTACACGCACCGTTTGCTTAATTTTAAACTGGCCGCTGATGGCGAGGTGACCAAGGCTCCATCTCGTGACGCCGAGACGGGCAATGTCCCGCATGTCACCGAATTCCTGAACCGCGAAGGGCTGATGGAAGAGGCCCCCCATGACGATACGCCACCCCCCGACCTAACCCGCGAACCACTGGAAATGCCCGCCGACCGCGCCCTGCGCCTCCAAGCGCTGACCCGCGCGGACGAAGGTTTTACCCTTGGCCTCGCCTACTCCACGCAGCGCGGCTACGGGCGCAACCATGCCTTTGTGGGCGAGCTGCGGATCGGGTCAGTTCCGGTTGAGATGGACATCCCCGAACTGGGATTTGCCGTTGAGATCGGAGAAGTGATCCTGACCGAATGCGAAACCGTTAACCAATTCACAGGCTCGAAAACCGAGCCGCCACAGTTTACCCGCGGGTACGGGCTGGTCTTTGGCCAGACCGAGCGCAAGGCGATCTCTATGGCCTTGGTCGATCGGGCGCTGCGCTGGGAAGAATTGGGCGAGGATAACGTTGGTGCACCCGCACAGGACGCAGAATTCGTTTTGTATCACGCCGACAACATTCAGGCGACGGGGTTCCTAGAACATATCAAACTGCCCCATTACGTCGATTTTCAGTCTGAATTGGAACTGGTGCGCAAGCTCCGTCGCGAAGCGGGTGCGCAACAGGTACAGGAGGCAGCGGAATGACCGAGTATAACTTCGCCTATTTGGACGAACAAACCAAGCGAATGATTCGCCGTGCAATCCTTAAGGGGCTTGCCATTCCCGGCTATCAGGTCCCTTTCGCCTCCCGCGAGATGCCAATGCCCTATGGCTGGGGAACAGGCGGCGTGCAGGTGTCGGCTGCGGTGCTAACGCCCAAGGACACGTTCAAGGTGATCGACCAAGGGGCCGATGACACCACCAACGCGGTTTCAATACGGACTTTCTTTCAACGCACTGCTGGAGTTGCGACGACCACTACTACAAGTGATGCCACTGTGATCCAGACCCGGCACCGGATCCCCGAAGAGCCGCTGCACGAGGGTCAGATCCTTGTCTATCAGGTGCCGATCCCCGAACCGCTGCGTTTTCTTGAACCCCGTGAAAGCGAGACACGTAAGATGCACAGCCTTGAAGAATATGGACTGATGCATGTGAAACTTTACGAAGATATCAGCCGCCACGGTCATATCGCCACCTCTTACGCCTATCCGGTCAAGGTCGAAGGACGCTATGTGATGGATCCCTCGCCGATCCCCAAATTCGATAATCCCAAGCTGGGTGATATGGCCGCAATCCAGCTTTTTGGCGCAGGCCGCGAGCAACGTATTTATGCGCTGCCCCCATATACCCAAGTGGTCAGCCTCGACTTTGAGGATCATCCGTTCGAAGCATCCAAGGCTGATCACCCCTGCGGGATGTGCGGTGCGACCGACAGCTACCTGGATGAGTTGATCATTGATGACGCAGGTGGGCGAATGTTTGTCTGCTCTGACACCGATTATTGCGAAGTGCGCCAGGCGGCCGGCCACAAACGAAAGGACGCAGCATGACACCTTTGCTATCCGTTCAAGGCATCACCAAGCGATATGGCACACATATCGGTTGCGCGGATGTCTCGTTCGACCTCTATCCCGGTGAGGTTATGGGGATCGTTGGCGAAAGCGGGTCAGGCAAATCCACCTTACTCAATTGCATGGCAGGTCATCTGACCCCCGATGCGGGACAGGTGGTGTTCGACACCCGCACCGACGGCCCGCACGACACAATTACCATGTCAGAGCCGGAGCGGCGGATGCTCGGTCGAACCGATTGGGCCTTTGTCCACCAACACGCCCGTGACGGGCTGCGCATTGGCGTGAGTGCCGGTGGCAATGTGGGCGAGCGGTTGATGGCAGTGGGCGAGCGCAACTACGGCGACATCCGCGAAAAGGCCACGGACTGGCTGGGCCGAGTCGAGATTGATGCGTCCCGTGTAGATGATAGACCCACAACCTTCTCTGGCGGGATGCAGCAACGCTTGCAGATAGCGCGCAACCTCGTGACCGGCCCGCGTCTTGTGTTCATGGATGAACCCACAGGCGGCCTTGATGTGTCGGTGCAAGCGCGACTGCTGGATCTGCTGCGCGGTCTCGTGCGCGACATGGGGCTGTCAGCGATCATCGTAACCCATGACCTGGCTGTGGTTCGCCTGCTGGCGGACCGCCTGATGGTCATGAAAACAGGCCGCGTGGTCGAGGCGGGCCTGACAGATCAGGTGCTGGATGATCCGCAGCATGCCTATAGCCAGCTGCTTGTCAGTTCAGTTTTACAGGTATGAGCCATGATAGACCTTAGCAACGTTTCCAAAAGCTTTACCCTGCACAATCAGGGAGGTGCCGTGATCGAGGTGATCAGCAATGTGTCCTTCGCGGTTGCCACTGGCGAATGCGTGGCGCTCACTGGGGCCTCTGGTGCTGGTAAATCCACGCTAATGCGGATGATCTACGGCAATTACCTGACGCAGGCAGGTGAAATTCGCATTGGCGGTTTGGACATCGTGCGGTCTGAGCCGCGCGACATCATAAAATTGCGCCGTGATGTGCTGGGCTATGTTAGCCAGTTCCTGCGTGTGGTGCCGCGAGTCCCAACGCTCGATGTGGTTGCAGAGCCTCTGCGCGCTTTGAAAGTACCGGCAGACGAAGCGCAGGACCGCGCATCGGCACTTCTGACCCAATTAAACATCCCCGAGAGGTTGTGGTCCTTGTCCCCCACAACCTTCTCGGGCGGCGAGCAACAGCGCGTGAACATTGCCCGTGGTTTTGCCCATACCTACCCTGCGATGTTGCTTGATGAACCTACTGCGAGCCTCGACGCTGCGAACCGCGAGGTGGTACTCTCCTTGATCGAGGACGCCAAAGCGCGCGGCGCGGCCATCATCGGTATTTTTCATGATGAAGCGGCCCGTACTCACGTCTGTGATCGCGAAATTGATGTCGGCTGCTTTACTCCCGGAATGGTGGCATGACGCTTGCCTCAAAGTCTGGGGGACGCCTCATCGCGGTTGTTGGCCCATCAGGTGTTGGCAAGGACAGCGTGATGGCGGGCCTACACGGCGCAATACCCGATTTGCATCTGGTGCGCCGCGTCATCACACGTGCGCCCGACTTGGGCGGCGAGGATTACGATGCGGTGTCTGTATCACAATTTGAAGCCTTGGTTGAAGATGGTGCTTTTGCCGTGCAATGGCGCGCGCACGGGCTGCACTACGGCATTCCGATCACCGTCAAATACCAACTTGGCAAGGGCACCGATTGCCTTGTCAACTTCTCTCGCAAGGCTCTGGCCCAAGCGGCCGAGATTTTCCCATGCCTCGTAGTTCTCAACATCACCGCGAAACTGGAAACGCTTGCGCACCGTCTCGCCGCGCGGGCCCGTGAGACGGAAGAAGAGATCAGCAAACGCCTTGCCCAGTCTAACAAGCCCTTGCCTGCTGGGCTCAAGGTGATCAACCTCGCAAATGATGGTCCACTATCCCAGACCATCGCCCGTGGCGCGGCACTGCTTCAGCCGGTGAGTTTGTAGCGATGGATCACCTCGAACCGGCCATCTTCCCGCTCACCACACAAAGCGATCTGGTCAAGGACAAAGGGCGTGGGCAAATCGGGCAGAAACCGACGTACATTCTCGGTCCAAGTTGGGATCGCAGCGTCGGGCAAACGCCCCGACAGGGTCAAGTGAAACCTGAACTCTTCCATCACGTAAGGGTATCCCCACTCAACAAGCAATGCGTCCTGACGTGCACTGAGTCCTGCTGCGCGGCGACGCGCCGTCTCCTGCTCCTTGACTGGTGCGCGGAAACCGTCAAGATCACGAACGCAAGCCTGCGCAACCCGCTGTACGGCCTCTGCTCCGCCCTGCGGCGTCAACGCCAGAAACCGACCCATCGTCGTCAGCTGCAAACAATCGCAGATCGCGGGGGCAAGCGATGCCGCCATCTCCGAGGTGGCCTGCTCCAATTCCGCAGTTGCGCGCGTTTGGATCAAGCGAAACGGCGGCTTCAACGTTCCGTGAAACCCGTATTTTCGCGGTGTCATCGTGATGTCACGCAAACCGCTCAAACTTGGCTGACGCGTCTCACAGCCCTGCACAACATCCCATCCCAGCCAAGATGCTCCAAAATCAGCCAAGGGCCCATTCGGCAGTACATAGTAAATTGCAAATCGAGAGTATGACATGAACTCCCCTTTTCCCGCGTCCTCTTTGACAAAGTCTTGTGACAACGATGTGTCAAGCGACTTATGTCTCGCCAATGCGCAGCTTGTGTTGGAAAATCAGTTACTCACTGGTGCGATGACAATCGAACAAGGTGTAATTTGTGACATTACTGAAGGGGATCATGTCCCAACTGGTGCCCTGGATTGTGCCGGTGATCTTGTTATTCCCGGCCTTGTCGAACTGCATACAGACAATGTCGAACGCCATATCGAACCGCGCCCAGAGGTGGACTGGCCACATTTGCTCGCCCTGATCGCCCACGATGCTGAGCTGACATCGACGGGCATCACGACGGTGTTTGACGCCATGCGGGTGGGGTCCATCCATAGCGGCAAGGACCGCTATATCGACTACGCCCGAAAGTTGGCGGATGAACTCTTGGCAGCGCGTGAACAAGGATATTTCAAGATCAGTCATTTCCTCCATCTCAGGGCCGAAATCTGTTCAGAGACGTTGCTTGAGGAATTGGCAGCTTTCGGAGCGTCAGACAGGGTCGGCATCGTCAGCCTGATGGATCACACCCCGGGCCAGCGCCAATTCCGTGACTTGACCGCGCTGAAAACCTATGTCGCTAAGAAACGCGGGCTGAACGACGCGGAGTTTGCGGAACATGTTGAGACCCTGTTGGGTCTGCAAAAACGCCTCGGGGCAAAGCATGAGGCGGGTGCAGTAAAAGAGGCCCGCCGCCTGGGTGCAGTTCTGGCCAGCCATGATGATACCACGGCCGATCATGTCAGAACCTCTACGGGGAACGGCGTTGGTTTTGCCGAGTTTCCCACAACAGTTGAGGCCGCAGCCGCCTGTCGCATCCACGGCATTGCCGTGATGATGGGCGCACCCAACCTGATCCGCGGCGGATCCCACTCCGGCAATGTTGCGGCGGAGGCTCTCGCAAAAGCCGATCTTCTCGACATTGTCTCGTCAGACTACGTGCCTTCAGCGCTGCTTTTGTCGGCCTTCCGCCTTGCAGATATTTGGAATGATCTGCCCCGTGCCATTGCAACAGTGACCAGCAACCCAGCAAAGGCCGTGCGGTTGCATGACCGTGGTGCGTTAAAAACAGGATTGCGCGGTGATGTTTTATGCGTGCGCAAAATCGACGAAACGCCTCTGCTCCGCGGTGTCTGGAGCCAAGGCAAAAAAGTTGGTTGAGGCTTTTGGAGTTGCGACCGCATACGCCACAAAAGCTTCGTGAAATTGAAGCGTTATTGAAACGCAACCCCATCATTCATCCACAGGCGGTCTTTCCTCTTTTGCTTGTGTGGAACTTTCAGCCCTTCACGCCGCCGTAAGAACCAGCCCATCCATCGTCCTCGGTCTATTGATAAAGCCATTGAGAAATCAGGGATTAACGATGATCCAGTGTTGGTTAAGAAGAAGGGTAAGTTCACCATCCACAGCTTGCGGGACTCCTTCGCAAGTATACTGGCGCAGTCAGGCGAACATGACCTAAATGAAATACGAGAACTGTTGGGTCATACGACAATGACCATGACAAAGAAGTATGCACACTTGATTCCGAGTGAGGTCTCACGCAAAGCGAGTGCTACTTTTGATGCAAAGTTCACGTCACATCTGTGACAACGTAAAGTGAAAGGATGTTAAGTANATAAAAAAAATCCCNCGTAACTCNTTGGAATNACAAGGNAAATTTGGTAGCGGAGGAGGGACTTGAACCCCCGACACGCGGATTATGATTCCGCTGCTCTAACCAGCTGAGCTACTCCGCCACGTTAAATCCTGATTACTAAAAACTAGACTTTCGTGTGAATTTTTCAAACTTTACAATTTGAAAGTCTTGTATTCCACTTTTTTGTCCAGCTTTTATCGCAGTGTTAATATAGGATGGGGATGATACTAATGATCTCGGTTTTATCAATAGCCTTCGAGACGCTCCGTTAGATTAGACCGACTTATCAGCATCTTTACATTCTCTCTTACCAAATGCTTCCAATCCAATTGCATCGTTCAATTCTTAACCTAATGTTTTTTCGCCGTAACCTCATTAATACCAATCACGTACATACTGACTGCACAAAAACACCTTATCAAAGCCAACGTCTTTCGACTGATCGAGAACTAGCGACCTAACGCTATTTTATTCAACAACGCTTCCACATTCTCTGCATTTTTCAGTAGCCATAATCTCTAATCCAATTACATTAGACCCTACAGTGATGTTGATCCTTAAAAAACTGTTAGTTTCGGCTCGCCTTTATGCTATTCTTTATCGTGAAGAGTCACCCGCCACATTTCACGTTGTTCATTATCGTGATCAAAACCGGTAGCTGCATGAATTGTACATCGATTATCCCAAATTACGATATCCCCTGCCCTCCATGACCATTTGACCGTGAAATTTGGGCCTGTAACATGCGGTAATAAGTCACGCAGGATTGAAACACTCTCATCTTCACATCCCTCCAAATCCCAATAGTCAAGATCCTCTGAGCATACCTTTTCACCAATCGGGACGATAGAACATGTCGAACTGTTCACACCATATAAGGCGCGCTTTCCTGTCACCGGATGTGTTAATACAAGAGGGACCCGCATCGGCGGGTTAGCCAGCCTTTGCTCCGGTGTTAGAGTGGGATAATCAGGCGAGTAGGTATTAATTTTTTTGTCGTGATGTGCCAATGAGCAAATTGCTTCTAGTTTTTCAAGCTGATGTTTTTTTTCTTCATCTAAGTATTCAAAAGCAGTTCTAGTATCGGCAAATAGGGTCTCTCCCCCAGACGATGGGGCTTTCCTGCAATGGAAAACTGAACCAATTGGCGGTTTTTTCCTAAATGTCGAGTCTGTATGCCAGACTGGGCGCTTAGTCTTCGGATTGTATTGTATGTCGGCGTCGCAAGATAATTTTGGGACTTGAGCAAATTGTGATATCGAGTCACCGTTATCATTTTTCACATTTCCAATACGAAGTATCGGATATCCATCTACAGACTTATCGTCGCGCGCAGCCTGCATTTCCTGTTCAACTTTACCAAAGCTATTTGATATTGAGATAAAATCTACTGGAGAGATGTTGACTAAGTTGGCTCCCCTGATCGCTAACAATCCGCCACTCTGGACCCATAATTCATACGCATATGCCTGAAAACTTGAATTATGAAGATCATTTTTAGTAACATCATCTATACAGATGCCGAAGTCATTATTTAAGTATGATGTCTGATGTTGCACAATATTAGCCTTTATCTCGATCCTAGCATAGCTTAGTTCCTACCCTTTTTTCTCCCATTCGTTTCATTATAGGGGAGGTTTACTCACTTACATTATAGGATGTCTATACACCGGATTCCAAGCAACTAAAGTCCGCTTTATACTTGTATCCCTCAAAGTCAACAGGGACGATATTTGCATTATGCCCTCTACGCCAACCCTAAATGCCAATGTCAGTAAACCCAATATCTAACTTTGCGTAATCTTGTAACGCGCTACCGTCGATTGATCCGGTCTAAACTTTTTTCCCCAATTAGTACAGAGAACAAAACGGCTGATATGGCTGGGCAGTAATGCCATTTTTGTGTCGATCATGTTAAACTAAGTTAGTACATACTTATCCGAGAGGGCAGGGTTGTGCAAAGCGTTGTAAACGTCCGGCAGCCGAACTCACAAACATTACTTTGATCTGTTTTTCAACAGCTTCAAAAAAAATTTAAAGTGCGCAAAATACTCAGTATGTCCAAGCGAAAGGCACCATCGATAGTACTTGAACCGATTAACGACTTCAAAACCCCCAAAGTAAGTGGAGGATTCAACGTAATACCACTAGGCTGGCCCTTCGAACTGACACCTAGTTTACTTTGCCTTAAATACGCAAAAGCCTCCTAAGGAGGGCGGCTTATAATTGGGGCATCAATGCAAAAATTAAAACTTTTCCACCAAGCGAAGATTCTGATAAATAATAGAATAGTTTATGATTCTTCGATGGCTTAATCTTTATTATTTAATTTCAACTCTTCACTGCACTTATGAAATTTAATCATTATATCTTCTCGCCTCTTCTACTCCTATCTTTTGTAGCTTTAACGTCTGCATGTAATTTCACTCAGCTTGAACCGACCTCTCAAAAAAATACTGATACACTCCAAAAAAACGTGCCAAAACCAAACAAGGGTATGCCTCAAATACCTTCTCCAAAATTATTTGGCTACCAACTGCAGAAAAACACCAACATTATTTTAAATTGCTCGAGTGCACTTAGACGGTCCATTTGGACAGACTGTAAAGGAGAGGAGACTGACCGTCAGGGCAATAGATATACCGGATTTTATAAGGATGGACTGTGGGATGGGCAAGGAACTCTCACGTTTGCAAACGGCAATCGATACATCGGCTCATTCCAAAAAGGTAAATACCACGGAACTGGGAAATTTGAGTATTCAAGTGGCGATATATATACAGGCGATTTTAAAAACGGAATGAGAGACGGTCACGGGCGTTACTCCTCGCCAAACATTTTCGAATACGTTGGTGAATTTACAAAAAATATCCAGCAAGGGCTGGGTACGGTTACTTTTGGAACGAGTAGTTTGCGATCTGGAGATAAGTACTCTGGGGAGTGGCAAAATGGTATTCAACACGGCCAAGGCACCTATTTTTTTGCTGATGGTAGGACTAAACAGGGCGTGTGGCACAATGCCCGACTAAAAAATGAAAACAAATTCACCGGAGATAAATCCAAAAACACTCCCCCGTCCAAAAAAATAATTGGAGTTGATCCCAAAACATCAGCACATGACATAGAGGCTTTGGACAAGCTAACTGCAAAAAATATAACGCTTTTTCAGCCTTGGGGCATCCAAGTAGGGGCGTATACGCGGAGAGATCAAGCTGTCAGAGCTGCAAATACGGCAATGAGTTTAGTGCCTGCTCAGCTGCAAAAAGGGCTGATCACAATTTCACCCGTGCTAATCGCTAAGAATAAGACGTTGTATCGCGCAAGAATTTACGGTCTTAAAAAGAAGGTTGCCCACACAACTTGTCGATCACTCAAACAATCTAATCACCCATGTATAGCTGTGAAAAAATCAACAAATGACAAGTTTATTAGCAGCATCACGCTGGCCACTGGCTCTTAAGCGAGCTGAATTCTGCCCAGCATTTCGCTAGGCTTCCGTAAAAATCTAGATTTGTATGAACTTCAATAATGTTTAGCGCGCGCCAGCGAATGACTTAAAATTCTGACGAATGTGATTTTCTTTAAAATAATGCAAAGCACCTTCGTGGCACGGTATAGCTGGTTCTTGTTCAACCCAATTACTCAGCAGTACATCCCAAAATATTCTGTCAATCACCTTAAACTTTTCAGCATCTCCAAAAATTGCTTTGGTCAGCTCGTAGATCAATCCCTGCGCACCCGCAGGAATGACTAGTTTGGCAAACAAAACGAGAAATATACGGTCCAACATGCAGAGTGCCCTCATCCCTATATGTAGATTTTTGATATAACGTACTCGGTAGCTGGCATATTCCATGCCAAAATTGAGACGTTGAAGATGTTGGGCTAAACTATTCAGAAACATATGATTACCATATTACATCGTGAATAATTCTAGGCATTGACGTCGATCACCGTGCGTCCGCGCACCTGACCCTCGAGAATTTTACCAGCCAAGCCGGGTAGATCACTTAATGGTGCGATTGTCGTGATTGCCTCGAGCTTATTGAATGGCAATTCCACAGCCAACCGATTCCAAGCCTCAATTCGGCGGGATTTCGGACAAGTATTAGAGTCAATTCCACAAAGATTAATTCCACGCAGTAAAAACGGCAGCACATTTGAAGAGAACTCAACCCCACCCGCGTTACCGACGGATGCAACAGTGCCCCAATAGGCAACCGAGGACAGGACGGTTCCCAACATAGAGCCACCAACGTTGTCAATGACACCGGCCCAGCGCTCTCTTGCCAATGGCCCCTTCGGCACCTCCGCCAGTTCCTCTCGACTGACCAGCGTCGCAGCACCGAGATCTGTGAGGTAATCGTGGATCTCAACACGCCCCGTTCCCGCAGCAACCTTGTATCCTAAATTAGCGAGTATACTGACGGCGATAGACCCTACTCCACCCCCAGCACCGGTAACAAGAACCTCTTTTTCCGAACCACGCGACAAGCCATGAGCTTCCAATGTCATAATGGCAAGCATAGCTGTAACCCCAGCAGTTCCTATGGCCATAGTTTGCAATAGCGAAATGCCATCAGGCGCGGGAACAAGCCATTCACTTTTGACACGTGCGCGTTGGGAGAACCCACCCCAATGAACTTCCCCAACCCGCCAGCCAGTGAGAATAACCTTATCGCCAGGGCTATAGTCAGGTGACGATGACTCTTCAACAATACCGCAAAAATCGATTCCTGGGACATGCGGATACTCTCGCACTAACCGGCCCAAACCCTTAATAATCATACCGTCTTTGTAATTAAGAGTGGAGTACTGAACCGCTACCGTCACATCGCCCTCAGGTAGCTGATCATTAGTTAATCTCTGGATGGAATTCGAAACCTTCCGATTTTCATCCTCCTCTAAAAAAAGACATGTGAACTCTTCGACGCCCATAGCGATGCTCCAGACTAGGATAATTACTGCGGAGAACTATACGCCCCGCCACCCGAAGGTCAATGGAGCGCCAAGATAGTTATGTAAGTCGCCAGGTGGTTGGTTCACCACCCTCGAAAACACGGATCATCTCGTCCTCATATGTTTTTACGGATTCGGGAGGATCTGCATCGCCACGTTCGAGCGTGATAGTCTCCTGGTTGCAAGACAAACCATAAAACTTAGGTCCATTCAAAGATGCAAATGCTTCAAAATTTACCAACGCATTCTCTTCATCAAAAACCTGCATATATTTTTCCAGAGCTATCGGCGCACTGAATATCCCAGCACACCCGCAAGCTGACTCCTTAGCATTTCGAGTATGGGGTGCTGTATCAGAGCCAAGAAAAAAAGATGTTGAACCAGATGTGGCCGCAGCACGTAAGGCCAACCTATGTGACTCACGTTTCGCAATCGGGAGACAATATAAATGTGGACGAATACCCCCTTTGAACATATCCGACCGATTAATCACCAAATGATGGGCCGTAATAGTTGCGGCCATACAACCCGGCGCCTCGCTTGAGCGAGCATGAACAAAATCAACTGCCTCCTTTGTAGTCACGTGCTCGAAAACAATCTTGAGGCTGGGAAACTCTCTAACGATAGGCGACAGCACTTGCTCAATATAAATCGCTTCTCGGTCAAAGACATCAACGTCGGGACTCGTTACTTCGCCGTGGACTAACAAGGGCATGCCAATTTTTTCCATCCGCTCAAAAACATGCATCACGTTTTTGACCTCAGTGACGCCCGCATCAGAGTTAGTCGTTGCACCCGCGGGATAGAACTTTACTGCAAAAAAAGCACCTTCAGCATGGCCTTTAGTTATTTCATGTATGTCAGCGGTATCTGTAAGATAGTAGGTCATTAAAGGGATAAATCCGCTGTTCCCCTCAACGGCAGCGAGGATTCGCTCTCGGTAGGCCGTCGCGGCAGATATGGTGGTTATTGGTGGGGTCAAATTAGGCATGACTATCGCTCTACCAAATTGACGTGCAGTCCACGGTACTACCACATTCAGCATTGGACCATCACGGAAATGTACATGCCAGTCATCTGGCCTGCGGATTGTCAATCGATCCATTTTAATAGTCCTGTCAACCTATCCTTACTTTAATCCTGTAAATAAATTTCAACTAACAGTCTAACATATCAAAGGTATCACCTTCAACCGGCCGTCCAAGAATGTGATGCTGATGCCAAAGTGCAAAAAACAAGAGCACCCATTGAGCTTGGGATTGCCGTTTTCCCGAAGTGGTAAATAGTGTTGCTATTTTTTCTTTGTGGCAAAGCGCTTGTATCCCGGGTTGCTGAGCTATTAGAGGACCCAAACGTTTACCGGCAACAAATATCCATTCCCCCACCGGTACTGTGAAACCTCTTTTTTTTGTATAAGGCTCACTCTCAGGAAGCTCTTGCTCTAACCATTTCCTCAGAATCCATTTGCCCTGTCCTCCCTTTACCTTACAACTATCCGGCAATCCAAAACCAAAATTCGCAAAGAATCTATCAACAAAAGGTACCCTACCCTCTATTCCATGAGCCATTAAACATCTATCAATTTTCGTCAACAAATCATTCGGCAACCAATCATTGCAATCAAGCGCCTGAGCACGCTGAAGGGGACTCATTCCCACAGGCAAATTATCCTCTACATCTTGAATGCCACGCCGCCATCCAACACCATGATCTTTTAAAACCCCTAATCCACTTAATATACCCTTTTCCCACATACGCCGGCCACCAAAAAACCATGGTCGAGCTTGACGTCGATAGCGGCCATATCCGGCAAGTATTTCGTCACCACCTTCACCACTAAGGATTACTTTCAAGCCCGCTTGATTAGCAAAATGAGCTAATTTAAACGTCGGGACTGCAGCATAATCTGCGACAGGGTCGTCAAGGGCTGCGGCAACTCTAGGTAACAACGACCAAAAATCGTGTTTATTAAAACCAACCTCAGTATGTATTGCACCCACAGACTTGGCGACCCTTGCTGCATGCAGACGCTCATCTGGCATATCACCACTACCATCAAATCCGATTGTAAAAGCTTGCACCGGTTTTTCATTCAAACGCCTCATCATCGCGATTAGCGCAGAAGAATCGACCCCTCCTGACAAGAACATGCCATACGGTACGTCTGAGAGTTGATGTGACCGCACACTCTCTTCAAACGCTTCATCTAATGCTAAAACCGATTTACGAGTATCATTGTATTCCAGTTGATAATGCGGCAGTGCTGAAATAGATTGACGCTCAATAATTCGCCCGGAGTGAACAACTAACGTCTCTCCCGGCAAGACCCTTTTAATGGCTTTAAATGGTGTCGTCTTGCCCGTCGTAAATTGGAGTTGCAGCATTTCGCAGGCTTTTGAATCATCAAGCTCAGCGTTCACAAAGCCACCACGTATTAAAGCCTGGGCTTCAGAGGCGAAAGCGAATGCAGTTGCAGTCTCTGCATAATAAAGTGGCTTTATTCCGAATGGATCTCGACTTAGGATCAACCTACCTTTCTTTGGGTCATGAATCGCAATGGCATACATGCCACGTAACTGGGCCGCGAACTGCACACCATCACGGAGATAAATATGGAGTGGAATCTCACAGTCAGATGCCGTCGAGAACTTGCACTCACGCAACCCATCACGCAATTCTGGGTAATTAAAAATTTCACCGTTGGCAATTAAGGTTACTTTATCTCCCGACGGCCTGAATGCGTGCAGTGGTTGATCCCCAGTTGCCAGATCGATTATGGCCAAGCGCGTTTGCAGCATAGCCACGCTAGAATTAACATGTCTGCCGCTGCCATCAGGCCCTCTATGGCGAAGCGCTTCCTCAAAACTATTTAACATAATCGCATCGGGTTCCTTCCCGTCACGACTCATAATCCCACCAATTCCGCACATCAGACAACAATCCGGTTAAAAAAGTCGATATAACGATTGATAACTCGCTCTTCGGTGAAGTGACTTTCAAACACTTCAAACCCCCGCCTTGATATTTGATTCGCCAGAATTTTATCTTCTAGAACCATCCGCATAGCCTTCGCCAAGGTTTCTGCGTCATCCACTGGCACCAAAACACCGGACTCCAAATGCTGGATTAGGGTACCAGGACCCAAACTATCCGCGGCGATAACAGGGCAATTATGCGCCCAAGCTTCTACCACAACATTTCCTAACGGCTCATACCTTGACGGACAAACAAATAAATCACAAGCAGCCATCAGTTTTGGCATATCATCACGCCATCCGAGAAAGCGTACCCGTGGTTTAACGCCCAAGACCTCTGCAATTTTTTTCAATTCTTCTTTAAGAGGACCATCACCTGCGATCCAAAGATATGCGTTGGGGACTCGACTAAGCGCCTGTAAAAGTACATCAAATGCCTTGTTTTCATGCAATCTACCCATCGCTAAAACCAACGGTGCCGTTTCGGGCGTATAGTGTTCCTCGCGCGCAATAGCCTGCATCCTCTCGGACCAGACAAAATTTGGCAAATAGTGCGCCCGTTCTTCTGGCCAGCTCTCATTTATTAAGTAACGAACTATGTCTTGAGTGTTGCCGATTAAATGGTCGCAGCTCTGATAATATTTCAGATCATAATATCCCCCCAGCCGACCCACATGCGAGAAGTCACCGGTTGGGCACGCCGCCGTTGCCCGATTCATCCAAGTTAATACAATATCTGGAGAAAATTTTTTGATCTCGAGTTTTAACTCTCTCGGCGTTTGCCAATCCATAAGCCCCCCAAACTTGAGTTCTATAGGCTCTATTCCGCCAACGCGAAGTGATTGTGCCCTAGCTTCATTTTCACGGATTATAACTTTCTGATCCAATCCAGATTTGTGTAAACCGCAGGCAAGTCGAACGAAGAATGCCTCCGCGCCTCCGAATTTCCCCCCTGCCATCACTTGCATTATTTTCATTCAAGGTCACCTCCTAGGAATCAGTGCTTCAAAGGCGCGCGCGGCATCCTTCCATCTCCAACTGCGTTGTAATTTCAATGCCGCAACGTGCTGCTTTTCCCAAAGAGCGTCATTACTGAGCAGCTCAACAGCTGCATCAGCAAATCCTCTATCTGTTGGACGAATAAAGCCCGTTTCTTCATCGACTACCCGCTCAATAACCGATCCTAAATCCTGAACAACAGCAGGCACCCCCATTGCTTGTGCTTCACCGAGCGCCAGACAGAACGTTTCATTTACATCACCACGGTACAACATACAACGCGCTGAGTGAAATTCTTCAACAAGTTGAGCCTTTGATACCGCCCCCCTGACAATTACACCTTGTGCAACCATGTCTTTAGCTTTTGTAATGATGCGCTCCATTGGATCAGCTTTTTCAGTACCGACCTCGCCGTAGGTGGCGGTGCCAGTAAAGAGATGCAATTCCGCATTTGGAACCCTCGGTTGTATTTGCTCTGCCCATAGATTCAACAACCAATCTAGGGATCGCAGCGGATTTGAAGTAAATATAGCCCGTGGTCCGGGTGCTGTGGTGATCCTAGAGCCAGTGCAAAAGTCCTCTGATAATCCGTATGGAATCACAACACGCCCGCCACTCGGGGCCCACATCGGGTAAGTTTTTTTATGGACATGGCCAATAAATATTATTGTCGGGCGAATTCGCCAAAGCTTTGTAAGATAACGCCACTTAATTAAATAATTTGCAGGATTATGAACCCAGAATACGGTTCTTCTAGCACTGGGCATCGCAGAAATTAATTTATCCCCGCGGTTCGCAATATATAAGTCAGTGTCTTTTGGCCACTCATGGGATGCGATTGGCCGCCAATGTACTCCTCGATAGTCATGCGGTTTTAGGCAATTGTTTAGCACATAAACTTCATGGCCGAGCCGCGCTAGCTCGTTGGTCAGATTAATCACTGACGACTCCACACCACCTAACGGCCCCTCTTCGATACTTTTGCCGTCGAATAAAATACCATTGTCTGCTAACACAATTTGTGGCACTAAACCCTACTCTCGATCGTACTTCGCTTTTAGGTGGGACAGAAGTGGATAAAGACCGGCACAAATAGCAATCAGAAGACCGTACCCTCCCTCTCGGTAACCCCTCCGCAGAAAGTAGCATTTGAAAAATCTTGAAAACACTCGCCGCACATTGTTCGCTGTTGAACCGATATGTCCACTATCGCACAGATCCATTGACCGCGCCGTAGAATAACTATTTAGTCGGATCATCATATCAGAGATATCTCGGTCTACATGGTGAATAAGTCGGGATTTTAGCATTTCGCCTTTCACTCCCGACCACCTCAATACAGGGTGCACGCGCTGGTCACCCCAAACTTTCGATCCTTTTCGGAATAATCCGGGATACGCTGCCTTTCCAAAAGATGCTCCCCATCCGTATCGCACTAACCGTTCCCCCACATAATTATCTACGGGAATCTCATGCCAATCAGCCGTAGTCGATGAAACCACCACTTGAAGCTCTCTTGCAAGGTCATCGGGAACGCGTTCATCCGCATCAATTTCAAAAACCCAACTACCTGTACACTCATTAATGCCCGCGTTCCTTCGCTGTCCCTCTGTTTTCCATTCACCACGCACAACCCGATCAGTGAACATCCTCGCTATTTCCTCCGATCTGTCGGAGCACTTGTCAAGTAAGACGATAATTTCGTCTGCAAAGTTCAAGGTTTCAAGGCAGTCAGCCAGTTGCCGCTCTTCATTATGAATGCTGATTACCGCAGAAATTTTAATATACTGGCTCAATGGCTTAACTCTTGGGCCCGAGACCAAAGTACAGATAAAGCCTCAAAAACATGATCAACGGTTAACCCATCCATCAAGCTATCCGAAAACTTATGGTCAAATCCTTCTGGATGGATGTCATCGAACGATGATGGAGTTCGGACACTTGCCGTCAATGGTCCGATTGGGCCATACAACTCTTCTTTACTCGGGCCAAAAACTCCAAGTGTGGGAACACCAGACGCAGCGGCAATATGCATCAAGCCAGAATCGTTTCCAATATAAACGCTACACCGCTTAAGGCATGCAAAAGCCTCAAGCAGGCTCACACGGCCAACTAGGTCAACACATTGCTTCTCGGATATAGTCTCCAAGAGTCCAATAATTTGTGGCCTTTCCTCTGCCGCACCAAACACTGCAATGTTTGCTCCCGGTATCAACCCGCCTGGAGCTGTGATTCGCACACAAAGTTCAGAAAAATTTTCGGATCGCCAAGTCTTGGCTCGCCAATTGGCAGTGGGCCCAATAGCAACAGTTGGCCTCTGTCTAGAAATCAATTTAGCAGCACGCGCATCAATGTCTGGATGTGACCATAGTTTGGGAAAGGGCGGACATGACTCTTGTTTCAGAACAGCCGCAATTTGTCGCAAGCGATGACCTTTGTGTTTGCGTTTATCCAAGTGATAATGCTTTCGTGCAAAAAGCACATAGGTAAGCGGGGCACTGCGCAGATCGACCACTATATCCCAAAATCGCCATACCGTGAGTCCCCAAAGCCGAAGCCAATGAAGTGAGCCAATCATTTTTTCCAAAATAATGACCTGATCCAAGCCGGGCACAGTAGCGAATAGGCTAGCTGCAGCTGGACCGCAAGCAACCGTTATTCGTGCACCGGGATAGGAGTCAACTAAATGGCTGAGAACCCCTGTCGACAGAACAGCATCACCGATGCGCGTCGCAGAAACAAACAAGATGCGCATATCGTCGTTATACGACTGACTTCCGTCCTTTACCAGTGCGATTCCTCCGATGCACCCTTGCAACCACGGACATTTCACATCATTTTCTCATTATCACGAAATAGTCAGCCAAGGGAAAAAATGTCTAATTTATTCTACTGTGAGTTGCAAGATAGAGGCGTATTACAGATTACCGGTCAAGATGCCCGTGATTTTCTGCAGGGATTGATATCGAACGATATCCAAAGCGTCTCATCAAACCGAGCAATATACTCAGCATTGCTCACGCCACAGGGAAAGTATCTGTTCGATTTTTTTATTACTGAATACGGCGGTGCGCTTCTTCTAGAAACCGAAAAGATGAAAATCTCATCTCTAATCAAACGTCTTAAGATTTATAAATTACGCGCAGAGGTTGAATTAAAGGATGTAACCAATAAGTGGTCACTGTTTGCATTCTGGGGTGAGGGTATTTCTGACCTATGCGGATTATCTGAAGCCCCGGGATCAGCGACGAATATTATTGGAGGTGTCGCGTTCGTCGACCCTAGGCTTCCAAATGCGGGAATACGCATTTTACAGCCGATTGGTACGAATATTGTATCTAAAATTTCTAGTCATTCCACGGCGACAGACCCCAGCAATTATGACCGGATGCGACTGGCACTAGGATTGCCCTACGATAGTCGTGATCTTATTGCAGAAAAGTCAACCTTGATAGAAAGTGGATTCGATGAACTCCATGGGATCGACTGGAATAAGGGCTGCTATATGGGCCAGGAATTAACCGCGCGGACCAAGTATCGGGGGCTTGTTAAGAAACGCCTTGTACCAGTCGATATTTTCGGACCGCTTCCCGAGCCCGGCTCGCTTATTTTCACGAGAGATGGCAGATCAGTCGGTGAGATGCGTTCAGGTCGCGATAACCGCGCTCTAGCTTTAGTAAGAATTGAGTATTTAGATGGCTCAGAGTCACTTCAATCAGGTAAGGCTAAGATCATTCCCATTAAGCCAGATTGGGCAGATTTTTGAACTCACACGATATTTCTGAGAAAATACCTACACTCCTTTCACCAGTCGCTGCGGCTTATGGGCGACGCCTTGAACGCTTTGGCCAAACCCCTCGAGGTGTATTTTGGAGGGGCAAAGAATGGCAAACACGTCGCTTTGATATTCTAACCAAAATTTTTAATCAAACTGACCTTGAAGGTAATATTCGCATTCATGATTTTGGGTGCGGATACGGTGCTCTCTTCGACTACCTCGCGGACCACCAAGCAATGCGTGAGAGTCGCTATCTGGGAACAGACATAAGCAAAGATATGATCGACGCTGCCAAGTGTCGGATCAGTGATCCGAGAGCTCACTTCATTCAGCACCTATGGCCAACGGAGTCCGCAGATTTCACGCTAGTTTCAGGCACCTTCAATATGAAAATGGACGCTAATGCGGAAATGTGGCGAGCTTACGTAAAATCGTGCATCAAAGAATTGTGGAAATACACTACTCGAGGCCTAGCCTTCAATTTATTAGCCTCATCTTCATCGCCAAAATACGAGGGTCTATTCTACGTTCAGCCAGAGGATTTTCTTTGCTTTACCCAAGAGAACATGGACCCGAATGCGCAATTGTTTATCGAGTCACCGTTACCTGATTTTACGATTTTTGCAAGACGACGCTAATTTACTCGCTCAAGCGTAGCATGAATTCTCTTCGCCACTTCCTCAATATCTGCAACAACACCTAATTTTTGGTCCCAGTTCATTCTGAGGTCGTCGTCGACCATTCGCGGAATGATATGGAAGTGGGTATGAAAAACTGATTGCTTAGCGCCCGGGCCATTCGCTTGGAGAATATTGATCCCCTGTGGCTCAATTGCGCGATGTATCGCCGACGCAACTCTGCTTACCATATTGATGGCCGCCGTCAGCGCATGCTCTGGTGTTACGAAGATATTTTCAGCATGATGCTTGGGTATTACTAGGCAGTGTCCCGGCGCGACTGGATTAATATCCATAAATGCAAGCGCAACGTCATTTTCAGCAACCTTAATGGAGGGAATTTTTCCTTGGGCAATCCTACAAAAAATACAATTTTTATCGTTGATAATTTGAGCGTCCACCACAATCCTCATGACACATTATTATTGTGTCCGTTTTTGGAGCTCGAGCATACTATCAAAGTTCAGTTTGCAAAGTTAAACTTTCGCGTGTGGCAATTTGAGTCGGTGTGTAACTAAGTTTAGATAACCCTCAAGTTATACGAATGCTTCAAAAATAGTTAAAAAAGGGCCGTTGGCCGTCAAAGTAGTTGTGTGATAAAAAAATCATTCCCGCGTGCTTGGGGCAAACCACTGGAGTTTACCGTAATTACAATGAAAACCACCACCCTTGCCCGGGAATAATTCGCCTCTCAGTTCTAGTGCTTTTTTACATAACTTTTTAAAAACTATTGATTTTCAATGGATTCCTCCAAGTTATCGATTGCAGCTTGCGCAGCGGCAAGACGAGCAATGGGCACGCGGTAAGGAGAGCACGAAACATAACTCAAGCCAAGTTGATGGCAAAATCTAACCGACGCAGGATCACCACCATGCTCCCCGCAAATACCCAATTTAATATCATCCCGCACAGCTCTACCTCTGTCACAGCCCATTCGGATTAATTCCCCAACCCCATCGGCATCTATACTTAAGAATGGATCAATTGGCATAATATTTTTTTCCTGATACACCTCAAGAAATGGGGTCGCATCATCGCGAGAAAACCCGTATGTCGTTTGCGTCAGATCGTTCGTGCCAAAACTAAAAAATTCTGCTGTCTCTGCAATCGAGCCGGCCAATAGGCAAGCTCGAGGCAACTCAATCATGGTGCCGACAAGATAATCGATTTGGACCCCTTGTTCTTTTTCAACAGCTTTGCCTGCCTCGTCAATAACGTGCTTGAGCATATCCAGTTCCACCTTATCAACTATCAATGGAATCATTACCTCGGGCACGACGACTTTACCATCTTTGATCAATACCGCAGCGGCCTCAAAAATTGCGCGAGCCTGCATTTCATAAATTTCAGGATACGTGACTCCTAAACGACACCCACGATGTCCAAGCATGGGATTAGATTCGTCTAGCTCAAATTTTCGCGCCTTAACCGTCTCAATATCTACTTCCGCCGAAACAGCAATTTCTCTCATCTCTTCAACAGTATGAGGCAAAAATTCATTTAAAGGTGGGTCAAGTAACCGAATTGTCACCGGAAGTCCCTCCATAATTGTAAACAAATCAATAAAATCCTTACGCTGATAAGGTAATAAGTTTTCAAGGGCCGTGCGACGTGCATGCTCACTATTTGCTAAGATCATCTGACGCATGTGAATAATGCGTTCTGGATCAAAAAACATATGCTCCGTCCGGCTCAAACCAATGCCTTCAGCACCAAACTTTCGGGCGGTTTCAGCATCCGTGGGAGTTTCGGCGTTCGCGCGAACACCAAGAATACGCACTTCATCAACCCATTCCATTAGGCGAGCAAAGTCGCCGGTGAGTTCTGGTTGTAATGTGGCGACCTCGCCCAACATCACCTGACCACTCGAGCCGTCGATGGTTAGCAGCTCTCCCTCGCCGTATTCTTGGCCAAAAGCAATGAGAGCCCGCTTCTCATAGTTCACCCGAATGTCACCAGCGCCCGATACACATGGGGTCCCCATCCCCCTCGCCACTACCGCCGCATGTGACGTCATGCCACCGCGTGTCGTTAGAATTCCTCTAGCAACATGCATACCATGAATATCTTCAGGCGAGGTCTCAGTGCGGACTAAGATGACATCCTCTCCACGCTCCGCCCAAGATTCCGCATCATCGGCAGAAAAGACTATCCGCCCCGCCGCAGCCCCCGGGCTAGACGGCAACCCATGCCCGATAATCACACGTCTGGCGTTGGGGTCAAGAGTGGGATGAAGAAGCTGGTCTAGCTGTGCCGGATCGACGCTCATAATCGCCTTTGTTTTCGTAATCAACCCTTCATCTACCATTTCACATGCAATCTTGACTGCAGCCTTTGCAGTCCTCTTTCCATTGCGGGTTTGCAACATCCATAGCTGACCCTGCTGAATGGTAAATTCCATATCTTGCATGTCTTTGTAGTGATTCTCGAGTATTTTTCGCACATCCACAAACTCCCGAAATAAATTCGGCATCACCTCTTCCATCGACGGCAAGTCAGTACCTTGCTCCAGTCTCTCTGCTTTAGTCAAAGATTGCGGTGTGCGTATACCAGCAACAACATCCTCGCCTTGCGCGTTTATCAAGTATTCGCCATAAAATTGATTATCTCCAGTAGATGGATTGCGTGTGAACGCCACACCTGTCGCACAATCATTCCCCATGTTACCAAAGACCATCGCCTGAATATTTACAGCAGTACCCCATTCCACAGGAATACCATGCAACCGCCGATAGGTTTTCGCTCGGTTATTCATCCAAGATCCCAATACCGCGCTGACCGCGGCCCAAAGCTGTTCATTCGGATCTTGAGGAAACGGTTTGCCGAGCTCTTCTTCGACCATAACTAAATACGTGCCAACTAATTCTTTCCAATCATTTGCGCTCAAATCTGTGTCAAGACAAGTACCGCGATCCTCCTTTAGATCTTCAAGTTGGTCTTCAAATAAATGGTGATCAATACCCAGTACAACCGAACCAAACATCTGTATAAAACGCCGATAACTATCATAAGCAAAGCGCTCATCACCGCTGCCCTTAGCTAGCCCTTGTACGGTGACGTCATTAAGTCCAAGATTCAACACTGTATCCATCATACCAGGCATGGAAGCTCGAGCTCCCGAGCGCACAGAGACAAGTA
Source organism: Magnetovibrio sp. (assembly GCA_002690705.1). Classification (GTDB taxonomy): domain Bacteria; phylum Pseudomonadota; class Alphaproteobacteria; order Rhodospirillales; family Casp-alpha2; genus TMED8. Next base: position 239,064 of record NZFO01000004.1, on the reverse strand, counting down.
ACGGGTTGGTTGCATCACCAAACTTCTTTTTCATAATGCCCTCGATTTGAGCTAACGCCTCAGTCAATTCAATATCAAGACCATCCGGGTATGCCCTATTACTTTGAGTGAAATGCGTACAAACCTCCGTTGTGATTGTAAAACCCGGCGGCACGGGCAATCCAAGCTCGGCCATCTCTGCCAAATTAGCTCCTTTTCCTCCCAAGAGTTTCCGCATATTCGCGGAGCCCTCCGCCGTTCCCTTACCGAACGAGTATATCCACTTGGTCAAGGTTTTATCCCTCTATTTTTGAGAAATCGGCGACGCACTCCAATACGCTCCTGATTTCATTTAAAAGCTTTAAACGGTTTTCGCGCAAACCAACGTCATCAGTATTCACAGTGACTTTGTCAAAAAACGAATCAACAGGCACCCGTAAGCTCGCAAGAGCCGTCATGGCTCCTACATAATCTTCGTTCGATATGGCAATTGTCATCCTCGACCCCCCCTCTTTTAATCCCAAATGAAGTGCTTTTTCTTCACCTTGAACCAGATTAGCTTCTTTGATTTCTCCCTCAAAACGCTGACCATCTCTCTTCTCTTCAATCTTAAGTATGTTCGCTGCCCGTCTATAGGCGATTAACAAGTTTTCTCCATCCACACTCACCAGAAAATCGGACAATGCGTGAACACGAGCCAAAAGACGCACGAAATCGTCCTCATCTCCTAAAGCAAAAATCGCATCAATAGCGTCGTGTCGCACACCACTTACCTTAAGATGCACCTTAAGGCGGTCGGCGAGAAATTTAAGCAAATGTGCAGAAGGGTTTATTTTAAAACCATAGTAAATGGTAGCCTTCTCAAACATCAACAACAAGGGTAATCGAAGCTTGTTCTCCAAAATTAAGCGAATTACGCCTAAAGCGGCGCGACGGAGTGCAAACGGATCTTTCGACCCTGTGGGCTTTTCATCAATCGCCAGAAAACCGATTAACGAGTCGATTTTGTCAGCTAACGCAACACAAATGCTATCTGGTTTTGAGGGGCAGATGTCATTGGGCCCAAGTGGCGAATAATGCTCAGCTATCGCATCTGCTACTTGTTGTGACTCCCCATCGTGCAACGCATAGTGACATCCCATGATACCCTGTAGTTCCGGGAATTCTGCCACTAAACCGGTTGAAAGATCGGCTTTGGCAAGCCTCGCAGCAGACTTTACACGATCCTTATCTGCATCATTAACGTAGTTGGAAATATCTACGGCTAATTCCTCAATTCGGACCGCTTTTTTATCCATATTCCCAAGCTTTGCATGGAAAACCCGGTTTTCCAGCGCTGCCATCTTAGTTGCAAGTGACGATCGACGATCTTGATCCCAAAAAAACTTTGCATCCGATAGACGCGCACGAAGAACACGCTCGTTTCCAGCTATCACGGCCTTGCCGTTATCAACTGTTTCAGTATTAGCAACAACAATAAAACGGTTAGCTAAGTTGCCGTCTTTACCCAAACAGGAAAAATATTTCTGGTGCGATCTCATCGACGTAATCAACACCTCTTTTGGCACATTCATGAAGTCACTGTCGATAGTCCCAATGTGAACGACCGGCCATTCAACCAATCCCGCAACCTCTTCAAGCAACAAAGGATCTTCTTTTACACTGCAATTTTCTGATTCAGCAAGTTTAGCGGCTTCTTTTTTTATGAAAGCGCGGCGGTCACTCGCGTCAAGCAAAACTCTACCCTCCAGAAGTCTCTGGCGGTAATCAGCAAAATTAGAGACCGCGATACCCCCAGATGAGAGAAATCTGTGACCACAAGTATTATTACCTGCGGCAAGAGATGCGAACTTAAAATCGATAATTTCACCATCAAAAATTGCGATGACGGATTCGACCGGACGAACCCAGCGTGTGTCACTATCACCCCAACGCATGGACTTTGGCCAAGGAATCTCTTTTAACGCCTTTGGCAAAACTTTGGCTAATACCTCTGCCGTTGCGCAACCTGAGGTATCTATAGTAGCGAAGAAGAATTCACCCTTTCCGGTATCACGTTTGTTTACAGTCGCACTCTCAGGGAGGGAACTTAAAAAACCCTCTAAGGCACTCCCCGGAGCATCCGTGCGAGGACCTCTCCGCTCCGAGGAGACGTCAGGCTGTTTTTTGGGCAAACCATCAATGACCAGAGCCAAACGTCTTGGTGTGGCAAAGGAGTCTGCTGATGCAAATATGAGTTCTTCATCTTTCAAAGCATCGCTGACTATACGTTTTAAGTCCAGAGCCGCTCGTGTTTGCATACGTGCTGGAATTTCTTCTGACAAAATCTCAACCAGTAGTTCAGGCATGAATTACAGCTCCACGCCCTGGCTCTCTAACCATGCCCCGGTTGCACGTTTGGCAAGTGATCGTACCCTCCCGATATAGGCGGCGCGCTCAGTCACGGAAATTACACCCCTCGCATCAAGCAAGTTAAATAAATGGGATGCTTTTAGACACTGGTCATAAGCCGGTAACACTAAATTTTTAGCTAACAACGATGAACACTCTTTTTCCGCATCATCGAAATGACAAGATAAAATGTCAGTGTCAGCGTGCTCAAAATTATATGCAGAGTATTCAACCTCAGCTTGGTGGAAAATGTCTTTATATGTTTTACCACCTTTATCTTTATCAACGCCATCCCAGTCTAGTTCGTAGACGTTTTCGACACCCTGCACGTACATAGCCAGACGCTCAAGCCCATAGGTCAGCTCCACCGGCACTGGCAAGCAATCGTAGCCTCCAACCTGCTGAAAATAGGTAAACTGGGTGACCTCCATACCATCGCACCAGACTTCCCAGCCTAAACCCCACGCGCCTAAAGTAGGGCTCTCCCAATCGTCCTCAACAAACCGAATGTCATGTAGACTTGGATCTATCCCCAGTGACTGTAAGCTCTCAAGGTAAAGACTTTGAATGTTTCTGGGACTAGGTTTCATTAGGACTTGAAATTGAAAGTAGTGTTGCAGTCTGTTGGGGTTTTTGCCATAGCGCCCATCCGCAGGACGTCGGGACGGCTGAACATAGGCACAATTCCACTGATCCTCCGGCTTACCCAACGACCGTAACGTCGTAGCTGGGTGAAAGGTTCCGGCGCCAACCTCAATATCATAAGGTTGGAGAAGGACGCATCCTTTGTCGGCCCAAAAGCTTTGCAGCTTGAACACCAGTGTTTGAAAACATGTATTTTTGTCAGAGTTCTGGGACATAATGCGGTTTTGGACCGTAGATCATTGGAACCGGCAGCGAACCTATCACTCGGTATCAGAGAATCAAGTTAGCGTTTATGCTAAAAAAATTTGGCCGCTGAGCGTCGAATGTTTGAAGCATTAACAACAGCGATGACCTCCATCCCGGGGCACAAAGGCACCGCAGTCAGCACATTTAATCATTTCCTCACAATTCGCTTGCTCAAAGTTTCTTTCCATGTTGCTCATGACTTTTTCAGTGCGGCGGCTCTGCAGTTCACTGCGCCGACTTAGCCACTTAAACCCCTGCCAGACAACCACGATCATGAAAACCGTGAAAAGAAGTTTTGGCAGTGAAAAAAGTCCAAACATGATAAGAAAGGTGTAAGCTTAAAGACCTGAGAATGCAATGCCGGTCAAAGCCCAAACTTGCTCCACTCTGCACGCTCCTCTAACTCATGAACCAAACCGGCCGAAAAATCGCTCCCTAAACTCTCGCCGGATATCTCCAATTCTCTCCACAATGACAAACCCTCATATCCACGAAACCAACGTTGACGTCGCATAACTGTGCGAAATTTTACAGTGTCTCCGAATGTTTTCGTGATGACAGGCCTTACCGCTCCCAAATCGTCAATCAAACCCAGCTCAAGTGCTTTTCGCCCCGACCAAAAAGCGCCGCTAAACAGAGTTTTCTCATCATCTATTAGTTTGCCAAAACGGCGCTCTCGAACCATTTCTTTAAAGTCATTATGAAGCTCCCTCTGCAAAGCTTTTAAATGCTTTATATCGGACGATTTCTCTGGACTAAATGGATCAAGCATTGCCTTTTTATCCCCGGATGTGTGGAGTCTCCTTTCAATCCCGAGTTTTGAGAGCATCTCAACAAAGCCAAAACCTCCAGATACTACCCCTATTGATCCAACAACCGAAGACGGATTCGCGTAAATCTGGTCCGCGGCACAAGCCAGCCAATATCCTCCTGATGCCCCAACATCCTCAATGAACGCAAAAACTGGGATGTCTTTCTCGGCAGCAAGTTCACGGATCCGTCCCGCAATCAGTGCTGATTGAACTGGTGACCCACCGGGCGAATTTATCACCAAAGCAACTGCTGCCAAGTTACGGAAACCAAATGCACGCTCAAGCATAGGTGCCAGTTTTTGTAAATTCAGCCCCCGACCTAGCCGCCCTGTTCCGCCAATTACACCCGTCATGGGCAACACAGCAACAATAGGGTCTGGATTCCGCCAAAATCGGAGGGATAAGATAGAACTTATAAAATTAGTGGTGGTCATGGTAATACTCTCATTTTTTTAACTAAAATAAATGCTTCCCGCCACGAAGGATTCGCTCAGCAGCTGGGGTGTAGGAACCACCTGTCTCATGCAAAATGAGTGATGGATAGATTTTTGTTCGTGAGTCTCGTCCTTTATATCCCCGGATCAATGCGCGGATAGGGTTGCCACTAAGTTTAGGTGCCAACGGCAAAACTTTAATAGCCCCGCACTTTGCCGCAGTAAGTTGATCCTGAACTTCAGTCATTCGATCCCACCGATGAACCAACGTAACCGTGCCGCCCACCTCCAGCCGATCCACCGCAAAGTTTACCCAATCGGATAATTTAGCGTTGCCCTCCATGGTTGCGATAGCTTTAACGGGGTTTGGCGAGCGAGTCCCCGCGTCCACAGGGATATAGGGGGGATTTGCCATGACATGCTGAAACCGCCTCGTCTTCAGGTACTCTGGCGGCTCCATGAGATCACCGATTAAAATATTTACACGGTGATTTAATCCATTAGCCTTCACACCGCGTTGGGCCAATTCTGCCATCGCAGGTTGCAGTTCAAGTCCAGTGACGAAAACGCTATTGTTCCGAACTGCCAAGCAAAATGCCGCGGCCCCTACCCCCGTACCCAAATCAAGAATACTAGATCCGCTCTCCGCGGGCACTGCGGCCGCCATAAACACAGCATCGATCGCCGTTCTGAACCCTTTGGTCGGTTGAAAACAGGTTACACTCCCGCCCAAAAGCCAAGTCTCTGTGACCTGTCCATCAAAGTCAGAGGTCGCATTTTTATTGTTCATAAGTTATCCGCTTCTCTGAGAACAATTCGCGCACGTTCAATGTCGTTATCAGCAACCATTATCCTACGCTGGATGGCGGGAATGGATCCATCAGCGATTGCCATGTGACTATCTAGGACTACTGCTGTAACATCCTCTTGTTCCAACCGCATGGTCAACCAAGAGACGAATACAATATCGTTACTGCGCACCAATTCCTTCATGTGCCAACCCCATAAATCTGCAGCACTTGCCGCGCCGCTGATGGCTGCTATGCTTAAGGCTCAATCCTTGCGCGTCAAGCTGTGAAATGTGCCGGGTATAAATTTTCCACATAATGACCCTTGGGAAGTTGAGATGGGCGTTGTCGTCAATTTAGATAGTGAACGGAAGAGACCAACTTTAGATGCCTTAACAGAGTTAGTGTCAACCGATCTTCAAGCGGTTAATAGATTAATCGTGCGCAAGATGGACTCACCTGTTATCCTTATCCCTCAACTTGCTGGGCATATTGTCGCTGCCGGTGGCAAGCGTTTGCGACCAATGCTTACCCTAGCAGCGGCGCGAATGTGTGGATATTGCGAAGGCCAGCGACACGTTGCACTCGCGACGTGTGTGGAGTTCATTCATACCGCTACTTTGCTTCATGACGACGTAGTCGACGAGAGTAATTTACGGCGAGGATTAGCATCGGCTAATACATTATTCGGCAACAAGCCCAGCGTTCTCGTAGGGGATTTTTTGTTTAGCCGCTCCTTTGAATTAATGGTTGAGGACGGTTCTTTGGACGTTCTTCGTATTCTGAGCCATGCCTCGGCGGTCATCGCAGAGGGGGAAGTGCTCCAACTAATCACAACTAATGACACCGAAACAAGTGAAACCGCCTATCTAGACGTTGTAAAAGGTAAAACCGCTCAGCTTTTTGCCGCCGCATGTCGTGTTGGTGCTGTTGTTGCTGATCGTCCAATGGTTGAGGAAGAAGCACTAGAGACATATGGCATGAATATAGGAATTGTTTACCAATTGGTAGATGATGTTCTGGATTACTCCGCTACACAAGCAAAGCTTGGCAAAACCGTCGGCGATGATTTTCGTGAAGGTAAAATTACACTGCCTGTAATTCTTGCGTTCCGACGCGGTGATGAGAGAGAGCGAGCGTTTTGGCGGCGCACTCTTGGGAATTTAGAACAGAGAGATAATGATTTAGAGCAAGCGATTGAACTGATGACACGCCATCAGGCATTGGAAGATACACTAGAACGTGCACGTCACTATGGCGCTATCGCGCGGGACTCACTCGGTATTTTTGAAGACTGTCCCGTGAAACGCTCATTCCACGATTTGATTGATTTTTGCATCGAACGGGCGCACTAAACAGGTTAAAGTATTACTGATAGATTGTTGCTTGGAAGAGTTCAAGAGGGTGTCAAGAAGCTATCTACCAGTATCTACCGGTAAGCATTGATTGTAGTCTTAACCTCAATGCTCTGGACGACTAGTTTTTGGGAACAATGCCCGTTTCTATGCAAATACCAATTCAGGAAGTATTCTTGTATGCTCTGGCTGGACAGTATAAGTACAAGTAGGGATCAATATACCCCTTGACTAGAACAGTTAGAAAATTGGGGCAGAACTCTCACTTTTTCTGTAATTCTTTTGCTTGTTAGTTCGTCGTCTATTGAAGTTAAATAACGTTTTCATCATCGGAGTGTAGCTCAGCCTGGTAGAGCACCGTCTTCGGGAGGCGGGGGCCGGAGGTTCAAATCCTCTCACTCCGACCATCTCTATTTTGCCATTTACGCTCTTTTTCAATTTACTTGCACACAAGCGCTTAACTATGCGAGTACATGAGGCTGTCAGTACCGGCAAATTAAGTATCTTTGTCGGTGGTTTGCCACAACCTGTGAATTGCACATCTTTGCAAGTCAAATCATATTAGTATGACTCAATGAAGAGAAGGCAAAATGCAAAACCTGATTGTCGGAACTGTTGTTGGTATCGTAATCGGCATCGTTGTTGGGACGACGGTGGTGGCACCGCGGTTGCAACTACCCGTGCAAACGAGAGGTATGTTCACTGGTAAAAACGAACAGGCTGTTCGACAAAAAAGCATCATTTCTCTCAGTTCAACAAGATCTGTTTCAGGGGCGCCAAAACCATCAATGAATGCGCCGGCGCCCCGCGGCAGTCGGTGGCGCATGGCGAGCGCTTACGGATCCTCTCTCGCGGATCTTGGGACGTCAGGAAAACGTCTTGAGAGTAAAATCGCTGAGTCTTCTGGTAATCATTTCAAGATTAAGTTTTACGAGCCCGGAACTCTGGTGGAGTCGGAAGGTGTACTAGAAGCCCTTCGCTCCGGGGCGATAGAGGCGATTTTCGCAACGCCAGAACTTTGGTCAGATATGAGTCCAGCCCTCTCATTATATTCCGGGATTCCGTTTGGGCCACCGATACAAGAGTACTTGGCTTGGTTGCATGGCGAGGGCTTGAAACTCATGGAAGAGCACTTCGCCAAGTTAGGATTGCATGCAATCGCTTGCGGTCTTTTACCACCCGTAGGTTCAGGATGGTTCCGTAAGCCGGTGCCTGACCTCAATACTCTCAAAAAACTGAAAATCGGCATGACCGGGTTGGGAGCGAGGGTTCTTCAACGGCTGGGTGCAGAAGTTACACAGATTTCTGAAGCCGATATTTTTATTGCCTTTGAGCGAGGTTTAATCGATGGCGCCGCTGCTGCGCAGCCATCCGTAGATTTGCAGTTAGGTCTTCACAAGATGGCGAGGCACTACTACTTCCCGGGTTGGCACAAACCCGCAACATTACTAACTTTGGTAATAAATGCCGGTAGTTGGCAGAGTTTGCCTACCCCACTAAAGGCTCAATTAAAGAGTATATGCGGGGACAACATTACAACAGGCGTCTCTAAAAGTGAATACAATCAGTTCAACGCCCTAAAAGAGTTAACCAAATCCGGGGCGATTATTGATACCTGGTCACCCGAAATTCTAACGGCACTTCGCAACGCGTGGCAAGTGACCGCCGCAGAACTCTCCACGAATAATTCCGATTTCGCTCGCGTCTGGTCCTCATTGCAACGATTTCGCAATGAATACGAAATTTGGCGTGAGATTGGAGAGCCGCGGTAAAGTAGCGCGTCTAAAAAAACATGGCAGAATACATGATACAATTCCCCAGTAAAATAAAACACAACTAATTCAGAGTTAAGTCCAAACAGGCGACCTTTATAGCCCCAATGTCTCAAGAGGGGTAAAGCACCCCTTCGCCTCTATGAATCGGAATATTCTGGTCTATCCCCGATCATTAAAGCTAAAAGTATCTCTAAAACATGTGTAAAAATCCCCAACTATGCATTAAACCAAGACGATTTTACACTCAGTTACGAGTTGTTTTTTTATAACCCGCCTCGCCGCCCTCACACAATACAACCTACATCCATCCGCGTTCTTTATAAAACTTGATTGCCCCAAGATGCAATGGCGCCGAGAGGCCGTCTCTCATCATTTCCCTCTCACTTAAGACTGAAAACGTAGGGTGCTTTTTTTTGAACTCTTCAAAATTATCAAATACGGCCTTCACGACATTGTAGACCGCATTAATTGAAGTGCGCGTGGAGGTTACGAGTGTTGCGCCGACACCGAAAGTTTTTATATCTTCAGGATTCCCCCTGTACATGCCGCCCGGGATTGTTGCCCAGCGATAAAATGATCGGGAGCTCACTAACTTTGCGATCAACGCATTGTCAACGCTGGCAAATTTTACATCACAAATCATAGCAGCTTCTCTGTTTAGTGTGGCTGGGTTAGCTGCAAGCCAAAAGAAGGCATCTATCTTATTGTCGCAAAGAGCCGCCGGAGTCTCTAACGACTTCATTCGAGCAGCTATTGTCAGATCCGAGTCCGTTTTACCCATTGCACGCCACATCACAGTCCAGATGGCCTCCGATCGGGATCCCGGCTCGCCGATGCTAACCCGCTTCCCCGCCAAATCATCAACGATTTTAATGCCAGAGTCAGCCCGTGTAACAATGCTTACGGGCTCGGGATAAACCGAGAATACCGCGCGAAGATTTTTAAATGGTCCGGCCCTCCTAAAACTCTCTTTTCCTGTACCATTATATGCGTGATATTGCCAATCAGACTGTGCAATCCCCATCTCCAACTCACCGGCACGCACCTTATTTATGTTAAACGTTGAGCCACTGGTCACCTCAACCGAGCACCGAATGCCGTGAGATTCTCGGGTATTGTTTACTAGTCCACAGATAGCTCTGCCTGTCGGGTAATAAACCCCAGAGACACTGCCCGTACCTATTGATATGAATTGTTTTTTAAACGCATATGTCGGCGTAGCGGTAACAGCAAAACCCAAAAGCACAATCGCGCCTGAAACAAGTCTTTTATTAGTCATTATCACTCGCCTCCATGTGTACTAATTTCCTAAGCTACGTGCCCAGCCCTTGTTACAGCCCGCAGGGATATTATTCGCAGTTCAACGAATAAAATCATCAAAGCAGATTCGGGCCCTACCCACTTTTATCCAGCCTCACTTTTGGATGATCCAATCTTTTGATCGTTTTTGTTTCAGAGAGCTCTCGACAGCCCTCGCTAGCATATCCACCATTTCATCCAATTGGTCAGGTGTGATGATAAATGGCGGTGCCAGAAGCACATGATCTCCGTTTCTCCCGTCGGCCGTGCCACTTCCCGGATAACAAATCAAGCCTAATGCCATAGCATTGTCTTTGATGCAGCGGCTTAATCTGTACTCGGGATCGAATGGCTTTTTTGTTACACGGTCAGCGACCAACTCAATACCTTGGAACAAACCACGACCGCGGATGTCACCGATATAAGGATGATTTTTAAAGCACGCTCTCAAGCGCTCTGTTAATATTTCTCCGCGTAATTTAACTTGCGCCAATAGCCCTTTATCTCGAATTTTTGATTGAACTGCTAGTGCAGCAGCACACGCTATTGGATGCCCCATATATGTGTGCCCGTGCTGAAAAAAACCGCTGCCATCTTTGAATTGCTCGTGAATATTACTTCGGACCAAGGTCGCACCTATGGGTTGGTATCCTCCACCCAAACCTTTCGCAATACAGACGATATCGGGAATCACGTCGTCTTGTTCGCAAGCGAACAACGTTCCAGTCCGGCCCATCCCACACATAATTTCATCCAAAATTAGCAAAACTCCATAACGATCACAAATCTCGCGGATACGCTTGAAATAACCCCGGACAGGGGGAATTACACCTGCCGTCGCACCGCCAACAGTCTCTGCTATAAATGCCGCCACGTTTTTAGGGTCTAACCGTTGAATTTCAATTTCCAGCTCGTTGGCGGCGCGTTGCCCGTACTCGTGTTCGGATTCATCATCTAGTCTACCCCTGTAAGCATAGCATGCTGAAATATGGTTTGTTTTTAACAACATACCTTCAAAAGGTGCTCGCCGCACCACGTTTCCTCCAGCGGATAACGCTCCAAGGGTGTTGCCGTGATAACTCTGCCGACGAGCGATGAAATGCTTGCGGGAGAGATCACCGCGTTCCACATGGTATTGCCTCGCCATCTTGAGTGCTGCCTCAACTGCCTCCGAGCCACCAGATACAAAATAAACCATCGCCGAATTACACGGCGCTCCTTTAGCCAACAAGTCAGCCAATCTCTCAGCTGGTTCAGACGTGAAGAAACCCGTATGAGCGAAAGCCAAAGTATCAGCTTGCTGTTTAATAGCGGCAATAACATCTGGATCACCATGCCCCAAAGAGGACACCGCCGCCCCACCTGATCCATCAAGATATTTTTTGCCGGTCGCATCAATTAAATAAATGCCATCACATGCCACGGCACACGGCATGGGCGAAATGAGCTGGCGATGAAACACATGAGTCATAGCCAAGGGTCTTTATTTAAATTTACTTTACAGTCGACCCAATGAAGGCTCCGTCCCAATGTCGTAGTTAATTCCCCAATGGAACAAAGCGCTGGCGTACGAATTGACGTACGAGCATCATGAATTTTAATCCGTAATTTTAAGTTCAAGCCTGGATAGTGGTCGAACAGTGCGCCAGTGAGTGCTGCACAATCCATTTTTGGGTAAACCCCTCAACTGTTGGTTGTCCTTTAATGTTGTGGTACTGATAAATTTTTTGCAACATGGAAATTGAGTTTCGGTCGAATTTGGTATCGATCACTTACTTCTCAAGTGTTGCGGGACTTGGAAAACAAAATTACTGTGAAGATTTCCATCAATTACATGAGACTTTTTGTGCCCAGAAACTCGAAATAGGAAACCAACATGGATTTAAAAGATCATATTAGGTCAATTCCAGACTTTCCAAAAACAGGCATTCTTTTTTACGACATTTCAACTCTGCTGGCGCATTCTGACGCTTGGCGGGTTACCTTGGGCCGCCTTGCCCGAATTGTAACTAAATATCAACCTGATCTGCTTGCTGGAATTGAATCCCGCGGATTTTTGTTAAGCGCAGCACTGGGGTCCCAACTAGGTTTGGGAGTGATAATGATCCGAAAGAAGGGGAAATTACCAGGCTCAACAATTTCGCATGAATACGTTCTTGAATACGGATCCGATACAATTGAAATCCAGAGAGATGCTATTAAAAAAGGTCAACGAGTATTTATTCTTGATGATTTATTAGCAACCGGCGGAACCATGGCTGCTTCTGTTGAGTTGTTACATAAAGTTAACGCCGGTGTCGTTGGCGCAGCATGTATTATCGAGCTCAACTCTCTCAAAGGCCGCAACAAACTCGATATCCCCTTTGAAACGCTAGTTTCTTTCGACACTTAAAAGCGTATCGCTGCGAGGAAACACAGCTGCGACTTTGCTCACATGGAGGGCGACTTTTTTCATAACTGTAGGCAGAGCTAGTTTACCAAAATCATCAGGCATGCACCATTGCCCATTATCGCAGTTATCCTGTTCGACGACTGCCGAGACCACACGGAGGACAAGTCGGAAATGACTAAAAATATGGGCTACTTCACCAGGCAATGGCTGCCAATCGCCGGGAAACGGTTCATGCTTCCTAATTTCCGGCACCGGCGATACCACCCAAGGCGTTGAGGGAAATTCCATCATACCACCCAATAAGCCCCTCTCTGCACGGCGGCGCACAAGCACAGCCGCGTCCTTACGAGCCGTCCAGAAAACCGTACCATGCCGGGTCAACCGCGCGTTTTTTGGCAACCTATGGGGGAGTAGTGTTGGCTCACCACTCTTGAATGCAAGGCAATTATCTTTGAGCGGGCAAAACCCGCAGTTCGGAGCTCTTGGGCGACATACGCCTGCACCTAAATCCATAATTGCTTGCGCATAGTCGCCTGGGCGCCTGTCTGGTGTCATCATTTTGGCGAGTGCTTTAATTTCTCGCTTAGCCTTTGGCAGCGGAGTTTTTAAAGCGTGAATACGCGTGACTACCCGCTCTACATTAGTATCAATCGGCGTTGCTTTTTGACCATATGCAATGGCGACGATCGCGGCTGCCGTGTAGGGACCAATGCCCGGTAATTTGCATAGAGTCTCCTCATGAGATGGGAATATTCCTTTTAAATGCTCACAAATATACTTCGCACATTGGTGAAGATTCCGCGCCCGCGAATAATATCCAAGCCCTTGCCATGCATGCAGAATCTCGTCTAGCGGCGCTCTTGATAACTCATGCACACTTGGCCAGCGCGCCATAAAACTATTAAAATATGGAATTACTGCAGCCACCGTAGTTTGTTGCAACATGATTTCACTTACCCAAACACGATATGGATCGGCTTTTTCACCAATTTTTTCTCGCCAAGGCAGATTTCGAGCGTTATCATCGAACCAGGATAATAATGCATCAGCATATGAAAAACGATATAATACCATGATGAAGTTCAAGCTATTTGCTTGAGTTAAGGCCAGTTGCTCAATCAAGAATTTAAGCGTAACATATTCCAATATGCTTAAAAAGCCCCCATCCTCAAGGTACAAATACCACGCGCGGCGGAACAAGATTGAACCGCTGAGCCTCAGCATTGGCAAGCTAACTAAACCAGTTTTCGGCAGGCGCGGAATGGCCGACGGAGCCATTGTAAAGAATTGGAACGAAATCGTCGGGGCAGCCATTGCACAGCATTCTCATCCCGAAAAAATATCTTATCCAAGTCGTGATAGGACTAATGGTCTTCTTCACCTTCGCGTTGATGGGTCCTCTATGGCCACGCAACTGCAACATCTAACTCCACAATTAATCGAGCGAATTAACGCTCATTTTGGCTTTGCAGCGGTGAAGCGTTTACGTTTTATTCACGGGCCATTTCCAAAAAAAATCGACGGAATTTCGCACCGATCAAGGCCAAATATGTCTGAAAAACGCCGCGAAGAGCTGGACCAATTACTTTCTCCGGTGAATGACCCACAAATCAAGAGTGCCTTAGAGAGGTTAGGCCGTGTAATCACCGAAAATTAATTTTTATTCCGTCTGTCTCATTAGGAAACACTGAAACTGGAACCGATAATCTAAAATTTCACGCTAGCTCTGGAGGACTTAGTGGGAAAATGAGTCGACACCTCTATCATCAAACCACTATATTTAGGGGTGGATAGTGCGTAGGAGAGTAAGCTGTTGCGACATATGCTGAATCAGAGAGTTTTTTACGGGTTCCGATTGATATTTTTTATCGCCGTAATTTTGAGCCCGGAAGCGATTAAAACCTCTCACGCCAAGGCGGGCCTAGTGAGTTTACAGGAATCGATGCAAAAAGCCATGGTTGGCGACCCAACTGCGACTGTGATAATCACTGAATATGCATCGCTCGGATGCACTCATTGTGCACATTTCCACCAAAAAACCTTTCCGCATTTGAAGAGAGATTACATCGACACGGGTAAGGTGAAAATGGTTTTCGTTGATTTTCCGCTAGGTACGCCAGCTTTAGCTGCATCAATGATTGCAAGGTGTGCGGGACCAAAACGGTATTTTGGATTTGTAGATTTATTTTTTCGCTCTCAAAAAAGTTGGGCGCAGGCTGAAAACCCACTGACCGCGCTTAAAAAGGTCGCACGGTTTGGTGGATTAAATAGTGACGATGTTGACCATTGCATTCAGCAACAGCCGTTAATTGATTACATTCAAAATACCGCAAGAGATGCGAGCGAGGAGCACGATATAAACTCGACTCCATCTTTTGTTATTAACGGCCAAAAACATAGCGGCTTCATCGAATATGGTGCTTTTAAATCCCTTGTTGACAATGCATTACATCGCGCAAACCAGTGACTTAATAAAGGAGCCTCTTGGCTTTGCTGGCATTTAATAAACTTCGCCTCTCGGGCTTCAAATCTTTTGTGGAAAATACAGAGTTACCGATAGAACTCGGCCTAACCGGTGTGGTCGGCCCCAATGGATGTGGAAAATCAAACCTTGTGGAGGCCCTGAGGTGGGTAATGGGTGAAACCTCCGCGAAACAGATGCGCGGAGTAGGTATGGAGGATGTTATATTTGGCGGTACCAGTAATCGCCCGCCACGCAATAATGCTGAAGTTATTCTCACCCTCAATAATCAAGATCGCTCCGCCCCCGCACAGTTTAACGATGCGGACGAGTTAGACGTTAGTCGCCGAATTGAGCTAGATAAAGGATCAAATTATCGTGTGAACGGTGCTGACGTGAGAGCCCGTGACATTCAGCTCTTATTCGCCGATTCTGCCACTGGCGCGCGCTCAACCGCGCTAGTCAGTCAGGGGCGCATTGGAGCACTGATTAATGCTAAGCCAAAAGAGCGCCGAGGTATTCTTGAAGAAGCAGCGGGAATCACGGGATTGCATTCCCGCCGTCATGAGGCCGAACTGCGTCTGCGGGGAGCGGAAACTAATTTAGAACGCCTCGACGATATTTTAGTTACATTAGAATCCCAGTTAGCCGGGCTAAAAAAACAAGCTCGGCAAGCCAGTCGCTACAGAAACCTCTCCGATCATATTCGCAAGGCAGAAGCAACAATGTTCTATCTGCTCTGGACTCATGCCGAAAAATATTCCTTCGAAGTCGAGAAGAAATTGGTTGATACGAGCTCTCAAGTTGGGGAGCTTACCAGCCATGCAGTACATGCGGCAAAGCAACACACCGAGTGTTCCGCACTTATCCCTAATCTGCGTCAAAAAGAGGCAGAAGCGGGTGCAAAATTGCACCGTCTCAGAGTGGCTCAGGAAGGCTTAGAGGCCGAAGAGCAGCGTCTTTGTAATGCGACTGGGCAGACCATCTCCCAACTACAACAATTAGAATCAGACATGAAGCGCGAGCGCGAGTTTGCGGGCGACGCCACCGCAGCAATCGAACAGTTAACCGCTGAGATCAGTGACATTGAGACCTCGCGTGAAAGGGAGACAAAAGCTCGCCTGACAGCTGAGCAAGATTTAAGCCGTGCCAATCAAATAGTTGGGGAAATTGAGAATCGTCTGATGCACCTCACTGAGGAGGTCGCCGGCGTCGAAGCTCGACGCACTAGTCTCGGACGACGCATAGAGGAGCTCACACAACAACAAAAGAGACTGCAGGACCGTGCTGGAAGTATTGCTGACCAACGCAGCAGCCTCGAAGCGGAGAGTCCCGGAGCCGAAGAACTAAATCTGGCCGAGAGAGAACTGCAAGACCATCAATCACGACTCTCGAAATATCGTCATCAATTGTCAGAGGCTGAGTCAGCAAAGGCGGAGGCAGAAGAAAAAAGTCGCATCAGCGTGAGCGTCTATCACGAAGCACAAGCATCTGTCACAGAGCTCCAAACGGAGGAGCGGGTTCTTGAAAATCTTCTCTCAACCTTTGAACATGACTTGTTTCCACCTGTCATCGATGCACTCGATGTGACACCCGGCTTTGAGGCGGCTCTTGGTGCCGCATTAGGTGATGATCTCTCATCGCCGACAGATGAAGCCGCGCCTCTTCACTGGCGGACACTCCCTTTATTCTTAAATATGCCCCAACTTCCACAAGGCACACAATCACTCAGCGAATACGTCATAGCTCCCAAAGCCCTCGCGCGTAGACTTGCACAAGTTGGGGTAACTGAGACCGACGCCCAAGCTCGGGCAGCAGCACCACAACTTTGCCAAGGTCAACGCCTAGTCAGTCGTCAAGGTGGTCTATGGCGCTGGGACGGTTATACGATATCATCACAAGCAGCAACTCCAGCTGCAACTCGGCTCGAGCAACGCAATCATCTTGCAGAGCTGCGCGCCAATCTAGCTGATCTTAAACGAGCTGCAGCAGAGGCCGCGTCGAGGCGAGATAAGGCTCGTGAAATAGATCTAAATGCACGCGAGACCGAGCAATCTGCCCGCAAATATGTAATTGAAACAGAACAGGCTTTAGAGGTTGTTCGCGAGAAATTAACGATAGTTAAAGAGCGCGCAACTCAGCATTCCTCAAAACTATCAGCAATAATAGAAGCGAAAGAGCATAATGACCTTGACATTATCGACGGGTTACAAGCGATAGATAATACCAAACAAGAACTTGTTGGAACTCCCTCGCCTAATGCCGATCGCTTGCAGATAAATAAGCACCGAGAAGAGCTCGAACAGCAGCGAACTAATCAAATTGCATGTCGGACCAGTCATGAAGGCCTTGAGCGCAGAGCCCTTGAACGCAATCAACGCTTAGTGGCCATCACTGACGAATTAATTTTGTGGAAGCGCCGGCAATCGGACTCCTCGCGCCAATTTGAGTCTTTAGAATCTCGTTATAAACAATTAAAGGTAGAGCTTGAAAGGCTAGAAGCAGCACCAGCAGAGTTAAACGTGCAACGAACCACTTTATTGGAGGCACTTGATACCTCCGAATTACAACGCACAAAAGCTGCAAATAACCTACAAGCTGGGGAAATCGCACTTCTCGAGGCTAGTAAAAAAATGCGGGAGTCTGAAACCGCACTGGCCGGTGCACGTGAAAACCGGGTTCGCGCTGAGGGTGCGGTTGACCAAAGTCACCAAACCTGCCTCTCCATATCAGAGCGCGTTTATGATAAATTATCATGCAAACCTGAGGAATTACTTCAGATTTCTCAAGTTGACCCCGACAAAAATCTACCTTCGCTCGAGATGACGGAACGCAGGGTTGAGCGTCTTAATAGAGAACGCGAGACTATGGGGCCAGTAAACCTCCGTGCAGACACCGAGGCGCAGGAGATGCAGGAACAAATTGATTCTTTGGCATCTGAACATGCCGATTTAGTCGCTGCGATAGATAAACTCCGTCAAGGTATCTCCGAGCTTAATCGCGAGGGGCGCGCGCGGCTTTTAGCATCTTTCAAAGAGGTAGACAGACATTTCCAACATCTATTTGTCAGATTGTTTGGCGGGGGGCAGGCGCATTTAGCACTTACTGAGTCAGGCGACCCCCTTGATGCCGGTCTCGAAATTATGGCCAGCCCACCCGGAAAAAAATTACAAGTTCTCACTTTGCTCTCTGGAGGAGAGCAAGCTTTAACGGCATTGTCACTTTTATTTGCAGTATTCTTGACGAATCCTGCGCCAATCTGCGTGCTGGATGAGGTTGACGCACCTTTAGATGATGCAAACGTTGACCGATTTTGTAAACTTTTAGACGAAATGTCCAACTCTAATCAGACGCGTTTCCTAGTGATTACTCACCACCGTATGACCATGGCCCGGATGGATCGATTATTTGGAGTAACAATGTCCGAGCGTGGTGTGTCTCAGCTAGTTTCCGTTGATCTGCAAAAAGCGACGGAGCTGCGCGACATTGCGTAACTATCACAAGTGAATATCATGTTAAGCTTTAGCTGGATAACCAGTAAGCCTTAAAACACTGCTATTAGAGGGGCTTTTATGAATAGCGACGACAAAAGAGACGTGCTTGATAGTTTCGATACCCGCCTCAGTAAGGCACGTCGTAAAACCTTGGACCCACTCAAACAGCCTAGCGCACAAAAGACTGAAAAAGGTGGCTCACTTGGGCTTGCATTTCGGGTGTCACTTGAGATAGTTTCCGCTGTTGGCATTGGAGTTGGTGTGGGATGGTTTATCGATGAATGGCTCGGAACAAAGCCTTGGTTGATGCTTTTATTCATCGTTCTTGGTGGAGTTGCTGGTATGTTAAATGTGTATCGCTTAGCATCAGGCCAAGGTTATGCTGCAGGTTATTCTAAAGACAAAGGGCAACAAGAAGATTAAGGTTGAGGGGTAAAAAAAGTGGCTGCAGGACAGAGCCCACTCGCGCAATTTGAGATTAAAACCCTGGTTCCCATGTATCCAGCCGGAATTGATGTGTCATTTACGAATTCGTCGACTTTTATGGTCCTAACTGTTATCACGGTCAGTGCGTTTCTGTTGCTCGGCATGCGTAAATCACAGCTTGTCCCGGGCCGGTGGCAATCCATGGTCGAGCTCAGTTATGTGTTCATAGCTAACTTAGTACGCGACACAGTAGGGCCGGACGGACGCCCCTATTTTCCATTTATTTTCACAATTTTTATGTTCGTGCTCTTTGGGAATATGTGGGGAATGATCCCCTACTCGTTTACATTTACAAGTCATATTGTCGTCACATTTGCGATGGCTCTTGTGATTTTTTTCGGCGTAACTCTGATAGCCATCATGAGACACAAGTTACACTTTTTTAGCTTTTTTATGCCGCCCGGGGTCCCGATGTATATGGCGCCTTTACTTATTCCGATTGAGATTATCTCCTATCTTTCGCGACCTATTAGTTTAAGCGTTAGGCTATTTGCTAATATGTTGGCTGGGCATACTTTACTCAAGGTATTCGCTGGGTTCGTTATATCGTTGGGTATTGTCGCGGGTTGGCTCCCTCTCGCGTTCATAGTAGCCCTGACAGGACTTGAGATCGTCATCGCTTTTCTTCAGGCTTTTGTTTTTGCGATTTTGACTTGTCTCTATCTCAACGACGCCTTGCATCTGCACTAAAGTGTTGATCGGATCAACCAAACGAAATAATTTTATTTTAGCTAGAAATTGTAAGGTTAAGAAAGGAGAGGTTCATGGAACTGGATGCTGCAAAACTTCTAGGTGCCGGTCTCGCTACCATTGGTGTGATTGGCTCGGGAATCGGTATTGGCAACATCTTCGCGTCCTTTATTCAGGCTGTGGGTCGTAATCCCGCCGCGCAAAGTGCTGTTTTCCCGATGACCATGCTGGGCTTCGCTTTGGTCGAAGCTATCGCACTATTTGCCTTGGTGATTGCCCTGGTAATTCTTTTCGGTTAATGGGTTAGATACAAAACTGATATTCAGAGTACGCGAGGAATCGGGTGTCCCCCGGAGAAAAAAACTATGCCTCAACTCGAACAATTTAGCACGTTCCCAAGCCAGATCTTCTGGCTCGCAATTTCCTTTACCGCATTGTTTGTTATCATGTGGCGCGTTGCCGTCCCTAAAATTTCAGACACATTAGAAGCTCGCCAAAACCGCATTGATGATAATCTTGAACGAGCTGCAGAGATTAAAAGAGAGGCAGAAGCTGCGATTATCGTTTATGAGCAATCATTAGCTGAGGCCCGGACAGAAGCGAGCACAATAATCTCCAACGCTACTGCGGCTATGGCCGAGACAGCGGCTAGTCGGGAAGCTGAATTAAACGATCAACTGAATGCGCAAATAGCTAAAAGCGAGGTTACCATTGCTGCAGCAATAAGTGCAGCTGAAGACAGTATCCGGACGATTGCTACAGCTGTCTCTCAAGAAGCAACCAAACGTTTGATCGGTGAATCTCCATCCGATAATGATGCCGTTACTGCCGTTGACAGTGTTATAAAGGCAAAGAGTTAGGGGTAGCGCGAAAATGCAGGAGCCAACGTTTTGGGTGCTGATCGCCTTCATTTTATTCATTGGAGCGCTAGTCTACCTTAAAGTACCAATTGCAGTCGCAAAGGCACTTGACTCGCGGGCTAATAAAATCAGGTCAGATTTAGATGAAGCCGAATCTCTCCTAAAAGAAGCGCAAGATCTACTATCCGTATATCAAAAAAAGAAAAATGATGCAGCCGACGAGGCAGCACTTCTTCTTGCAAGCGCAGAAGAAGAGGCTGCACGTGCAGTTGCGCTAGGTGAAGAGCGGTTACGTGAGTCTCTGAAACGACGGGAAAAGACTGCTCTTGACCGCATTGCTCAAGCCGAGGGCCAAGCCCTCGATGAATTAAAAGCCCGTACCGTTAGTATAGCACTAGAAGCCACTCGCACCCTTTTGACCGAAAACCTTACGAGCGAGAAAGCTGGGGCCATATTGGACGAAGATATAAAAAAATTACCAAAGCGCCTTAATTAACAAAGATAACCCAGTTTAAAAACAGGGTGTTTTAAATATGCCGGGGTAAATCCGCAGATCGGACGTTAGGAATACGAGGGGTCTTAGACTTTAACGCCTGCAATACTAATCATCTTCCAAAAAGAATAACCTATGCACCGACGATTACTGCGCCTTAGAATAATTAGAGGGTTGGCTCCGCAATGTAAGCATTGAAATAACGGTCGGGCACCGACTGCAATTCGTACTTTATATCCGTTAGGCCATAACTCGTGGAAAATGCGCGCTCGGAAGACCTCTTGCGGAGGATCACGTTCATGCCCTGAATACGAATTCCGGAATTGATAGGAAAATGTCCTTCAATAATACAAGCAAAAATTCGCCATCTAATCCTGCCCTGCAACTGATGGTCGAGGGTAAGCAGGAACCCAATTATTTCAGTTAACATCACATTATTAATCTGCTATGCAATTTGTACAGTTCCAATCTCAACACCCTGGATTGCTTCTTTCGACAAATGTTTAAGTAATGGTTGGATTAAGTTAAAACACGGGTGGTTCCGCTTATTAGGATTGATGGCGCCCCCTGTGCCGCAACGCTAAATCGAGGTGCCGGCGGAGTTGCATGTTTAACATCCTTTCCCCAAAATTCCTGTGAGATATCACGGGTCAATTAAACCGCCGTTGTTCAGAACCTTCGACCCAGAGTAGGTGGTACCAACAGTGATAATTTCACGAATTAATATTACAATATGAATCGAATGACACTTTGGTTAATAATGGTTTCCGATAATTCGAATAAGTCCGGGGCTAGAAGCACTACAAAGCTCTAACGAGTACAAGACAACTGCTTTTCAAAGTCAAACCTACGTGTCGCATTGTGTAGAAGTGCTTACTGGGGTACCTCGGGCATCACTCTTCTCTGGAACCGCTAGTGGCGGGCCATTCAGTGCTAATGCACAAATGATGTAAATCAAGCGTATTTTCGATCGTCAAATTCTAAATTGTAGAAAATATAGTTTACGACTTAATTACCTACCCGAGTTATGGGAGATCGATGACCCACCGTGCTCTCGAAGAATTACAAATCACTCAAATGGGACTGGCACCTCATGCAACCGGATTCTCAGAATTCCTGAAAGATAATGAGTAAACACATTTACGTTGAGTCGCCCAGAGAAAAGTATGAGTTCTGTTCATGATTTATCCAGAAAAGTCGATAATTTTATTTTCGATCAGTCAGTGGAGCTTCACCGAAAACCCTACAATGATAATAAAATTTCAGGTCATAAAAGCTCGCTGGAATTGTGTATACTTTTAAAGGAGTCATTCAATCCAACTGTAAATTAGCTATAGAATATTACTATAGACATGTTGATCGAAATGCGTTTGACGTCAGGGAACACCGTTAATATGGTCAAACATAGTAGGTGTGAAGTACTTAATCCAACTCATTTTAAGATTTGACGTTATCCCCAATGAAGCCCTCCGCTTTCAAATATGTTAAGCCTGACAGTATTCGATCGGTCTTAGAGATCATTTCCACCAATGAAAATGTTAAAATACTAGCGGGCGGCCAATCTTTGATGCCAATGATTAACATGAGATTTGTCCTACCGGATGTTGTTTTGGACCTCAGTCAAATTCCAGGAATGAATGAAATAAAATTTTCTGGAGAAAGTATAAAAATCGGCGCAATGACGCGTCAACGCGAAATCATTGAGTCAAAGTTATTGATTAAAAACTGCCCACTTTTTGTGGAAGCTACAAGTTTAATTGGCCATCGACAAACACGAAACTGGGGAACCATTGGAGGAAGTTTGTGTCATCTGGATCCCTCAGCAGAATTACCCGTGGTGGCTCGCGCATTGGATGCTGTAATTCATATTGAAAGCATCAGGGGTAAGAGAAAGTTAGCAGTAGCGGATTTACCGCTTTTTTATATGACTCCTGCAATAGAGCCTGATGAATTAGTTACCGAAATAGAGTTTACCCCTTGGTCGGCTGGACATGGCTGGGGCTTTTTTGAGTTTTCTCGTCGTGTCGGTGATTTTGCTATTGTTTCAGCTGCAGCCCTTATAGAGCTAGAACGCAGCAAAACAGTCTGCCGCGCATCTCTTGTTCTTGGCGGAGTTGGCTCTGGGCCAGTACGATGCAAGGAAGCAGAAGAAATTTTATTGAATTATTCAGAACCAGACCTGATCGAAAAGGTTTGCGACTCTTTGCGTAATATCGAGGTTGGAGGAGACTCTCAGGCTTCGACAAAGTATCGCCGACATCTTATCGGGGTGATGACTAAACGTGCCTTACGCACCGCATTTGAACGCGCACAACAGCCAGTAATTTCATGACCGATACAGAACAAATCAGTACAATTAGCCGCGTCTCCCTCGAAGTCAATGGCGTATCACGGGAGGTAGAGGTAGAGCACAGATTAACTCTCGCAGACTGCTTAAGGCATAAGCTGAACCTTACCGGCACGCATATTGGTTGTGAACATGGTGCATGTGGTTCTTGCACTGTCTTAGTAGATAAACGTGCCCGACGTAGTTGCTTGACCTTGGCAGTTCAGGTCGAGGGGGCATCAATCCTTACAGTTGAAGGGTTAGCTGAACCAAATGGCGACTTGCATCCTTTACAAACCGCTTTTCACAATAATCACGGTTTACAGTGCGGATTTTGTACCCCCGGGTTACTGATGACGTTAATGGAGTTTCTCTCTGAAAATCAAGATCCAACTGAAGATGAGGTGAGAGAGGCAATTTCGGGAAATCTATGCAGGTGTACCGGTTATCAGAGTATCGTGGGTTCTGCAATTCAAGCTGCATCAATCTTGCGTCAGTCCAGATAAAGTGAGTGTGCCATGGACACATTAATCGGAGAAAACCGCAATCGGCTTGAGGATTTTACGTTGTTACGGGGGCAAGCGATATTTCTGGATGATATTAAAATACCGCTAATGAAAGAGTGTGCTTTTCTTCGAAGTCCGCACCCCCATGCCCTCATAAAATCGATAGACTTGGCGCCTGCATTGAAAATCCCCGGCGTGGAAACGATTTTTTTATACGATGATATCGTCTCTTTTTTTGGCACGAATCAAATGCCGTTCGACCAAGGAGATTTTGTTGCTCCTAAATGGTCATACCCAATAATTTTACCGCAGTATGAAGTCTGTTTTGTTGGCGAAGCGATCGCTATGGTGGTTGCCGAAAATCGTTATATTGCTGAAGATGCAGTAAACGCTATTCGTGTAGATTATGAACCATTGCCGGCCGTTTCCGATTGCCGTGACGGTCTGCGTAACGACTCATGTTTTGTGCATCAAAGCAGCAACCGAAATGAAATTGGTTCAATCATCGCTACCTATGGGGATTGCGACCCGTGTTTTAATAGCGAGCTCTTTTCATTCAGTCTGTCACTTAAACAGCATCGTGGCGGAGCTCACCCCATGGAGGGACGGGGTGTAATCGCTTCCTATGATCCAAAAAATAAATTTATGTGTGTCTGGTCATCAACCCAAAAGCCTCACAAACTGAGAAATGTTTTGAGTGAGCTTTTTCAAATGGAAGAAGAATATGTTCGGGTGATTTTACCAGAAGTTGGCGGCGGTTTCGGGGCAAAAGCAGCTATTTACCCTGAGGAACTTATTGTTGCTTTTGCTTCTCGAAAACTAGGGTGTCCACTAAAGTGGACGGAGGATCGCCGGGAACATTTCTTATCAGCAATTCAAGAGCGCGATCAATACTGGAGTGTCGAAGTGGCCTTTGACTCAAATGGCATTCTAGCTGCCATCCGTGGTACCGCGATCCATGATCAAGGTGCTTACACGTTAGCGGAATTTAACATTCCGTACAACTGCGCCTATGCCGTGCCAGGCCCTTACATTGTCCCAAATTATCACATGGAAGTAAAAGTGGTCGAAACGAATAAAGTTGCAACCGTTCCAGTGCGAGGTGCAGGTTTTCCGGAGGCTAACTTTGTCATGGAACGTATAATGGACCATATAGCGAATGATTTAGGTATTGATCGTGCAGAGATCAGGAGAAGGAATTTAATCCCAGTAGATCGGATACCTTACGAAGTGCCCTTGAAGGCGCGTGATGGAAAACCAATGATCTACGATAGTGGGGATTTTATTGGCTGCCTAGACCACGCATTAAAAGTTTCGTCCTACCAGGAGTTTTCATCCCAACAACAGGCAGCGCTCGCCGAAGGGCGTTATATCGGAATCGGGGTCAGTAATATGCTCAAAGTAACTGGGCGTGGTCCATTCGAGGGCGGAATGGTAAAAATTAGCCGCACTGGCACCGTAACCATTGCAACCGGTGCCGCCGCCATGGGGCAAGGTACCAAAACATTTCTTGCTACCATTTGCGCCACAGAATTAGGTCTTTGTCCTTCACAGATAAAGGTAATTACCGGAGATACGAGCTTAATAATGCACGGAGTGGGCGGCTTTGCGAGCAGACAGGCGGTCACCGCCGGCAATGCTGTCCACCTTGCTTCCCGCCAAGTAAGACAAAAAGCACTGCTCGTATCCTCTCATATCTTAGAAAGGCCAGCAGATGATTTGTATCTTGCCGACGGAAAAGTTCAGGATAAAAAGGACTCAACAATAAATCTCCCATTCTCGGAAATTTCAAAGGCATGCTCTGGCGCAAAAGGATACCCTCTTCCAGATGGCGTGGCGCCCGGCCTTGAAAAAACGGTGTATTTTGAACCCAAAAATCTTGCGTATGCAAATGCGAGTCACGTGGCAGAGGTGGAGGTTGATACTGACACTGGTTACGTTTCAATCAATAAATATTTGGTGATAAACGATAGTGGCCGGATCATTAACCCTGTAATTGTTAATGGTCAAATTCGCGGAGGGGTAGCGCACGGGATTGGGAATGCACTGCTTGAATGGATGGGTTATGATGGGGATGCTCAACCAGTTGTTACCACATTTGCAGAATATCTATTGCCCACTTCTAATGATGTCCCCAATATCGAAATTTATCATTTTCCAACGCTGGCAAAGAATCCCATAGGAGTTAAGGGTGTTGGAGAAGTTGGCACTATATGCGCAGCTGCCACAGTAATATCTGCAGTCGAAAACGCTCTTAGGCCATTTAATGTACAGATTTCCGAAGCTCCAATTTCGCCCGAACGCTTGGTAGAATTGATCCACCAATGAACTCGACTTAGCCAAGCCAGCACACGCATAACCTTCAAAGTTTACTATCGCTCAGCTGAAGAGGGAAAAAATAATGAGAATTCAGAATACATTTACGGTCCCTTTACCAGTGGACGAGGCTTGGAATATGCTAATTGACATAGAGCGAATAGCACCTTGCGTGCCCGGAGCAACTCTTTTAGAAGCCATTGATCAGTCTAACTATAAAGGCCAGATAAGCGTTCGTTTAGGCCCTGTCACAATTATATTCGATGGTGAGGCCAAGTTTGAGAATCTCGACTACAAACTCCATAAAGCCTGTGTAATTGCAAGAGGCGCGGATACGAGGGGGAGAGGCGGGGCAGAGGCTAATGTAACATTTCGTCTGGAACCTGACAGTAGCGCGAACTCAACAAGTGTTTTCATAGATACAGATCTGAAACTGTCAGGCTCAATTGCGCAGTACGGGCGCGGATCCGGTATGATTAGTGATTTGGCAAACATAATTATCAAAGACTTTTCAGAATGCCTCGATGCTAGCCTATCGACGACCCGAAAGAGCGAGGCGAGCCTCTCGATCGAACACAAAAATCAATCTAAACCCATATATGGGACTCGGTATATAATTAAACTATGCTTTCAATCTATTACACGCATAGCCCGAAAAATATTCAACCGATAATCCCAATAGCACGGTGTGTTAAGGGTCTTTTACTTACTTAAATGTAAACTGCCATAATGTTATGAGCTGCATCTGAGTTGACTAATTTTACAATTTTCTTATCTATTAGAAGAAGTCCACCCAAGATTTTTAGGTTGTAAGTATACCGCCCTCCATACATTAGCTGCTCATCGTCACGATATTCAAACATCGTAAAACAAGCGTCGACTAAAAACTCTTCTTTTTTGTCCATCCGTAGATCAGTCATAATATTAGTCACGATATGTGTTGTGCGAGATGGTGGACTTTGCGCATGGATCATTGGATGGCCTAATCGACGGATCCGCGCCATCATTGATTGTTTATCGTCAAAAATTATTGATGCATGGGAGTACGGGTCCACTTGCTCTTCTTCAGTAGGGATCCAATATGTTCCATCTTCACAAAAAAGATCCGCCCACTCGTTAAACCTTTTCTGGTCTAATAATTTCGCCTCCATAAACAAAAATTGCTCAATATCATGATGATCGACCGATCCTGATTTTTCTTTTCTATCCACTGGACTCACTCGCACATGTGCTTGAGCCATACATCATTATATTGCCGTCTAAGTAAGAATTCACTTGAGCCAGGTCCCTTATATCCACCTCTTTCTTCAGCTTTTTCCGCACCCATGTGTCTTGAAAAATATACCCATTCCACACTCTCCGCTTGCAAACCAAGTTGCGCGCGCTCAAAGACGGCTACATCATCTGTCTGAATCATTGAGGCGGGCGAATGTGTCGCGGCAACGGATCGCACTGCCTCTCTATTCCAACTTTCTGGCGCTCCCTTAAGTAGAACTGGGTATATGCGAATTTCCGTTTTACTGACGCTAATAGGATGTATCACTCTTATATGCTGTCCAAAAGCTTGGAATGTAAGATTGGGATAGACCACCGTATTAAAACGATCATATTCTAGAATTTTGGTTGCACGTTCTTTTCCGTGTTTCCTTCGAAGAGAGTCGTAAAGTTCTTGATAAGCCCCTCCAGCAGGCTTATCTACCTGCGGCACAGCTCCTTGGAAACCGTGACCGTTGTCAAAGCCCCATACCCCCATTGGATCAAAATCAATAAATTTTCGAGTCCCAGGCTTATAAAAGGAGGGTCCACCGCCGTGTCGGTTAAATTGTCTTCCATCCTGATCTAAAGTCGAGGCATGCGCAAAAGGAGCGTGATAGAGATCCACTCCATTATCAACTTGTTGCTTCCAATTTGATCTAATTATGTAACGGTTGCAGCCAGCGGTAGCGCTTATTTCCCCTTCGGGCGATCTGTCACATAAATCATCGATGCTACTTTTAATACCTCCTAAATATTCGTCAAGCGGCTGAATTTTTTCTGATAGTGATGCGAAAATAAAACCGCGGTAACTATCAATATTTGGGGGGCTTTTTAAATCAAGGTCTTCAACTTCAAAAAATTTATCATCAAAGCCCTCTCGGTAAGGTGTACCCATGAGTTTTCCATCATTTTTGAAGGCCCAGCCATGATAAGGGCATACAAAACTCCGCGCTGACCCATTTTTTTTCATACAAAGTTTTACTCCACGATGCGAACAGCGGTTAAATAGCAAGGACAGCTTGCCACCGGCCCCACGCACGAGGATTACTGGCTGACGCCCCAGACTTGTGGTTATAAAATCATTTTCGTCTGGTACTTGGCTTTCGTGTCCAACAAATATCCATGATTTTCCAAAAATCTTCTCCATTTCCAGATTGAAAATATCTTCATCCGTGTAAATCCGGCGATGCACCCGATCTTTCTGGACAAGCGATTTTAATTGATTGACTGTGTACATACGGTTGCTAACTCTCAATTTCAGGTTAAATTCATTATGCGTTTTTTACACTCTTAGAAGACCGTATCGAACTGAAAAACAAGCCAGCAATTACAAGTGCACAACCTATCAATCGGCCATTGGACATTGGTAGTATCAACAAGACTGCCCCAGCACCAAGCAAAACCCTCGGAAACGGCTTTAGACGTTTGAGAGTCCAACCTTCTACAGCGCACGCTGCACATATAGAGCCTATAAATGCCGAAATTACCGGTATTAACGAAAATTTACTACCAATTCCCAGTAAAAGGCTGGGCGACCCTGCTATTAGAAAGGGCATAAGGTACGCTATTAGCCCCATCTTCATTGCCTGAACCGACGTTGCCCAAATATTGGCCCCTGCGATTTGTGCCGCCGCAAAAACTGCGAGGCAAACAGGGGGGGTTATGTGAGATAGCAATGCGGCGTAAAACACAAACATATGAGCAGTTACATTATCCATACCTATCTCTAGAAGGGCTGGAACGCCCAAGATCGAGACAAGCATAAATGCTGCGACAGTGTTCATGCCCATACCGAGTACAATTGAAGCTATGACCACGCAGAACAAAACTAAGACATTTATGCCGCCAGAAAGATTGATAATTATACTACTGGCATTCAAAGCAAGTCCAGTCAGCGTAAATGTACCGATAATAAGACCCACAATAGCGCATGTACTCAAAATCATAAGGGAGTTTTGGGCGCCCAATCGCAGCGCGGCCCAAATACGTAATGGAGTAAGCCTAGTTTCTGGTCGTAACCAACTCACTACCACACAAGAACACACAGCATAAAACGCTGCACGCAAAGGTGATACTCCCCATATCAAAAGAGCAATTAAACCAACCATCGGTATTAAAAGATGACCTCTCTGACGCAAGACGTCGATTAGTTTTGGCTTCTCCTCCAACGGCATCCCCGCCATTCCCGTTTTAACGGAGGTTAAGTGGACAAAAATAAATAAGCTCAGGAAATAAAGAGCCGCTGGCAAAACACTTGCCAATAAAATTGAGCTGTATGGCACACCGGCATAAGCTGCGACAATAAATGCCGCAGCGCCCATCACGGGAGGCATAAGTTGTCCTCCATTGGATGCCAGTGCCTCAATAGCTCCTGCCGTTTTGGGCGCATATCCCAGCCGTTTCATCATGGGAATTGTAAATTGCCCTGTGGTATAAACGTTCGCCACAGAAGACCCCGTAACAGAGCCAACTAATGCCGATGAAAAAATTCCAACCTTTCCGGGTCCTCCGCGAGTATGCCCAGCTATCGCCGTGACTAAATCCACAAAAAAATCTGCTGCTCCGGCTTTTTCCATAAACGCGCCAAAAATTATAAAAACGACGATGTATGTCGCGGCAACCCCGATAGCCACCCCCCATATCCCATCTAATGTCATGAACATATAGTCAATAATATGGGTTGATTCAAAACCACGATGGGAAAGCCCAGAAATTTTGATGTGTTCACCAACATATGCGTAAAGAAGGACCAGCGCGCCACCAATCACTAATACCCAGCCTGTGGTTCGGCGCGTCGCTTCAAACAACAGGAGTATCGCCAGCCATCCAAGCGTTTGCTCCAGTACTGTTGGGGCATCCGACAAGGTTAGCGGCCATCGATTAGCAAGATAGTCTGGTTGGAAAGCTATCCACCCGAACGCTGGAAGCGTAAGTAAAACTAGGATCCAGTCGTATACTGGAATATTTTTATCACAGTCTGTGTCCAATGCCGAACTGCTGTTTTTGCTCGACGCTCGTATTCCCAAAAAAATGATCGCTGCGCAAACCATCATTGGAAATGCTCTTTGCGAAAACGGGTACAAGGTTCCCATCGCGGCAGTCCACAGGTGAAAACTTGCAAGAACTGCGCACAAAATTGCAATGAGCAGCCCTCCAAGCTTTCCCTGCTGAACGACAAGACTAAAAGGCTGAAAGAAGCTATTACTGTCTAAGTTCGGACTCATAATAAAAACCTTCTCGAGGATGGTTTTCACTCGAACTATTTCATGTAGCCCATTTCTTTATAATACCTCTCTGCTCCTGGATGGACCGGAACACCACCTACGTTTTTCCATGCCGTAGCAGGCTCATAAAATTTATGTTGTTTATGTACCTTATGAAACTTGCTTTTATTTTTCGCTAGCGCTTTCGTTATTTTGTAGACTAAATCATCTGCCATTGTTGTTCGGACACCAAAAGTAACGACCGTAGCTGGAGACCAATACGCATCATTCTTGCCATTATTGTCGCCATAAATATCTTTGGGCACAGAAATGGCAGATTGACCAAATTCACTACCGGCAGCCATAGCAGCTTTTTTGCTTATCGGTAATAACGTAAAGGGCATTTTGGAGCCGACTTTTATATACTGATGGTGAGGATACATTGATCCTCCTGTAAACCACATGTCTGCCTGACCATCCATCAGCATCCGGATCCCTTCTTTGTGAGATGTAAACATCACTTTCCCCCCGAAGGAGTCAATTTTCTCCTTGGACAGTCCGTACTGTTGTAAAATTGCTAGAGCTTGTGCCGTTGCTAATTGCGAACGCTCAAAGGTGGCAATTCGGACAGGGATCTTATCTTTTGCAATTTGTTCAAACGATGAGATTCTTGTGTTAACAGGTGTAACTGCTTGCGCCACACTCGGGCCTCGAATTGCTGCAATCATTCGAAAATCATATTTTGTGCTTTTCGGGCCTTTTCCATTAAAGGCCATACTTGCAAGCGCATTTTCAAGTACTGCAACATCCGCCAATCTAGAGCTTGCCTGCAACCGCTCTACATTAGCCCAACCCCCTCCGGGGATAACGGTTGTCTCAATTCCTGGAACCGACTCCTTGATATATTCGGCAAAAGCGGCTGCAGCTTTGAAGTAGCCACCACCGGGTGATCCAGCGGTTAGTGTAAGCGATTCTGAGGCCGCTTCACGAGAGAATATTGCCATTGATGCAACCAAGCTTATTACAAAAAGGCGTCTTATTGGTTGAAGGCCAAGTTTCACAATAACTTCCTTTTTTCTATGGTCTACGGTTTGTCAAAATCCAAAAGTAGGCGATTGCGCCTATGCCCTATAATCGATCGATGTAATAATTGACGCCAATCCAAATCATGTATGGCTCTATACAAAGGGCCTATAGCAATACTAATTATTAAAAAAGGTAGGCTTAAAAGCTACGAGAGGCCCCCACAAGGGGATGTCAAGGGACGAGAAGAACACTCAACTTTGGTGCTCTTTGTTTGCGTCTTTTTTCGCTATATCCATCACTTTTTTTATCAGTTTATTCTCTTGGCGCCCCTTGAGACATGCAACGTCCATGGTCAGAGGGACATCAAAATCAATAATCTTGAGAAACTGCACGTTCGAACTTTTGAGAAAACCGGCCTCACAGATAACACCAATCCCCAAGCCTTGCTCAACAGCAACAATTACACCCTCGCGGCTACCAACAATCATACTCGGCGAGAAATCTCCGATTGTCTCAGGTATTGTTCTTTCAAGAAAGTCACGAGCGATGGAGCCTTGCTCACGGATTATAAGTGAATGAGTATGCAGCTCTTTTGATGAAATCATCGCTCGGTTAGACCACTGAGGTTGATCAGGTGCCACAGCTACCAATCGATTCCGTATATATGCGAAATGCTCAATATCGCTTGTGTACGTGGCTCCCGATACCAATGCAACGTCAATTGAGCCCGACCGCAAGCTTTCAATTAGTTCCCGTGTATTGGCAAATACGACGGAAATAGTGATTGAGCCGTGATGCTGTCGCAAAAGTGCTGCAACACGCATTGCTTCGATTGGGCCAGCGCTCCCAATTATCAGTTGTCCGCGCTCGAAGGAGCGGATTTTTTGCAAAAAGTTTTTACAATCCTCTTCAGCGAGATGCGATTTTTCTGCTAGTGGAAACAAAGCTGCTCCAACCTCTGTTAATCGAGCTCCCGTTGAGTCCCTCACAAATAAGTCAACGCCATAGGTAAGCTCTAATTCTTTAACTTGTACCGTCAACGTGGGCTGGCTTACATTTAACTGGCGTGCAGCTCCACTAAATGTTCCAGCCTTAGCTACCGCAAAAAAGGCTCTTGCTTGCGTGGGGGTCATAATAACGCTCTATGATCATTATTGATTATTGGAATTAGCCAACACCTATTATTTTCTTTTACACTAGGGCCCATGATTACCTACCAATCGCGATACCACGTTTTCTCCAGTCTTGACCACTTACTTTGTATTTGAACTTTAACTCTGAACAAACTCAAAAATCTGATGCCACTATGCATAAAATTTAGGCACTGAATAAATTTTATACATAAAGAAATATTTGATTAATATTTATGCTATATCTTAGTATTTAAAAAAATTGACAATTGCAAGGTCCTTTAAGGCTTGTTGGGAGAAATCAATGAATGATCACCCTGCGGATAACGAAATTTCAAATTTCAATGAAGATGGTTTTTTGGTTGTGAGAGCGCTGTTCTCCCGCAAAGAGGCAGGGCGAATATTGGATACAGCTTTGAAGGATGAACTACTTGAAAACGCCGCATATTCGCGCACGGACAAATCTGGCAAGGCTACAATGATGTCTGTTTGGGATGAATTAAGTGATGATATCTACTCAATCACAATGAGATCTCGGCGAGTAACAAATATAGTGAAAGCTCTAATTGGAAATGAGATCTGTCATTACAATTCTAAACTGAACGCCAAAGCCGCAAACGTTGGAGGTAGCTGGGAATGGCATCAAGATTATGGATACGCCTATGACTACGGGGTCCTGGAACCATCAATGGCAACATGCTTTTTGTCATTAGACCCATCCACTAGAGCAAATGGCTGCATTGAGATGATGCAAGGATCTCACAAACTCGGCCGCATTGATCACAGCTTTGTTGGAAAGCAATATTGTGCCGACCCTGACCGAGTAAAGATTGTCGAACAACGATTAACGGTAGTTCCTTGCGAGTTAGAACCAGGCGATGCGGTATTCTTTCATTGCAACACTCTTCATCGGTCTGGCCCTAATCTATCTGATAAAAGGCGTTGGGCACTGATCACTGTTTTTAACTCAATCGATAACTTACCCTTTAAAAATGGTCCCCACAGTGGCTTGCATCCCGTTAATACCGTAGGGGATGACTCGATTTTATCGGGTAAATTTGGTGGAAGCAGTTCAACCAAAGACTTTCAAAAACGTGCTTACAACCCTGCAAAAATTTGAACCTCTTAAATGTCGCAAATTATTAATAACATCGATTTAAGGGGAGATTAAACCTACAACGTACTTGAAACCTCTTAGGAAAAACATGAAATCATCTTCTAAAACGATCAAGGCTCGCTTTGGAATGCTTACTCCATCGTCTAATACAATTTTAGAACCTGTTTGTGCGAGTATCTTATCTCAATCACCACAGATTTCGGCGCACTTTAGCCGTTTCCGAGTAACGGAAATTTCAGATAGGCAAACTTCAAAAAAGCAATTTAATCATCATCCAATGCTAGAGGCTGCATCATTACTTGCCGATGCAAAAATGGATGTCATTTGTTGGAATGGCACCTCGGCTAGTTGGTTAGGAATTCAACAGGACATAAAACTTTGTAATGAAATCAGCGAATTAACCGGGATCAAAGCGACTAGTGCAATCCTTGCTATGAAAGACGCTTTTGAAGTTTTCAAAATTAAAAAATTAGGTTTAGTTTCGCCCTACATCTCAGCGATACAGAATCAGATTATAGAGAATCTTCATACAGAGGGTTTTGAGTGCGTTGATGAGAGGCATGCAGGTATTTCTAATAATTTTGCTTTTGGACTTGTGAGTGAGGAGAGACTGGCCGCGATGATTCGCAGTGTTGCCTCTGCTAAGCCCGACGTTATCGTAGTACTATGCACAAACCTTAACGCCGCACGGCTATCATCAGAACTCGAATTAGAGCTAAAAACTATGATTTTTGATAGTGTGGCTCTATCTATATGGGGAAGTTTCCGAAGTTTGAATATTGACCCGGCGGAAATTTCAAATTGGGGAGAACTTTTCAGTAAAAGTTAGTAATAACGACTTCTTCAACCTTACCCTATTTACGATCAAACTAGTCAGTCTAGTGTCAAATTTTAAGGCTATTATCTCCCAAGCCCGCATAATGCGATGCGATGCTTCCTGCATTCGTAAGCCAAACAGAACCTCTATGTTTACTGATATGAGCCAAAGCCCGCCTGAAATGCCTCAACCGAAATGGTTGTCCGACAATATACGCGTGGATTGCTATACCCATTACTAACGGCCCTTCATGAGATTGCTCAAGCATTTCGTCAAAGTTATCAATAATCATGTCGGCGAATTCTTCTGCGGTATTTTTGCGAACCATTATTGCAGGAATATCATTTAGTTCCTGTGGATACGGGACCGATAAGATTTTACCCCTCCTTGTTTTCATCCAAATTGGTTGATCGTCATGACACCAATCGAGCAAATATTGATAATTAGACTCCTGTAACAAATCTGGTGTCAAGTCACTCTCAGCAATCCACGGTCCCAACCATCCCTCCGGCGGTTTCCCCTCTTTTTCAGTAATAATTTTCGTAACATCAGCAACTAGCTTGGCTTCATCTATCTCACTCAACTCATTTTGCGTCTCAGAGTTGGTGCGGCCATGAGCTACGATTTCATCTCCACGCAGGCGGAATCTTTCTATGAGTTCTGGACAATACTCATAGGCAGTTGTGTTAACTAAAAGGGACAGTGGGAAATCAAGCTGATCAAACATACTTGCTAGCCTCCACGCACCGACCCGATTCCCGTAATCTCGCCAAGCGTAATTTAGCACATCAGGACCATTGCCAATACTTGGGGCGAGTTGCGCCCCTAAGCCCGAACTAAAAGAGAAGTGTTCAATATTTAGACCCAC
The DNA here is from genome assembly GCA_002690705.1 of Magnetovibrio sp. Classification (GTDB taxonomy): domain Bacteria; phylum Pseudomonadota; class Alphaproteobacteria; order Rhodospirillales; family Casp-alpha2; genus TMED8. The sequence goes on along the minus strand of NZFO01000004.1, from coordinate 203,898 downwards.
ATAAACCGCAAGTTTTTCGCCATTAGGCCAACAAAAATTTGGCCTAGAGGTTATTGCAGAATAAGGATAGCGGTAGTTTTCTATGAGTTTCATAAGCTAACTTGATAAATTATGGCATTATTTCGCCACCATTAGGGTGAAGCATTTGACCACAATAATATCTCCCTTCCTCACTTGCCAGAAATATAAAAGCTGATGTGACATCGTCTGGATGGGCTAATCTGGTCATGGGCAAACTCGCGGCATGCTGATCTTTAACATGTTCAGGTAGCGGGTCAAACCCGGTATCAACTAAGCCGGGTGACACACCATTTACGCGAATGCCTGATGGGCCTAGTTCCCGCGCTAAAGCACGTGTGAATGCAATTAATCCGCCCTTCGCGGCGGAATAAGCAGTATAATTTTCCCGGCCAATGTAACCAAGTTGAGAACACACATTAATTATACACCCAGCCCTTCTTTTAATCATATGAGGAACAACAGCACGCGAACATAAGAATGCGCCACGCAAATGCACATTCATCATAATATCCCAATCTTGCACAGAGGTTACATCAATAGATTGGGATTTTTGGATACCGGCGTTGTTAATAAGGACGTCCACACTCCCGAATTTCTCAAACGCCGAACCGACAAAAACCTCCACGGATTTTTCATTGGTCACATCCACGAATACGGGAATTGCTGCAGCCATATCTATATTGTTGATTGTATCTGCAAGAGATCTGGCCTGACTCTCATGCTCGTACCAGCCAATGACTACGTTACTTCCTTCTCTACCAAGAGCTGTACAAACCGCTTTTCCAATTCCAGTATTACCACCAGTAATAATTACGGTTTTTCCTTCCAGTCGATTTTTCAAATTTACCTCCAAGGTTGATAAAACTTTTGATGGAAAAATTGAACCAAAAATATCTAGAGAGTATCTAACTAATCTGTCTCAAAAATCAATTTAAAGTAACAACCAAAAAAAGATTTTAAATTTTCTTATGAACATGAATTTTCTCAATGATACGGAAAAGATATAGATTTACGCTAGGATAGTATAGAAATTCACTCAGAGTCATTTATTGCTCGTATGACTGCCGTGAATACTCTCTGTATCAGCATTATTAGGAGAGAGTCCCACACCCCTTCCCCAAAGCTAACGCACCAAATGAGCGAGAATAACTTTTTATTCCCCGCATAGCCCCCTCGTCAAAGGGATATTGAGACTCTATGCGCATCAACCAAAATGAATCCATAAACCACTAGTTTTTAATCAATTTGCCCCCTTTAAGGTGCTTCCACAAACTCTTGCATTGGTTGCGTTGACATTATCTCCTATCTCGCGGTACCCATAATTTTAGTTTTGTGCATAATCTGTGCCCTTGGGATTAGTGTATGTCACACCAATGCACGCTGCAGACTTTGATGCGTCCTCGTAGGGACTTTCATATCCCGTCGTTCTATCATTTGCAGTTGCTTTAAGATCTGCCTGATTTTTCATTCAATTTTTTCGGTTCTTTTTGTGAAACTTTTGGAAGAGCAGACACGGCATGGAACTTCCCACTCTTAAATACAAGGTTTGGGGCTTATCTGACTAAATATCTCGGTTCAAAAGCCCATTCTCCCCGTTGACGAAAAAGGTCAGAGCATTGTCGATTACCTCGATTGGTTGGACAGTGGCTTTTTTTCTCACCCAACGAGTGCTCATGTTTCTTAGCTGAGTCTCGTTTTTGGTGAATACTCTTTTCAGCTCAAACTGCACAACAATCTAGCATACAATGAGTTTTCGCAATTATATCGCGATTTGGACCGACTTTGCGCTCTCCATCAAGCCTCTCAAACCGCAACCATTCTTCCCTGTAGGATCTCCACTTGACCTGAGTAATATTGGAACATCACTTCGTTCTGCCACAACTCAAAAATGGGTCACCGGTCTCAACCTAAAAGCCTAGAGGGATTTCAGTAGCATTGGGGCATATTCTAATGCAGTTAACACCCAATAACTTTTTTGGACTATATCTTTACAATTCGGGCCCCCATTGCACTGATACCTATAAAACCCAGAGTCCTCGACTTAGTCACTCCGTGACTTTACGACCAATTATTTATAACGGAGGTATAAAATACCTGGTTGTACTTTGCACACAAAGCCAAGAAATACTTAAAACTAGTTATATTTTTAAAAATCCGATACGGATGGAGTCACGTTAGTCATATAGCTTAATACGCAATAGTGCATTTTTGACCGTAACAGCACCCAATGATCGATATTTTACATCACGAACGCAGCTTAATAAACTCCAGCCAATCCGCCTCTGACATTACTTTTACCCCGAGATCTTGCGCCTTTTTCAATTTACTGCCAGCCCCTGATCCAGCAATGAGGATGTCTGTCTGAGATGATACTACCCCGGAGACTTTGGCGCCGAGCATCTCAGCTCGTGCTTTCGCCTCCCTCCGACCCACAGTTTCGAGCAAGCCGGTAAAAACGATCGTTTTTCCCGCTGCACCTGAGCCGCTGACAACCTCCTCCCGGTAAGGCCTCACCCTAAGTTCGCGAGAAAGGGCCTTTATCACATCTATATTATGAGGTACTGAAAAAAAATTATGTACATCGGCTACCACAGACGGCCCAATACCATCGATGTTTATCAAATCCTCAAAGACCGAGGGACCCGGTATTCCAGCTAATTCAATTGTATTTAAGAAAGTTTCAAATTTTACATAGTGCTGAGCAATTTGTTTAGCTGTAGCTTGCCCCACTTTGTGTATTCCTAAGGAATAAATAAGTCTGCTAAAATCTATGTCACGTCGTGCTTCAATGGCTAATAGCAAATTATCTGTTGATTTCTCTTGCCAGCCCTCTCGTGCCAAGATCAAGTCGCGCTTTTTGCTAAGCTGGAAAATATCTACAACAGTTTTTATCAATCCGTCCTCGTGAAATGCAATCACATGCTTCGTTCCGAGTCCCTCTATGTCGAATGCCTCGCGAGACACAAAGTGCTTGAGCCCCTCAACCACTTGAGCCGGACATATAAGGCCGCCTGTACAACGCCACGCGGATTCTCCCTCGGCCCGGGTCGCGGGACTGCCACATTCGGGACAATATTCAGGAAAGACAAAAGGTTTACTGTGGTTTAATCTACGATCAGAATGCGCCTCCACCACTTGCGGAATGACATCTCCTGCCCGTTGAATTAAAACCCAATCATCCTCTCGCAGGTCTTTGCGAGCAATTTCATCTTCATTATGTAATGTTGCGCGCGAGACAACTACACCACCGACCGTAACAGGCGTTAAATTAGCAACTGGCGTCAACGTACCCGTCCGACCCACTTGGATTGTAATAGTCTGAATTTGGGTTTCGGCTTGCTCGGCTGGAAATTTATGTGCAATGGCCCAACGCGGAGCACGAGTACCCGCACCTAGTCTCTCCTGCCAATCTAGGCGACTTACTTTATAAACCGCGCCATCTACATCAAACTTTAATGCCGCGCGGCCTTTCGATATCTCAGTATAATATTGTATAATTTCCGATACATCACTGCATAGCCTGGCTGGCTCATTCAATTCAAATCCCCAGTGCTTAAATTTACTACGAACATCAGATACAGTGTCGCCCAAAGAGGAACTAGACGCACCCCATGCATAACCAAAAAATTTCAAGGGTCGCGCCGCAGTTATCGAACTATCCAGCTGCCTAAGACTGCCCGCAGCCGCATTTCTTGGATTTGCGAATACCTTCTCTCCTCGCACTTCTTGACGGCGGTTTAGATTTAAAAAATCTTCTTTAGCCATAAAAACTTCCCCACGAATTTCAATTGACTCTGGCGCAGTAGAGGGAAGTTGATGCGGTATATTGTGGATCGTCTTTATGTTAGCGGTAACATCCTCGCCGATACTTCCATCGCCTCGCGTAGCGCCATAAATAAGTTTTCCATTACGATAAGAAAGTGCGATTGATAGTCCATCGACTTTAGGCTCTGCGAGGACTTCAATTTTTTCGTAGTTATCCAACTGCAAGAAGCGCCGAATTCGGTCTAAAAACCCAATAACATCACTCTCATTAAAGGCGTTATCCAACGACAACATCGGTCTACTGTGGGTTATTTTGGAAAATCCTTGGATTACGCTGGCACCCACTCGTTTTGACGGACTATCGGTGCGCATTAACTCTGGAAATACCGCCTCTATTTCCTCGTTACGGCGCCACAAAGCATCGTATTCCTGATCGGATATAACTGGCGCATCGTTCTTATAATAGTGCTCATCATGCGTGGAAATTTTCTCGGCTAACCGTTGAAGTTCCGCCATGGCCTCAATAGGTAATAACTGCTCGACGGGTATATGAGCATAAATGGGCTTTTTTTTATTCAAGACAAAGGACCACTCAAGAGGCTTTCCGCTGCCAATCGCGCCTCGTCCGTTACGGTTCGCCCCGCCAACATACGCGCAATTTCCTCCCTTCTTTCAATAGCGTCCAACGTATCAACCGTGGTCAAGACCTCCGAACCCGACTCGCCGTCTACACTCGATCTTTTAGCAATCCGCCAGTGACTATTTCCTCTTGCTGCAACCTGCGGCGAGTGAGTAACAACTAATACTTGTCCGCCATCACCTAAGCTTCGCATGCGCTCGCCCACTGCTTGAGCAACCGCCCCGCCAACCCCAGAGTCAACCTCATCAAAAACCAGAGTTGTCATTGGCTCTACAGCGGCTAAAACTACCTTTAACGCTAACATGAAACGAGCCATCTCGCCACCTGATGCAATTTTACTTATAAGACCGAGTTGTGTACCCGGATTAGTCGCAACAAGGAAGTTTACCTTATCGATACCGGAAGACCGCCAATCAGATTCTGGCACTAACTCGACTTTTGTCTCAAATTTCGCCTTATCTAAATGCAGTCCTGCCAATTCACTGGCAACACGATCGTCCAATTCTTTCGCGGCATTGAGTCGAGATTTCGACAGCAGCTTAGCACTATTAACGTAAGCATCCCGGTTTTTATTCTCCTTCGCATACAACAAGTGGAGCCCTGAAGATCCATCTTCGAGCGTATTTAATTGGCCGCTCAAACGCTCAAACAATTGTGGAAGTTGACTTACCGGAACGTTGTGCTTTCGCGCCAACGCCCTCAGGGAAAAGAGACGGTCTTCTATCTCATCTAAGCGCCCCGGGTTTAAATCTAGATCGCTACTCAAACGGTTGATTTCTGAAATTCCATCCGCCAAGCTATCTGCAGCCTGATCGAACGCAGTGATTGCTGCATCCAAACGACCTTCAGTTCTTTCTGCTGCCCGCTCCAAGGCACGCGTTGCAGCATGTAATTTATCTTGGCAGCCACTGTACCCACTCGCATGTTCAAGAACTTCGCCGAGAATCTCAACTAACTGCTCACCATGCATCATCAACTGACGTTGTGACGCCAAGTCAGACTCTTCTTCAGCCAGCGGGTTAATTTGTTGAAGTTCAGTTACAGCTTGACGGATAAAGTCTTCATCAAGGCGCGCATTCTCGACCTCTTTTTCGATCTGCTGGCGTTCGGCAATAGCCTTCCGCCATGCTTGGAACGTGGTTTTACATTGTGATACAAGTTCTGAGTGACCTGCAAAGGCGTCTAGTAACCGCATATGCTCATCAGGCTTGAAAAGTCGCTGATTATCAAACTGTCCATGAATCTCCAGTAACCGCTCTCCAACGGTTCTAAGTAGATTTACGCCCACAGCTTGGTCGTTAATATAAGCTCGTGAACGGCCATCGGGTGCTAATGTACGACGGAGTATTAACAGGTCTCCCTCGCCGATCGATAAATCGTGATCAACCAGCATCGTGTGGACATCATGGGTTGAGGGTATATCAAATATTGCAGACACGGATGCTTGTTGAGCGCCACTGCGGACCAATCGAGTATCCGCCCTGACACCAGTGGCAAGTCCCAGCGAATCGAGCAAGATCGATTTTCCTGCACCCGTTTCACCTGTAAGCACGCTCAGGCCAGGCTCAATCTCTAATTCGAGACGGTCAATCAAAACTATGTTACGAATTGACAGGTTTGTTAACATTATAATTTTAATTGTCTGATAAAGCCTTGAGGTGGAGCCTTACCATACTTTCCACCAAGGCGCTCTCGGCTCTTCGTTTCGCACGCTCTTGTTTTCTAGCATTTCGTAGGAGTCAATATACCACTCACTCCCCGGAAAATTATGCCCCAAAACTGCCGCAGTTCTTCGAGCTTCTTCATTTACACCAAGGGCTAGGTAGGCCTCCGTTAAACGATGCAGTGCTTCTGGGACGTGAGTCGTAGTTTGATATGAGTCGACGACTTTTTTAAATCTATTAATAGCGGCTAAATATTGATTTTGGCCATGATAATAGCGACCAATTTCCATTTCCTTGCCCGCAAGGTGATCATACGTCAACTCGGTCTTTATTGCAGCATTTCGGGCATATTTTGATTTTGGAAATCTTGAAATCAATTCTTTAAAGGCTGTTAGGGCTAGCTCCGTAATCTTCTGATCACGTGCTACATCGGAGATCTGCTCGTAATAACTCAACCCTTTTAAATACATCGCGTAAGCTACATCTTTGTTCGCGGGGTGCAATTGCATGAATCGGTCAAGTGCTAAAATTGCTTCATCATACCGATTTGCAAGATAGTAAGAGTACCCTCCCAATAATTGGGCCTTAGTCGCCCAGCCTGAATAAGGGTGTTGACGTTCCACCTCATCAAATCTCTCAGAAGCGCTGGCGTACTGTCGCTCTTCCATGAGGTCAAGGGCCTCGTTGTACAAATCTTCTACTGGCCTCTCAACGTATTTCTTCTTTTCTTTCTGAGCACAGCCAGCCAGAACCGCTATCAAAACTAAAGCTAAGACCCCATACCAAAGGGTGCTAATGGTTACCCCGCGATACCATTCGTTTAATGATAAATGCGACATCTCGACTCTTCTGTGTATTCAATGCACCTCAAGAAAGGCTATCACATAGCCGCTCCTACGCCCAGAAACAAGCTACCCATGTAAGCATTCAAAAAGAGTGGAGCCTACTCAAACAATTTTTTGGTCCTTGCAACGTAACTTTTTTAATACTGCTCTATGGTGTGCTGACTACAATTTCTGATTGCGCATGCAACCCGCCATCCATTGCACGATCGCTCTCTTCTCCCCGCAACACATCGTATGACCAAGCATTTTCATCAGCAAACAGGGCTCGCAACAAAGCATTATTTGCTGCATGGCCAGACTTAGCACCCTTAAAGCATCCAATAATCGGGGCTCCGGCAAGATATAGGTCCCCGAGCGCATCTAACATTTTATGACGAACAAACTCATCGTCAAAACGCAAACCACCCTCATTCAGCACTTTATCACCACTTACTACTACGGCATTTTCAAGTGAACCGCCTTTCGCAAGTCCGGCAGCACGCAACTGTTTAACTTCATCCAAAAATCCGAAAGTACGGGCGGAGGAGAGTTCCTTGCGAAAGGATCCGTTAAACAACCCTAAGGATAATGCTTGATGGGAAATCACTTTGCTTTGAAACTCGATTTCTAGGCTTAACTTGATAGAGTCCCCCGGTTCAATAGAAACTTCAGCACCGCCAACCTTTACCTTTATTGCCTTATGAACCCGAATTACACGACGTGGCACCGATTGCTCTACGACACCAGCTTTTTCAATCATACGAACAAAAGGCTCAGAGCTTCCGTCCATAATAGGCACCTCTGAAGCGTTTAATTCAACTTTCGCATTATCAATGCCACAACCAGCCAATGCAGCCATCAAGTGCTCAACTGTGCTTACAGTAACACCTTCATTATTCGAGAGGACCGTGCACATCCGAGTATCCACCACCAAGTCCCAACGCGCAGGGACATTGGCCTCTACATCAGTCCGATAGAGAGTAACGCCTGTATTAGCAGGCGCCGGTTTTAAAGTTAAAGAGACATCTTGACCGCTATGCAAAGCAATCCCTCGGCAGGCGATTTGTTTTCTCAAAGTCCTTTGCCGAGTAATCTTTTTCTCCTTCTTCACCTCCAGATTTAGCAACACCCTTAATCCCCTGTTTCGCTATCGGTCAGCTTTACTTTGAACTACGGCCTACTTGTAACGGTTTAACCATCCACCCAGTCCCAATTTTTATCCCATACACTAGCTAATCAGCGTTACGCGAGTGTTTAGTGGAACCTCTCAAACCACACCATAACCTCTACTTAAAAAAAACTTCCGAGAGTTTAATATCAATTACCTCGGTACCAAACAAATCACTCTTTATTGCAATTTGTTACCCTTCACTTTTTCAGCCATTACCAAAACTACTTAGTTTGCCTGACGCCTCAGAAATGCCGGTATGTCAAGCAGATCAGTCTCATCAGTTAATGAAGACTCGACGGGGATCATCTCAGCCACGACGGATTGTCCAGATTCGAGTGCTGTTGCCTCAATACCGCCCTTTAGGGTCGAGTGCCCGCCCTCCGGACTTATCAACTCCGATGGGGTAGCATCCAATGGGGTTGTATTGAGCGCGAAGCTGTCCGAAGCGAGCCCCGGGTTATTGCGTGAAATCTCTAACTTCCCAGTATCAAAAACCTCAACGGATTCATTTTCATCCCTTGTCGGGCGAGAAAGTGCAGCTCGACCAGTGCGTGTAACCCGCTCAAAAAGCGTGGGGTGAGCTAACCCAGCATCTGTTCCTGTCCCTTCATAAGCACCGTTTGCCATAGCTGCTGCTGCAAAAGGTTCGGGTTTCGTACTTTCTAAAGTGTCTTCCGCGGAATGGGGTACTGGCGGGATATATGCGTCTTCGCCATTTAGCCGCGGCATCGCAGCTGGCACATCATCCTCGCTCGGGGTTACCGATTGCGGCGCGATAGGTACAAGAGGATCCTCAACACTCGCCTCGGTTGTAATTTGGGAGACTTCAGTATTCTTCAGTTGCAACATTTCTGTTGGGGATTTAATGGTCTCTTGGAGAATGGGAACCTCCTTCAGAAGATCAACTGGCTTTATGGCTTTCGGTTCAAGGTAGTTTTGCCCTTCATCATCTTCCAATTCATGTGTCTGAGTAACACCTGACTCGGCATAAAACGTCGCCGACGCTTGCGCGTGTACCTCTGCTGTATCACCTTCCCTCAAACCGGTTTGAATAGGCTCTGCAGCGGCCCCACCATGAATTTCCAGCGGTACTGATGGCGATGCAATTTTGTGTTCGTTACGAACACGTGAAATAGCCTCAGTAACCTGCATCATTCGGGGTTGATTTAAAGTGGAATCCTTTGCATCAATCCCGGTTGCAACAACAGAAACACGCATCTTTCCATCTAGAGCCGCGTCAAAAGCGGAACCAATTATGATGTAGGCATCCTGATCGACTTCGCTGCGAATTCGAGATGCAGCTTCATCAACTTCAAACAGCGTGATATCAGAGCCACCAGTGATATTAATTAGGACACCTTTAGCACCTTTCATCGAAGTATCATCAAGTAATGGATTAGCTATAGCCGACTCCGCAGCCTCGAGAGCTCGGCGGTCGCCCTCAGCCTCACCAGTACCCATCATAGCTTTTCCCATTTCACTCATAACAGAACGAATATCAGCAAAATCCAAATTGATAAGGCCCGGCATTACCATGAGATCAGTTACTCCGCGCACACCCGAATAAAGCACCTCATCTGCCATACCGAATGCGTCCGCGAAAGTCGTGTTCTCCGTGGCTACTCTAAATAAATTTTGATTTGGTATAATAATTAAAGTATCGACATATTTAGCCAACTCTTCGATGCCTGACTCGGCTAATCGCATACGGTGACTACCTTCAAATTGGAATGGCTTTGTTACGACCGCAACGGTTAAAATACCCGCTTCTTTTGCGGCTTGGGCAATAACTGGCGCAGCGCCAGTACCAGTGCCCCCGCCCATACCTGCAGCTATAAATGCCATATGGGCGCCGTTGATTTGCTCCAACATTTCGTCACGCGCTTCTTCTGCAGCGGCAGCTCCAATTTCCGGTTTCGATCCTGCGCCAAGGCCTTCAGTTAGGGTCGCACCCAATTGAATGCGGCGTTGCGACGTTGATTGCAGCAGAGCTTGGGCATCCGTATTGGCGACTACAAAGTCGACGCCTTCCAGCTCGCGTTTAATCATATTGTTTACGGCGTTACCGCCTGCACCGCCAACCCCAACCACTGTAATACGCGGCTTGAGTTCCGTGTCGTGTTGGTTCTCGGGTACGCTAAGGCTGATACTCATAATTAACCTCCTAAGTCAGAGCTGGGAACGGATATCGATTATCGCCGAATCCGAATTGGCAATAATTGACATGAAAAGGTTGAGATTCCGTAACTGCGACACGTTAAAAATTATCCCGCAGCCATTGGCCAATAAGGCCAAATTTGCTAATTGGCGTTTTTCCTTTTGTAAAGCCCGGGTCAGGCTCAAGTGTGCGTTTGCCAAGACCGTATTGCAAAAGTCCTGCACAGACAGTGAATGTTGGACCAGATGCAGCGTCAGCAGTTCCGCTCAAGGCAATAGGACGGCCTAAGCGGGCGTGTTTATCGAGTATCTTGTCTGCAACTTCACGAACCCCCGGGAGCTGGCTGGCCCCTCCGGTTAGCACAAGCCCACGACCAGCAACTTGATCAAAACCAGATTTTTTAAGTCTCTCATGGACAAGCTCAAAAAGCTCTTCGATCCGCGGTCGCACAATACCAACAATAACTGAGCGTGAAACCATATTGCTTTCGGGTGTCTCTTCCTCACCCAAGGACGGAACCTGAATTAATTGTTGGTCATCATTTGCAGAGGGAATAGCGTTACCGTAGAGAGTTTTCAACCGCTCAGCATGTTTTAAAGGGGTGACTAATCCTCGCCCGATATCCTTGGTAACATGACTTCCACCCGAGGGAACGATGTCGGTATGGACGAGCTCGCCATCAAAGAAGACAGCCACCGACGTAATCCCACTGCCCATATCAATCGCAGTCACACCCAGCGCTTTTTCTTCCTCACTTAAACATCCGAGACCGGAGGCATATGGCGTGGCAACAACTGCTTCAACTTCGAGATGACAACGGCGAACTACCGTTTGGAGGTTCCGCACCGCTCCACGCAGAGCACTAATGACATGCATATTAACGGCCAAACGTTCACCAAACATTCCCCTTGGGTCGGCAACGCCGCGATTACCGTCAACACCATAACCTAACGGTATCCGATGTAAAAGTTCTCGCCCATCGTCTGTCTCGTTTGCTAAATTTTCAGGATCAAGAATTCGACGAATATCAGCGTCGCCTATCTCATGCCCTCCAATGGCAACTTCATAAGCAAGTAACCTCGATGCAATATGGCCACCATTGAGGTTTACAATAACCTTTTGAATATTTTCGCCGGCCATTTGTTCAGCAGCTTCCACCGTCGCACGCACTGCCGCTTCTGCTTCATTAAGATCGACAATCACCCCACCTTTCAAACCGCCTGATATTTGATGTCCAATACCAACAATACGCGGACTTCCATCCGTATATACACCCCGCTCAATATTTGACTCAGCAATCAGACAGCAGATTTTGCTGGTACCTATATCCAATGCCGCCATCAGGCCACCGCGTGATTTGCGAGAAACCGGATCGTTTTTCACGAGTTTTCACTCGAGATAATTTGATTATCAGTGACTTTTGACACTAGGTTTCCTGACCATTGACTGATTTTTTTTGGGGCGGGGCTCTCCGTACAATTAAACGATCAGGGATACGCAAGTCCAATACTTGAACATCACGCTCCAGCACGTTGTGGGTTTTTTCGTACTCGGCCAATCTTAACCAAGCGCCTGCCGGATCAATTTCTGGCAACCGAACATCAATTTTACCTTTGAGACGGACGTTCCAACGCCGTCCGCCTACCCAGACCGCAGCCTTTACCCAAGGGATAAGTTCCGGGGCAACACTCAAAGTCTTTAACAGCCTCGCTGCGTGTCGAGGTGCGTCCTCACCTACGACAACGATAAGATCAGAAAAACGCTGTAATCCAGTATGTAAAATGATCTCGCCTGAACGATCAATTAGAGAAAATTTACCCTTATTTTGCCAAATTGCGACGGGCTCACGTTCTTCTACATTAAGTAAAATAGTGTCGGGAAGCATACGCTCAACAGTTGCAAACTTAATCCACGGCAGCGACTCAATCCGTTTGCGTGCAGCGCTGAGGTCGAATGCTAATATCGGCGCCCCTCGGGCTAAACGCACGGCCTTCAACAACTCTTGTTGATCTGTTTCACGGCGACCGATGACTAAAATTTCTTCAACCTTAAATCCAACTTGCGATGAGACCGCGATCATATGCCATTGTAGTTTCACTACACCACGCTCCGCAGCACCACTAGACACGGCCCACCATAAACCAATGCCGGAGAGAACCAACAAAACAGCAAACAAGCCAAGTGAAATGCGACGCAAAGCGAACAATTTTCCAAACCGCCTTTTACGAGGCTTGCCAATAGACATTGATTGTGATTTTTTTTTCATTGGTCAAACTCCGCCTTCTCAACCATCCAACTAACTAAATCCGGAAATGAAATTCCGACATGCGCCGCCTGTTCAGGGACCAGCGACGTTGGGGTCATACCGGGCTGCGTATTTACCTCGAGGATGAAAAGGTTTTCGCCATCAAATCGAAAGTCCACCCTTGCCACACCGCGGCACCCGAGCACTGAATAGGCGCGTTCAGCCATTCCCATTGCTTTAGAATTTAGGTCCTCGCCGATTTCGGCGGGGATGTGATGGGTTGAACCACCGTTCTCGTACTTGGCGCCATAGTCATAAAAATCGTGATGGGTGATAATTTCAGTCACCGCAAGCGCTTTCCCATTCATTACGGCAACAGTCAGCTCGCGTCCATCAATAAAAGCCTCAACCATCATCCGAGTTCCGCCTGCCATAGCGGCATCGATAATTGGGTTATGACCCCCCACTTTAATTATTTGAACGCCTACACTTGATCCCTCATTCGAGGGTTTTATCACATAGGGGCGCGGTATTAAATCTGCGGCAAAAATTTCATCAGCGCTAGCCTCCACATGCTTCGCAACCAATAAACCCGCGGTCTTAAAAAGATGTTTGGCCATAGGTTTGTCCATTGCAAGCGCCGAGGCCATAAGACCCGAGTGTGTATATGGAATACCGAGTATATCCAAAAGACCTTGCACGCAGCCGTCTTCGCCGTAACGACCATGTAACGCATTAAAAACAGCATCAGGCTTTGGGTAGAGGCGGGTCAATAGCGCTCCCATATCAGGATGCACGTCAATGGGCGTAACGTCGTATCCAGCCTCCTTAAGGGCATTGACACATGCGGCACCACTTACCAATGAGACTTCTCGTTCAGCTGACCAACCTCCCAACAAAACGGTAACATTCTTGCTCATCTCATGACCTCCGAGGGCACATTTTCGCCGGCGCGCCCAATCCGCTCAATTTCCCATTCCAAAACGATGCCAGAATGCGCCTTCACTCGATTACGGATACATTCACCAAGCTTTTCAAGGTCAGCCGCGCTTGCGTTGCCTTCATTAATAAGAAAATTGCAATGTTTTTCCGAAACAACTGCCCCACCGCACCTAAGTCCCCGACAACCCGCAGCATCAATCAATTCCCATGCCTTTCGGTCACCTAAATTTTTGAATGTTGAACCACCAGTCAAAGTCCGAGTTGGCTGGGTATTTTCTCGGGTTGCCCGAATTTGTTTTATGTGCTCCCCAATCTCATGAGGATTACCCCTAATTACCTTCAGCCGGGCAGAGATTACAATAGCACCATTTAGTTGAGAATTTCTGTAGGCAAAGCCAAAATCATCGACATTAGTGCGTTTCACTGTTCCGTCCCGCAGAACAATATCAGCACTGATACAGATATCTTTAAGTTCCTTTCCATATGCGCCAGCGTTCATTGCTAACGCACCACCGATTGTGCCCGGCACCCCAGCTAAGAACTCCATTCCACTTATCCCATGGCGTCGCGCAAATTTTGCAACGTTTAAATCAGCTGCCCCCGCGCCAGCTACCAGAGCATCACCTTCAATCTGTATTTTTGAAAAACCCTTTCCTAAACGGATAACCACGCCCTCAATTCCGCCATCCCGAACCAATATATTTGACGCATTACCCATAACAGTTACGGGAACAGATTCTGGAAGCTTATCAAGAAACAAGGCTAAATCAGCAAGATTTTTTGGACGGAAAAGAGCCTCTGCAGGTCCACCGGTTTTAAACCAAGTGTACCGTGCTAACGATGGACCAAACTTCAAATCACCCTGAAATTGCGGCATTAAGTTTGCCCAACTTGGTCTCATCTCAACCAACATCATTTGCAACCTGCTTACAGTCCTGACGCAGCTTTATAAGGCTATTGGGCAGCGCATTTGCCCATTGCGTAATTGTTCCGGCCCCCAAGCATAAGACTAGATCCTCTGACTGAGCGATAGCATCGATTATCGTTGGGAGCGCTGCAGGATCATTTAAAGCTTGAACTGACCGATGGCCATGATGACGCAGACCATTTATCAAAGCATCGCCGTTAATGCCCTCGATCGCTTCTTCACCAGCTGCATGGACTGGAGCAACTAGAACACAGTCAGCATCGTTGAAGCACTTACAAAAATCTTCAAATAGGTCCTGTAATCGGGAGTAGCGGTGTGGTTGAACCACAGCGATAACTTTACCCGCTGTTGCGCTTCGCGCGGCTTTGAGTGCAGCGGCTATCTCTACAGGGTGATGTCCGTAATCATCAATAATGGTGATACCGTCAACTTCACCCGTTTTCGTAAACCGCCGTTTTACTCCCTCAAACCCCGCTAGGGCACAACGCATGCTGTTCTCCGGGATCTGCATTTCCATCGCAATAGTGACAGCTGCCAGAGCGTTTTGCACATTATGCTCTCCAACCATTGGCAACATTAAATTATTTATTATTCGTTCTCCAACCATTTTACGATCAGTGATCGCCACATCAAAGCATGTGCCTTTAGGACTGGATTTAAGATTAATCCCTCGCACCTCGGCCTGCGGTGAAAAGCCATATGTGATAATTCGTCTATCTGAGACACGCGGCACCATTGCTTGTACCTCTGGATGATCAACACAAAGTGCCGCAAACCCATAAAATGGAATATTCTGAACGAAAGTATCAAAAGCCTGACGAAGCGCGTTAAAGGAACCGTAATATTCCATATGTTCAGGGTCAATATTAGTTACTACCGCAACCGTAGCCGGTAATTTTAGGAATGTACCATCTGACTCATCAGCTTCAGCAACCAGCCAATCCCCATCGCCGAGCCTTGCATTTGTCCCCCAAGCATTAATGATACCCCCATTAATAACTGTTGGATCTAAACCAGCACCATCTAACATAGCAGCCACTAGAGAAGTTGTCGTAGTCTTGCCATGTGTACCGCCAATAGCTATTGACCATTTCAGGCGCATAAGCTCGCCCAACATCTCAGCTCGACGAACGATAGGTATCAATCGATGCTTAGCGGCAATAACTTCTGGATTGTTTAACTTTACAGCTGAAGAGACAATGACCACTTGGGCCTGTCCGAGGTTTCCCGCATCATGACCAACTTTGACATTAATGCCACGAGCCCGAATACGCGCGACATTCGCGCTTTCATATAGGTCCGAGCCTTGGACGGTATACCCAAGTGTATGCAGAACTTCGGCAATACCACTCATACCAATACCGCCAATACCAACAAAGTGAAGCGCACCAAGATCAATAGGTAAATTTCTCATGCCACCTTCCTCTCATCACTTGAAACGAGATCGAGCACCATGTCAGCAAGAGCTTTTGCTGCTTCAGGACGCCCCAGATTTCGCGCATTAGCCGCCGTGCGCTGCAAAATAGCCGGCATCTCAACTAGCGATTCGACTCGACTTTTTAATGCACCGGCGGTTAACGACGACTCAGGCAAAACCCACCCAGCCCCCGCCTCGTTAATAGCATGGGCATTGCTGCTCTGATGGTCATCAATTGCGTACGAGTAGGGCACTAGAATCGCCGGACGTCCTACAGCCGTCAATTCAGCCACTGTAGATGCGCCAGCGCGAGCAACAATCAAACTTGCTGCGCCCAAATAAGTTGAGACATCATTGAAGAAAGTTCGTAATTCGGCATCAATGTTATATTGTGCATATACCGCACGCACCCGCTCAATATCTTCAGGTCTACATTGCTGAACAACGCGCAACCGCCGACGTAACCCCGCCCCTAAGGCGCCCATGGCCTGCGGAACAATGTCACTCAAAACGCGAGCACCTTGTGATCCACCAATAACTAATAATCGAAATAATGCTTCGTCACCGTCAATACTTCTCTCTCCGTAGGTAAAGTGACGAGCGGCTACAATAGCCGGTCGAACTGGCATGCCTGTTATTGTAACCTTTTCAGTTGCGCTAGCAGGCACACCATCAGTTATGTCAAAGCACGTTGCGATTCGTCGTACCCGCGGCGCTAAAAAACGATTGGCTCGCCCAAGAATCGCGTTTTGCTCATGAATAGCCGTAGGTAACCCCAGAGAACCGGCTGCGAACATGGTCGGTACAGACGCATATCCACCAAAACCTACGACTGCACTTGGCATCAATCGTTTCAGAAGGCGCCGTGCCTGGAACAGCCCGCATATTAGTTCCAGTCCACTTTGCAACAGTGTCACAATTCCTTTACCCGCGACTCCACCGGCTCGGATACGATAAGTTTCGAGACCACCAAGAACCCCTGAGAAATTACCACCCCGCCGATCCGTAATTAAAGCAAGCCGACAGCTACGATTCAACAGTTCGCTGGCAAGCGCTTCAGCCGGAAATACATGTCCACCTGTACCACCTGCTGCCAAAACAATTAGGGGTTTTGCCGGAATACTCATCGCTCTTCCTCTGGGTGAGCACGTATGCGCGTCAAAGCTAAAACCATTCCGAGCCCAAAACCTAGCGCTAACGTTGACGAGCCACCATACGAAATAAATGGTAGGGTCATACCTTTAGGGGGCATAAGATTTACCGTTGAAGCCGTATTGATCAGCGCTTGAAGAGCAAATTGGACCAAAAGTCCTGCCACTGCCAGTAAAGCAAATAAGTCCTCGTCCCTCATAACACGGCTTATACCTCTTAAAATAACGAAGACGAAAAGCGCAAGAATTATTAGGCACACAATGAGACCAAATTCTTCACCAGCAACGGCAAAGATAAAATCGGTATGTGCATCAGGCAGCACCTCTTTGACGCGTCCTTCCCCCGGGCCACGTCCCGCCCAGCCTCCATTGCGAAAGGCCTCAAGTGATCGAGAAACTTGGTAACCGACGCCGACTTCCGGATCTAAGAACCGATCAACACGAACTTGAACGTGCGAAAATGTGATGTACGCCCCGAAGCTACCACCCACTATCAAAAAGATGATTACCACAACAAATATCAGGGGCAAACCCGCTATAAAAAATTGCACTCCCCAAATAGCTGATACCACAAATGTCATCCCGACATCAGGTTGGAGCAACAATAGGCCAGCCACAAAAACGTAAAGGATACCCGCCAGCGTGTAACCTGGGAAGTGATCATCCAAACAGCGAACTGAAAAAAACCAAGCTGCCATTACGGCAAAGCCAGGCTTGATAAATTCACTAGGTTGTATGGAAAATCCCCATAGGTATAACCAACGAGTAGCCCCCTTAGTCTCCGTCCCAACAATAAGAGTTGCGACCATCAAAATTAAGGCTCCGAAGGTCATTACAGCGGCTAAACGGCGAACACCGCGCACGGACAAAAATGAGACGAAAATCATAACAATCATGGCCAAGGCAATGAAAAGTATTTGGCGGCCTGCAAAATGAAATATATCTAGCTTAAGGCGCGCAGCAACCGGTGGTGAACCTGCTAAGGTGAGGATTGTGCCAATGACGCTTAAGCATACGAGAGCGGCCAGCATCCAGCGGTCGACATTCCACCACCACCGGCCCACGAGACTAGTATCTGTCCGCGCCCACGCACTCATTTCTTCTCTCCACCTGACTCTGTTCCCGATCTAGAATTGCTGGTCTCTGAGTACATCCAAGGCCCCTCAAAAGGGTCGGTGTGCGTTCCAGGCAGTTTTTCAACAATTTTTCTAAATGCATCCCCTCGGGCCTCAAAATTTTCAAATTGATCAAATGATGCACATGCAGGGGATAATAAGACGACTGGTCGCTCAGCAACGGCTTCCCTGGCTGCGGCGAACGCTAGGTGTGTTGCGGTCTCCAGATCTCCCGCCAGAGTAAACGGCACAGTCTCAGCTAAAGAGTGGGACAAAGCCATCGCCGCATCACCGATTAAATAAGCGTGGTGAACGTGACACAATTCCTGCTCTATAGCGCCCAAACTAGTGTCTTTAGGTGTTCCTCCCGCAATCCAGAAAATATCGGTATAGCTAGCGATCGCTTTGGCTGCAGAATCGACATTGGTCGCCTTCGAATCATTAACAAAAGTAATACCGTCCACCACTGCAAGAGGCTCTTGACGATGAACCAATCCCGGATAGCTCTGAATACATGCCATGATAGCATGAGGCGCAACACCAGCAGTTTTCGCAGCGGCATATGCGGCGGCGGCATTTTGGCCATTGTGAAAGCCCTGCAAACTGGGGTTTTCATGCAAATTGCATATGGGGGTTGCCGAATTCTCAGTGTCATCAATCAGAACACCCTCCCTAACATAAACGCCGCCGGGAACAACCTGATGCCCAGAAATACCTATTACGACTTGTTCATTAGCCTCACGCATTTCATCGAAGATAGAACAGGAGAGATCATCATCGACACCAATGACAGCCGTACGAGGTTTTGTTTGGCGTTTAAATATTCGACGCTTAGCCGTTACATAGCCATTCATTCCACCATGTCTATCAAGATGGTCTTTACTGAGGTTAAGAAATACAGCGATATCGAAGGTTACAGAAAGGGTCAGATCCAATTGATAAGATGACATTTCTAAAATGTAGGTGCCCGCGGGCCCCAAAGGTTCAAGTGACAGTGCAGGAATACCAAGATTCCCGCCCACCTCAGCCTCACGGCCGGCTATTTGCATTATGTGTCCCAATAAGGCCGTGGTTGTCGATTTGCCGTTAGTCCCCGTAACACCGATGTAACTACACCAGCGCTGAGTCCTACTAAGAAGTTCTATATCACCAATAATTTCACATTTTGCTTCTCGTGCTTTTTTAACCAACGGATGTGGCTCCGGATAATTTAGCGGGACACCGGGGGTCAACACCAATGAGGTCACATCTCGCCAATTGCAATCATAGAGATTAACTAGAGGAACCCCCTCTTCAGCGGCTCGAATACGTGCCCCTTCATTATCATCCCAAGCCCAAACTTCAGCCTGGCTTTTGACCAACGCAAGGGAGGTTGCCACGCCCGACTGACCGAGCCCAAAAACAGCGACCGGATATCCAGAAAATGGAAAAACATCAATCATTAAAAATTCCTCACCTCAGCTTCAAGGTCGAGAGCCCTGCCAAGGCTAGAATCATAGCTATGATCCAAAACCGAATAACTATTGTACTCTCTGCCCATCCTTTTTTCTCAAAGTGATGATGCAGTGGTGCCATAGCGAAGACCCGTCTGCCAAAAAGCCGGAAGGACACAACCTGAACTATGACGCTCACCGTCTCCAGAACAAAGAGACCCCCAACTATAGCAAGAACCAATTCATGCTTAGTTATTACGCTTATTGCACCCAATGCCCCCCCGAGGGCAAGGGAACCAGTATCTCCCATAAATACCTTGGCAGGTGGGGCATTAAACCATAGGAAACCCATGGCTGCACCAACGAGCGCCCCACAAAACACAGCTAACTCACCTGCACCAGCAATATGCTGAATTTGAAGATAATTGGCGAATACGCTGTGACCTGAGAGATACGCGATCATCGCAAAAACGGCTGCCGCAATCATTACGGGTACTATCGCCAGTCCATCCAAGCCATCCGTTAGATTTACCGAGTTTGATGCACCCACCATCACAAATACTGCAAAGACAATGAACATCCACCCAAGATTGACGACAACATTTTTTAAGAATGGAATAGTTAAGGTCGTGACCATTTCAGGTGGCAGATTACGCATGATCCAAAGGGTCGCGATTGACGCGATAACGATCTGTGCCAAAAGCTTTAATTTACCGGACAATCCTGCGCTGTCGCGCTTCGACACCTTCATGTAATCATCGAGAAACCCAATTGTGCCAAAAGCCAATGTAACCCCCAGCGCCACCCAGATAAAACCGTTGCCAAGATCTGCCCAGAGCAAGGTTGCGAGTCCAAGAGCAAGCAATATTAGAACACCGCCCATTGTGGGCGTACCTTGCTTATTTAAAATGTGTGTTTCCGGGCCATCTTCACGGATAGGCTGCCCCCCTTTTTGACGAGATTTCAACATCTCAATGAGCACTGACCCAAACATAAAGCTGATTAGGAGGGCTGTAATGACAGCACCCCCTGACCGAAATGTGAGGTATCGAAAGACGTTTAATGCACCGAATTGATCCGCTAGCGGGACAAGTAGATGAAATAGCATTCAATCAACCTCCGCACACTTTTTGTCGAGCCGACTGCTCGCGTCCACATGCCAGAGCCTGCAACTCACCGATAAGTTCTCGCGTTTGACTCCCCCGTGAACCTTTGACCATGACAATGTCATTCGCGCGGATACTTGCACAAACTAACGTAGCTAATTTTTTTGAGGAAGTTGCATGTCCGCCGCGTAATCTACTTGGCAAAGATTGATGGAGGGTCGCCATAAATTTTCCACCTGTAAAAACTTGATCAATACCAGCGTGAACCAAGGGCTCGACAAGGGCAGCGTGAAGTTCATCCGACCTAGGCCCGAGTTCCAACATGTCGCCTAAAACTGCAATACGCCGACCACCCTCAAAAATTATTGCTTGTCCAAGAACTTGAATGGCCGCCTCCATTGACACCGGGCACGCATTATAGCTCTCATCGATTAACGCAAAGCTACCACCGGGAATACGAATGTTCCTTCGATCTCCTCGTCCCGTGATTGCTGGAAGCGTTGCTAAAAGCTCAGTTGCCTTGGAAAAATCTGCACCACAAGCATCGACTGCAGCTAAAACAGCAACAGAGTTTAAGGCTAAATGCTTGCCAGGTAATCCCAAGGTATATGTGACCTGTTCATCGTACGGCGTTCTAACCCTCAAGACACTGTCAGTAGCTCCCAAATTAACTTCAAGCAATTGCCAATCAGCCTCGTTTCTTGTGCCAAATGTCATAATACGCTTTACCTTTTCAGACTGCGCGCGCTCGATAAGGCGTTGGCTCATTCGATTATCAATATTAATTATTCCGGTTCCCCCCTTCACCAAGCCTTGGAAAATTTCCGCTTTGGCGTCAGCGATCTGCTCCAAAGACTCGAAATATTCTTGATGGGTTTCTGCAACTGTCGTGATCAATGCCACATGAGGCTGAGCGATGCGGGATAGTGCTGCTATTTCTCCAGGGTTGTTCATCCCCATTTCAAAAACACCATAACTTTTGTCACAGGACATCCGAGCCAAGCTGAGCGGGAGCCCCCAATGATTATTAAGATTACCTTGGGTAGCATGCACCCCGTTCAAGCCTGACTTTTGGGCGCCTAACACCCATTTTAGAGCTTCTTTGGTTCCCGTTTTACCCACGCTACCTGTGACTGCAATGATAGAAGCTGTAGCTCGCGCCCGGGCTGCTCGCCCCAGATCTTGAAGTGCGACCATCGTGTCCGGAACTACGAGAAGTCGGTTCAGATCAATGCCCTGTCCTTCTAGGTCTCTCCCATCTGCTACTACAGCAGCTGCAGCACCACGGGCCACAGCATTTCCTATAAATTTATGTCCGTCGTGCACAGGGCCTTGAATTGCTACAAATAGGTCGCCTACCCGCGTCTTGCGGCTATCTATGGTTACACCAGATGCCACCCAATTACCAAAAACTTTACCTGATACTGCGTGCGCAGCATCACGGGCTGTCCATAGGTGTTGTTGGTTCGCTTCCACTGTCATGTTTTATTACCAATCAGTCCGCGCACAACAGACGCGTCATCAAACTCGAAAATTTTCCCGTCTACATTTTGTCCAGTTTCATGACCTTTTCCTGCGATTACCAATGCGTCGCCAGCCCCAACCATTTCAAACGCCGTCCCGATCGCTTCCTCTCGATTACCTATTTCCAGAGCATTTGGACAACCTCTTATAATCGATTTGCGGATTTGAGCAGCATTTTCAGAACGAGGGTTATCATCGGTAACGACGATCTTATCTGCGTATCGTCCTGCGATTGACCCCATAATCGTTCGCTTGTCAGCATCTCGGTCACCACCACACCCAAATACAACAGCAATGTCACCATCAACATTTAACCGCAAGGCTAATAAAATCGCTTTAAGTGCATCTGGCTTGTGTGCGTAGTCAACGTAGATGTTCGCGCCGGCGGAATTTTTACCCACCCATTCCATTCTTCCAGGAACTCCATTCAATGAAGGCAAAACCCTCATCAAATCTCTCGCATTAAAACCACCCGCTAAGGCAAGTGAGAGAGCACAAAGTACGTTAGATGCCTGAAATACCCCGAGTAACGGTAACAACAGTTCAAAGCGAACCCCATCCACATCGAGGGATAGACTCTGTCCTTCGGACCTCCTCTCAAGTGACAGTAATCGAACACGATCGCCACAAGCGCCGTACCGAATAATTGGTGATCCGCGCCTAAGCGCTATTTCAGCGATATGCTCCGCATGGTTTTGATCTGCATTGATTATGACGGAGCCCCCTTCAATAAGAAGTTTCTCAAAAAGGCGCAGCTTAGCATCCAAGTAAGCAGTTTCAGACCCATGATAGTCAAGGTGATCATGAGTGATATTAGTAAACGCTGCCTCTGTCACACGAACACCATCAAGTCGGCGTTGATCTAATCCATGACTGGATGCCTCCACTGCCACGTTCTCAATCCCTAGTTGTACAAGGTCACGCAATTGTAGATGCAAATCAGATGCATCAGGGGTTGTTAATGTCTCAACTCGACCAGTCCTGAGGCTCGTGCCGTCAGCCGATATCGCTGTGAGACCCATCGTGCCCAAAGAGGCTCCACCAACGCCCAATTTATTCCAGATCTGGCGTAAAAAATGAGCACAGGATGTTTTTCCGCTGGTGCCTGTGATAGCCGCGATAGTTTTGGGTTGTTTCTGAAAGAAACGCGCCGCCATGATCGCATAAAGACGGCGCGGATCGACATCAGTAATAATCGGCAAATCACCCCCAATACTCTCGTCACCAATCCCCGGCGGTCCCAGCACAGCAATAGCCCCACGCTTAATCGCGTCTTGAATAAACTGTCTGCCGTCTATCCGTGTTCCAGGTAAAGCCGCGAACAAATACCCAGGCTCAACCTGACGTGAGTCACACGTAATACCTCTCAATATCTGGTTATCCAAGTTAACCGATTTTGATTCTAGATTTCCATTTTCTCTTATAATATCGACGAGTTGCAATATCTCACTCCACTAACGATACCGCCGTTGACAACAGCTTACGGTGTTGTTTGCGGGCCAGCACTGCGCGACCCAACACCGCGCGGGCGCGTAAAACTAGACTTGCCTCAGACTCGGTTTGATGATGCAGATGCACGGCGACTGCGCGCGCAATGATATCCGCCCATTTTGGCTTTTCTGCCACCTTTGCGTGACCTTGTTCGGGTTGATTAAACACCTTACGCCGTTTCCCACTGGTTCCCCGCGTAACTGCCGAGTTTTTATTTTTCGCTAATGTGTCAAGAGTAGAAATTTTTGGCGTAGTCATTTCTTGGCCTAACTGCGGCGGGATACCCACCATCGGTGCCATCCGCTCAATAATCCGGCCCACAGCTGGCGCAACGACCCAACCTCCCGTCGCATAATTAAATGTATTTTTGTTTCCAATCGGCTCATCGAGCACAGCAAAAACCACATATTGAGGCGCGTTCATTGGAAATGCGCCAACGAACGACGAGAGTTTAGCCGACGTAGAGTAACCATGTTTTGAACTTTTTTCCGCCGTTCCTGTCTTTCCGCCAACGACATATCCACGAACATTAGCCCTCCGTCCAGTTCCGTGACGAACAACCAGACGCATTAATCCACGCAATTGGTTGGATGTTTCTTTGGAAATTACCCGGTGCGCTGGACGTCCTCTATGACCAGCCGCCTGTGGATTAAGACGGCCAAGTAATGTCGGTGGATGATAGAGCCCGCCATTAACTAACGCGCTGACCCCAGAGGCTAGCTGAACCGGGCTTACGGAGATACCGTGGCCATAAGAAATTGTCATGGTGCTGATCAGACGCCAAGCATCGGGTAAAAGAGGCGAGCCAACCTCGGGTATCTCAAGCGCAGCCGGATGCAATAATCCAAATCTTTGGAGATAATCTTTTTGAGTTTTTCCACCAACATCCAGGGCCATCTTAGCTGCCCCGATATTTGATGAGTGGAGAATTATCTCAGGAACGGACAACCAACGATTTTTAGCGTGATAGTCAGAGATTGCAAACCGTGAAATTCTTATGGGCTTAGATGCATCATAGCCACCACCAATATCAACTACACCCGAGTCAAGTGCCATTGCAGCTGTGAAAAGCTTAAAGGTCGAACCCATCTCGTAGACACCCTTAGCAGCACGATTAAATACCGCGTCAAAAGACATTCGACTAGGTTTGTTAGGATCATAATCGGGCAAGGACACCATCGCTAGGATTTCACCGTTGTTTACATCCATTACTAGGCCCGCGGCGCCAATTGCCTTGTATTCGTTCATTGAAGCGATTAGTTCATCGCGCAATATAGACTGCACCCGCACATCTATTGAGGTGCGAAGTGGTCGATCCGAAGCGCGTAGATCGCCGTCAAAACTGTTCTCGAGCCCAGCAACGCCATTGCCGTCAACATCAGTCAAGCCCAATACATGAGAAACAAGTGGTCCATGTGGGTAAACGCGGCGCTCCCCGCTTTGAAAGGATATACCCGGCAAACCCAAACTGTTAATGCGGTGATGCTGTTTTGGCGTTAAATTACGAGCAAGCCATACGAAACGACCATTGCTACTGAGCTTGCGCATCAATATTTTAGTTCTCGCATTTGGAAGGACGTGGGCAACCTTGCGCGCAACCTCTTCGGCATCAATCACAAGAGTTGGATCAGCGTGGAGGGAGACGGTGGGTAGGCTGGTTGCTAAAAGAACCCCATTTCGATCAACTATGTCCGCTCGTCCACTTGCAGATATTTCCGCGCTCGCTACTTTTCCAATACGCTTTTCGAAGCCTCCACTAATCACCGCAAGATCAGTAAGCCGACCCGCAATCCCAGCGAACGCTATCGTAATAACCATGCCCGCCACAAGCAGTCGGTTTCGGCCAGTCTCAAGTGCTTGTTTTTTTATTCCTTCCATATGCCGCCTCTTAGCAACAAATCTCTGTCCAATACTCCTCATTGGGCATACTCATCTCTGGAGGCTATGCTTTCGATCGATCGCTCTTCCGCATGCAGCGATTTTGATCGGGTCGGAAGTTTCCGATCCCAATCAGATCGGTGAGCTATTTGTTGAACGGCCAAGGGCTTCATGCCCAGATACCGGTCAGCTAACGCACGCAATCGCTCGGGCTCATTCAGATGACTCCATTCGGCTCGCAGTACACGAATGGCTTCGCGGTCTCGGGCTATCTCGCGGTTTAAATCATCCAGCCGTCCCTCCAGCCCCTGGACCCTGTACTTGACCAAGAAGAGCCCTACGCATACGGCGACTGAAACGAGGAGAATAGCAAGCGTAGACGTGCGCATAAAATTAATTTCCTCACGCTACCTGAATTGGCCGTTGAGCAGTCCGCTCTGCCCAGCGCAACCGCGCCGAACGTGCGCGCGCATTGAGACTAATTTCTGTTTCTTTAGGCTTAACAGCTCCCCGCTTAACTAAACGAAAAGTCGGGTAAAAGGAGCGCCTTGAGTCGGGCATATGTCGCGATGGCCGCGGCCGCTGCCCGCTTCGTTCCAACAAGAATGTTTTTACTCGACGGTCCTCTAAAGAGTGAAATGACACCACTGCAAGGCGAGATTCCGCCCTAAGCAATTTTTCCGCCGCAGCAAGACCCTGATCAAGCTCAATGAGCTCTTCGTTAACATAAATGCGTAAAGCTTGAAAAGTGCGTGTTGCGGGATCAATGCCATCGTTTGATCGACGAACCACATGACGGATTACTCTTGCGAGTTGTTCTGTCCGTTCGATCGGGCCCTTTTTCCGCAGACGAACAATTTCCCTGGCAATCCTTCGAGATGCTCGCTCCTCTCCATAATCGTATATCAAGTTTGCTAAGTCGTGCTCCTTCATACTGTTGACGATATCGGCAGCTGTTGGGTCGTCACTGCCATTATCCATTCGCATATCAAGTGGCCCATCCGCACGAAACGAAAACCCTCGTGTAAAATCATCGATTTGCATAGATGAAATCCCGATATCCAGGGCAATTCCGTCAACTTGGGTAACTCCCACCGCACTTAATATTTCCCGCATTTGACCAAACCGCCCTTTGACTACAGACAGTCGGCCACCAAATTCATGTGCCATATCGCGCCCAAATTCGACCGCCAATGGATCCCGGTCTATTCCCCAAACGGTGCAATCCGCAGCCTCGAGAAGCGCGCGCGAGTATCCCCCGGCACCAAAAGTTGCGTCCACATAAATAGCGCCATCACGGGGAACCAAAGCGTCCATCACCTCATTTATCATAACCGGCTTATGAGAAACGCTCATCGAAAACGACCCTCTTTTTTCTCACCACCAAGAAGCTTGAAGGTCGCCCCCCGACTGCGAGCTCGTTCGAAGGCTCCGGAGCGGTTCGTATCATACGAAGCCGGTTCCCAAATCTGAAATCGCGCGCCCCGTCCAACAAAAATTACTTGTTCAGACAAACCTGCATGCTCGACTAGCTCCCTTGGCAATATCGCCCGCCCCTCCGTATCTAAACTCAGGGCATGCGCATTTTCCAAGATAATGGCTGCTAAATCGTCTTGCTCATCAGAGAAAGTGTCCAACTCGTCGAGACTAGCGCTCAGGCGCGCTAAAAATATGTCTCCACAAGCTTCAACAGCTCCATGCTTAAAAGATGGATATGCATAAAAAATCTTGGAGCCTTGAGCTCGCAAGGCGGCACGAAATGACTTAGGCACAGAGACCCGGCCCTTTCGATCTAGTTTATTAACGTGCCGGCCGACGAATAAAGTCATCTTGGCCCCCGAACAACTGCGTTTTATCAGCTTCTGCCGATACTCCGAACAGACAAAATACATTAGGCTGTCGGATCCGTTTCAATAGGGCCGTATGATCATTCTCAACCGCGAACCCCATCCCTGACACCTTTTTAATCCCCGCAAATGCTCCTTAAATGTAGTACATGATGGGATAGCATGGGATATCATGGGCGTCAACGGGATTAGTTTTACATAGAATGGGTTAACAAAGCCTTTCACAACAAAACAAGTTTGCTCTGTTTTTGTCGATTTAATGCTATATTCATTGGCGGATAGGGCGGTTTTGTAGCGCCACGAAAGCTTTTCTATGGCACTTTGATGAAATATCCAATTCAGCTTAATAGAAATTTAAAGTTAAAATACCAGACGGTCTGTAAGCCGGGTTCTGTCCACCCTCCGACCTTTCAGTCGAGGGGCTGGATGGCCATTCATCTGGGACGCCCGTTACCGAGCGCCTCACGCAACCGACCCGGACAGCAGCGTGAAAACTCGCTCACCGGTAAAACCGGTCTGCCGTCCCTATTTGGTTTTGCTCCCGGTGGGGTTTGCCTTGCCGCTAGTGTCTCCACTTGCGCGGTGCGCTCTTACCGCACCCTTTCACCCTAACCTGATTTAATCAGGCGGTTTGCTTTCTGTGGCACTTTCCCGAGGGTCACCCCTGCCGGGTATTACCCGGCACCGTGTTTCCAAGGAGCCCGGACTTTCCTCCCTTGCCAAAAACAACAAAGGCGGCCATCCGACCGTCTGGCACACAGTGTATAACAGACCTAATGTACAATTTAAACCGAAAGAGGAGAATTTCCTCCCACTTGTTCGTGTAAGCCCAAAATTAACCGCGCCGTCTCTGAGTCCATCCGCCCATTTACCCGCGTAGGCCGAAAATGCCTTTGAAACGCTCTAAACGCTGCAGCCAAATTATTTACATCGTAACCAATTTCTCCAAGAAGAGTTTTAAGACGACCAATATCTAGCTCTAAATGGTTTGACTGCATCGGCCACAGCCCCACCCCAATCCCAGCCATGGCTTGCCAATCAAAAAACTCACCCGGATCAGTTTTTCTTCCCGGCGCTATATCAGAATGACCAACAACATTGCGGGCGGGAATTGGATAGCGGCTCAATATGTTTAAAGCCAAATTCTGGAGCGCCGCATATTGCGCGATGGGAAATGCTGAGTAACCATATTCATGACCTGGATTAACTAATTCAACACCTATAGAGCGGCTATTTATGTCTACTGCTCCACGCCAATAGGCAATGCCAGCATGCCAAGCGCGTCGCCCCTCATCAACCAATCTGTAGACTTCACCCATTTCATCAATTAAGTAATGTGCGCTCACCTCTGACTTTGAACTGCAAAGGCGTTCAAGTGCCGCCTCTCTTGAAGGCATGCCGGTATAGTGCAAAACAAGAATATCAATTCGCGCGTTATCAGGACGCGGGCCAAAGTTCGGAGATGGCGCTTCTATCACGATTTTGTATATATAATTCTGTTATCAACCATTATCTCAAACCGCGCTTTTTCTCAATCTGATCATAGGCCGCATTGATCGTAGCCATTTTTTCATTGGCAATATCGATGAATTCTTGGGGAACACCTTGCGCCATCAAAGTGTCAGGGTGATTTGCGCGTATCAGTTTTCGATATGCAATTTTAATTTCATCGTCTGAATCCTCATGTTTAACACCCAATATTCGATAGGGATCATCTTCTCCAAAGGCTTCACCACCTAAATGAATTTGTTTCAAGCGCTCAAACTGGTTCGGGTTAAACCCAAAAATCATCGCTGTCCTTGATAACATTTGTAACTCCGCAGGATGAATAACCCCATCAGCCTTAGCTATATGCATTAGCGCACCAAGAATCTCTTCCATCACCGCCGGCTCGTCACCAAACAAATAGGCTATTTGCTCAGCGTAGGTCTCATAACCCATCGCCTCATTTTTTGCTTGGGCCCAAATTTTTCCCACTTGGACCGTTTCCTCCGCGGGGATGTGGAAGATATTTTTAAATACGGTGATTTCATCCGCACTTACATGACCATCAATCTTGGCCATCTTGGCCGATAGAGCAATAACTGTAGTTGTAAACGCAATTTGACGAGCATCTTGGTTGAAATCTTCCCTCCCTCTGTGCCTCCGATCAGCTATCCCTGCGTGAAGTTCTCGAGCTTTCATTTTATCAACGGAATGCCCTGCAAACGCTCCAAGCAGTCCGCCAATCGGACCCCCTAGAGCAAACCCTGCTACCCCACCAATAACCTTACCCCAGATACTCATGACACCTTCCTTAATCTTCGTGCTAAAGGTAAATTGATCGCTAACTCGAAGCGGACAATAAAAATTGACCCTCTCAAGTTTATCCCTAAACCATCTTTCGCAAGCAAATAAAAGTTACCCTCCTCGAAAAAAAATATCTTTTCAATAGGCGTCTCATATTTTCACTGCAGTAATTCTCATAAACACATAATTAGCCTTTTGACGTATTAACCCAAGGGCAAATGCAATATCAACAGGACTTTAGAGTTCAGAAACTTGTCTGTAGCGCAATAAACTGCGATCTTGTGTAGACAGTTACTCTTTAGTATTCCATCCTTACTCTCATGGTTAATCAAGTTGAATGCATAGTTGTAGGCGCGGGGTGTGTTGGTCTGGCTGCTGCCCAGCGTTTGGCTCAGTCGGGTCGAGAAGTAGTTCTGCTTGAAAAATCTGCCGGAATTGGCACCGGCATTTCTTCCCGCAACTCCGAGGTCATCCATGCCGGAATTTACTACCCAAAAAACAGCCTTAAAGCGCAACTGTGTGTTAGAGGCAAAGATTTGCTTTATGACTTCTGCAAAAAAAATGCTGTTGAATATCAGCGTATTGGTAAAATGATTGTGGCAACTACCGAGGGGGAAATTCCATCATTGCAAGAAATCGGCAAGCGAGCTCGTGCCAATGGTGTACAGGACCTCGAGTGGGTTGAGGGCGCGCGACTTAAAAACCTGGAACCTAATGTGAGGGCAGTCGCGGCATGGTTCTCACCATCAACAGGCATCTTTAATTCACACAGTTACATGCTATCCCTGCAAGGCAAATTAGAAGCCAATGGCGGCATGATTGCTTTTTTTTCACCAGTTAAATCGGGAGAAGTCACAAATCGAGGCATAGTTATTGAAACTGGCGGTGAGACACCCACCACTCTATCTTGTGACATCCTTATTAATGCAGCGGGCCTCGGAGCTCAGGACTTATCTCAAAGTATTTTAGGTGTACCTCCCGCGAGTATTCCGCCACTTTATTTTGCCCGTGGAAATTATTTTACGCTTACAGGTAAAAACCCGTTCAATCACCTCGTTTATCCCGTTCCTGTCCCTGGCGGTCTCGGGACTCATTCAAGTATAGACCTCGGGGGACAAGTAAAGTTTGGCCCCGACGTGGAATGGGTTACTAATGTGGAATATACGGTTGATCCTGAGCGTCGTAAAAAATTCTACACTGATATTCGGCGCTATTGGCCAGATCTAGAGGACGACGCACTGCAACCGGGTTACGCAGGGATCAGACCTAAATTATCCGGGCCCAAAAGCAGTAAATACGGATCTGACTTTGTGATCCAAGGACCAGATTTACACGGTGTAAAAGGAATGGTTAATCTCTACGGCATCGAGAGCCCCGGCCTAACATCCTCGCTTGCCATCGCTGAAGAAATTATCAAAATGCTCGATGTTGACTAAGCACCAGTTTATACCACTTTCATATCGGAGGTTTGCACTCTCCTCTCATAACACCGCGCTAAAGTTATGCAAAGGAACCATAGTTGCCCGCTACTGAATTATCGAGCTGGTAGCTGTGCGGGGGCCCTAGCTCAACAAATTATTATAAGAGGTTTATCATCAGTAGCACATGCCCGCTCACTCACTACGAGTGGGCGCTACACCAAACATTTTTTCAAAGCGTTGGCAATAAAGAGGCCACGCTGTAGGATTACGCAACCGCGATGGATAGTGCCCCCCAAAGATCTCTGTCCATTGCTGAAGAGCGTAAGTAGTCATGTTTTCATTACAGTCCGAAGTCACACCTGCATTATGGGGTGAGACGATGACATTATCAAAATTCAGCAGAGGATGACTATGGTTGGGCGGCTCCTCTTCAAAGACATCACAACCTGCCGCGCCAATTTTGCCTTCAGATAAAGCTACGACCAACGCCTTCTCATCGTGGATAAAGCCTCGCGCCGTAGTAATAAATATACTGTTTGGTTTCATTTTATCGTAAAGTTCCGTCCCAACCATGCCACGAGTCTCATCAGTTAAGGGGCAATTAATAGAGACTAAATCAGAATCGGAAAATAATGTTTCCAAGCTGGGTTCGCGTATCACACCACGCTCACGAAAATCATCGTCAGAGACATATGGGTCATAGGCTACGGCTTGCATATTAAAAATTTTGGAAATTGCCGCGACTTGAGTTCCCACATTACCCAAACCAACAATCCCAATAGTACGTCCCGTCAACTCATGGCCCCTATAGTTCCAACGGGTCCAATCGCGACTTTCACGTCGAATCGCGCGATCAGATTGGATAATTTGTTTGCACAGCACTAAAGCCATTCCAAAAACATGTTGAGCAACTGAGTCCGCATTTGAACCGGACTGCGAACAAACAAGAATGCCCCGCTCTGTACAAGCATCGACATCAACGATATCGTATCCCGAGCCTGCTGATGATATCGCCAAGAGATTCGGGCATGCATCAATAAAAGTACGACTAGGCCAATAGCGCTGCTCTGTTTCAGTGCTTGGCCGCAACTGATAGCCATGCGAACTGGCTAAAATTTCCCAATTTTTCGCCTCATCTTCCGACTGATCCATACGAATGGCCTCAACACCATCCAAAGCCTCGGCACGTGAAACACCGCTGGAATCCATCCATTGATCAAAATATGCCAGCCGTTTCACCATTATCGCTATTCCTAACTTGTGTATCCTATCGGCCCCTTGACCTTAACCTTACTTAACAAAGACAGCAAAAGGTTATCTATATCTCGCTATATATTGCGCTGTAGGTATGAATACTTGGCATATGTTGTTTACAACGCTTACTTTTTTACTTACTATAAAAATTAGTGAGAAATAGATGGGGTGTCTAGTATTGAAATTATTTCGAGACATGATGAGGATTTTAAGGGCATTTGGGTTGAAACGTCGTTCCCGCCCCGCTGAGTTGATCCGCTTCCGCCCGTATGCCCTGCGATGACTAAAAGTTTAGTGTCCCCATTTCTTCTCGCCTAGAATGGGTCAAAAATCTTAGTTTTAAAACTGTAAATATTCTGCATAAATTCGGTTAAGCTAGGATAAAATAGTAACTGTAAAAAAAACACTAGCACATAACGGCAAACGTTTGGTGACTGCTCCGTATTTAAAACTAATCCTAAAATTTTTCTTATCGAAGCATTAATTATAAAACGTTGGGATGGCTCGATATATATCTATCCGCGTCAAGACTTAATCTTATACACACAATAATAAATTATGAGCTTTTATCGTTTTCAGCCATATTCTCGGACAGAAGAGTGTAGTAATGGTGTTTCGCGAAAACATATTTAACAATGACATATTCATTGACACACCCATTATATCTTTTTCTATTTCTATTCCTTTCATTTTTGAAAGTCTGATCGTAAGAGCGGTGAATAGATCGAGTGTCACATCATTATCACGGTAAACTGTTTTCTGAGGGAATACAGCCGTTCAATAGAGAGATTTCCATATGGTACATGTGCTTGGCAGAGCGAACTCCATCAATGTTCAAAAAGTAGTATGGTGCATAACTGAGATTGGCATTCCATTCAAACGCAGTGACGTCGGTATGGAATTTGGTGGGAACGAAACACCTGAGTATCTGCAGAAAAACCCAACAGGGCTTATTCCAACACTTGAGGATGGCGATTTTACTGTATGGGAGTCAAACACTATAGTTCGTTACGTGAGTGAAAAGTTTGGCAAAGGGGATTGGTTACTCTCTTCACCGGCAGAAAGGGCGCAAGCCAGTCAATGGATGGACTGGTACGTGACAGCAATGCACGCGCCTATGACCGTAATCTTTAGAAATCTTATTCGCACGTTAGGTTCCAATCGCGACATGGCTGAAGTACACGCAGCAACCCGCACAGCCGTCAAATATTGGACCATGCTGGATAATCATCTTTCAGATAAAAAGTTTGTTTGCGGGGATTTAATAAGTATAGGCGATATACCAGTTGGATGCTCCGTTTACCGTTGGTACACGATGGAATTAGAGCGACCTAATTTGCCGCATCTTTATGCTTGGTTTGACCGATTACAGGAGAGAGAAGCATATCGCACTCATGTTATGACCCCACTGACATAAGGAGAAAAATCCATGGTATACGATATGCCTCATCATCCTGCATTTGATGATCGCGCCAACCTAGATGCTCAATACAACAATCGTGCCCTAGTACCGAACCATGTTCAGCTCTACAAAAATTGGGCTCCATTATCTGCCAAAGTCTTCGACGACTATAAATTCCATAAAGATGTTGTCTACGGACCTTCCCCGCGTGAATTGATCGACATCATTTTGCCTGAAGGCAAAGGACCACACCCAGTAATGATTTATATTCATGGCGGATATTGGATGAGCAGAGAGAAATCTGACCAAACCTTCATCGCACCTGCTTTCGCTGACGCTGGAATAGCATTCGCTCTCATCGAGTACGACTTGATGCCGAAAGTAACTATGAGCGATATCGTTACACAATGCCAGTCTGCAGCAATATTTATTCATCGGCACGCGGACATATACAACCTTGATTCATCGAAAATTTTTATCTCGGGCCACTCGGCAGGGGGGCATTTAACAGCCATCTTAGCGTCGACAGATTGGTCGAGATTTGATTGCCCCCAAGATATGCTAAAAGGCGGTTGTGCTTTATCCGGTATTTATGACCTCAGTCCCGTACGCCACACTTATATCCAAGAGGTGATTGGCTTAACGGATAGGGATGTTGCGGAATACAGCCCGTTAAATTTTAAAAATAAAGCATCCATTCCCCTTGTGGTTGCTGCTGGTGGGAGTGAGAGCGAAGCCTTTAGACATCAATCCCGCGGGTTGGTAAACGCATGGAATAAAGATAGTTCAACCTGCACATACATAGAACCAACTGGCCTTAATCACTTTACCATCCTGTCCGAATATTCAAATGCTGACAGCGACTTGACCCAAGATACAATCACTATGATTAAAAATATGAGTTAGCTATCCAATACGTCTTGACGGTTATCAGGTAACTTGAAAGTGAAAACTGTAGCTATAAACATGGCGGCTGCTAAACCGAAAAAAACAAAAGGGACGCCCCATTGATCTGCGATTACCCCTCCCCCGATCGGCACAACCATTGAAAATAAAGACTGCGTTCCGAACAACAAACTAACTGCACTGCCCTGCATAGCCCCCGGAGTTAAATCCATAGCCCAACTATGAATAACTGGGCGAACAGCAAAAAGCGAACAACCAAGTAGTGCAAGTACAACAATCAATATCGCGGCGCCATCGATTTCCGTTATACCCACTACAAGCAGGCTAGTAATGGCCAATCCGCCAAGTACAACCGACCTTCGGCCAAGGCGGTCTGAAAGGGTGCCTGCGATTGGGCCCCCCATAATACCGCCAACTTGCATGGCAGTGATGGCCACACCCAGTAAGATGGGCCCAAACTCAAAATTATTTTTCAAGAGCATAGGAATGTAAAGGAGCAAACCGTTCTGGCACATAGAGCGGAAACCAGCCATAATGCAAAGACCTATCATCATTCTATCCTTGAACAACCCACCGAGACCCGAGAGATAATCTGCAAAACTCATCCGTCTGCTGTGTGAGTCACTCAGGCGAACATTTTCTCTTCTTTCATGCCGGCCAAGCATTACCGTCAAAACGAGCGCCACCGCGAAGACAGGCAAAGCATTGATTGATGCGGCACCTTGCCAAGAGAACCAAGCCAGCAAGCTACCAGCGCTTAAAGGTGCCAATGTGTCTCCAAAACTTGCCCCTAATGTATGAATGGATAATGCATAACCACGATTTTCCGGATAGGTACGGGATAGAAAAGCAATAGCTGCTGGATGCCATAGGTTGTTGGTCAATCCTATGAGCACAAGCATAGCCCCAAGCAACCAAATAGTCTCTGCCAGGCCGACAAGTGTCAAAGCCAAAGCCCCGATCAAAAGCGAGGAAACCTGCGTGAGAACACGCTTTCCTGTGATATCTACGACAGCTCCACTTCCTATGTTAGCACTAAGAGAAGATGCATGAAGGATGGTAATCACACTGCCAGCTTCAGTGTAGCTCAAGCCCAGATCATCTCGAATGAACGGCAATACAACGTAGACAGTTGCTAAAATCCAGTGTGTCGCACCGTGACCCATTGCAATGAGAAATGCCGGCCCTTGAGCCCGCCATTTTACACCAGTTATTTCCTCAATTGCAGCTATCAAAATAACAATTTCCTGGACACATTTTTCAAATTAGCACAATGCTACCTTTGTCATTGCCTAGCAAGGCCGCTGGAGCAACAATACAGCTGAATAAATCGGTACCAGATATAAAATTACATGAGAGAGGAGAATTCATGGCGGACATCACGAATCACTTGATTGTTAGTAAAAAAAACCACGTTGGTTCAATAAAACTCGACAATCAGTCAAAACGCAATGCCATGACTTTTGAAATGTGGCGCGATCTTCCCATAGTTCTGGACAGCTTTATGGCTGACAACGACGTTCATGTCGTGGTGATCTCGGGTAATGGCGGCAAAGCGTTTTGCGCCGGCGCGGATATTTCCCAATTTGAGAATAACCGATCGAATGATGAAGCTACCGAAATCTACAACGAAGCCGTATCTAAAGCGTCGCAATCTTTGAGTGAAATTCAAAAACCTACCATTGCCAAAATTGAGGGTTTTTGTATTGGCGGAGGTCTTGGTCTTGCCCTCTGTTGTGATTTGCGTATCGCTAATGATGTGTCATCATATGCAGTGCCAGCAGCAAAACTAGGCCTTGGTTATGGTCATGATGGCCTTACTCGGCTTGTCGATGTGGTAGGGCCCTCGACAGCAAAAGAGATTTTTTTTACCGCACGCCAGTTTACGGCAACTGAGGCCATGGCCATGGGTCTAATAAATCGGGTTGTGCCCCGCGCGCTGTTAGACGCACATGTTGATCATTATTCCAAGTGCATTGCAGAGAATGCGCCCTTAACAATTCACGCCGCGAAAACCGTCATTCAAGAATTAGTCAGTAAAACCGGTCCCGATTATGCACTTTGTCGAAAAGTAGTTGATGATTGCTTTTCCAGTGAAGACTACAAGGAGGGGCGAGAAGCGTTTATGGAGAAACGCAAACCACATTTCAAACGACGCTAATCCGTGATCATACCCCCAAAACTTACCTTTTTAGGGTTCGGTGAAGCCGGAACCGCACTCGCAAGTGGATTAATAGACGCGGGCATAGATGACATCGTAGCATATGACATCCTGCAAAATAACTTTGATAACGTTATTGAGCTTGAAGCGAAAGCACGAGATGTCAAAGTACATCTGGCAAGTAATTACAAAAATGCCGTTATAGGCCGGGAAATTATAATCTCAACAGTCACCTGCACTGAAGCTGTCACAGTCGCCAGAGCGGTGAGCCCGCATTTAAGGGCCGGGCAAATATATCTTGATGTCAATTCCGTGTCACCAGAGACCAAAGCTGAAATAGGAAGTCTAGTAATGAGGTCTGGAGCTTTTTTTATTGAAGCTTCAATAATGTCGCCTATCTATCCAAAGCGCCAAGCAGCGCCCATGATCCTCTCGGGTCCGAACGCGCCCGACATCATAAAACGCATGGCACCCTATGGTATGATCCTCGAAGACATGGGCCCCGAATTCGGTAAAGCGTCGGCAACTAAGATGTTTCGATCCATCATTTTCAAGGGATTGGAAGCTTTACTACAAGAGTGCGTA
Source organism: Magnetovibrio sp. (assembly GCA_002690705.1). GTDB lineage: Bacteria > Pseudomonadota > Alphaproteobacteria > Rhodospirillales > Casp-alpha2 > TMED8. The sequence goes on along the minus strand of NZFO01000004.1, from coordinate 166,560 downwards.
GTGGCGGCTGATCACTATGGCGTCGCAGAGAAAGTTTTGGATTCTATCACGCACAGTTATCCAGAAATTGGTTGGGACAAGCTCGCGTCATATTTTATGGAACGCACAGTCACCCATGGGACACGGCGTGCCCAAGAAATGGAGGAGGTTGCTAAAACACTGCGTGCCCTGAAAATTGAACCGTTTATGGCGGAAGGAGCGGCCAAGCGTATTGCTTGGCTGGCTGATCAAAAAATAAAAGAGGCTCTCGACGGGAAAACGCCAAAAAACTATCGTGAAATTTTAAACGCGCTCAGGCTCCAATAAAAGATGCTATCGCTGCTTCGACGCCTCCGGATGTGTAGGGAATATTTGCTAACTCCAAACTGGCTTCGATACTCCCTAACGTGCCCAACACCAAGGCCTCATTTAAGTCTCCCATGTGGCCAATGCGAGACGATCACGCTCCAATTTGACCAAGACCATTCCCCAAGATCACGTTAAATTGATCACGACAAATATCGTACACCTTCTTTGGGTCACGAGGATTCTCCAAGAATACAGTCGAAACTGAGTTAGCACGCTCATCCGGGCGAATCGCAAATAATCCTAGCGCACCGGCTTCAGACCATTTGTTAATAGCGGCATGGATCGCGCGCGCTAATTTTTTATGGCGTGAAAATACATTATCAACGCCCTCCTCTTTTATCGGATCTATAGATTCACGCAGACCGGACAAAAAATGTTTTGGTGCAGATACACAAAACACCCTATAGATCTCGTTTGTAGTCATCCTGTCAATCCAATCCCAATAACTCTTGGGCATGATTTTATTGTTTTTCGCCAAGTCAATTGCTTTCTCATTAGCTACGCAAAACCCCAAACCTGGCGGCAGCATCAAACCTTTTTGGCTTGCCGAAACAGCAACATCAACACCCCACTCATCCATGCGGAAATCACCAGTCATCAAGGAGGTAACAGTGTCGACCAACAGAAGTGCGGGGTGTCCCACTTCATTAAAAGCGGCGGGAACACCCTCAATACCTGACGTGGTCCCCGTCGCCGTATCCGTATGGACAAGAAGTACAGCCTTAGTCTCATGATTTTTATCAACCGCAAGCCGTTTGGCAATATCAGACGGCCGGACTGCGTAGTGCCAATTATTTAGTAGCACCTCACATTAGATCCTCACATTTCCGCCATATAAAGCCAGCTCAATGCAAATCGTCCTGTTTCAGGTATTAAAACCTTGGCCCCCGGCGCTAATATATTCGTTATAGCAGATTTCCAGACTCCATGCCCATTGGCGGCATATATAAAAGGATGATTAATTTTAGTCTTATAGATATTTTTAAAATCAATAGACAGTGCTTTGCAGAAGCCTTTAACATCTGGTCCCTTGAACTCCACAGCTGGTCGATGCATCGCATTGAGAATGCGATGTGGTATATTAATCAGCCTGGGTGCTTGCAGAGAGCTCCAACCTCTTTGTACAGCCATGCTTTTCCCTTATAAATTTGAATTCTTGATAATTTCAGCCACAACAGTCCCAAACGCTCTTGTCCCTAAGGGGCCATTAACATCTTGCGTTTGGGTATCAGGATTTCTTAACGCACTATTAATAGCTTGCTCCATTACCATCGCCGCGTTTCCTAATTGATTGTCTTCCCGCCGCATTGCAATCCATTGCAGGAGCATTTGGGCTGAGAGCATGTGCGCTGTGGGGTTGGCTGAGTCATGCCCTGCAATATCAGGAGCCGAACCGTGTGCCGCTTGGGATATGGCAATATTTTCACCAACATTAATAGATGGGCCAAAGCCCAAACCACCGGACAATTCGGCTGCCTCATCAGAGAGGATATCACCGTACATATTTGTTGTAAGAATGACATCGAAACTCTCAGGCCTTCGAATTAGAAGCGCAGCCATAGCATCAACAATAACCTCCTCCAGTTCCACATCCGGAAAATGCTCTCCAACCACTTTAACTTCCTTCAGGAAAAGTCCATCGGTGACTTTTAAAACATTGGCTTTGTGAACAACCGTTACTTTTTTGCGCCGCTCTCGGGCCTTTTCAAACGCAACCTGCGCAATTCTTCGGGAGCCCTCCCGAGTAATTTTTCGAATCGAAAGGGCCACTTCTGGGGTCGGCATAAACTCAGCATTTCCCATATGCATGTTGCGATCCGAATAAAAACCCTCGGTATTTTCCCGCACAACTACCAAATCCATATTTTTAATCATAGCCGGAACCCCCGGCCGCACTTTACTAGGTCGAAGGTTGGCGAAAAGATCGAATTTTAAGCGAACTGCCTTTGAGGGATTGACGCCGCCCTCTGACTCAGGCGGATAGGCGTAGCTATCAACAGGTCCTAAAATTGTTGCATCCGCATCCCAGATTTCATCAAAAATCTCCTCGGGCATAGTCTGACCGCACATTTCATAAGCCTTTTGTCCAATGTCACGCTCTACCATCTCGAACCCAAGGACAAACCGGGAATTCAAAGATTGCAGGACTTCAGCCGTCGCCCGGGTAATTTCTGGACCGATGCCATCACCCGGCAGAATAAGCAGTTTCATTATTACTCCTATTTTTCTACTATTTTTAAAGTATCGTTCTGGTCTCTTCCATACTTTGTAACGGCTAACTCTCATTTTGATTGAGGGGATTTATCCTTCCCTCCAACCCGCATCATCATCACCAAGGGAATACAAGCGAACATCAAGGCTGCTAAGAGTTGGAAATCCATGGAGTATGCCAGAATTTCCGCTTGGTAAACGATCATAGAATTTAACCGCGCCAATCCTATCAAGGTATCAAGAGCCCATAAATCAGGGTGGGGTAAATGGCTCAATAGGTCGTTCATTGGCGTTGCGTGCTCTACTAGCCGCGATTTGTTTACCTGTGTTCCATAGACTAGGTAACTCGACAAAATCGCGATACCAATCGAGCGACCTATATTACCAGTGAGTGCAAAAAACGCCGTCCCCTGATCGCGTTGATCTGCGCCTATGTTTGCAAAAGCCAGAGCATTTAAAGGAATGAAAAAGCATGCGGTCCCCACTCCTTGGATAAGAATATAATTAATTATTAGAACAGCAGGGGCATTTCCCGGCAATAAAGATATTTCCCATGACGAGTATCCCGCCATGCCTGCTCCAATTATTATAATCGCGCGTGGGTCGACGTGCCGAACTAGTTTCCCTACAAGCAAAGCAGACACCATCGTTGCCAAACCTCGCGGAGCTAGAAGCAGGCCTGCATCCACAATAGAGTAACCTCCGATTTTTTGCAGGTATGGTGGTATTAAAATTAATGGCCCAAACAATAAAATTCCAAAAACAGCCCGCAAAAATAGCCCGATGACAAAATTAGTATTTCTCAAAATTATAGGATCAAAAAATGGATTTTCTGATGTCGTTGAATTGACGATAAACAACCAGAATGATGCACCCGCAAGGCAGAGCAGACTTGCGATTAAATGCGAATCTAGCCATTCATAACGCTGTCCACGGTCCAATACAAATTGCAGACAACCTAGCCCAATTGCCAAAACGACATATCCCATGTAATTAAAGTTACGCCGCTTTCGAGCTGTGGTGCGAGGGACGAAAGCCCATACTGCCAAAAAGGAAACGAGCCCTAGAGGTACATTAATAAAGAATCCCCAACGCCATGTATACCATTCTGTTACATAGCCACCCACAGTTGGACCTAAAACTGGTCCGAACATCAACCCAACCCCCCACCAAGCCATAGCGATGCCATAATCTTTAGACTCGTAGATATCCATCAACGCGGCTTGAGACAGAGGAATAAGAGCGGCCCCGAATACTCCTTGAACCACCCGAAAAATCACTAATTCAGTAAGGCTATCAGCTTGCCCACATAACAGTGATGTCATCGTGAACAGTGCGATACAGAAATTAAAGAGCGCTTTGCGACTGAACTTTTCTGTCATAGCGCCCCAGAAAGGTGTCGCGACAGCAACAGCAATCAAATACGAAGTCAAAACCCACGCCATTTGATCTTGTGCGGCAGACAAACTACCCTGCATATGGTTTAAAGCGACCGCTACGACCGTACTATCTAGAACTTGCATTACCGGTCCCGTGCACAAGGTGGCTGTAATGAGAGCTTTTCTCAACCCGGTTGGTCGCACGTCACTAACGGAGCAATGCATTCCTTGAGTCCCTCAATAACGAGGACTTAGCCAAGAGATGGCCTCAGAGAGAAAGCTAGGAACCTTACGTTTGTGCTTAGTATCGACCTCCACCGCTACACTCATGCCAGCGCGAAGAGGCGGCCCACCATAAGTGTTGCTCAGCTCAAGGAGCACAGGTAGACGTTGTACAACTTTGACCCAATTACCAGAAGCGTTTTGCGGCGGTAACAGCGCAAATTCTGACCCTGTGGCTGGAGCGATAGATGTAACTCGCGCGTTATACTGCACATCGGGATAAGCATCAACCTTCAGCGTCGCTCTTTGCCCAACGCGGACATACGTTAAGTCGGTCTCCTTATAATTCGCAGTGACCCAAAAAGCACCAGTCCTCACAAGGCTAAATATTGGCTCTCCCTCCTCTATATATTCGCCAGTCTCCAAACCAAAGTTGGTAATTACTCCATCAGTAGGAGCATAAACTTCCGTGCGTCGCAAATTAAGAGCCTTAGAATCGCGAATAGACAATGCCGCCCTCACCTGTGGGTGAGCATCAGAATTTATATTTATGTTGCCAGCCAAACGTGCCCTAACGCTGGCAAGACTCTGACTGATAGCAGAAAACCTATCCTTGGCTGCGCGTAGGGTCTGCTCTGCATCATCAAGCTTGCTTTGGGAGACAAAGCCTTTTCCATGTAATTTTCTCTGCCTTTCAACTCGCCGTTTAAAGAAAATCACATCCCCCTCAACCTCCCGGCGTTCAGCAACCGTTTGAAGGTATCTAGCCTTCAAGGCAACAATGTTTTGACGCGCTGCGGCGACATGGGCGTCACTTTGTGCTAATGCAATCCTAAAAGGTTCCGGGTCAAGCTTAAACAAAAGCGTCCCTTTTGTGACCAACTGGTGCTCTCTCACATTAACCACAGATACACGCCCAGATATGTCAGCGCTAATAGCAATCTTATCGGCTTTTATGTGTGCATTTTCAGTTGAAACAAAACGACCACCAGTGGCGTATAGGAAAAGCCCCCCAACACCAATAGCAGCAGGCCCTATTACCGAAAAGAAAAACACTATAATCAAGCGCACCCATCTGCGCCGCTTAGACAGGAACGGCTTTGAAGTCTGATCAATCGCCGCAGACGTATTCGTTTCAGTGCCTAGTGGTCCATCAGACAAAATATTTTCTTTAATGGTTAGATCCGCCATAGTCGTCCCCCCGGCTGACAATTGTCTTCCAACACAGGACTATTTCTAAGCCTCTTCATCAGCTGCTTCTGCTTTAAGTAAATTTTCTTTTATACGCTGTAGGTGCGTAAACAACACTTCACGCTCTGTGCCATTGAAATAACGAAGAGCAGCATCTTGGTTCCACTCCGAAATCTTCTGCATTTCGTCTAATACGGGCTGGACACTCTCATTAAGGAAAAGTCGCCAAGCACGGCGGTCACTAGGGTCACTTCGTCTGTAAACCCAAGCTTTTTCTTCAAGTCGGTCAATATGTCGTGCAAGAGTTATGGGCTCCACTTCAAGTAATTCCGCTAACGTTGTTTGATTAATCCCTGGGCGATAACGTAATCTTGATAAAACCCGCCATTGAGCGCGGGTTAATTCTAGTTCACGCGCGCGCCTATCAAATCTTTTACGCATAATCTGCGATAGATCATTTAACAGGAAGCCTAGGCTCTCAGCGTGCCGATCCTTCATAGCTCAACCGTTACCCTTAATGATCAGAGATAAAAATTAGAAGTTTAACGACGAAGTTAGTTTGGGTAGGACACAAAGATTTATATGCTATACTTAATATAAGCAAGCTTAATATCTTTGTGCTTATTTTTAGTCTTCCGTCCTCAGCTGCAAATTGTGCGCTCTATATCGCCTTGACTTTTCGAAGTTCTGATATTTTTTTCTCATCATACCCCAAACTACGAAGCAAATGATTTGTATGCTGGCCGAGCTTGGGAGCCGGTTTGGATGGAGTTACGTGATCTGTTTTAATAGGTGTGTCTAATGATCTGTATGTTCCATAGCCTTCAAGATTTATTTCTTTAATACGCCCGCTTTCAGTGACAAAAGGATTATCCAAAGCCGACTTGATATTGTGCAGTGGGGCTGATGGTACGCGGCCTGCAAAAACCTTCAGCCAATCTTCCGTTTTCTTCGCCTTTAACGCTTCATCCAACATGTTTTCAATGATTGCTCGGTTTTTTAAGCGTTTTTTAAAAGTTTTAAAGCGCGGATCCTCCACCCATTCCCAATGCCCTAATGCCTCACACAGAGCAGGCCAAAATTTTTCTTTATTGCACATTATATATATCCACCCATCTTTCGTGGTAAATAACGCGCACGGTGTCAACGATGGGTGACCAGAACGCGGTTCGCGCTCTAGAACGTGGCCTTCATTGAGATACCAAATCGCCGGATAGGCGAGATTGCACAATGCCACATCAAAAAGACTTATGTCCAAATCCTGCCCCTCTCCCGAAACCCGCGCTCCAACGACCCCCGTTAAGACAGCGTAAGCTAAAGCCAAGCCCGTCATTTGATCAACAACCGATAGCCCCATGCGGGTCGGCGGGCCACCGGGCTCCCCAGTCAACGAAAAGTATCCCGCTTCCGCTTGCATGAGATAATCAAATCCCGGCCAGGCTGCCCGTGGACCTTTTCGCCCATACGCCGATAAATGGGCACAAACGACATGTGGGTTGTAGTTCTTTAAGTCCTTGTACGTTAAACCTAACTTTTCTGGAACGTCCCCGCGTAGGTTCGACGCAACAGCATCTGCTGTTTTGACCAAATCATGAAAGACCGCAAGGCCACCTGGTTTTGAAATATCGAGACTCATGCTTAATTTATTGCGGTTATAGGCGTGGAAAAATTCCGAATCGTCTTCCGTAAAAAAGAACGGCCCGACGTCCCGAGCAAAATCACCCCCCGTGTTGGGGTTTTCAATCTTAATAACCTCCGCACCCTGATCGGCAAGAAACTGAGTTCCAAAGGGACCTGCACCATATTGCTCAACTGCAAGGACACGCACACTACTCAATGGGAGCGGCATGATAACTCACAAGGGGTTTCTCTCGACTAGCTGCCGCGCAATTATAAGACGTTGCAATTCATTAGTCCCCTCACCGATACAGAGAAGTGGGGCATCGCGATAGTAACGCTCAATATCGTATTCTGGTGAGTAACCATATGCACCGTGAATACGCATGGCCTCGGCAGCATTTTCCATTGCGGCTTCAGTAGCAAATAATTTTGCTATCCCGGCCTCCATATCGCAGCGTTGACCTTGATCATAAACACGAGCTGCTTGATCCACCAACAAACGAGCACCCTCAACCCGCGTTACCATGTCGGCCAGCTTAATTTGGATTGACTGATGCTCCGCAATTGGTTTCCCAAAGGTACGACGAGACTGGGCATAAAGAACAGAGTCATCCAAAGCAGCACGAGCCACTCCAACACCCCGTGCAGCAACATTAATCCGACCTAGTTCCAAGCCTGCCAATATTTGTTGCAAGCCTCGCCCCTCTTCGGCACCAATTAGGTTAGCGATCGGTACGCGCACACCATCCAAACGGACCTCCCCCGTATCAATTCCCCTGTACCCAAGTTTGCTGAGTTTTGTGGTGGTGTAGCCCATTTCTTTTTCTACGAGAAAAAGACTCATGCCCTTATACCGTGGCTCTGCCTCCGGATCAGTCTTAGCCAGAATCGCGAGAACGTTACCTCGGATTGAATTAGTAATCCACATTTTAGAACCATTGATCAGATATGTATTCCCTTCAAGATTAGCTCGGGTGCGGACCGATTGAAGATCCGTACCACAATCAGACTCCGTCAATGCTATCCCACCCCTCATTTCACCTGCGGCAAACTTAGGCAGATATTTAGATTTCATCTCTTCCGAACCAAATCTCTCAACGGCGGCACACATGATTAAGTGAGAATTGAAAATGCCCGAGACGGACATCCACACGGCCGATACCCGCTCAACAATTTTTACGTAAGTGCTTGCACTTAATCCCAAGCCCCCATAATCGGGTGAAATGGTTGCTCCAAACAACCCTATTTCTGCCATCTTATCTGCAATGTCAGCAGGGTATTCATCTGCATGCTCCAATTTTTTAACATGCGGACGAACGTCCCGCTCAAGAAATTGATCAATTGAACCTAAAATTAAATGCTCCTCGACGCTCAAAGCGCACCCCCTCCTGCAAAATTTTCAATTGATGGATAGAGTAAGCGAGGGGAACCTTGGTTGCTAGCCCAAGAATCGGGAAGCCCCAGACTTACTCTGGCCGCAGATGTTCAGCTTAATGACTAGTTCCTACATGACAAGAGCTATCAGTAGTTAATCTTATCATCAACGGCGTGACCCCGTTTCGGCACCAGTATGACGCGCTTGAATGTCATAACCTGAATTCCGTCTTGCTTCTTTGCGCGCGTGTAGATGGTGACGATACCTTGCGTTGGCCGAGACACAGAAACTCGCTTTTCCAGAACCTCTGACTCTGCATAGAGCGTATCGCCAATGAAGACGGGCGACGGCATTGAGATGTCCGTCCAACCCAAATTTGCGATCGCCTTCTGACTTACATCAGAAACACTCATGCCAGCGACAATAGATAGGGTCAAACAAGAATTCACCAAGGGTCTAGCAAATTCGCTTTGCTTAGCATACTCAGCATCAAAATGCACTGGGTGCTGGTTCATTGTTAAAAGCGTGAACCACGTATTGTCGCTCTCCGTAATTGTGCGCCCGGGTCGATGCTCGTATATATCGCCCGCTTGAAAATCCTCTAAATACCGACCATAGGACTCGCGGTACCTGCCAGCCCCCACCTTTTTTGCCCCTGCCACCATTATACTAACTCCCTAGTAAACGAGAGTGATTTAAACAGGTCAGAGTGAACTCAGAAAGCTTATAGGTGATTTATAGAGCCTTTAATCTTTTTTTACGCCATAAATAAAAAGAAAAACTCGTTCAGATTTGACTTTTTGAGTCGTTTTTTTAACACATCAATTCCAACAATATTTTATTTGAATACAAATTTTTTTAAATGATATTCTGTGTCCCGGTATTCTTGTGCATTTGAGAGGGTCATTTTTTGTATTAAGAAAAGTTCCTTGTATCAGTGACCTTTCAAACGGCGCATGTCGAAAATGACATTCTATAAGTCGGATCGGAAACAACCTTTATTTGTGTTTCGCTTATACTATTGGGGTCATTTAAAATTTGGGGGAAGCCCCTAATAACGCACTGAAAATTATCATGACTTATCAAATAGCTGTTGGCCCGCGGGAGCGGAAGTCACCCTTCTTCGAGCGCACCGTCGCTGAGGGGGTCACACACATGACCATTTATAATCAGATGTATATGCCGGTGTCTTATGGAGATACCGTGGCAGAATACAACCGCTTGCTGGAAGGCGTTGCTATGTGGGATGTGGCAGCTCAACGCCAAGTTCAAATCGAGGGACCGGATGCGGAGAAGCTCACAAGATATCTTTCAGCCCGTGACTTGAAAAATTGTGATGTTGGTAGAGGTCGCTATGTTCCCATTTGCGATCATGAAGGTCGCCTATTGAACGACCCGGTCATATTACCCATTCAGCCGGCGCAGTTCTGGTTGTCAATAGCTGACAGCGACATGCTGCTTTGGGTCCGAGCTATAGCTAACGAGGGACGATTCAACGTCCGTATATCGGAACCCGATGTTAGCCCGTTAGCTGTGCAAGGTCCCAAGGCAGTCGACGTCGTAGCCAATATGTTTGGTGATTGGGTTAGAGACATGAAATTTTTTAGCTTCAAAAAAACAGAACTTGAGGGCATTCCAGTTGTGGTTGCGAGATCAGGCTGGTCTAAACAAGGTGGATTTGAGCTATACCTCTGCGATGGGACTAGAGGCGGTGCGCTCTGGGACATAGTGCGAGAAGCGGGCCGCCCTTTTGATATCGGGCCCGGTGCACCAAATTATATTGAGCGTCTCGAGAGTGGATTGTTATCTTTTGGCGCAGATACCCATCCCGACAGCTCACCTTATGAAGTTGGCCTTGGTCGCTTCGTGGATCTAGATCGTGACGATAACTTTATTGGGAGGGAAGCGCTAGCCCATATCGCTGAGAAAGGCCCAACGCGAAGACTCGTTGGTATCATATTTAATGGCAACCCCGTAGGCTTCAACGAGCATCCGTGGACCGCCCGGGTAGATGGTTACATTGCCGGCACGGTAAGATCTGTGTGCCATTCGCCACGCCGTCGATCCAATATCGGATTGGCATTGCTGGAAACGCCATGCTCAGAGATTGGAACCAAATTAGAATTCAAAGGCGGTGGGTTATCTTATAAAGGCGAGGTTGTTGCCGAACCTTTGGTTGAGCCGGGAACTCCCTTACCAAATATGGCTAAAAGTTCATCATAAAATAGCCTCAAGAAGCTAGTGATATTATCCATACACGTTGCTTAATTAAGATTTTGCAGAAGTCACTCGGCTGATAGAATTCTTCAAAACATTTTCATTCGTAACACCAGTGCAGAATAATTGGGATACCGGCTATAAATCTCGCCAAACTCTAACTTTTTATTGGCTTTACCGATTTGTAATTATCTCGCCACCATGACCTATTTTTAAAAGCCAATGATTAGAGCCGTTAAGAGGAGAGACTAAATTGTTACGAACCTATATCACTTGGCTACCAAATTTTTTAATTGCGGCTTCGGAGAGAGTTAAACCAATTCCCGGTGCCTCGTTGAGCGTCAACCATCCGTCTTTCATTTTTGGCGGATTTTCATATAGTTCAGCTTGTAGGGGATCGCGTTCTGGATCAGTAAAAGCTTCGACAAAACATCCAGCAGGCGTAGATGCCACCAATTGCGCGTGAATAAAGCAGTCGTGATGGGGGGTAACCTGAACATGGTTCAGCTCGCACAGTGCTGCCATTTTTCGACCTTCGGTAAACCCTCCAAACATTGTCACGTCGAATTGTAAGATTTGAATAGCCTGCTCTTCGAGAAGCGAGCGACACCCATAACTCGTTAATTCACTCTCTCCGGCAGATAGCGGAATTTGCGTCCGCTGAGAAAGTAGTTTCAATTCACGGCGATCATCCGCCCATTGAAGAGGTTCTTCCAGCCAGAGAGGCTTGAGAGGTAGAAGGGCCTCCACAGCTTCTGTCGCGGTGGCCAAATCCCAAGCTCGATTTACATCAACCATCAGCTCTCTATCGTCACCGATAACACGCCTTACAACTTCAAGACGCGCCATGTCGTCTGTCAATGCCATACCGCCAACCTTAGCCTTAAAACCAGTGTGGCCTTGGTCACTTAACAATTCTATTTCCTCCCGAAGCTCACCTAGGTCTTTTCCGTCACGGTAGTAAGCGCAGGTCACGTAGTAAGGTACCTTGTCGCGATAACCACCGAATATTTTATAAAGTGGCAAACCTGCCGCTTTCCCCATTATGTCCCAACACGCTAGATCAACTGCCGAGGAAATTCGAATCAATGCCTCACGTGCCCAACCACGCTCATAAGCAATACGTTGCGAGGTTAAACCGAAGATTTTTTTGTATAGCTTTTCCGGTGCAAGTGGGTCTGCGCCAAGAATTATATTTTCAAATCCGCTCTTAAACAGGCTTAAAAGAGGGGCCACATCAGTGTAACTTGTCGCTAAACCAAAACCCTCAATACCGTCATCCGTTTTTAAGCGAATAAGTATCTCATTAGCGCTGGGCACGATAAAGTTACTCACCCAGTACGGGCGCCCCGTTTCAGGAGCACGAAGTACAACTACCTCAAGCCTCTCAACTCTCATGATTTATCCATCACTTTCCATTATCGCCAATACTTGGTTTATTGCCATGAAATTTAACCTAAAATACATTTTTAATAGCGCCACATCTGTAATCTGAAATGCCCAGACTACGGGAAGGTCTCACTAAATTTTTCAAAAGCATGTAAACGATATCTATAACATTAAGAGAATAGAGTCGTTTTTCGACTGCTACCATCATAGCCAAGTTCCAAAATTTTTTTTCCTATCACACCTTTGACTACTATTACATCCTATCGGGGCCAACCCATTGGTTACTGTGTTTTAAAGTCGTTATGCCCCAATGTCTGCAGACCCTAGCTTTTTGCGCAGCAAATTAGGATTTACCGTCAGTTTAAGACAGGTTGGCTCAAAGCCATAATCGAGGCCAAGCTGTTGGCCTCTTCGAGATGCAATAAGGCATCAGCAAACTTACTTGACTGTTCCTCACCAAGATAGGGCGCACACAAACCATCAAATTTATCCTGAAACGCCTCTTGAGCCATGAAATTCTCGGGCTCTCCGAGTGGAACTTTGATTAGGGTCTCATACTGACCATAGCTTGTGGATATCCGGACCGTTCCACTCATATAGCTCGGAAATAATTCTTCCACACGTGGATCAATAAATACTCTCACTCTCTCGCAAAGAGCCAACGTCTCCCCATCTGAAAGGTGCTTTGCGTAGTCATCCCAGCTCATTTTACCCTCACGCAAAACCACAGCCGCGCAGAACGGCATGGAGAACTGACCGTCAACAACCGTTTTTGGTTTATGCTTACCATCCGCAGGATCTCCTATGATCTTCCAACCGGTCTCCGCGAGTCCAACATCAACCTCTTTAATGTCTTCAATTTCAATGTCGTGTGTTTCTCTCAACTGAATCAATCCATCCATAGGGGCATGACTATAGCGGCAAGACGGGTAGGGTTTGACAGCAAGGTTCAATGTCTCCCAGCGCTCACCAAGTCCAGCAACCGCCGCATTCGGATTGGAGTTAGGTGCATGCGAATGAAGAAACCCCCACTTTCCCTCAAACGCTGCTTTTGGGCCTTTAAAGCCCTCCGCAGCCATTACTGCGCAGATCAACCCGTTTTGCGCCGCTTGTCCTACATGGCTGCGCTTTGTCCAAGAACCATCAACTAAAAACTGCATGGAGCCAGCCGATTGCGAGAGGGCAATCCCAAATGCACTTTGAATCTCGACGGCACTCATGCCTAGCAATTTACCAGCTGCGACGACTGCTCCAAAAACGCCACATGTTGCTGTGGGATGATAACCACGATCATAATGATCGGCCGGTCCCAGTGCCAAAGCTAACCGAATCTGAACCTCATAGCCCGCGACACAAGCTGCAATAACATCCCGTCCCGAAGCCCCAGTCATCTCCGCTGCCGCCAAAGCAGCAGGCACGATAGGTGCGGAGGAATGCAAAGATGCGGCTGCATGGGTATCATCAAAATCTAACGAGTGTGCGAGTGAGCCGTTAACCAAAGCAGCAGCCGTTGGGGTATAGCCCGCCGAGTCACCCATAACTGAGCATTTGCCGGTGTTGAGGCCAAGGCGCTTAACCGCGGCAATTAAGCTTGCAGTCGACTCTGCATCATGCCGTGCTCGTACAATAATACCGGCCACATCTAGGATTAGGAGCTTAGTGCGCACTACCACCGACCCGGGCAATTTTTCATAGCTTAGCTCCGCCGCAAACTTAGCCAAAATCGCAGTAATATTTGTCATAGTGACCTCCCCCAAATTCTCCATAACAAGAACTTTAGGTGGAACATAACTTTAGATCAATAAAATGGGCCCTAAGGTTTCACTCTGTCGCATATTTTTCTACCGCCTCATAATAGGCCGGGAAACCGACAATATCTTGCAATTCCGGGAATGTAGCCTTCCCATCTTCAGAGGCAATACCGCTGTGCAAGCGCATAAGCTCGGCCTTCATTCCGTTTATAGCAGACAACATCAAAGCAGCGGGCCAGATTGTAATTTTGTAGCCAATTTTCTCTAGTTCAGAAGGACTAAGAAAAGGAGTTTCTCCTTGTTCAACCATGTTCGCCATTTTTGCGCCCTCTACGTCGTTGCAATAACGCTTCATCTCATCAAGAGTTTTTGGAGCTTCAAGGAATGTAATATCCGCGCCAATTCGCTGAAATTCCCGACAGCGACCAACAGCCTCCTCAATCCCATTTGTGGCGTTAGCGTCTGTCCGAGCCATTACTAAAATATCCGCACCCTCCTCACGAGCATCCACTGCAGCTTGGATACGTTGAAGAGCTTCTGAGCGAGATATTATTTGCTTTCCTTTTGTGTGGCCACAGCGTTTTGGCGACACTTGATCCTCAATCATGACGCACGCAAAGCCGGCCGCCGCATATCCCTTAACTGTCCGTTTAACGTTCACTGAATTCCCAAAGCCCGTATCACCGTCCCCGACTATTGGGATAGACACGGAATCACAGATGTTACGGCCTTGATCCGCCATTTCAGCGTAAGAAATGAGCCCCGTATCTGGCAGGCCAATGCGCGAAGCGGAGACCATGAAGCCACTCATAAAAGCCGCAGAAAATCCTGCATGTTCAGCCAATCGAGCAGACACGGCATCAAAAACACCCGGCATAGAGATCATGCCCGGTTTAGCTATAAGCTTCCTCAAATTTTCCGTAACGCCCATAATGAGCTCCTTTGCTGTAATCCAAAACTTATTATTGTCCGCTAAAAACTGGTTTCTCTCGAGCCAAAAACGCCCGGACACCCTCAGCATAGTCATCTGAGTCACACGCTGCATAACTCTCAGCAATCTCATTTCTGCTAAGTGGGGCAGGATCAAACATCAAACGATTTACAAATTTTTTTGTGTCACGCAAGCACAAGGGAGAAACCTGCATGATATTCTCGACAGTGCTGGCAAGTGCCGAATCCATCTCTTCATCCGCAACGACCCGTGTCACCAGCCCCCGTTTTGATGCCCATTCCGAATCAACCACATGCCCCTCTAACACTAACTCTAAAACGTTGGCTCGCCCGAGGACCTGAAGAACGGGTGAGAGTTCAGGATAGGCAAACGAATGACCAATCCGATTTATCGGCACACCAAACCTTGCTGACGCATTGCAAATTCGAAGATCGCAACAGCATGCTATCTCGAGGCCGCCTCCCGTGCATGCCCCTTTTATAAAGGCAATTGTCGGGTGCGGGCAATGAATCAAAGCGTCCAGTGCACGCGCCGTATCTAGCCCATAAGCTGCGGCAGCTTTTGCATTTGCGCGCCTTGTGGGAAATTCACTTATGTCG
Source organism: Magnetovibrio sp. (assembly GCA_002690705.1). Taxonomy (GTDB): domain Bacteria; phylum Pseudomonadota; class Alphaproteobacteria; order Rhodospirillales; family Casp-alpha2; genus TMED8. Next base: position 151,306 of record NZFO01000004.1, on the reverse strand, counting down.
GCTCCTGCCGCAAAAGCTTTATCACCTGCACCTCTGATCACAACACAACGTATATTAAAATTATCAGACAACTCCGCGATAACATCTGCCAACTGCGCCCAAGCACCTCGCGACAACGCATTGCGACGTATAGGGTTATCTAGAGTCACTGTCGCAACGTTCCTATCGTACGTAACTAAAATGGTATTATCACTCATGATATATCTCCATTCAACAACCGACTCGGCGCACCTGACTGCCATGCGAGAATGTTTTCAACCACTTGTCCATAGGCTTTTTTATATAGCTCCACAATCACATAGCCTGTATGCCCTGTGAGTATAGTATTGTTGAGAGATCTATAGGGATGGTCGGTAGGTAAGGGTTCAATATCAAAAACATCTAACCCTGCACCAGCAATCCGTTTTTCTTTAAGCGCTTCAATTAGAGGCGCTTCCTGAACAATTGGCCCTCGGGAGGTATTCACAAGATAAGCACTTCGCTTCATCAAGCCGAGTTCATGGGCACCTATTAGTCCGCGTGTCCGCTCACTCAGAATTAACTGCACCGTGATCACATCTGCCTTGCCAAATAGTTCATCCTTACCAACACGCTCAACACCACCCACTTCGGCGCAGCGCGTTTCACTCAAATTTTCACTCCAGGCTATCACTTGCATCTCGAAGGCCCGACCCACCCGCGCGACCTGAGCACCTAGATTTCCAAGACCCAGAATCCCGAGAGTTTTCCCATTAAGGCCAACACCAGTACCTCTTTGCCACCCGCCCGCTTTCATAGTTTTATCCTCGAGCGGGATTTGTTTCAGCATAGCTAAAATTAATGCCCAGGTATGTTCGAAGGCTGGATAGCCAAGCATCTCAGTCCCACATACGTCTACACCTCTCAATCGGGCTGCATCCATATCAATAGCTAAATTACGCATACCCGTTGTCACCAACAATTTAAGTTTTGGCAACTTACCCATCAGGCTCGCCGAGAACGGCGTCCGCTCTCTCATCGCGACCAAAATTTCAAAGGGCTCAAGCGCAGCCGCTATTGCATCCTCATTTTGCCCCAGATGCTCGGTAAAAACCTTGATGTCTCCTTGCTTAATTTTTTGCCAATCAGCTGCGCCCAAGGCACTTTCGCAATAGTCATCGAGGATAGCAATAAGCACCAAAATATATCTCCTAAGCCCAATACACTTGTTTATAAGGCTTGTCTCCCCCAACAAAAAGCCCAAGCACACTGATAATCATCAAAATAATTTTAAAATATTATTTATATTTCTTCGTCTTGAGCGCTTTTGTTTTCTTGACTAAACTTAGGGTTGAAAGGTGATTAGAAACTGGCGTCACGATCAGAACTGTCAATTAAGAGTCATTGAACCGATTTGGTATTTTCGATGCCGTTTCTGCGAATATAAATCGGTGTAATATTGAGGTGCATTGCCAGTAAACTGCTTCTATCCCTCAATAGGGGCGAGACTAAAAATCCGTTTCATAGTGAGTATGAAATACTCACATCAGATAACGCCCAAGAGAGGAGAGAATACTCTATGACATGGCTTGAAGGAAACAGTCGGAATCCCAGACCGGCTGGCGACCGAATTCGCGACTTACTTGCACGGCCGGACATTTTACGAGTCCCGGGCGCGCACAATGCAATGGCTGGACTGATTGCAAAAGAACAAGGCTTTGCAGCCCTGTATATTTCAGGTGGTGGCGTGACTACTACAATGGGTTTGCCTGACCTCGGCATAATGACACTGGAAGAGCTATGCTTTATCGTCCGAATGGTGGCGCGCTCGACGGATTTACCCCTAATAGTCGATGGTGATGTAGGATATGGAGGGACACTTAATACCATGCGCACTGTTCAGGAGCTTGAAATGGCGGGTGCAGGCGCCGTTCATATCGAGGACCAGTTGCTACCGAAAAAATGTGGTCATTTGAACGACAAACGTTTGGTGAGCATCGACGAAGCCGCATCAAAAATTGCTGCTGCAAAAAAGGCATCAACTCACCTGGTCATTATTGCTCGTACAGATGCCGCTTCTGTTGAGGGCTTGGACGGAGCTATAAAACGTGCTCGCGCCTACAAAGAGGCGGGAGCGGATGTAGTCTTCCCCGACGGGCTCCCGACAAAAGAGGAATTCTGTCGTTTCGCGGGGGCGGTTCCGGGGCCACGAATGGCTAATATGACCGAATTTGGTCGAACTCCGCATTTTACGGCGAGACAGTTTCAAGATTTCGGCTACGACATTGTAATCTGGCCCGCCACTTCGATGAGGGTTGCTGCTTATGCGATGCGCGAATTATATATCCATATCAAAGTTGAAGACGGCACAGAAGACTTCGAAGATCGAATGCTCACACGCGCCGAGAGTTATGCCCTAATTGGCTATCATGACGTGGAGTCCTTGGACGTCTCGGTTGCCAAGTCGTTGATTCCCCAAACCACAGGTGACACCAAAAAAGTCGTTTAATAAGATTTTTTTAGTGTTTTGACTGGCACACACCGCTCTGTGAATTTTTAAGAGGTGGAATGCTAGCTAATTAAAACGAGACCAGAAGAAACAAAACGAGTAGGATGATGGGCTTGGCTAGGATGAAACTGACAACAAAAAGGTCGCTTTATAATCAATACCTGCTTGGAACAAGTGAAGCTTAACCAGAGGGCCGTGACAGTTGGGTATGGCTAGCGCAGGCAAATAATTTTTTTCATAATTAACACGATGGCTTGGTTCGCATCCCTAATGTTGAATACTAAAGAGTGATAATCGATCGATAAACAAACTAAAGCATCAATTTACCGCCAATTCCTTGGCACCAGGGAGGGAGGTCAAATGACCTCCATTCAGTCGCATGAGTTTTCGTTTCCCGTACAAAGGGCTAAAAATTCTTGATATTTCACAGGGCTTTGCAGGGCCATATTGTGCTGGCATGTTCGCAATGTACGGCGCCGACGTGACAAAGGTCGAGCCCCCTGAGGGGGATTGGATCAGAGGTATAGGTAGAGCCTTTAACGGGCAGACCCCTCTTTCTATTGTAGCCAATCGTGCAAAGCGTAGCATATGCCTAAATTTTAAGAAAGACGGAGCAGTAGAATTAGTCTTAGAAATGGCAAAGACTGCCGACATAATGGTGGAGAGCTTTCGGCCCGGCGTTGCCGCGCGTTTAGGCGTTGGCTTTGAGTCCATCAAAACCGTCAACCCTAAAATCATTTATGTTGCTGTCAGTGGATTTGGTCAACAGGGACCATATTCAACAAGACCCGGATCTGATACTGTTATTCAATCTTTTTCTGGGCTCTCGTCAGTTAACCGCGGAAGCGATGGTGCTCCGCACCGGATTGAAGTCTTAGTATCAGACACAACGACTGGAGTTTATGCATTCCAAGCAGCACAGGCGGCATTAGCCGGGCGCGAAACCGAGGATCAAGGCACACTTATTGATGCTAGTCTTACTAAGACTATGGGCGCGTTTCTAGCACCTAAAATCATCGAATATTACTTGGAAGGTGGCGATCCAAGAATTTTAAATGCACCAGCAGGTTCTTACGAAACAGCAGACGGATTCATTGGAATTGCGTTAGTCAAAGAACCACAATTCCGCGTAATATGCGAATGCTTGGGTGCACCTGAGTTAGCCGATGACCCTCGCTATCAGAATTTCGAGACGCGAGCAAAGCATATGGATACGCTAGGGCCCGCGATCGCTAAAAATTTGCGCGTGAAAACCTCCATGGAGTGGGTAAAAGCATTCCGCGAGCATGACATTCTTGCGGATAACATAAATAATTTTGGCGAATGGTTGAATGATGAGCACGTCAAAGCCACCAATATGGCGCCACTGATCCATGTAGACGGCATTGGTGTTTTTCCGTTCCCGGCTATTCCCGGCATGACCCCAGATCATGATCGTAGTAATGAGAGACCTCCACCTGCAGTTGGCGAGCACGGCCACGAAATTCTTACCGATATGGGTTTCGATCAAACGTATATCGATCATTTGTTAGCTAATGGTGCATTAGCACTTCCAGAATAAACTGATTAGGAGTTTTTCCGATGACCTTCTCTCTATCCAGTGATGCTATTCGGTTTTCTCAAGTCGAGGGAATCGCGACGGTAAGATTTAATCGCCCTGAGTCATTAAATTCATTAAATTATGAACTTATTAGCGCGCTCAATAAAGTGACTGATGCGATCAAATGCGATCAGTCAATACGCGTGGTGGTGATAGAGGGCGAAGGGAAGCATTTTATGGCCGGAGGAGATGTAAAAAGCTTCAATGACAAACTCGAGAGTGAACCCGATCAAAAGGCACGAGGAAAATTCTTCAATAACTTAATTAATGAACTTCACGTTTCAATCACTAACCTCCGTACCATGGGTCAACCAGTTATCGGCAAGGTGCACGGAGCTGTAGCAGGCGCTGGGGTGAGTTTCATGTTAGCTTGCGATCTTGTTGTCGCAGCAGACGATACATTTTTTACACTAGCTTACTGTCATCTTGGAACTAGTCCAGACGGGGGATCAACCTTCGCATTACCACGCGTAACCGGGATCAAAACAGCCATGGAAATTGCGCTTTTAGGCGATAGATTCAATGCTGCCCAAGCCCAGCGCTGGGGCCTAGTGAATCGTGTAGTAAGTCTTGAAAAACTAGACACCGAGGTTGAGAACATTGCCAAGCATATAGCGAGAGGCCCAATGTTTGCGTATGCCCAAACTAAAGCATTACTTAATCAATCCTTAGAAAATGATTTAACAACGCAACTCGCCGCGGAGACTAAGGCCCTTGTAGAGTGCGCCATGACGAACGATTTTCAAGAGGGTGTGGACGCTTTTGTTAGTAAACGTAAACCGGAATTCAAAGGGACTTGATTGGGATAACGCCAATGAGTAAGGCTTCCTCCTCTCTAGAAAATACAACTGCGGTGATTACAGGCGCGGCCAGGAATATTGGCCGCGCGACAGCTAAACGCCTCGCTAAAGAGGGCGCCTCAGTCGTCATTAATGCCATACAAGACACTGTGTCCGCCGAGAGCGTTGCACATGAAATATTTAAAGCAGGTGGTAAGGCTATCGTGCACATGGCCGATGTTTCTACAGAGGAAGGCGCAACTGGCACGATAAATGCGGCGATAAAAGCTTTTGGTTCCGTCGATATTCTTGTGTCCAATGCCGCTATTCGAGCACAAAAACCGTTTTATGAAATCACCTTGAAAGAATGGCGCCGAACGCTAGCCGTACCGTTGGACGGTGCATTTTTATTAGCGCGTGCAGTGGCCCCATTCATGATTGATAAGAAGTGGGGGAGAATTATTACGCTTGGAGGTATCTCCGCACATATCGGGACAGCTAACCGAGCCCACGTATTAGCAGCAAAAGCCGGTCTTATTGGACTTACCCGCGGCATGGCAACAGAGCTTGGAGCTTACAACATTACCTGTAATATCGTAGCGCCAGGCCACATTGATACCGAGCGACCAGCGTCAGCTGGACAAAGGTCCCCTTTAAAAGTTACCCCTCCCATCAATAGATTTGGGGATGTCATTGAAATTGCCAGCATGATTCACTATTTGTGCATGCCAGAGGCGTCTTACATAACTGGTCAGACCCTTCACGTTAACGGCGGCATATATCTAGGAAGCTAGATTATCTGCACTTGTAACTGGACGCTATTGCAATATCGCCCAAATTTATTTTCTTTAAGGTTTGGATCCGCATCGTTCCATTCACTCTTTGGATGTACTAGTGCACTGAGAGAACTTTAGTGATTAAGGTTTGGTTTGGGCTTAGCTTGGATAGCTGAATGCAATGCCAAAGTTTGCTTTGCTTGGTCAACGATTGGGTAGTCAACGAAATATCCCTCGACTTGGATAGATGCTAAGCCATGTGCTTCGGCATCCTCGAACGCAGAAACAATAGTTTTGGCAAATTCAACATCTTCAACACTTGGCATAAATACAGCATTGACCGGGTTAACTTGATCAGGGTGTATACACAGCTTTCCTTGAAAGCCCATATTTCGAACCAACTCGGCCGACGCTTCACAACCACTCGTTTCCTTAATATGTATCCAGACAGTATCAATCGGAGCTTCAAGCCGTGCAGTCCGGCTCGCTAAAACGATTTCAGCCCGTGCATGTGCTAACTCTACTTCTTGGCGTGTCCAATTCATGGCCATATCTTTGGTATAATCACCGGCACCAAAAGAGAGGCGTTTGATACGTGTACCCGACCCCGCAATTTCGCACACATTTGTGACACCTAGGGCAGTCTCAATAATGGGCATTATATCAATACCCCCCTCGACCAAGCCCCGTTCTCGCTCCAAATGGGTTACCATCCAATCGACACTTTTAATTTGATCAGGCGTCTCTAGCTTCGGCAAAACAATTCCATCAAGGTTTGCTGTAACCACTGCTTGGATATCATCAAAACAATAATTAGTGTCGTACGCGTTAATCCTAATATAACCCAATCCAGTGCGCGGCTGACTTAAAGCGGCGACTACAACTTCTCTCGTCGCTACCTTTTGTGCAATAGCAACAGCATCTTCAAGGTCCAGAATGACCGCATCCGCTGCAAGCGTCAACGCCTTCTCGACACGGCGAGGATGATTTCCAGGCGCAAATAACCAGCTTCGATAAGGTCCTTTGTACATTACTACCTCCAAAATTTAATCCCATTGTGGCTTGGACCAAGCCGTCTCTTCGTCAAGCGCGTAGATAGGTCTAGGTAGCCGGTCAAAGTCAAAATTTGTTAATATGGGCGAAGTCAACCCGGGAACATCAACCTCGATAGTTTGATCATAGTCAAAGAATGGAGAAAATCCCGCGCGAAAATGTCCGCGAGACTTGACCACAACGCTCCGCGCCTCCCCCACATCAAGCCCAAACATCTCAAATAGAATAGGATCCGCACATTGCTTACGGTTGCTTACCACAACCAGAGTAACGCCACCAATCTGCAATAGAACTGACTTGCCAAGACTCAAACGACGTCCCGCCCATATCCCTAACCGGCCAACACACTCGCCGTCATGCAGTTTTATTACTTTAGCCCCCACCCTGAGAGCGTGTGAGAATTGACTTTCCGTTTCCGTATTAAATGCCGCCCTGAAAGTACTCCCTTCCCCTGAAGCTATGGCTGCTCGAACCAGCGCTGGGTCGTTGAATATACCAAATAGACAACCTCGAACCCCTGCTTCGATAATAGCCCGTAAAAGGTATGTTGTGTTTCCCCTGCCACCACCCCCGGGATTGTCAGCAACGTCAGCGAATATTTGAGCCGGCCGGGAGGGGTCCACCCCATTGGCCTTCATCATAGCAACAGCTTCATCAAGACGAGCAAGCGTCTTTTTAAAGCGAAACCGATCATTCCAACCGCGTTCAGCGATATCAGTGCACAAGGCTTGTGCAGTACTCACATCATTTCTTGAAGTTACAATGACGGCCATACCATTCATGGGGGTATTGGAGTAAACGAAGCCAGCGACAATGGAAATGTTAGCGATTACATCAGATTTTTTTTCTATCCCGTATTGAATTAGATCAGCATAAGGACCGTGAGATGTCAGAAGCACCACAGACGGGGAAACCAAAGGTAGTCGAATAAATGCCGTTTTGGGTATCATTCCATCCCACATTTCTCCCATCAGCTCAGCCGCCTCCTCTGCTCGCTCTTCCTGGTCTACGTGAGGGTTGGTAAGATAAGCAATCAACACGTCTGCCATGTCGACCATGCGTTCCGAGATATTTGCGTGAAGGTCAAGGGTAGCGATGACAGGGACGTTTGTGCCAACAACCTTACGTACCATCGCAAGTAATTCACCGTCTGGATCATCATGGTCCGTCGACGTCATAGCTCCATGCAGGGAGCAAAAGACACCGTCCAATTCACCGGCATCTTGGAGACGTTTTTCCATTTCCGCTTTAGTTCTCTGAAAAAATATTTCGTCCACAGGGCCACCCGGCTCCGCCGCAGTAACCACAATGGGCACAGCCTCCCAATCTTCAAACATATTGCTCATTTTTTTACAGAAAGCTGGAATCTCAGCGGGTAATCTCGGATTTTCTTGCTGAATGTCACGGGTAATATCCGTACCCGACATATAACAGAGTGTCCGGAAAGCTGACTCATCTGAAGGTGGCGCAAAACTGTTACTTTCAAGATGCATACCCATAATGGCAACCCGTTTTATCATAGTCATTCTCTACCCTGAGTTCATTCCCGCCAACTGGCGCTGTACCAAACGAGTGTAAAGACCGCCATTATTTAGTAACTCATTATGCGTACCTTTTTCCACAATCTGCCCGCTTTCCATCACGACAATGACGTCCGCATTCCGCACCGTTGACAAGCGATGTGCTATGATGATGGTAGTACGGTTAGTCATCAATCGTTTAAGAGCACCGCGAACGGTGCTCTCGCTTATAGCATCTAAATGCGATGTGGCCTCATCCAAAATAAGGATGGGCGCATCCTTTAAAAAAGCACGAGCGATCGCAACCCGTTGACGCTGCCCCCCGGATAGACTGAACCCTCTCTCCCCCACTTGGGTTTCGAGGCCCTCTGGCGACGCCATAACAAAGTCATCTAGCGCAGCATAAGTAACTGCTCGATCCAGTTCATCCGTCGTCGCGCTTGGGCGAGCCAACATGATGTTGGCACGAAGAGTCGTATTAAAAAGATATGTGTCCTGCGCGACTAAGGCAAAACGTTCTCGTAATTCATCCAACCCATAATCTTTCAAATCATGACCATCGAGTAGAATTTGACCGGACTCAGAGTCCCAAAAGCGAAGTAGTAAGCTTGCCAACGTTGTTTTCCCAGCGCCTGATGGGCCAACCAATGCCATGGTAGTACCTGAGGGTATTTCCAAATTGACAGTTTTGACTGCCTTTTCCTCACGCCCCGCATAACAAAAATTTACGTTCCTTAATTTCAAACCCTTTGTGCTGGATCCACAAATATTTACACCCGGGCCATCAGCGATTGTAATTGGCTCCCGATCGATAACATGCAGCCGCTGCACAGCACCCATCGTATCTGCCAACTGGCGCCCAACATGAGCTATCTCCGATACCGGCAGGAAAGCGGCCATGGCTAAAATCGTCAGCATTGGCAAAGCATGTGGGGTGATAGTTCCAGCGTGACTTAACCAAGCACCCGTCAACACAATGCTGAGACCCCCTAGGCCAGTCGCGACATCAAGAGCAGCATGCTGCCAGCTGAGATCACGAAAAAAAGGCACACGAATTTTTAAATATACGCTAACTTTCTCATCAAATTCTATAGAGCGAGAAAGCTCTTGTTGAAACGCAACAATTTCTGCCACACCCTGCACGGTATCAACGGCATGAGCGTTCAATTCACCAAGTGCTGCACGCGTTCGTGCCGCTAGCCGATCCACACGCCTCCGAAGAAAAAATGGGCTCAACGCGACGAAAGCAAGAAACGGAATTAGCGCCAGAGCTAATACTAAGTGAAACGAATTCAACACCGCTAATACAGTCGCCGGAACCAATATCGCAACAAAAGCAGGAGCTAACGTATGCGCAAAAAAATATTCAACCAGTTCGACATCCTGCGTCGCGAGAGCTACCAAGTCTCCCGAACGACGATGAACCAAAAACGCCGGCGCGAGAGCCTCAATCTTACGAAAAAGTTCAATCCGCATTTGGGTAAGCATGCGAAAAGCCATATCGTGCGCAACCCATGACTCCAGCCAATGAAATATTCCTGCAATTGGAGCAAGGATTGCCAACCCATAAAGGTACGGCATATAGGGATTACCACTTTTAATGGCTGCTACAGCTAAAGCTCCTGTCACCCCTATCCCGATAAATGAGAAAACTCTAGTCACACTGCAGAGAAGAGTTAACGTTAACTTTTCGCGCCACGGCTTTACTTCGTGTATTAATTTTGTGAGAACTTCCCGCCACGTAAGAGTGCTCGGTTGCAAAGTCTCCTCCGAACTTATTGCCAATTGTTGACGATCAGAGGCGCCACAGGCTGTGGCGCCTAAGGCATGGTCCGAACTGAGCGTTGCGTCCTCATTTGAATCATAGGCTTGGCGACCATCAACGGCTTGCGCCCCCATGAGATCCTTATAGGGCCCAACCTTTGCTATTAATTCATGATGTTTTCCGCTATCTACAATTTGCCCAGTTTGTATGACCAAAATACGATCACAATCGATTACACTGGACAGACGATGCGCAAAAATTAGAGTAGTTCGACCCTCCATCAACCTATTTAAAGCGTTTTGAATTACCGTCTCATTTTCTGCATCGACTGCAGACAATGCCTCGTCGAGAACTAAGATAGGCGCGTCGCGAAGAAGGGCTCGCGCGATGGCAATGCGCTGACGCTGTCCACCTGAGAGCTTTACTCCTCGCTCCCCAATGATCGTGTCGTAACCATGCGGTAAAGCTAAAATAAACTTGTCAGCATTGGCTGCTCTCGCAGCGCGCCGCATCTCACTTAACGTCGCACTCCCCATGCCAAACTTAAGATTATCTGCAACGGAGCCGTGAAATAAGTAGGTGTCTTGACTGACCACCGCAAATTGAGAACGCACTGTTTCGAGATCCAGTTGGCAGATATCCTGACCTCCGATGGTGATGGCACCCTTTTCAGGGTTGTGGAGCCGCAGCAATAGTTTTAAAAGCGTCGTCTTCCCTGAACCACTACCTCCCACTACACCAATCCGCTCGCCCTCAGCGACATTAAAGGTGATACCGTTATGTGCGCGTTGTTCAGAGCCGGGATATTGAAACACAACATTCTCGAACCTTAGACTCGACCCCACCATTGGGACACCAACTTTTCGCGGTGCATAAATCTGCGATTCCTGATCAAGAATTTCAAATATCGCCATTGCTGCCGATTGGCCGACCATGCCGTTATGTAAAAGCGCGCGTAAATCACGCAGGGGCCGGAATGCTTCCGTGCCCATCATCAAAATCATCAGAAGCGCTTGTAAACTGGCATCACCCATTTCAACTCGCCATGCTCCGACACCGAGAGCAAGGGCGGCGCCAATTGCAATCCCGGTGTCCGTGACACCTCGAGCCGAGGCGTTTGTAGCCAGTACCCACATCGTCGAGCGAAACAAGGCATGCGCGCGATCTGATAAAAGTTGAAGTCTGGCTCCAGATTGGCCAAACGCCTTGAGGGTCGCCAATCCTTGCAATGAGTCAAGGAAATCAGCCGCAAAAGCTTTGTAGGCTTTGGAGCGCGCAAGACTACCTTTTTTATCCAGATTGTGGAACGCCATCGGAGCAATTAAGGTTATTAAAGCCGCTGCCAAAAGAACCCCGGCCACATATACATCCAGAAACAACGCAAAAGCGGCGATCAGAAACGGTGTAACCGAAGCTACTAAAACTTGCGGTAGATATTGGCCAAAGTACGTTTCAAGTTGCTCGACACCGTCAACAATAGAAACAAGAATATCTCCTGTCCGGCGTTGACCAAAATGCTGCGGTCCCAGTTCCATAATTTTATTGAAAATCCGGCGGCGCAAACGCTGCTGGATCCTCGCCGCCGTTTCATGGGCCGCCATCGTTCGCGAGTGCTCTAGCATCCCCCGAGCAACCATGGTCAGCGCAACCACGGCAATTGGCGTGATGAGATCGATTAAACGCGCCCCCGAGAATACGGCTGCAAGCAACCACCCTAATAAGGCCAATCTCAAGATACCAACGCCAGCTCCTACTAGCCCTAAGCCTGCGGTGCCAAATATTCGTCCGCGCTCTCCCTCCGTAAAGGCCCAAAGCCGCCAATCGAAATACATTTTAAAAGCTGCCCAACTCAAACCTTAACCAAAAGTGACCCACAATTAAACAAGCAAGCGCCACTAACGGCAAAGGGTTTAGCGAGAGCGCAATTTGGGGTCGAGCGTGTCGCGAACCGAGTCGCCAAAAAGATTGAACCCAAATACTGCTAATGAAATTGCTACACCCGGCCAAATAGCAACCCATGGAGCGCTCTCCGCAAATTCCTCAGCTCCACCTTGAAGCATTAACCCCCATGCTGGAGTTGGTTCCTGAACACCCATTCCAAGAAAGCTCAATGACGCTTCAAGTAAAATAGCTTGCCCAAGAAATGATGTCAGCATGATCAAAAACGGGGCCATTACATTCGGCACCATGTGACGCAGGATAATGCGCGAGTCGGAATAGCCTAATGCGCGTGCTGCATCCACATATGGTATTTCCCGAATAGCCAAGGCGTTTGAGCGCACTACCCGCGCACATTGCGGAATGAAAGGTATGGTAATTGCCAAAATCACGTTTTCGGTGCCGGGACCAAGCGTCGCTACAACAGCCAAGGCCAAAATAATTAAGGGAAACGCCATGACCACATCGACAATACGCTGCACCACCAAATCGAACCAACCTCCGAAATAAGCACTAGCCACGCCGAGAACTAAACCGAAGCCCGCACCCAAAATTGCGCAGGTAAACCCAACAAATAAGGCCGTTCGCGCACCGTAAATAATTCGCGTTAACAAATCTCGCCCAAACTGATCTGTTCCAAGCCAATATTTTTCATCGGGCGGCAGAAGCATATGCTCTAGTGAATTCACTTCAGGATCATAAAATGCGAGGAATTCTGCGAAAACCGCCATTATTATCATGAGCAATACCACGATACCTCCGGCTACGCCTAAAGGCTGCTTACGGCACATATTTAGGGAGACGCGGAACCAATGTTTCTTTTTTTCGAGTTCCTCAAAATCGGATTCAACTTGGATTTTGCTCGTCGCAGTCATAGCCCCTCCTAGCTGTACCGAATGCGTGGATCGAGCCACGCATAGAGAACATCAACGAATAGATTAGTGAAGACAAAGATAACGACAACCAACATAACCAGCTGTTGGGTCATATTGAAGTCTTGGTTACCTACTGATTCGACAAACAATTTTCCCAGGCCATTTAAATTGAACACCTGTTCCGTAACAACTAAACCACCCATAAGAAAAGCAAATTCGATCGCAATAATCGTCACGACTGGTAAGAGCGCATTTTTCAACGCGTGACGATTAATAATGATCTTTTCTACCAATCCCTTTGCGCGGGCTGTCCGGACATAATCCTCACGCAACACTTCTAGCAAAGCTGATCGAGTCATCCGCGTCGCAACTGCTGAATATCGGTATCCGGTAGCTACGGCGGGCCAGAGGAGTTGAGAAAGGTTTCGCATTGGGTCTTCCCATATCGGCACATAATCAATAGGCGGCATCCATGGCACCCCGGTAACTTTTTGGGTAATGATTAGCAGACCTAAAATTATCAAAATTCCAAGCCAGAACGATGGCATGGCTATGCCCGCAATAGAGAAGGCACGTACTACATAGTCAATCCAAGTATCTTGCTTTACCGCAGAAATCACCCCTAGAGGAATGGCAATCATTACAGCCACAGCAGTAGCCATAATGGCAACTTGCAGCGATAATTCAAAGCGAATAGCAATTTCATGAACGACAGGAAAACCGGTCCACATCGAGTCGCCCAAATCAAAAATAACATACCCCCAAAGAAAATCCAAAAATTGTACGAGCAAGGGTTGATCTAACCCTAAGTTCTTTTGACAGAGAAGAATTTCAGCTGGGTCAGCGTACAATCCAGTTCCCGCAAGTCTGAGTTCACAGACGTCTCCGGGCACGAGGCGCAACAGAAAGAAAACAAAAATTGCTGCCCCGATTAGCGTCGGGATCATCATTAGAAAACGCTTGAGTATATATTTTGACATCTATTTGTCACCAGCGGTAGTGGCGGTTGGAGATTGCGGCCCTTCCCAAGCATCGCAGGGGAAGGGCCGCTCCTCTTACTCTTTATTTTAACGTTTTATTACTTTTCCAACCAAATGTTATCAAGGTGCTGGTTTAAGTAATGGCTCGGTGCGATTTTCCAACCCTTCACGTATGAACGGTGTGGATTAATCTTATACCACCAGAGCGTAACCAGAGAAACCGGGTTATCACTAATGACCCGCTTCTCGTACTCACGAATAAGCGCACGCTGTTTACCTGCATCCGCTTCTTTTTCCAATTGTGCGTAAAGCGCGTCAGCTTTCTCATCGCCGCCTTGACTGTAGTTGTTGCCAGCCGACGTAAGAAATTTCGTTATATCCGCTATTGGGTTAATGACCGATTGACAGTTGAAATCAATGGAGACATCAAAGTCTTTTTTCTTACGCAGTGTTGCGTAAAAAGGTGGTGAAGGTTGCACTCGCTGTTTTGCATCCATCCCGGCTTGACGCCACTGGTCAATTAACCACGTGCCAACGACCTTATATGGTTGGTCGACCCCGCGGTTGTTAAAGTCGATCTTCAATTTCCCAATGCCAGCTTCCTTTAATAGTGCCTTAGCTTTGGCTCGGTTAGCCGCCATATCCTTGCCATAGCCAGCAAGTTGAAGCAGCTCTTTTTCCGTAGCAGCGAATGGGTGGTTGGGGAACACAATCCCACCAACAGTCTTCACAATAGCGATCCGACTAAGATATTTAGAGCCACCCCAACGATCAATTGAATAGGTCAACGCCTGACGCACACGCGCATCCCCATACGGCTTACGCTTAAAGTTAGGCGTTGCCTGCAAGACACAGTTCCAATCACTTTCTTGGACCGTAATCTTGTCCCCAAGCGCCTTGACGAGGTCGTCCCGGTGCTTTGGTGGGAAACCACGGAATTCGATGGAGGCGCGATCACCGCGAATGGCATTCACGCGAACTGCCAGTTTCGGTGCGGAAATAGCTTTTATGCCATCAAGGTATGGTTTGCCAGCATGATGATAATCATCGTATCTGACGCCTTCAACGAATGAGCCTTTTTGGTGCTGAACAAATTTAAATGCACCCGTCCCATTAATATTTTTCGTATGCCAAGTATACCCGTGAGTATCTAAGTCTTTCTTGGAATAAATGAAGTTAAACGGGAGCGCCAAAGCTGGAATAAATGTACCCGTCGGGAATTTCAGCTTAAAAGTTAGCTGATAGTCATTATCAGCCGTAATCGACCCGACAGCGCGGAAGAAAGCTTTCCGAGCACTCGGTATACCTTCTGGCGGAAACACAATCTTATCCATCGTCGCTTTGACATCATGCGCTGTCATCGGTGTCCCGTCGTGGAACTTGACGTCTTTCCGAATTTTAAAGGTAAACTTCGTACCACCTTCTTCCCCCTTAGGAACGTCACCTTCACAGACGTCGCACACAAAGTCTGTCGGGGACGAGGGGTTGTCCGGATTCACACGAATTAGCGTTGAGTAGAACGGCCGGATCGGGTGGATCATGCCGAAAGTCGTTTCTTTATGTCCATCGTAGGACGGAATTTTCGATCCCACAACATAGTTCAAAGTACCGCCCTTTTTAGGNGCGGCTTCGGCTACGACCCCGCTCAGGGCCACCCCGGCCCCAACAACGGCACCGATAGCCAATTTGGCTGTTAGATATTTCATCTCGGTCTCCTTCCCAGTGAAATACGGAACCTCCCAGTTCCATTGATTGTATGACCGTCCTGCCAAGGACGGTCATACTTCCGTACAGGCCACCCAGTGGCCCGGCTTAACTTCCCGAAATTCGGGAAAACTATCTTTACAACTGCCCACTGCTCTAGGACAACGCGGATGGAACACGCAACCCGACGGCGGATTTATCGGACTAGGGATTTCGCCGGTAATAACCTTGTGAGCGCGTCCATGCTCTAGATCAGGATCAGGAATGGGCACCGCTTCAAGAAGTGCTTGGGTATAAGGATGAATTGGGTTATCGAAAAGTTCATCACAATCCGCCAATTCAACCATATGGCCTAGGTACATGACCGCAACGCGATGGCAAATGTGGCGTACGACGCTCAAATCATGAGAGATAAAAAGATACGTTAGACCAAATTGATCACGCAAGTCCTCAAGTAAATTAATAACTTGCGCTTGGATGGATACATCCAAAGCGGAGACTGCTTCATCACAAATTATAAATTCTGGATTCATAGCAAGTGCCCGAGCGATACCTACTCGTTGACGCTGGCCTCCTGACATCTCATGCGGATAGCGCTCGTAGAAGTTGGCCTTCAAACCACAAGTCGTAAGAAGCTCTACCGCACGTTGCCGTCGACCCTCCTCATCTGATATGATATTATGAACTTGCATGGGTTCGGTTAATATTTCACCGACTTTCATCCGAGGGTTTAAGGAACTAAACGGATCCTGGAAAATGACTTGGATCTTCTTCCGAATTTCAATCATAGCCTTATCGTCAAGACCGTTTATGTCTTCGCCGTGGAAAATGATTTCGCCTGCGGTTGGCTTTTCAAGCTGCAAAATACAGCGGCCAGTGGTCGTCTTGCCACAACCTGACTCACCGACTAACCCCAGCGTCTCGCCCTTTTTAATCTCAAAGTTAACTCCATCAACCGCCTTGACAGATGCCACCACACGCTGAACGAATACCCCTTCCGTAACGGGAAAATGCATCTTTAAACCTTTAACACTAATAAGCGTCTCGTCGGTGTAGGAACCACGAAACTGTGAGTCGTCGCGTACCACCACCGAAGAAACCTCTCCCGGTCCAGTCATGAGGCCTCCTTTAGGGTCGCGGAGACTTCGTCCTTGTGGAAACACGAGACAGCGTGACCATCGGCTACCGACTCAAGATCTGGAAAACTTGTTGCGCATTTTTCCGTGGCGAAGCGACAGCGTGGCCTGAATGCGCACCCGTCATCTAACATTGTCAAATCCGGCGGCTGGCCTTGGACAGGATCAAGTTTTGCTTGTCGTGGCTGATCCATCCGCGGCACAGATCTCAATAAAGCTAGGGTATAGGGATGCTGCGGGCGATAATAAATATCTGCTGCTGAGCCGTGTTCTATAATCTTCCCCGCATACATAACATTTACGCGATCTGCGTATCGAGCTACCACCCCTAAATTATGCGTGATAATAATCATCGCAACCCCAAGATCTCGGGTTAAATTTTTCATCAATTCTAAAATCTGCGCTTGAATGGTAACGTCTAGAGCAGTAGTTGGTTCATCGGCGATAATCAGTTTTGGCTCACAGGCTAGGGCCATAGCAATCATGACGCGCTGGCGCATCCCGCCTGACAAGTGATGCGGGTATTGCAGCAACCTTCTTTCCGGTTCTGAAATACCGACCATACCCAGAAGTTCAACCGCCCGTTTTTGTGCATCAGCCTCGGAGACATCGGTATGGGTTAGCATCGTCTCAGTGAGTTGCATACCAATAGTCAAAACAGGATTTAACGAGGTCATCGGCTCCTGAAAAATCATCGAGATGTCCTTCCCTCGAACATCACGCATGTCGCCCTCGCCCAACTGAACCAGATCCCGTCCCGCAAAATTAATCGATCCATTAGTAATTTTGCCTGGTGGCCAAGGAATAAGCCGCAAAATAGACATGGCTGTCACGGATTTACCGCAGCCCGATTCCCCAACAACAGCCACAGTTTCCCCCGCATCAACAGTGTACGAAACCCCGTCTACAGCCTTAACAACGCCAGCAGTCGTGAAAAACTGCGTTTTAAGGCGATCTATTTCAAGAAGAGTCGCCACGTTACCTCCCTTTCTTCAGCCATAGATGCCACTACACTTTTTGTGTTATTCGGCACTTACAAGACCAGACCGCGGCAACTTAGATATCATGCAACGTACTGTCAATTGTGTATACACCAGACCATCCATTAGTCCAGTGCCGGCAATGTCTGGATAGATGCCGCTTTTTCTCTTCAAGTCCTGCGGGATTTTCACCATGAGACCTGTTTTTAAAATCTCTTTCTACAAATTTGAGTATCATCGTGATCCTCAAACATTCTAGTGCATAAAATTAATCTGCTTGCAAGTAAATGTTATGAATAAATCGGTTAAATCATCCGTCAAGTGCTTTGCCGCTTGCAGCAATTCCCCCAATGCGGTTATTAAATTTCTAGCCCTCACCGGAGTGGCCAGGTTAAATTTTGGAGGACAGCTGTAATGTCAGAGGAACAATTTCAAGCCGGTCTCAAGTGCCGCAGAGAAGTGCTAGGCGCTGACTATGTTGAGACATCATTAACTGACGCCGATGACTTCACTCATGATTTCCAGCGCCTTATAACTGAATATTGTTGGGGAGGCAGCTGGGGCCGGGGTGGACTAGAGAAACGCGAGCGATCAATACTCAATCTAGGAATGATCGCTGCTTTAAACCGCCGAAACGAGTTCAAGCTCCACTTCAAGGGCGCCATTAATAATGGGCTTACAGTAAGGGAACTCCGTGAAATCCTTATCCAAATCACAATCTATTGCGGTGCACCTGCGGGTGTGGATGCTTTTCGCATAGCACGAGAGGCCTTGGGTGAACTTGGCATCGACCCATCAAAAATCGATTCGGAACCAACTGTAGGAGATAAATCATGACAAACCAAAGACCAAAAACATTGGGGTTCATCGGACTCGGCCAAATGGGATCACACATGGCAGCGAATATATTAAAGGGGGGGGGTGACCTAATCGTTTACGATAAGGCAGGTTCAAAAGAGCGTGCACCCGAAGGCGCAAAGATCAGTGGCAACACAAGTGCATTGGCAGAGGCCACCGATACCATTTTCATCTCCGTTCCCGATGGTCATGCCTCACTCTCCGTGATTAATGAAATTGTCGCACACAGGGAGCGTCGTGCAAAGGTGATCATCGATCTATCAACCATTGGGCCTGCCGCTGCGCGCCAAGCCAACGCCATATGCAAAAAAGCCGACATCACTTACATTGATGCCCCAGTCTCGGGCGGCCAGGCAGGTGCCAAGGCAGGCACGATAACGATTATGGCGGCGGGAGAAAGGGCAACCAAGGAGACTCACGACGAAATTTTTTTCAGCTTTTCCCGTAACCTCTTTTATGTAGGTGAAGAGCCGGGACAGGGCCAAGCATTAAAAATTCTGAATAACTTTCTATCCGGCACAGCGATGGCAGCAACCACAGAGGCAATTCTTTACGGTATCTCACAAGGACTAGAAATGGGCACGATGCTCGATGTTATCAACGTTTCAACCGGCCAAAATACGGCTACTACGGACAAATTCCCTACCCGCATACTAACCGAGACCTTTAATACAGGCTTCGCCACTGCGCTTTTGGCCAAAGACATCAAACTTTTTTTCGACAACGCACAAATCGCAGGGACACCTATCGAGGTAGCAGAGGTCATCAGCACTCGCTGGGCCAAAACGGATCAAGCCCTGCCGAATTCAGATATCACCTTACATTATAAGCTCATGCGGGACGGCAAACTTTAGCCACCCAAACATGAGTCAAGATAGCCCGATTTTATTTCAATCGTTCAAGTATTTCTCAAATAATAGCGGGAAGGCGCTCAAGGGGCCGGGGATTTCAACGGGATGAACCGGAGATAAATAATTGTTATTCAATTCGGCGAATGAAGTGACGCCCAACAGCCCTAAACAAATACGAATCTCTAATTCTAAGAGTTCCAACATCCGAGTAATACCCTCCCTGCCCTTAGCACCCAAAGCCATGCCCTGCAGGCGTCCAAGGCCAATGGCATTTGCGCCCATGGCCATAGCTTTAACAACGTCACTACCCCGCATGAAACCGCCATCNATGTACACCTCAGCTCGACCATTTACTTCCGTAACTACTTCAGGCAGGACCTCTAGGCTTCCACGTCCGTGGTCAAGCTGTCGCCCGCCATGGTTAGATACGTAAATCCCCTCTATACCATGCTCCACGCATAGGCGCGCATCCTCTGCGGTACCAATACCCTTCAGTATGATTGGTATATCAAATTTGTCTTTTATACGTTTGATATCATCCCATTTAAAGCGGTACTGCCACTCAATTGCAGATGCGGTGCGTCGAGATGTAGTCCGATACCGCTTTGCAAGATCGCGTTCTCGCCGAGCGTAGTAATCAAGATCAACTGTAAAGGTTACGCCAACGTAGCCCGAGTCAACCGCGCGCTGGATATGATCATCGACCCAATCTCCATCGCCGCGGACATAAAGTTGGTACATCTTTGGATAATCAACAGCCCCCGCCACTTCCTCCAAACTTGGATCAGAGCGAGACGAGAGCATGTGCAAAACACCATAATCGGCAGCAGCTAACGTTGAGGGCAAAGCCCCATCCCTTGTAAAATCTTGCAACGAGCCGATCGGAGCCAGAATGATTGGAAGATTTACCAACTGCCCCATGATCTGGCCTCCACAACTTATATGTTCGACATCACGCATTACACGCGGGCGAAAACCAATCATATCAAACGCTAAGCGATTGCGGCGTTGAGTAGTCTCGGTATCCGCCCCACCCATGAGATAATCCCACGTCTCGACTGCTAGGTTTTCTTTGGCCGACTTGGCAAACTCGTGCAAAGTCTCAAATTCTTGAAAGTCACTTGTCGAACTAATATTACTCATTGCTTAGCCCCTCTCTCGTGCACGGCATTTGGAAGTACGATGACAGCGTCACGGTCAGCATAAACGTATTCCCCGGGTCGGATAACAATGCCACCAATGCTCAGGGGCTCGTCTTGTCGTCCAACCCCTTCGCTACGCGGTCGCATGGCAGTAACGCCCACCGCTTTGACACCAAAGTCAAGGAGAATGAGTTCATGACTGTCACGGATGGCCCCATTAAATATCAATCCGGCCCAACCGTGCTCGTGCGCCAGAGCCGCGATATTGCCCCCACAGAGTGCCCTACGCATAGATGCGCGGCCATCAACTAACAGGACCTTTCCGGCACCACCTTGGATTAGGATTTCGCGCAAGCCACTGTTGTTCTCGAAGGTAGAAAACGTGACGGCAAGACCATGGAAATCCTCGCGCATGGCAAAATTTTTGAACTGTATTTCGCAGACTCGGGCTTCAGGGTGAGCATCACATATATCAGCAGTATAAATAATGGGTCTGGTCAAATTCATATGGATTCAAATCTATTGTTCCGTATATAGTATAGTTGAATTTAAGGGCTCTTTTCGACTCGTGCAAACCCCCTTATGACAGACTTGAGCCTTTTGGTTGCCCACCTGAATTTAGGAGATGCATCGTGAGCCGTTTCGCCATTTTCGTTACCGTTAAATTAAAACCAGGGACTGCAGAGGAGTTCGAACCAATAATCTTAGAGAATGCCACAGCAGCTATGCGTGATGAACCAGAATGTCACGAATTTCATGTAATGAAGAATAATGAAGATCCCGACACTTATCACTTTTTTGAAGTTTATAGTGCCCCTTCATCGTTAGATGCTCATCGCGAGACAGCCCATTATAAAAAATTTGTATCTAGGACGGGAGACATGGTGACCGAGAAGCACATCCAGCGCGTTACTATGCTTAACCACTGAAAGATCACAGACTTAGCTTAGGCTTTTGCTGTCTTGGTCCTCGCGAAGGCCGATTGCCAGAGCAAAAACGCCAAAAAAGATGACTAATCCCGTCATTAACCAAGAAACGCTGTAGCCGCCCGTCCAATCAATCAAGACGCCAAAAATTAGCGGGCCGATCGTTCCACCTATAGAAGTAGCGAGCAGATTTGATCCAATTGCCGACCCCGCTAACCGCGGCTCAACAACCTCTGCACAAATCGTATGGAGCATTGGCGCGTATGCTAGTATGGTTACCCCGCTAAGTGAAGCTAAAGCAAGTAAAAAAGGCAGAGACCATCCGGGCCCCACTGTAATTGACAAAAAGCACCCACCCGTGCCGAGGGCCATCGCCAATATTAAAACACCCTTTCGCCTGCCACTATTCCGTCGATCAGATATTAACGCCCAAAGAACGCGGCCCACGGCGCTCGCAACCTGGGCCCCACCAAGGCATAAGCTGGCTACTGGCTGGCTTGCACCCGCAACATCACGTAAAAATAAAGTCAGGTACGTTGAGATGCTTTGCTGACTCATATTAAAATTAAATCCAGCAAAATTGACAGCCCGCATGTTAGCATTAGCCAAGATAGCCCTGAGATCAGCGTAGAAATTCGTCCAAAGCAACATTGGACCGACGCTGATTACCTCAGACTTTGGCCCTCGCCGAAGCCACCAAGCCACCCCCACCAATCCGGTAAAAACAGCCGCTCCAATCATCGCATCACGCCATGAATAATAGCTCGTTCCCGCACCAACTCCAGCCGCTAGCAGTCCCCCAATCGGCACTCCCATTTGTTTAACACCCATAGCAGTAGCCCTTTCTTTCGGGCCAAATCCGTCCAACACACCCTTAGCAGTTGCGGGATTCACAAGACCATAACCAACTCCCATAACAAAAGTTGCAAGGACCGCCGTCAGGTATCCATCAGCTATTGCAAAGCCAAGCGCCCCCATCGCCATAAACCCCATTGAGAGAGCCAGTCCACGCCCAACTCCAATACGGTCAACCCACAGCCCTGCGGGCAATGCACTTATTGCCAGCGCCACGTAAAAAGCCGACATGAAAGATCCAACCTGTGTCGCATTAAGATTTAGATCAACGCGGATCAGAGGTGCCATAGCCATCACTGAGATGTAACCAACAGTACCGACGATATGGGCTAATGCTAGCAATATCATTAAACCACGCCACGGGCTAATAATCGGGTCACTCATGTCTCACGTCGTCCTTCTTTAAACATAAAGATTAGCATAAGAACCCCCAATCCTGTCACACCTCCTGTGGCTAACCATCCCGCACTAAAACTGCTATCAGCCCATTCAAACACTGCACCAAAAATTACTGGGCCAAAGAAACCGCCGATATGGACGCCAACCATGGAGTAGCCAACCGCAGACCCAACAAGACGTGGCTCTACTGCCTCGACTGCGATGGCTTGACCAACTGGCGCAAATGAAGCGATGGTAATCCCGAGTCCAGCCGTCAAAGCCAAACCTATAAACCATGCATACTCGCCCTCTACAAAGACCATTAAGCCAAGGAAAATAACTGCCACCCCACAAATCCATGCCTTCAGCACAGTCCGCCGGCCGTTAAAGGCCTTATCACTTGCCATTCCCCAGAAAACTCGCGCCAAAGCACTTAAAGTTTGCGCCATTCCCATTGCGAAACCAGCCATGGGCTGCGTCGCCCGCGCCGTCTCTGTCAGGAATAAAGTCAAAAAACCAAAGAAATTGGTTTGACCTGCGTTTAAAAAACCAGAGAGCACAGTATAGATATTAAAGTTCCAATCCCTAAAAATTTCACCAAAATTCACAAGTGGATTGCGACGTTCCTCACAGGGCACCGGTATATCAAACCTCACAAGTGTCAAACATAGTCCACCGTTAAGACCAATCAGCAAAGCAACACCCAACATTAAATCCTGCCAGTTATAAAACTCAGCTAAGACTCCATTCCCCGCGGCCATTATCCCGCCTAGTGGAACCCCAACCTGTTTTATCCCCATGGCTAATCCCCGATTTTCGGCAGGGAACCAATCCAGCACACCTCGTGCCGAGGATGGATTAGTAAGAGAGTACCCTAAACCCATGAAAACCATTCCCACGACACACGCCGAATACCCCGAAGCCTTTGCCATCACCAATGCGCCAACGATCATCGTGACGTGCGCGACCACTAAGGTAAAACCAACACCGAAGCGATCAGTAATTGAACCTGCCGGCAAAGAACCGAAGGCCTGAGCGCCATAATAAGCAGAGATAAAAGTGCCGAACATCATCGCAGATAAGCCAAGGTCACCAGTGATGACTGGAGCCATCGCTAAAACAGAAACAACGTTAAGAGTACCAACGATATGAGACAACACGAGAACCGGCAAGCGACGCAACCAAGGATTATCGTTTGTGACGCCACTCTCTGGAAATATCATGGTATCAGGCTTTAGCGAATTGCAGAGGTGTGCCATCCATCCCATGCCATGGCCGGCCCAAGTGTTGAAGTACAGTGGGTGCGATGTCGACTGCAGAAGAAGTATGACTGTATTCAGTGGCGGCCGGAAAGGAATTACCAATAGCTATTAAAAAAGGGTGCTGTTCATTGCGTCCCAGTCCACCGTGCTGACCAATACCGGATTGTGTTTCCAAGCTGAATCTGTCAAAGAAAGCATCACTCATACCCGCAATACCATAAGCATTAACATCTTTAACCTTGACCCCATCAACGGCAATGGCAAGCGCACCATCTGCCCGATGGCCGAGAGCGATTAAGCCCTCACCGGTGTGCACTGTTCCAACACCATCAACGTCATCCAGCCAGGCTGCTATCTCAGACACACGTTTTGGAGTATTTTCAGCTAAATAGATGAACGCGCTCAACCCCTGCGATGCGACTACGCATTCATGCGAGTCACGATCCTCTTTGAAGCCGGCCTCAATTAACAAGGCCTCAAGATCAACAATATTACGAACGGTCTCATGGCCATGGTCCGACGCGACCAGTAATAGTAAGTCCTCGCCAGCTCGATTGAGCTCTTGCACCACGTCAGCTACGCGACCTGCATTTGCATCGGCCGCAGCCAATGCCTCAAGGTGTTGAGGCGTCCCAAGGCCATAACCATGCTGCGAATGATCCGGCTCACATTGCCACAAAACGGCGGATGCCGGTCTGCGCTCACATAATACTTCGTGAATGAACCGCTTGGTCATTGCCGTATCACCATGATGATCATGAGACACATCAAGGTGCCCTGTATCATGGATCGGCAATAAGCCAGGAGCGAAAGAGCCCGATCGATGAAACATATAACCATAACCATCCGGGTCTTGAAAGTGAGCTGCGCCCGGGGAAACGTTAGAGAACACTACATTACCGCCAAAATCTTTTAATATCTCGGCCAGTGTGGGAGTCTGCAACGTGTAGCCAGTGGCGGCGCGTAACCTATCACGGAAATCTGGCGCACCTGCAGTCACAGGAACCAATCCTTCACCCTCGTCGATCGCCACCGCATTTCCCTGCAATCCATGTCGTCCGGGATGACAACCCGTAGCGATGGACGCAGACGTGGTCCGGGTTGTCGACGGGAAAACGCTGCGATGTTGCGCAAAAAAGCGTCCAACCCCTTTCAACCGCCATAGGTTTGGTGTCAAATCGGGACGCAGAAGATCTGCGCGGAGGCCATCGCAAATTACGATTATAGCACGGGGGTCAGTCATGAACTTAGTAATCTCCAGATAAGCTAGTTTAATAATTATGGTTTTACCCGGGCAGGTTATGGGTCACGGCATATCAACGCGTCAACAGCAACAACACCCCGGCCCTTCTCCAGAATTAGTAGGGGATTTATTTCAGCCTCTATTACCCGCGATGTCTCAAGTAGAGCGAGGCGCGACATAGCTGCTACAGCCTGAGAGAGTGCATCTAAATCACCTAATGGAAAATTGCGAAAGCCCCTTATTATTGCCAACCCCTTGACCTCGTCGACCATCGACCGAGCCTCATCAAGCCCAATGGGAGCGGGCCGCACCGCCGTATCTTTATAAATCTCAGTCATTACACCACCAGCACCAAGAATAACCAACGGACCGACCTCTTTGTCATGACGGAAGCCAATCAAAACCTCTGCCAATGCTTCGATCATAGGCTCAACCATAATACCTTCAAGCCGCGCCTCAGGCTTGTGTATCTTTGCTGCATCCCAAATTTTTTTCATCGCAACTCTCAAGGATTCTTCATCCTTTATCCCTAGAATTACGGCTTTGGCATCTGTCTTGTGCGGAAGATCCGGGGAGATAATCTTAGCAGCAATGGGATAAACCAACCCTCTCGGAATTTCACACTGTGGCCCAGCCAAAACCATTGTAGAAGAGAAATTGATACCCAGTTTTCTTAAAACCTCGCGCGCGAGAACCTCACTGATATTTTTTCCAGCGCCTGAAAGTGCTACCTCAATCGCTTTAGGGGGGGGCGATATTTTTGTCGCAACTACAGGTGGGTTCCAGCTCAAGAAGGCCCGAATAGAATCAGCACACGCCTCTGGTGTTCGAAAGGCAGCAACGTTTGATGACGTCAACATTTCAAGAGATTCCGGTGCGTTGGGCACAATAAAAACGGCTAAAGGCTTGCCCCCGCGCCGCGCGATTGAAATGGGATGAACCGCAACTTCGGGATGAAATTGACCACTAGATCCAACGACTGCAACAACAGCGTCATTTCCTTCATCATCCAGTAACGCCTGTAAAGCCGCTCCATAAATCTCTTTGTGCGAACCCGCCATAGTCAGATCGATCAATCGACCATGGCCGAGCTCAAGCCCCAGTTCAGCACACTTGATCCTCATGCGGTCCGGGGCTGGTACTAGTTCCATTCCCGCCGCACCCAGCCGATCGACAACCATTGCAGCGCCCCCGCCTGTTGTTGTCATCACAGCGACCCGAGTTCCAGTAGCGGGAGCCGCGTTAAGAGCAAGTGCAGGAAGCTCGATCAACGATTCTAACATATCCACCCGCATTATGCCATGATAACGTAATAGTGCGTCAACCGCCTCATCAGGACCCGCTATCGCTCCAGAGTGAGTTATCGCAAGTTCACGTCCAACATCCGACCTACCCAATTTATAAGCGATAACAGGTTTACCCGCAGCGTAAGCACGCCGTGCCGCCCTTCCCAATCCTCTCGGATCCCTTATGCCCTCTAAAAAAAGTAAAATTACCTCGGTTCTGTGATCTTCAGTTAAAATTTCGATTAATTCGGCGACGCTGAGATCTGCCTCATTGCCGACGGATAGCAGGGACGAAAAGCCGATGCCCCGAGCCGCACCCCGGGACATGAGCGCGCCCAGTAAAGATCCACTTTGCGATATAACACCAAGACTGCCAGCAGGCAGTTTACTCATCTCAAGGATGTAATTAATAGACAAGGGCATGGGCGTGTTAAGATCGATCACCCCCATTGAATTCGGTCCAATAATCCGCATCTGGTGCGCGCGCGCGACAGAGACAATCTGATCTTGTAACGCACGCCCCTCAGCGCCTGTCTCAGCAAAACCATCAGAATAAATTGTCGCAACTTTGGCGCCTGCCTCGGCACAATCATGGACGGCCTTCAGAACACCCGGTTTTGGGACCATAATAATTGCATGCTCCACCCCTTTGGGCGCTGCGGAGAGGCTCGGATAGGCTTTATCACCCTGTATTGTGTCGTGCTTCGGGTTGATCGGTATGATCTGGCCCGGAAATCCATGAGTTTTTAGGTAGCGCTGTGGCCGGGCGGTGTTTTTGGTCACATCACCCGACGCGCCATACACTGCAACTACTTTAGGACGCAAAAGGCTATCAGAGAAAGGGCGTGATATCATTTTTTTCTACACAAATCAGATTAAAACTTATACACGCTGTGAAAAACGACGTTCAAAAATAATTTCCGCCAACCGGTTTTTCATCATCTCCAATGAGCCCCCTGCAATTTGCCAACCGCGCGTGCGGCGAAAACAATATTCAACCAGATTATCCTGACTATATCCTGCCGCCCCAAGCACCTGCATTGCCTCATTGGCAGCAGCAAAGCCTACCGTGTTGCAAGCGTACTTGGCTATGGTCGTCTCTTCAGCAGACGGAAAACCAGATTCGGCGTTTACTGCAGCGCGATACAGTAAAAGCCTAGCGGCATCCAATTGTACTTTTAATTCCGCAAACTTCCACTGTAGACCTTGAAATTCACACAGCGGACGCCCGAATTGTTTACGGTCTAAAGCATGCTTCTTAGCTATGTCAAATGCCAGCTGACCCAGTGCAAGAGACCTAGTCGCGTTTCCAACTCGCTCTACATTAAAGCCGGCCATTTGGCTTTTGAAACCACCCCTTCCAAAGATTACATCTTTGGACCCGACATAGACATTGTCAAAATATAGTTGCACCCAATGTTCACCACCTAAATACGTCACAGGGCTACCTTGGGTAAAACCCTCTTCACCGCGTTCAATAATAACCGATCCAATGCCATCAACACCGGGGCCAAATCGCAAATAAACCAGAAAGAAATCTGCTTCCGAGCTATGCGAACCAAACACTTTTGTTCCGTTGACGCGAAATCCTAAACCGTCCCCCGTTGCATGGGTGACGAGATCCGTCACGGCCGACCCTGCCTCAGGTTCACTCATGGCAACCGAGATTAATTTTTCACCGTTTAATAAAGGTCGCAGGTAGCGCTCGCGTTGATCCTCGCTGGCATATTCACCTAATACCCGGATAGCACCAAAATTACCTGTTTGAATAACATCCGCACTTCGCGGACAAATTGCAGCGATTGTCTCGATGGCAATCACGGCATCGATCAGTGTGCCACCAAGGCCTCCCGCTTTTTCAGACACTGTTATGCCAAGCAAACCTTGATCAGCCATTAACTTTGCAACATCGAGAGGGAATCGATCGCCATAGGCACGATCAAGAGCGCCAGCGGCTAAATGACGCTCAGCAAAACCACATACTGCGTCGCGAAACATCTGTTGCTCTTCGCTGAATAAAAAATCCATAAGCTTAATATCTTCAACATTAAAATGTTTAGAGTTAGTATCTCTAGTATTTTTATCTTGATTTTCAGCAATCGCCATAGCTGAATACTTATTTCTAAATAACAAATGGTTATTTTATGTCCGCAAACCTTCCGCCTCTTAACCCTTTATATACGTTTGTGACCGCCGCTCAATCGGACAGTTTTACAGCCGCTGCAGCAGAACTGCGTGTATCACAAGCAGCCGTTAGCCGCCAAGTGGGTGTTTTAGAGAATGCGCTAGGGGTAAAATTATTTGAACGTCATGGCCGCCGCGTTCGGTTGACGAATGTCGGCCGAACTTATCTACGTGATGTCGGTCCTGCCTTTGACTCCATCGCACAGGCTACCCGCCAATTGGCATCAGGAAATGATCCGCGCACTGTCCGGGTACAAGTTTATCCAACATTTACTGCACGCTGGCTTCTGGCTCGTTTACCCACGTTTTCAGCGAAGCATCCCGATTGTAATGTGCGTCTCGAAACGGGTATTGAGCCCGTTGACTTCTCCCGTAAAGACTTAGAGATCGCGGTTCAATTTGGCGACGGTAACTGGCAGGGCTTGGAAGCAATCCAAGTATTCAATGACCTCATCGAACCCGTATGCAGTCCAAAATTAATCGAACGTCTCGGCAAACTCGATGATGCCCGTGACTTGGCCAATGCACCGATCCTTCGCTCCCATTATCGGCGACGTGATTGGAACGATTGGTTAATCGCCAATAATTGGACAAGGCAAGCCAGCGAACGCGACCAGATGTTCGATAGCTCGCTTCTAACATATCGAGCAGCCATGGAGGGGCTCGGCATTGCGATGGGGCAAACGCATTTATTACATGATATTTTCGCTGCTGGGACTCTTGTCCGCCCATTTTCCGCCCCCTTGGCCCGCGAACTTGGTTATTACGCGGTGTGGCCCAGTGAACGGCGCGTAGGGCACGGAATGCGGCGCTTTTTGAGCTGGCTCCTCGAAGAGGGCGAAGCGCTTAGATCCCTGTATTAGTAAAACATTACGGGACAAAATCATACTTGGCGATAGCTATCAAGGATAGTAAGTATCTGTATATTGATTATAATTTCTGTCCCTGCCTTAGCGGAGTTTGTGTATGGCTTATGAATATATCATAGTTGAAAAATTAGAACGTGTTGGAAAAATTACCCTCAATCGCCCAGAAGTGCTGAATGCATTATCCTCTAGTCTCGTGCACGAGATTGCTAGTGCCATCGATGAACTTGAAACTGAAGATAACATTGGATGCCTATTGATTACAGGATCCGAGAAGGCCTTTGCTGCAGGTGCCGACATTAAGGAAATGCAACCGAAATCCTACATGGATGTGTATAAGGACAATTTTATTACCAATGAGTGGGAACGATTAGCCCAGTGCCGAAAGCCCACGATTGCCGCAGTTGCCGGTTTCGCCCTAGGCGGGGGATGCGAGTTGGCCATGATGTCTGATATAATTATCGCCGCGGATAATGCTAAGTTCGGCCAACCAGAGATCAAACTGGGGGTACTGCCGGGAGCAGGTGGAACCCAGCGTTTGACCCGCGCTGTCGGAAAGGCAAAGGCCATGGATCTTTGCCTAACCGGAAGGTTCATGAATGCTGAAGAAGCCGAGCGCGCAGGTTTAGTAGCACGAGTTGTTCCTTTGGCAGAACTTCAGGATACGGCACATAAAGCAGCAGCCTCGATCGCTGGCATGTCTCTTCCTGCCGCCATGATGAATAAAGAAGCTGTAAATCAGGCTTTTGAAAGTTCACTTGCTGAGGGCGTTCACTTTGAGCGCAGGTTATTTCATGCTTCTTTTAGCACTGAAGATCAAAAAGAGGGCATGTCGGCCTTCGCCGAAAAACGCGAAGCAAGATGGCAACATCGCTAAATCAGTCCCCATGTAAGAAAGATTGCCCAATCAATGTCGACCAAAAGCTGGCAAGTTCACACGAGGAGGAGAGCTCTTGGAATTGTTACTTTAGCCAACCAATTTGGAACAATCTGACTGATGGAGAAACTATGATTGCAGAACTACCTTTAAAACTTGAGATTCTTATGATGGATGACTGTAAAAGTATAGTTGAATTGGCTTAATTTAAACGACCACTACACCGATCCGTCAACAGCTGCGTCTATCAAATTAGGTTCCCCACTCGCCATACCTGCCTTTACGGCCTCGCTTAAATCATCTGGTGTCTTCACGCGCACGCTGTTCAAACCCATGGACCCGGCCAAACTAACAAAATCGATAGATGGATCCACCAGATCCATCCCTACATAATGTTCATTCTGATGAAAAGCCTTTAAGCGTTGCTTAAGAATGCGATACGACCCATTGTTCGCGATGACATATGTCAATGGCAATTTCTTGTTTGCTGCCGTCCATAGTGCCTGAATTGAGTACATTGAGCTACCGTCACCAACTACCGCGCAGACTGGCCGGTCAGGCATTGCCAATTGCACACCTACGGCCGCTGGAAGCGCCCATCCTATACCACCCGAAGCAAAACCGTGATAACTATAGCGGTCCTTATAAGCAAGAAGATCCGGTAAAAGACGCGTCGATGTAAGACCTTCATGCACAACGACCCCATTTTCGGGTAACGAGTCTACAACAGATAAACAAAATTGTTCTGGTGCCATTGGATCCATCGTGGTCGCCCCCCTCACGAGAGCTACGGTATCAGCACGCCGCGCCGCCCAATTACGCGTTTTCAGATCAGTGAGCGCAGCACTAGCCCGTTCACTTAGCTGTTTTCCGCCTCGCTCTTTTATTACCGGGATTAACGCACCCAAAGTTTCTTTGAGATCTCCATAAAGCGCACATTCTGCTGGATAGTTCTTACCCATATCCCAATCATTTAGACCAATCTGTATGATCGGCAAATTATTTGGTAATGGATCCACTGAGCTCCAAACTGACATACGCAGCGCATCGGCACCAAGAACTATCATCAGATCATATGGCTCTAGGGTGTTCCGAACGTCTTGCTGGTCGCGGCTCAGCGTCCCAATAAAGCAAACATGATTAGAGAGGTAATGTGCGCCGTACGGGACGGTTTGTTGAAAAACATCAGCGCCAAAAACTTCCGAAAACTGGGATGCCTCTGATAGCGCATCTGAACGAACCAATTCGTCTCCACAAATAATAACAGGGCGTCTGGCTTTTAACAGACGATCTGCCAAAGTTTCCAGCACGTCGTCGGCAGGACGCACGCGCGTATTGACACGGGTTGACGTACTGAGATCGATACCAGCTTCGTCATTTAGAACATCCCCGGGCAGGGACAAGAAAACAGGCCCTGTTGGCGGTGCAGTTGCGATTTTTGCGGCACGGCGGATAACCCGAGGTAAATCTTTTAACCTTGTAACCTCCGTAGCCCATTTAACCACGGGATTGGCTATCGGAATTAGAGGATCATACAATAAAGGTTCGGTTAGGCCATGCCCCTGCTCTTGCTGGCCGGCGGTAATGATTATCGGAGTGCCGGTGAAACGAGCGTTGTAAATTGACCCGATAGCATTTCCTAGGCCCGGGGCCACGTGCACATTACACGCCGCTAAACTCCCGGATGCCCGAGCAAATCCATCAGCCATAGCCACAACCAAACTCTCCTGCATTGCTAGCACGTAGTTCAAATCTTGATGCTCACGCATCGCGTGCATAATCGGCAATTCGGTGGTCCCCGGGTTTCCAAATAAATGTGTCACTCCCTCATCTTTTAGGAGGGAAAGAAAGATCGATCCACCGGACATTATATTCATTAATTGCGTTTCCCTTTTCCATAGCACTCGGGTCAAAGTAACTCGACACCTGAAAAACGCAACGCTTCAAAAACACAGCATCAGTCGCATCAGAATTAAATTATGATGCCTTTTTTTGCTCAATAACCAAACACGTGCTGGTCTAAGACAAGACAAAGCTGTTGCGTCAGGTATTGGCCACTCAAATTTAAGCGAAATACTCTAATTCAGAATCACTTTTTTCATCAGTAACCAATATGTAAAACCCGTTTAGCTAACATCCAATCTTTCAAACGCCTATCAAAACTCTTACTCTTACTCTTCGAGTCCAGCCTCAACGAGCGATGTCTCACTTGGCCAATTAAACTAATCTTGGGTCACATCGCTGTTATTGGGTCTAGCATCGTGTGCTCCGGTCAGCCAGACTGCCATTTAATTTTTTTTTAAATTGTGGAGTCGTCATGCTGGAAAATGATATCGTAATTATCACTCATGCTGATCATTTTGTCGGCCCGCGCGCGTCACAAATTTTTGCGGGATATGGTGCAACTGTGATTTGTCATGGCGGAAAAACCGAGGCCGGCATTACAACGGCCGTCTCAAAAGAACCTGAAGATCTCATTGACGAAGTAATATCCAAATTTGGTCGGATCGATGCCTTAATTAGCAACGACGCTTATCCTGCAGTCCGCATACCCATTGATGAACCGAGTCCCCAAGAAATGCGAAATGCGCTCGAAGCACTAGTAGAATGGCCATATCGTCTGATTAGTCGCACCGTGCCACATATGAAGAGACACGGTGGTGGAAAAATAGTTATGGTTACATCAGCGGCTCCGTTACGCGG
The DNA here is from genome assembly GCA_002690705.1 of Magnetovibrio sp. Classification (GTDB taxonomy): domain Bacteria; phylum Pseudomonadota; class Alphaproteobacteria; order Rhodospirillales; family Casp-alpha2; genus TMED8. Next base: position 118,302 of record NZFO01000004.1, on the reverse strand, counting down.
TATCCCCAATTATTCTATTTATGCGTCTGCAAGAGGTGCGGGCAACAACATGGTAAAGTCACTGTCGCTGGAATTAGCCCCATTCAACATTCAAATCAATGCCATCGCCCCAAACTACATCGAAAACCCAACCTACTTCCCACCGGAGTTACTAGCTAACGCGCAGGCCATGAAGAAGATGCTAGGTAATATCCCTTCTGGTCGATTAGGCAAACCCGAAGAGGTCGCCGAAACCATCGCATTTTTTGCATCCAAAAAATGTAACTTCATAACAGGCCACGTGCTCCCAGTCTCCGGCGGCTGGGCGTGACATACACGCAAATAACTATTCTGCCGCTTCGCGCGCGGACGGACCGCCGTCTAATTCGTCGAGTCGGCTCAAAATAAAGGCCCGCCGTCGTATTGAAGGTTGCGCGTCCGCATCCACCATAATGCCATATACCTCGCGCCCTATCTTCTTGATTTGCTGCCTATCTACTTCTCGGTCATCCGCACGTTTCAAGTGAACAGTACTGTCGGAACAAAGCGTATGTTTTGTCTCGCGGCCATCCTTGCTCATAGTCTTTGTCGTGTCTAGACCAGTTTTTCCGCGGACTAAGTCCCGCAGTAACTGCCGGCAAAGGTATACGCCCCGATCAGACGTTCCGGGGTTTTCAAGTGCGTGAACGGCTATTGGCCTTTGGCTACAAATGGCGTCCCAATCACCGGGGGCACGTTGCCCCACAGCATATGGTCTCTCGCATTGCCCATCCACAAAATCGATCTTATCGTAACCGCAGTCTTCCTCACATCCGTCACCGTTTAAATCAATTTCTTTATTAAAATGTCGCCACCCAAATAAGATGCAATTCTTGTCGTCGACGGGAGTATGCCAGCGCGTCATGCAAACCGACGTGTGTCGCACCTGATGCGCAGACGTCATTAAGTTAGCGTTCTGGATAAGATCTGGGAAAACCATCTCCGTCAGTCGAACCCAAACCGTGTCTTCATCGACCCTCCTGCCAGCAATAAATGTACAGCCGTGGCCGTTCCGGGTCTTTTCCCAATCCATGACTGGGAGATCTTTAAAGGCTTCGGGAAAATTTAACCCATCCTTGATATCTTGTTCAACGCTTTCGACCGTCATGTTATTGTGCAAAAGTGCGGTATGCACATNGTCCATAATGTTTTCGTAAACCTGCAACCAATTGCACGGATAGATGTTGGAGAACGCAACGAGCTTGTTATCTGAAGGTTGCCGATATGCATCATACTCTGGAAAAGCGGGCTGTTCCTCTGGCGGCCCCAAGTAGCTAAAAACCAACCCATTCCGCTCAAAAGCGGGATACGCTCCTTGGCAAACACGTTCAGGGATTTTGCTATCCTCAGGTTCAGCGGGCACCTCAAGTAACTTGCCGTCAACATCCCAAACCCAGCCGTGGTAGCAACAACGGATGCCTTTGGATTGAATTATTCCGAATTCTAAGGACGTGCCTCGGTGGCTGCAATGGCGGTGCAATACGCCAATGTTCCCAGACCTGTCTCGAAAAGCAACCAGATCCTCATTCAAGATGCGTATTGCCTTTGGCACATCCGTGAGTTCGTCCGACAAGCACACGGGGTGCCAAAATCGCCTCATATATTCACCCATCGGAGTGTCTGGTCCAGTTTCCGTTAACTCGGGGTCATGAGTTGGTGCTTTTTTTTTGTAATACCCGTTATATGAGTCGCTCCTATTAACGGTTTCAGTCATTTATTCCCCCTTTAAGCAAGATTTTTTTAGAAAAACCATTAAGTAAATCTATTAAAAAATTCCCATGGCCTAGACACCAAGACACGTTATTTTATTATTAAACCACGTTATTTTATTATTAAACCACGTTATTTTATTATTAAATTACGTTATTTTATAATTTAGAATGTGGAACTGTTTATAACAGTGTTACAAGACAAGATAATATTTAATTTACTATCATGCCGAGTAACAAGATGATTACACTTCATGCGCGTTTAAAATCAATCACAAACGTGGCAAACGGGATCAATGCTTTCGAACTGATTGGGGGCGGGGAGGATCCGCTGCCGCCCTTCACGGCTGGCAGCCATATTGATATCCATCTCGATAACGGGTTAATCAAGCAATATTCTCTCTGCAATGACCCCGATGAAATTAATCGTTATGTATTTGCTGTACAGCGCGAAGAGACTGGCAACGGCGGATCAAAAGCCATTCATGACACACTACGTGCGGGAGACTACTTAACCATTTCAATCCCTCGGAATAATTTTCCACTTGCGCAGAATGTTGAGAACCATCTATTTTTAGCCGGTGGAATCGGGGTGACCCCAATCATGGCTATGATTAAAGCCTGCCAATCCAAGAGCTTAAAATTCGAATTAATTTATTGTGTCCGTTCTCCAGAGAAGACTGCGTTTCTCAATGAACTGGCAAAAATAGACAACGTGACCATCCATAATGACCAGGGCGACCCTGCCCACAGTTATGATTTCTCCGAATTGCTTGGAAACCCGATGACCGGCACCCACCTATATTATTGCGGTCCACCCGGTTTTATGAGAGCTGTGAAAAGCGCCGCGGCTAATTGGCCAAAAGGAACGTGCCATTTTGAATATTTCACTACTCTCGACAAAGATCACCAACCAGCCGCCCCAGAAAACGCAACCAATGCGTCATTTCAAGTCAAATTGAATAGTACTGGAGATATTATTGATGTGCCCGTTAACAAATCGATAGCCGACGCTTTGCGTGAACACGGTATTGAGGTACAAACATCCTGTGAGTCAGGCCTTTGTGGAACGTGTCAAATAAGGTATCTTGAAGGCACTCCTGAACACCATGATCTCATCCTTGATGAGGAAACCCGGAAAACTGATATTTTAATTTGCTGCGCCCGTTCCCACTCGCCATTGTTGGTTCTCGATCTATGATAGTTATCCTCGACTTGGGAAAGGCCGGTACTAAAGCTCTTAACACCTTACTTGATTAGTGCGATTAGTCGGTATCAGGTAGGCGACACATATCCTGCACTACCCCACCAATATATGGCGCAAAATAGAAACAACCACACCACGTCGACAAAGTGCCAATACCAGGCAGCGGCCTCAAAACCAACGTGGTTTTCAGCAGTAAAATGTCCTTTTTTTACTCGAAAATAACAGACAATAAGAAAAATTGTCCCGACAATCACGTGAAATCCATGAAAACCCGTTGCCAGATAAAAAGTTGACGAGTAGATGCCATCAGTGAACCCAAATGCGGCATGACCATACTCGTATGCCTGCGTCCCCGTAAACAAGATGCCAAGCGCGACCGTCCAGAATAGCCCTGTCGCAGTTCTTTTATGATCTCCCAACATCATCGCATGATGGGCATAAGTTACCGTTGCCCCCGACGTGAGAAGAATCAGCGTATTTAAAAAAGGTAAGGTCCACGTGTTAAAAGGGATAATACCCTCTGGAGGCCAAACCTCATGTGCAGTGCGACTCAAAAACGGGATCGTCGCATCAAAAAACGCCCAGAAAAAAGCAAAGAAAAACATTACTTCTGAGGCAATAAACAGCACCATACCCATGCGCAAGCCGTGACGCACAACATCTGTATGATCGAGTCCATTCTCGGCTTCTAAGATTACATCTCTCCACCATCCGTACATCACATAAAGCATAATTACGAGACCGAGCATAAAACCCCAGATTGGTCCTTCATGCATGTACCAAATTCCACCCGTCGCCATCACAAAGGCCGCAACCGAGCCCACAAATGGCCACTTAGACGGGTTTACCATGTGGTAGGGGTGGGTTTTCTCTGAGCTAACCATCAATGATCTCCATTCGACGGAAAAATTATCTAACTATCAATCTCGTCATTACTTCCACTTTTTCGGCTCAGCGTCCTATCAACATTGTCTTCATCACGTTCAACGGGATAAAAAGTATAGGATAAGGTGATCGCGCTAATTTCTTGAGTTTTGGGATCCGAAAAAATTTCAGGGTCTACGAAGAACTCTACTGGCATGTCGATTTCTTGCCCCGGCTTCAAGGTTTGTTCTACAAAACAAAAGCAATCAATTTTTGAAAAATAGGACGCAGCCTTGAAGGGTGTCACATTAAAAATTGCCGTCCCCGTTAATAAATTAGCACTTGTATTTTTAACGCGGTAGAAAGCTAGGCTTGGCTCTCCTAACTTTACGGTCTGCTTAACTTGCACTGGTTTAAAGTGCCATTGAAGCGCTTTATTAGTATTAGCATCAAATCTAACCTCAATCGTTCCGTTTGACTTTTTTACGGGTGCGCCAGCAATTTTAATCTTCGGTGTGCCTCCGTATCCCGTGACCCGACAAAACAACTCGTAAAGCGGAACCGAAGCGTAAGCTAAGCCCAACATTCCAACTACAAGCGTTACAAGACTTATTGCTATTCGCCGATTTCTAGTCTGAAGGCTAGCCATTCCCGTTTTCCGATTTACCTGTCTTTGCCAGTTATTCGGCTGGTGCCTTGCCGGCCATGTCCGGTAAATCCTCATGTGTGTGCCAAGGTGCAGGAGAGTCTACGGACCATTCCAACGTTGTTGCACCCTCGCCCCACGGGTTCGCCCCAACTCTAGTTCCTGCTGCGTATGTTCTCCACAATACGACAAAAAACAGCAAGGTGCCAACAGCGGTTATCAAGGCCCCAATCGACGAAATATAATTGTAAGGTGCATAGGCGTCTGGATAATCTGGAATACGGCGAGGCATGCCCGCAAAGCCAGAAAAGTGTTGTGGAAAAAACAATACGTTAACACCAATGAAAAACAACCAGAATTGTAACCGCGATAGAGTTTCCGGATACTGGCGACCGCTCATTTTACCAATCCAGTAATACCAGCCAGCAAACATACCGAGAATCGCGGCAATCCCCATGACATAGTGAAAGTGTGCAACGACGTAGTAAGTATCGTGGAACACCAGGTCAGCACTTGAGTTTGCCAAAGTAATGCCGGTGACACCGCCGACTACGAACAAAAAGATGAACGCAACCGCGTACATCATCGGTACCTCCATGCGAATTGATCCCCCCCACATTGTTGCAAGCCAACTGAAAATTTTCACGCCAGTAGGCACGGCAATGACCATTGTTGCTGCGGTGAAATAAGCTCGCGTATTGACATCAAACCCAACCGTATACATGTGATGTGCCCAAACCACAAACCCGACCACGCCAATGGCTGCCATGGCGTAAGCCATGCCCAAATAGCCGAAGACAGGCTTTTTTGAAAACGTCGATACTATTTGCGAGATAATGCCGAAAGCCGGGAGGATAATGATATACACCTCAGGGTGTCCAAAAAACCAAAATAAGTGTTGCCATAAAACTGGATCACCCCCTTGGCCAGGGTCAAAAAATGAGGTCCCAAAATTACGATCAGTGAGCAGCATTGTAAGGCCGCCCGCCAAAACTGGCAGCGCCAACAAAAGCAAGAAAGCTGTAATCAGCATTGCCCACACAAATAAAGGCATGCGATGAATCGTCATGCCGGGTGCGCGCATGTTAAAAATCGTAACAATAAAATTGATAGCGCCCAAAATTGATGAGGCACCTGCTACGTGTAACGATAATATACCGAAATCGACGGCCCTGCCCGGATGAAAGTCTGCACTTGATAATGGTGGGTACACTGTCCAGCCTGTGCCGGGCCCACCATCGATAAACGCGGCAATCAGGAGCAAAATAAACCCAGCCGCTAATAACCAAAAGCTAATATTATTCATCCGCGGAAAAGCCATATCAGGCGCACCAATCATCAGCGGAACAAACCAGTTTCCAAAACCACCGATCATGGCAGGCATAACGACAAAAAACACCATAATGAACCCGTGACCGGTAACCAAAACGTTGTAAAATTGGCGGCCCTCCGGATCATTGGAGATCAATTGTAATCCGGGCTCAGCCAATTCAGCGCGGATGTACCACGACATGACACCTCCAATAATAGCCGCAATCATAGCAACCCAAAGGTATAGGGTCCCAATATCCTTGTGATTGGTTGAACAAAACCACCGCGTAAAAAAACCCGGATAGTGATGCTCATGCTCCCCGTGATGAGCTTCCACTGAATTAGCCATTACTCGATACCTCTTTGAAAAAAACCTTGGTCACACGTCATCTCCCCAAACAGACTTATCTTATTTCAACTTGAGCCACGCGAAGAGTTTCATCTGATCTGCTATTTGCAGCAAATTCCAGTTTTGCCTTAACTACCCACTTTTTGAAGTTCTCTCTCGATAATGCCTTAATATGAATTGGCATAAAACTGTGATAAACCCCACAAAGCTCGGAACACATGCCGTAATAGCTGCCAGGTTTGTTGATCCTCACCCATGTTTCATTTACCCGGCCAGGCGTGTTATCTAACTTTACTGCGAGAGATGGAATAGCCCAATTATGGATGACATCGTTTGAGGACAGCAACAATCTAATATTGGTATTTGCCGGCAGGTAGACCGGATTATCAACGCTCAGCAGCCTTGGCTGACCCGGCTTCAACTCGTCATCCGGTATGGGGTTGCTATCGAATTCCAAATCTCCGTGGTCAGGATAAATATACGTCCAATACCACTGGTTTCCTGCAACTTTGAGTGTCATCTCTGCGTTTGGCGTTTGATCTGTATAATACAACACTTTCAACGAGGGTACCGCGATGGCAACTAAAATAAGGACTGGAATGGCCGTCCAAGCGACTTCAAGTGCCGTGTTATGAGTTGTCTTGGTGGGTGTTGGGTTACGTTTCTCTCTGAAGCGGATTATGCAGTATGCCAAAAGGGCAAGAACAAAAACTACAATACCGACTTCAATCCAAAGAAGCAGAACATTGAGATCGTTAATTTTTTCAGCAGATGGCGACATCGGCTCTTGCAACCACATTTGCCATGGCTTGGATCGCGCCACGTACTCTTCAGCCAAAACGGGACCAACAGCTAATAATCCCAGCCAAACTACCGAAGTTTTTATGATAAGTCTTTTGAACATGTTTTCCATCCGACATTAAGATCAGAATTTGGTTACAGACTTCTTTTAGGATATCCTTCGACACCCTGAAAGGGTTTACATTTGCCCCGTCTCACTCCGACTTACTGTAACTTTTTATCTGGCCTCACTGGGTCGTGCAAGCGTTCCGATGAGATATACTCACTGCTCGCGATTGATGGTCGTGTGGGTTCGTAATTATCGCGAGCCATGGAAACGGATTTAGAGTGCCGGTGGAAACGAGGTCAAGTATTGAACTGCGGGTGAATCGGTCTTAATAACAAATAGGATAAATTATGCGGATAACAACAAAATGCGAAAAAAAAATTGGGTTCTTGGCCTCATTTTGGCTGGCTTTGCGTTATTTATGTACTTAAGTATTTTTGTGAAGATGTTCTAAAAAACTGCCGGTGGCCTGTAACCCTCTAGCTAAAGGTTCCCATTTATGTTTGGTATCCAAGACTTAGTGCATGTAAATGCTTTATTGAACGCAATCTCAGTAGTCTTTTTACTGGCAGGATATCATTTTATTCGAGGTGGTGATATCAAACACCACAAAATATGTATGATGGGAGCCGTGGCGGTTTCGGCACTTTTTTTGGTAACCTATGTCGTTTATAAAGCTAATTCTGGATTTGCAAAATTCGGCGGGGAGGGCTGGATAAGGCCCATTTATTTCTCGTTTCTTGCCGTTCATGTAGTGGCGGCTTTATCACTCGTCCTAATGGTTCCGTGGACTTTATTACGCGCGCTGAACAGCGATTTCCAACTACACCGCAAAATAGCCCGTAAAACTTGGCCAATTTGGATGTACGTTGGTGTTTCCGGCGTCATCATTTACTTGATGGCCGTCCACATCTACCCGTATTCAGCCTAAAGTTGTTGATTAAACAATTAACATGAGTGCTTTTCGTCCCGCCCAAGAGCAACGCTGGGATATCTATGCAGGTTTTCAATCTGCAATGGCTGATGCAAAAGCTCAAGCTGAGTTGCGCGGCTGGTGTGGGTTGGGCTTGCTATCCCTATCTACAGCCGGGGTCTTCGCTTTGTTACTTGCGATCTCACGGATACCGGGTGCGGGGGCGGCGTTTCCCTGGCCCGTACATTTTTTTGAAAAAGGCTTGGTGATACACGTTATATTCGCATTTGTAGTCTGGTTTTTATGTATTTTAGGCGCTTTGATGACAATTGGCTCTCACCGTATAGCCGCAGGGGGTCATAGCGAGCGAAAAATTGGACAGGCCGCCCTTTGGATTACGTATCTCTCGCAACCTCTGATATTGGTTCCAGCTTTCTTAGATAGGGGCGAAGCCAGTCTCAACAACTATGTCCCTGTAATCATTGATCCATTGTACTACAGCGGCCTCGCCATGCTATCCGTGGGTTTTGTGATCGCTATTATCCGTTTCATAAAAGTGATCCCACAGCGGCTTGGTCCGTTAGAACCAGTCGGAATGAGTGCACTGAGTGGGGCTCTTCTTCTTATTTTAGCTTTCGCTTGCTTCATATTAGCTGGAAACGCCCTCTCAGGATCGCCCGTGGACAGCGTGTTCAACGAACATCTTTTCTGGGGAGGCGGCCATATCCTCCAATTTCTCAACGTGGCACTAATGCTTGGTGGTTGGTACGTGCTTGGAGGCCTAGCACTTCGGGAGCCAGCAATGCACCCACGCTTGCTGTCATTGGCCCTCGTTTTATTGCTATCATCAGCCGCAATGGGACCCCTTTTTTATCTGATATTTGAGGCTTTTTCGTTTGAGCAAACAACAGCCTTCACACGGTTACAATTTGCGCTGGCTCCGCCATGCCTGCTGGCGGCAACGCAGATTTTGAAAACTGTATTCACAGTGCGTAGCCGTAGCCAATTACCATGGGAGCAGCCTGCGTTTTTATGCTTGATACTATCCCTTGTTGTGTTCGGTGTTGGGAGCTTTTTCGGCCTCTTTGTGGACGGTGCGGATACGCGCACACCGGCCCACTACCATGGAGTGATTGGCGGAGTAAACATCGTATTCATAGGTTTATTTCTTCAGTTTTTCATGCCATTGTGTGGACGTCCTGTGCTCTTAACACACTCTACACGGGCCCTCATTCACATGTATGCATGGGGTCAAATATTAGCTAGTTCCGGGCTTTTTCTTGCGGGCGGTTACGGAGCGCCGCGTAAAACTGCGGGCCCCGAGCAGGATTTGGAAGCTATGGGCGCCGTGATCGGTATGTATGTAAACGGGATCGGTGCGCTAGTAGCTGTCGCTGGAGGTATTATGTTCATCTGGATTTGTTCCAGTGCATTATTGCGCGGGAAGTAAATCGAAATGCTAAACTATATGAAGGCTGGTCATATCCACGATCTTTGCCGTATAAGAAGCGGGCATTAGGATCATAGCAGGGTTAGTCAGGCAGCCATATGCAAATCTCCAAACAGCGCGAAGTTGAAACCGCTGAATTAAATGAAGAGCGACACCGTTTCTGGATTCGGGATTACGCCGTCTTGCTGAAGCCTCGAGTTATGTCTTTAGTTGTGTTTACTGCGGCATGTGGCTTAATCCTTGCCCCCGGTAGTATTGATCTCGACCGGGCCCTTGTTGCAGTAATTTGTATCGCAGCAGGCGCGGGCGCATCCGGTGCGATTAATATGTGGTATGACAAGGATATCGATCGCGTCATGACTCGGACAAAAGACCGCCCCATCCCGGCCGGGCGTCTCTCACCAATGGAAGCATTATACTTCGGCATCGTATTGTCTCTGAGTGCAACCGCCGTAATGGCGATATGGGTCAACTCCACTGCTGCCCTCCTTCTGGCCATGACAATCCTTTATTACGTTTTCGTTTATACCATATGGCTTAAACGCAGGACGCCACAGAATATCGTTATCGGTGGGGTATCGGGGGCATTTCCTCCAATGATTGGCTGGGCCGCAGTTACCGATGACATTGGACTGGGTTCAATCGCAATGTTTGCCATTATTTTCTTATGGACACCGCCACATTCGTGGGCGTTAGCTTTGTTCCGCCAGAGCGATTATGCCGCTGCCGATATCCCGATGATGCCAGTCGTGGTGGGAGAAAAAGAAACTAAACGTCAGATGCTTATTTATACAGCATTCCTGATACCGGCAACACTATCACCACTTGCATTGGGTATGTCTGGTATCTGTTATGGCCTAATTGCGCTAGGGCTCGGTGTTGAGTTATGGCGTCGTCTTTGGAGAGTTTGGAAATCTGAAGATGTGATGTTAGCGCGACCATTATTTCTGTTTTCTATTATCTATCTGTTTGCCATTTTCGTTGCACTCTTAGCTGATCGAATAGTATTCATCCCTCTTGTCTGACGGAGGTAGTAAACTTTGTGTAGAAGCGTGGCTGGCCATCAAACACTCTAAATCATTGATCTGTTCGGTGGTTTACAACTCATGTGTGTAGTCGAAACATTTAAAAATAAAGATATGGGAGACTCCCACAAACCCCTCTATTTTAATAGAGCTTGCGTTAAACAAACTATGGACAATCTTCCCCCATCCCTCGATCAAGATATTCTAAATGCTCAGCTTCCCATCGGGGCCTGCAGCATAAGGGCAAAAAAACATGAGCCTTGACCATTTACTGGCACCACGGGGAGCCACTGCTGCACTCGCTGGATTTGCAGCGAACTTAACTTACCAAGATTTACCAGATGCTGTGATCAATCATTTAAAATATGCTACTCTCGATGGCCTTGGTTGCATCATCCATGGCGCAACACTTCCTTGGACGCAAAAGATTGCAGAGATGGCCCAAATTGAAGCCGGCAAACCAGAGGCCACTATATTTGGGATAAACCTCAAGGTTCCAGCTGCGGTGGCGGCTTTAGTCAATGGTACAGCAGGCCATGCATTTGAGTTGGATGACATACATCGTGATTCTATCATTCACCCAAATTCACTTGCACTACCAGTTGCATTTTCTCTCATCGAACGTGAAAATGGCTTAAACGGAAAAAGTTTTCTGACCGCAGTCGCGGCTGGTTACGAGGTAGGTGCGCGAATTGGTTCAGCGGCGGGACCCAGCTTACTAATCAATGGTTTTCATCCACAGGGTACAACCGGCGTTTTTACAGCTGCGGCAACTGCAGCTCGGCTACTGTCACTTGGACCCATTACTACCCAACATGCGTTGGGCATCGCGGGCTCTTTGGGTGCGGGCCTCATGGCAGCTCAAGAGGGAGCCATGGTAAAACGGCTACATTCAGGGCGCGCAGCGGAAACAGGCCTTCGTGCCGCTTTGCTGGCAGCATCGGGCTTCACAGGAATAACAGATGTCGTGGAGGCCAAATATGGCGGTTTTCTCTCTACTCATAGCACAACGCCTAAACCTCAAAGGCTTATTTCAGGCCTTGGCAGGGAGTGGGAACTATTAAGCACAGGCTTCAAGCCATATGCCACGGTAACTTCAATTCATTGCTGCTTAGATGCGCTAAGTTTAATTCGGACAGAGAATAAACTCTCAAGTAATGATATTCAGTCTATCGATGTTGCCGTTAGCACACCAACCTACTTACATTGCGCTTGGCCTTATAAAGCCCAAAGCGTTACCGCAGCGCAGATGAACCTTTTCTTCGGCCTTGCTGTAATGGCGCTTGAGGGAGAAGCGTTCATCAGCCAATTCACCCAAGCGATGATAGAAGATCCACGGGTTCTTGAGATGGCATCACGCATCTGCGCGCACATAGACCCTGAAATTGATGCTAAGGGGCCCAAGCACCGCCATGCCGCTAAGGTAACGGTGACGTGCCAAGACGGAAGGAAATTTAATAAGCAGATTTCGGCCAGCAAGGGGAGCCCCGGAAATCCATTCACGCCCGATCAAATTAAATCAAAATTCCGCGCCATTACGAAGGGTATTCTTACATCAAATGCTCAAAATAATTGCCTGCGCTGGATTGAAAAAATGGAAAACAAGGCGGACGTCAGGGAACTAATTTCAATTAGCATAAACAACATATAAATTACTATTTACTAAGGTTCACGTCACTTCGAGGAATATTACCAATGGTCCCACCAGTAGTTGCCTACAAAACGCTTGAGACCCGTTTCCACCGTATCGCGCTATTATCCGAGGCGACAAGCGTTCTCAATTGGGATGCTGCTACTGTTATGCCCCAAGGCGGCGCGACAGCACGTGGCGCTCAATTGGCCGAATTGCGGGCAGTCACTCACGGTTTAATCACTGCACCCGATATTGGCGACTTGATTGCTGAGGCCGAGGAAAATATTAATGAACTAGACGGTTGGCAAAAAGCTAATTTGCGGGAAATGGCCCACATTCGATTAAAAGCGAATTCCGTGCCAGAAGATCTGGTTGTGGCATCAAGCCGCGCGTGCTCGATATGCGAGACAACATGGCGCGAGGCCCGCGCCGAAGCCGATTTCCCGGCGGTTAAGCCAGCATTGCAAGAAGTGCTTAACCTCACCCGTAAGGTCGGTCAAGCAAAGGCAGAAGCAACTGGCCTGTCACTTTACGATGCTCTTCTAGATGATTATGAGCCCGGCGGAAGAAGCGCCAATATCGACCAGCTCTTTACCAAACTCCGGCATTTCCTGCCAGACTTTATTCAGAGAGTAGTTGATCGCCAGCAAGCATTTCCTCCATCGCAAAAACCCATAGGGCCATTCTCAATCTCAAAACAAAAATCCCTCGCTAAGAAATTCATGGCAGCATTCGGTTTCGACTTCAATCATGGTCGTTTAGACGTTAGCCTCCATCCATTTTGTGGAGGAATACCAGAAGATGTGCGAGTCACAACGCGGTATGACGAGGGAGACTTCACATCAAGCCTCATGGGCGTTTTGCATGAGACTGGGCATGCCCTTTATGAACGCGGATTGCCGCTACCGTGGCGTCGACAACCAGTTGGAGAAGCTCTTGGCATGGGATTCCATGAGAGCCAATCCTTACTAATTGAGATGCAGGTTTGCCGCTCACGGGAGTTTCTCGAGTGGGCCGTACCGATCATGAAAGAGATTTTCCTCGGGTCCGGCCCCGCTTGGGATATCAATAACGTTTATCGCCTATACACGCGCGTTGAACCCAGCTTCATCCGTGTTGATGCGGACGAAGTCACCTATCCGGCGCATATAATTCTGCGTTATCAATTGGAGCGTGCACTTTTAAACAGAGACCTGACCTTAAACGAGCTTCCCACCGCATGGAACGACGGTATGGGGGACTTGCTCGGTATCACCCCACCATCTGATCGTGAAGGCTGTTTGCAGGATCTGCATTGGTATGACGGAGCTTGGGGCTACTTTCCGACCTACACAATTGGTGCCATGACTGCAGCGCAATTATTCGACGCTGCAAAATATCAAGATACGTCAATCGAGCCAAGCATTGCCGAAGGAAACTTCCAACCTCTTCTCGCTTGGTTATCAAATAACATCCATAGTAAGGCCCGCCTTTTAAACGGACCAAATTTACTTATAAATGCCACAGGTAAATCTTTAGATCCTGATGTTTTCGAGAGACACCTCAGGGCACGATACGATTGTTAATTTTGTCGCAGTTACCCAGACTAAGTAGAGTTACCCGATTACAAGGAGGTTCCAATGCACGAAATTGACCCAATTACCTTAGAAATGTTCTGGCGCCGGTTTAATGCAACCGTCGACGAATTGGCAGCAACTCTCAAGCGCACTTCTTTTTCCACTGTAGTCCGTGATGTAAACGATTACGCGGCGGCGATCTTCGATGCAGACCAGCGGTTATTAGCTCAGTCCCCCGAGTCGACCCCCGGTCTGTGCGGCCCATTGGGTTCTATGCTTCATCACATGCTCAGAGATAACCCACCCCATGAATTGCAAAATGGTGACGTCATTATAGGTAACAATCCGTGGCATGGATCGGGACATCATAACGACATTACGGTTACAACGCCTGTATTTTTCAGGGACAAAATTATTGGCTACACTGTTACTTGCTGCCATCACGTAGATATTGGCGGCAGACGGGCTACGATTGAGAGCCGCGATAATTACGAGGAAGGGCTCCGCATTCCGCATTTAAAAATTTTCAAAGCTGGCGAACTAAATACCGATGTCTTAGCTTTTATCCAAAATAATGTTCGCTCCCCGGAGACGGTTTTAGGAGATTTGAGGGCACAATTTGCAGCCAATCACGTCGGTGCGGAGCGCTTAGTCGCAATGTGTAGAGAACGAGGGTGGCCAGACTTGCAAATTGTCGCAGATGAGATGATCGCACGCTCGGAGGCTCTTGCCCGATCAGAAATTTTAAAAATCCCGAACGGTGTCTTCACATCTATCTGTACGATTGGAATCGACGACGGTGAAGAGATAACGATAAAATGTACGGTTACTATCGCTAATGATAACATGGCAATTGATTTTGCAGGCACATCTGACCAAGTACCAACAGCCATAAATTGCACGTATACATATGCGTGCTCCTACACAACTTTTGCTGTTAACGCACTGCTTGAGCTGCCGATTAAAATGAACGAGGGCACATTAAAACCGCTAACCATTAAGGCTGATGAAGGGTCTATTTTAAACTGCACCTTTCCTGCCCCTGTTTTTGCACGTACATCCGTTGGTAACTACTTGGCTGAAGTTATTTTCGAAGCCCTTGCAGATGCTATTCCCAACCGAATTACAGCGGGCGCAGGCTCAACACCTATGTGGGGACAATATTACTTTGGAAGACGCCGCCGCGATGGTGGCAGCTTTGCTCCCTTGAATGTCGTAAATGGCGGGTTAGGCGCTCGGCCTGATCGGGACGGTGTCTCGTGTCTATCGTTCCCGGTTAACGTTGGTAATACGCCCATTGAAGTTTTAGAAAGTGATATTCCCATCTTAATCCATCAGCGCGCGCTTTGGCCGGATAGCGCCGGCGCCGGCAAATATCGTGGCGGTCTCGGGCAGGTGTTTGAAGTCGAGGTCCTTAAGGGTCCACAAGGTCCTGACGGCGCGATATTAGCAAGCTTTCGAGCGGGACGTCTTACGCTATCAGTTCCCGGATTTCTGGGGGGTGGAAATGCAAAGAAAGGTGAACTTTATATTAACGGGTCGACCCAAAACTCGGGCATACAACGGGAACTGAACCCCGGCGACAAATTCTTGTGCCGAATTCCCGGCGGAGGAGGGTTGGGTAATCCAGAGGATCGTTCTGAAGCAATGATCCAGCGGGATCTGGATTATGGACTGATTAGCGTCGAAGCAGCCTCAAAGCTCTACGGCTACAAAGCGGATAACTGAGCATGGCAAAGAGTTTAGGGACTGATATCGGGGGCACCTTTACAGACTTCGCTTTAGCCAACGATGCAACCGGTGAGGTTCGCATCCACAAATGCCTGACCACACCGAGCGATCCATCAGAGGCTGTTAGTCAAGGTGTTGCAGCACTTGGACCCGAATCACTTAAAGACCTAACTTATCATATTCACGGGACGACACTGGTAATTAACGCGGTAATTGAGCGCAAAGGCGCGAAAACAGGCTTGATCACTAGCCCGGGGACACGAGACATTTTAGAAATAGGGCGTGAAAAACGCTACGACGGATATGATCTAAAAATCAGTTTTCCTGAGCCCCTTGTCCAGCGACCGAACCGCTTGGAAGTTTTAGAGCGTGTCTATGCCGACGGGACCGTGTTTCAAAAACTTGAGGAATCAAGTGTTCGTGAAGCTATAGCTCTCCTTCTCAAAAATAATGTCAAAACCATTGCGGTAGTTTTGCTTCATTCCTACGTAAATCCAACACACGAAAAGCTAATTGGTGATATAATTCACGAGATTGCGCCAGATATTCCTGTCTCATTATCGTCCGATGTACTACCTGAAATTAAAGAGTTTGAACGCACATCAACCACCGTTATCAACGCCTATGCCAAGCCCGCAACTGGAGAGTACCTGAGTAAATTGAATACGCGGATGCAAGAAGCGGGTGCTGACAGTGAATTGTTAATGATGCTGTCCAGTGGAGGTACAACAACCTCAGAGACTGCACGAAGTTATCCGGTTCAAATTATCGAGTCGGGTCCCGCTGCAGGCGCTTTAGCTGCAGCGCATTACGCTCGGCTAGCGGGCCTTGATCATGTGCTTGCCTTCGACATGGGCGGGACCACGGCAAAAATGTGTCTTGTAAATGAGGGTCGTATTGCGAAAACGACCGAGTTTGAAATTGCACATGTGCATCGCTTCAAAACCGGCAGTGGTTTTCCAGTCCGCATTCCGGTAGTGGATCTCATGGAGATAGGCGCTGGGGGTGGGTCGATTGCACGGGTAACTGAGGTAGACACGGTCCAAGTAGGGCCAAAAAGCGCTGGCGCAGCGCCCGGGCCAGCGTGTTATGGGCAAGGCGGCACCAAACCAACAGTCTCAGATGCTGATCTAGTTCTTGGATATCTAGACCCAAAACATTTTCTGGGTGGAGACCTCGAGCTCGATCGGGCCGCCGCCGAGCATGCTCTTAAAGTTGCAATTGGCGAGCCATTAAGCCTAAGCATTGAAGAGGCGGCGCGGGGAGTTTTCGGTATTGTAAACGAGAATATGGCGTCCGCCGCTAAAGTTTATGTCACCGAGCGCGGCGAGGACCCTGGGAAGTATACGATGGTTGCTTTTGGCGGCGCAGGCCCGGTCCATGCAGTCGACTTGGCCCGACGGTTGGGCGTTCATAGGGTGCTAGTCCCCCCGAACGCTGGTGTCGCATCTGCCTTGGGCATGATTGTTGCCCCCATTTCCTTTGACACTGTTCGCTCCATGCCGAGTATTCTCTCCGTAGTATCCAGCATCGACTTAATGGCGCTTTTCGACGAAATGGCGCTCGAGTGCCGAGCTCGCATGCCAAGAGATATCGCAGAGGAAGATATCACGGACGAACTCAGTATTGACATGCGATATCTTGGTCAAGGATATCATGAGAATGTCATAATCGAGTTACAAGATCTCTCAGCTAAAACTTTTCCTGCCGATATCATCACGGCTTTTAATTTGGCTTATAGAAAACTTTACGGTCGGATATATGACGACCTAGAACTCGAGATTGTTAATATCAGATTAAGTGCTTCTGCCCCAGCACGTATCGGGGATTTTAGTAGTTCAACTCGAGCAAAGGGGAGCACAGCGCCGTTCGGTCATAGAGAGGCGTATTGCCCCATTTCGGATAGTTACGTCAGACATACCATATACCGCCGTAACACATTGTGCCCCGGCTCGATGCTAAAAGGGCCCATTATTGTCGAGGAGAATGAGTCCACCACCGTCCTAAACTCTGACTGCACCCTTGCTATTGACGACCGTGGAAGCTTACTTGTGACAATCGGCCTTTGAATTACTCAGCAATGAGGATACGTTGGATAACTAGACCGGCACTTCCTCCAATGCTCTTTTTACTTGGGTGTAATTGCTTGAATCGCAATTTACACAGTCACGTATGCTGCAAAAAATCATGAGGGCAACCGTATGAAGACTGTTGTAATTTTAGGTGGTGGTTACACTGGCACAACAGCAGCCATTAATCTGTCCCGGCTGAGCCCTCACCCACTTACTATTATCGTGGTTGAGCCTCGCAAAGATGTCGGAGCTGGAGTCGCTTATTCTTCTCGTCATCCCGACCATCGGCTCAACGCACCAAGCAGTCTTCACTTCGTCATTCCCGATGAACGCGCCGCGCTTGATGACTGGTTTTTACAGACAGTTGGCCTCGAGTGTGATCCAGAGGCTAGAGCCATCGATGGCAGCTTATTTATTCGACGTAGCGATTTTGGCGATTTTGTCTCCGCCCAATTCAAGCGGCACGCAATTGAAAACCCATCAGGGTCGACGCTTACGCACGTCCGTGATTCTGCGATTGATGTTAAACAACATGGGAAAAGCTTTTTGATCAAAATGGTTTCGGGGTCAATTCTTCGTGCAGATTCCATCTTGATCACAACAAGCAATTACAAACCAAGCATTCCTTTCCCTTTCACTGGTAAACTCGAGACCCATCCCGCTTTAGTTCCGAACCCTTGGGATGTGGATAGCCTCGAAGCTCTGCCAAATAATGCGCGAGGACTAATTATTGGGAATGGTCTGACAGCGGCAGATGTCGTTACATTACTCAAACGGAAAGGCCACACTGGCGTTGTCACCGCTTTGTCAAGACGAGGTTTGCAACCCACTGTTAGACCTCGCTCACATGCCGGATTTGAGCAACATATACTAGATCGTGTCGCTGCACGACCATCACTTTTTACAAAAAAACACGGTCGGCTTCGAACCGTCTTAGAGATCTTTCGTGCTATCCGTTCAGATGTAAAAAAAGCTGAAGCCTCCGGATTACCGTGGCAGTCTGCCTTTGATGATCTTCGGGACTCCGCACGCGATGTTTGGGTGCATCTACCAATTGAGGAAAAACGCCGCTATATGAGGCATGCGGGACCCTATTATGATATCCACCGCTACCGTTTTTCTCCGCAAACGAATGAACAGTTAATCGCCGCTAAAGCACAGGGATGGTTTAAACAACAGCGCGGCAAATTAACTGCTGCGCGATCAGATTGCCGCAGGATCATTGTTGAATGGCAGGATGAGACTAATGGCGAGGCGTACCGTGATACCCTTGACTTTGTAGTCATATGTGTCGGCCCCGAGACCCGACCGGAGAAAACTAGTAATCCTTTGCTGCATTCACTTATCAAGCGCGGTATCGCAAAAACATCAGATTTAGGCGTTGGGTTAGCGACCGATAAATTTAGCCGAGCTATCGGGCATGACAGTATGCCTGTTAACAATGCTTTTGTCTTAGGGCCTCTGGCATTCGCAAGTTTTGGGTATTGCCTTGGTGTGCCGTTCATCATGCCACAGATCAGACAAGCTATTCCTTTTATTCTCTCGGATTTAGGTGCGCGCACAAATATTTGTAAAAGGGAAACTGATATTCTAATCAATGAATTTTAGATACAGTATGCTGTGTTGCAAACAAGCTAATTTCAGGGATGCCTAGATTGAAACTGACGGGTGTGCCATCAATTATCTCTTCGTGGAAAGTCGAGGCGGGGATTACTAGTGCTCAACTGGCTTAGAGTTAGAGTTAAACTCATTGACAAAATATTTAAAATGGCCTGGGCGTTAGATAACGGGCAAGGCCCTCTTTAAATGACTTGCATTACAGTATTTTAATACATCAAGATATTTTGCTCGTTCAACGAATCAGTATTTTTTGTCTATGTGCGTAGCAAGCACAATTCCCGCAGTAACTACGGCGATCCCAACCCATACAAACGAGCTTGGCCATTCATTGAGGACGGGGATCGCAATCAGTGCAGCCATAGCTGGTACGAGGGCCATTACCGCCGCTGTCGACGCAGTGCCGATTACGCGGATCGCCGTAGTGAATAAAAAAACACCTACAAAACTCGGCCCAAACCCCTGATAAATACCTTGCAATACTATCTCCTGCCATTGGGCTTCTCGAAGAGCACTCGGCAATACAGCCAGATAAATCGGACCAAACCATGCCAGATTGACACTTGGCATCAGCACTACGGCTTGAAGAGCGGTCAAGTTCCATACTTTCGTAAAAACTAAATTAAACGCAACAAAACTGGATGCCCCTATGAACATCAAATGCCCAATCCATACATCGTGCTCAACTCCCCGCACCCCCCGGTCCAGAGCTATCAAACCGCACCCCAATAAAATAATAACCATTCCAAAGATTTGGCTAAGAATCGGTTTCTCCTTGAGCCAAACCCATCCAATCAAAGCGACAATTATCGGCAATGTACCGTTCATCATGACGCCGGCGTGAGATGCAGGCGCAAATTGGAACCCACCGAAAGCCAGCCCTAAATATGGCACGCCCTGTCCCACAGAAAAAAGTGCGATTTGCCACCATTTTAGGTGACGCGGCCAATAACGCCACAACAGCGGTGTGACAGCTCCCAAGGCGAAGGAAAACCGCAACATCATTAAATCATAAATAGTTAAATTTTGGACCACACCTAAGCGCGATACAACCAACCAACCAGACCACACAACCACTACACCAACTGCACATAACCAACCAGTCAGTCGACATTGCACCAAAGTTTGAATTGAGGCTCTCATAAACGGCCGTTTAAACTTAATGACCCGTTAGAGCAAGAGCAGCAAATTTTTAACCCGTTTTTCAAGTCGCGAAAGCGAACTAGAGTTAGGTTATAGCGTCACTGTAAAAGTAATAGCCGGGTTATCTGGGACTTGTCCAGTTCGACCGGCAGAGGTATTGTGCTCTGCTTAAATTTAAGTTTGCCATGTATAGGGGGACACGCTTGAAATACGTTAGTACTCGAGGTCAAGCTCCGGTTCTCGGCTTTGACGAAGTTCTTCTAACCGGGCTGGCTCGGGATGGTGGGCTATATTTACCCAAGAGCTGGCCCCATTTTTCAAAAACCGAAATTTCCTCTTGGCGTGGCCTCAGTTATCAGGAGTTGGCACATCAAGTACTTAAACCCTTTGTCAGCGATACCTTGAGTAATAACGCGCTTAAAAAAATCATTATTGAGGCTTACAGTCATTTTTCCTCTGATACAGTGGTGCCCATAGCCAACCTTGGAAATGATGAATGGCTGGTGGAATTGTACCATGGTCCTACACTTGCGTTTAAAGATATCGCCATGCAGTTTCTTGGGCCTCTTTTTGACCATGTATTGACGAAACGTGGAGAGAGAATTTGCATAGTCGGTGCCACGTCAGGAGACACTGGCTCCGCAGCCATTGAAGCGCTAAAAAACCGGTCTAATATAAATACTTTTATACTGTATCCCCATGGTCGTGTGTCAGAGGTTCAGCGCCGACAAATGACCACAGTACATACAGCCAATATTCATACCATTGCATTGCAAGGTACCTTTGATGACTGCCAAGATGCTGTTAAGGCTTTATTTAATGACCATGCCTTCCGGGACAAACATAATCTCTCAGCTGTCAATTCCATTAATTGGGCACGAATCACGGCGCAAATCACTTACTATTTTTGGGCGGCCTTAAAATTAGGTGCACCAGATCGGCCCATCGCTTTCGCTGTGCCGACTGGAAACTTCGGTAATATTTTCGCAGGTTATGCTGCAAGACGAATGGGCTTGCCCATTGAACATCTCGTAGTTGGCTCTAACTCAAACGATATTTTGACTCGGTTCTTTTCGTCTGGAAAGATGGAAATTTCTGATGTACACACAACTATTAGTCCCAGTATGGATATCCAAATCTCGTCTAACCTCGAACGCTTGTTGTTCGAACTTTTCAACCGTGACGGGAACAAAATACAGGAAATACTCTCAGAATTCCGAGACACCGGTCGCCTTGAAATTACGGCAAATGTCGTAAAAGAAGCCTCACAATTGTTTGATGGTGCACGCTTTGACGACTCTGAGACGAAAAAATTAATTGGCGCCGAATACAAACGCTCGGGTTACTTACTCGACCCGCATACAGCTATCGGTGTAGCAGCGGCTCGGCAGAAACGGCGGCATTCCTCCTCACCCATGGCCATACTCGCAACCGCTCATCCGGCAAAATTCCCTGATGCTGTAGAAAATGCCTCAGGTATTCGGCCAGAGCTACCAACACATCTCAAAGACTTATTTATCCGCAAAGAAAATATTAACGTGCTCAAAAATAACCTAAATGAAATAAAGTCCTTCATCGAACAACGGATTAACATATGAGAGAGTTCCGCCATATCCATCAGTCAACCCTTACCAATGGTATGCGTATTGTAACAGACCGCATGGAGACCGTGGAAACTGCATCTATAGGAGTATGGGTGAATGCCGGGGCACGCGATGAAAATATTGAGGTTAACGGGATATCCCATATGCTTGAGCACATGGCGTTCAAAGGGACGCTGAGACGAAATGCTTATGCGATCGCTGCTGAGATCGAAGCTGTCGGAGGGCATTTAAACGCATACACGTCACGGGAAAACACAGCTTATTTTGCCAAAGTTTTAAAAGAGGATGTTCCGTTAGCTATTGATATTTTGAGCGATATCTTGCAGAATTCTGTATTGAATGAGGCGGAGTTGGAGCGCGAACGTGCTGTTATTTTGCAAGAAATCAGCCAAGCTCATGACACGCCGGATGACATCGTCTTCGACCACTTTCAGGAAACTGCTTTTCCAAGTCAACCCTTGGGCCGTCCTGTTTTGGGTCGGCCCGACATCATTGCTGTAATGGACCGTGCTCAGATAATGGCCTACATGCGAGAGCGATATTCGGCACCAAGATTAGTTTTAGCAGCGGCCGGAAACATCGAACACGACAAGATAGTTACCATCGCAGAAGACGTGTTCGATTCACTACCAAATCACGTAAACACGTCACGCGAGGCCGCATTATATAGAGGCGGCGATTTCCGTGAGACTAGAAGTCTTGAGCAAGTACACATGGTGCTAGGCGTGGAGGCAATGGGGTATTCGGATGATGACTTTTACACAGCGTCTGTGTTGTCTACTATTTTGGGTGGGGGCATGTCGTCTCGCTTATTTCAAGAAATTCGCGAAAAACGCGGCCTTGCATATTCCATCTCAAGTTTCCTGTCGAGTTATACAGATGGCGGCATTTTTGGTGTCTACGCAGGTACGAGTGAGGCAGACGCGGCAGAGTTACTGCCTCTAATTTTGAGCGAGTTTGATAATATTAAAGCATCAGTCGGGAATGATGAAGTCAATCATGCTAAGGTACAGTTGAAGGCGAATCTTCTGATGGGATTGGAGAGCACGTCCAATCGGTGTGAGCAACTCGCTCAACAGATTCTTATTTTTGATCGTTTGGTACCTATGGACGAGGTTTTAGAGAAAATCGAGGCCGTCAACGCCGTTTCCGTTCAAAAAGTAGCAAATCGAATACTCCAGGGACTACCCACGATTGCTGCAGTTGGGCCTATCGGGAACCTCCCTAGTTACAATGAAGTAGAAAAACTTCTAATGGCATGAATTCTGTTCCATCCGCCTAGTGTTTTAACTTAACCGCTAAAAAAATTACTTAAATGTCGGCTCTAGAGTCCAGCCCTCGGATTAACGAATCTCTTTTTTTTAGTAAACTTGGGCCCTGCTTTTATGGCCGTACCACGTGATGCATTTCTACTCAGTCAATTCCAAAGTCAAATCTAACTGGCGTCCGCAGACTAAATAAATCTGAGAAGCCTCTCAAAGCGGTTTGTTTTGTTAGACTAGTGAAGGTGTTTTTCACACCTACCGCTGCGTCGAGAAGCCCACGGAAAAAGCTGAGTCAGCCCTCAAAGGTGACACGGACCGCTATATCAATTCACGTATTGGCAATCCCAGCTTCAATGATTTTTAGGAACGCCTCTAGTTATCAGAAAAAGCCAAAATCATGTTGCAACTTAAACCGACGTGGCAGTAATTTTTACTTCTTTAACGGCTCAAATTTGGCAAAGCATGCCGATTGCGGCTTCACGAGCATTATTTGGTTCCTGTAATCATATTCCCCAAGATTTGTTGCCGAAATTTTGGTTAGAAACCGAGATAGTCGACTGGCACAGATCTTTGCCAGTCGGGGGCTGTACTCTCAAAGCCAACCACTTGTTTTTTGACACACCCTCGAATCCCACTTTAAAGATCATTGACATTTTAACGGTCTCGGAGGTCGTCCCTGCGGCTGGCCGCGGATTCTTGGTCCATGACGTGCTCGCAGTCCTCACTCCTTAGCGCCCACTAGAACTGGGCGCAGATGTTGTTATATCCTCGGCTACAGGGCTCGTCGATGGACAAGGTCGAAGCTTAGGCGGGGCACTTTTAACTAACGGCGACGCATATATCAAAGAACACTTGACCTCATTTTATTCGCCATCCCAGTCCTACTTTAAGCCCCTTCGATGCATGGGTTTTGTTGAAAGGGCTGGGAACTCTTAAATTGCCCCTAAATCATTGTACCACTGCTCTCGAAATCGTCACGCATCCAGAAATACTAAAAAAATCGCACATGTTCCTTATCCGGGTATTGAGCGCCACCCTAAAAACTATCAGCGAGGACTTACAAATACGGGGGCGCTCCAACATAGAAATTGTGGAGGTTTCAGGCGGGAAGAAAGGAAGTATTCAATTATTTAAATTCGTTACAGCTTATAGACATATCTCACCGTTAAGGCGATGCCAAAAGCTTAGCTTCCCATTTATCAACTGCACCCCGTTAATGACTAAGGGGTATAACTTAAGCAAATTTAGGCATCAAAGTCGGAACAGTTCGGCTATCGATAGGGTTGTGTGACACAAATGAGTTTTGGCAAGACTTGAACAATGTGCTGGGCGCCGCAAAATAATTGATGGTCACATAAAAATCTGGTTTTCACCGCACTGGTTTATTCTTAGTAAAGATAGGGATATTTCCTATCTCCTCAATTACGTGCACATCATTTAATAAAAAGATGGATATCCGCGACTCAATCACCATCTTACTGACTAATCACTACGCCCTTATTTCGAGAATATTAAGAAACTGAAAAGTTGGTTGTCTAGAAATACAGGTATATTGGGTTACACTTTTTTATTTCCCCAGCATTTCAAGAGGTAAGGTTTCGAAAAAAATAAAAATCACGGTATTACGCACCTTGCAAGGAAACCCGAAAAAGACAGGGTTAAAACGAGATTTTTATTTGCTCATATGCTAAAGAGAAACACCAACCAAATTAAGAGAGATTTAACGCACTTGGCACTACCACGACAGCGGGATACATAATAATCTTATGAAATATCATCGAACAATATAATAGCCAGAGAGGCAACATGGAAAACGACGAACCCGAAATGCTAGACCAGTTAGGTGATTTAATGACTCGCGCCAAAAAAGGTGGGGCAGATGCGGCGGATGCAGTCTACGTCCATGGAGTATCACTCTCTGTAAGCCAACGTCTCAAAAACCCGGAACATTTTGAGCGCGCTGAAGGCGCGGACTTGGGTATGCGCGTATTGATTGGGAAGAGACAAGCCATTGTTTCTACCTCTGACGTATCGCCCTCCGCAATAGATGAATTGCTTGACCGAGCCTTAGCTATGGCCAAAGTGGTGCCTGAGGATGAATTCTGTGGACTGGCGCCAGAGAAATTGCTGGCCGGTCAGACACCTGATTTGGATGAATGCGATAATAAAGAACCAGAGGCCGATCTATTAAGTGCAATTGCAGCAAGAGCCGAAGAAGCCGCACTCGCCGTCGATGGTGTCAGTAATTCAGAGGGGGCCGAAGCTGGCTGGGGTCGAAATTATATCGCACTCGCTACATCTAACGGCTTTCAGCGGGCCCGCACACGCACCAGTTTCTCTCTCAGCGCCTCTGTGCTTGCTGGTCAAGGCACTGGAATGGAACGCGATTACGATTGGGGTACCGCCGTTCATTTTGAAGATTTGCCATCTCCTGAAGAGATTGGTCAACGAGCGGGGGAGCGAGCAGTCAGACGTTTAAACCCTCGAAAAGCCGAAACCCGTCAGGTGCCCGTAGTATTCGACCCCCGTGTTTCCCTCTCTATTCCCGGTCATTTGGCCAGTGCGATTAACGGAGCCGCCGTGGCACGAGGAACGACGTTCCTTAAAGACCAGTTAGGGCAGCGGGTGATGGCAGATGCAGTGACTATTATAGACGATCCACTGCGACGTCGTGGTTTGCGCTCAAAAGGCTTTGATGGGGAGGGTGTTCCAACGCGGAGAAGTGCTCTGGTAGAGAACGGCGTTTTACAAAATTGGGTTCTTGATCTGCGTTCCGCCCGCCAACTAGGCTTGAAATCAACGGGCAACGCATCGCGGGGTACCTCTGCACCGCCATCACCCTCTACCACCAACCTATTTTTAGAGGCGGGTAAAATTAGTCGCGATGAGCTTATTTCCCCAATAAGTCAGGGTTTTTATGTAACTGAAATGATGGGTCACGGCATCAGCATGGTTACAGGTGATTATAGCCGAGGCGCAACAGGTTTCTGGATAGAAAATGGTCATATTACTGACCCAGTCAGTGAAGTCACCATTGCTGGCAACTTAAAAAATATGTTCATGGAGATTACTCCCGCTAATGATTTGGTTTTTCAGTATGGGACAAACGCACCCACACTTCGAATCGACGGCATGACCATAGCAGGCAAGTAAGTTTGCGTGCATCGATATTTAGGCGACTTCGCATTGGTTACAACGCTCCTCCGTGCTACATTGCTTCATATGCTAAATAGAGATAAAAAATCTTGAACGATCAGGACATTACGTCCATGGCAACCGGCACACGATTTAGTACCGAATACTTGATGAAACGGCTTTGGAAAGACGCAATTTGTCTCTACGTCGGATGGATAGGATTGGCACTTCTGTGTATGGCTATTATGGCAGGTGCTCACGCTTTTTCCGCCAACTTAATGCAGCCAATCGTCGACGAAGTCTTTGTCGCCAAAGATAAATCGATGCTTTGGCCGGTTGGGCTGATGGTTCTCTGTACTTTTTTTGTAAAAGGTTGCGCCAATTACGGACAGTCTATTTTGATGAACTTTGTTGGCTTGCGCATTATTGCCGATATGCAAAATCGCCTTTTTACTCATCTTGCATTTCTCGATCTTGACTTTTTCCAGAAAAACCCAGCGGGAACATTAATTTCGCGATTTACCCTCGATATTAATTTAATGAAAGTCGCCGTATCCAATGGAATTACTGGTTTCGGCAGAGACCTTCTGAGTCTCGCCGGCTTGATTGGCGTGATGTTTTATCAGGACTGGCAATTAGCCTTAGCATCATTTTTCGCATTCCCCGTTGCCATTTATCCGATAGTAAGAATTGGAAGACGAATGCGGAAAGTAACAGCCAACACACAAATTGAAATGGGTTTGTTCACTACTGTTCTTTCCCAGACCTTTCAAGGCATCCGCGTGGTGAAAGCCTATGGTATGGAAGCTTATGAAGGCGGCCGTGTTGGTGCACTAGTCGAACGTATATTTAAGCTGAATATGAAGGCCGCGAAGACCCGGGAAATATCACGCCCCGTAATGGAAACCCTCGGCGGGATAGCAGTATTCATCGTCATAATATATGGTGGCTCGCGTGTCATTAATGGAGATACAACACCTGGTGCCTTTTTCGCCTTCCTGACAGCTCTGCTGATGGCTTACGAGCCCATGAAACGTCTAGCGACTTTAAATGCCAGCGTCCAGCAAGGAATGGCTGGTGCAGAGCGACTTTATCACATGCTTGATCAGAAAACTTCAATTATCGAGAAGCCTGAAGCGATGGATTTTGGCCGCATCGAGGGAGCAATCAAATTTGAGAATGTAACATTTACTTATAACGATGAGGTGGAGGCTCTCAGTAACATAACGCTTGATGTTCCAGCCGGAGCTACGGTCGCCTTAGTCGGTCCATCGGGCGCGGGTAAATCTACAGTTCTTAACCTCATTCCGCGCTTTCATGAAGCTGATTTCGGTAAAATTTTTGTTGATGGACAAGATATCCAAGCAGTTACCAAGACCAGCCTATTTGCGAATATTGCGTTAGTTAGTCAAGAAATTACTCTTTTTGATGATACAGTACGTGCAAATATCGCTTACGGAAAAGCTGGTGCAAGCGATGATGAAATCGTCGGTGCAGCGCTTAACGCAGATGCCGATGGTTTCATCCGCAACCTACCGGCAGGTTATAATACAATTGTCGGTGAACAAGGCATCAAGCTCTCAGGTGGCCAACGTCAGCGGTTAGCCATTGCACGCGCGATGTTAAAAGATGCGCCAATTCTCCTACTCGATGAGGCAACATCGGCACTGGACACAGAATCCGAGCGGCATATCCAGGCAGCCCTCACCAAACTTATGAGAGACAGGACAACATTAGTAATTGCACATCGATTATCGACAGTCATAGATGCAGACAGAATTTACGTAATTGACAAGGGTCGCGTTATTGAGGAGGGCAATCACGAGGAACTTTTGGAGCGGGACGGACTATATAAAAGACTTTATGAACTGCAGTTCACTGAAACCGATAACGACCGCACCGATGGAACGTTATCTTTTTCACTATCTCAAAAGATTAAATTGGATGATCCTGCATAATGTCTTCCATTAAGTTTTTTGTTAAATCCGATCGCGCTAGACGAGCTATATGCTGGCTTGGCGCTAATTATATTAATTTACTTCGTATTACCTGCAGATGGCAAACCCTAGGCAAAAAAATACCACGCCAGTACTGGGATGAGGGAAAGCCTTTCATCCTCGCTTTTTGGCATGGACGGCTTCTGATGATGCCTCATTGCTGGGATCCCGGGGTACCTATTCACATGTTGATCTCCCGGCACCGCGATGGGAAGCTCATTGCCGATACAGTCGCACATTTTGGCATTAAAGCAGTCTCTGGGTCTTCTTCGAAAGGTGGCGCAAGCGCGCTCCGGGAGATGGTTAAGCATTTAAAAAAAGGGCGATGCATTGGGGTCACACCTGATGGCCCGCGAGGACCGCGAATGCGCGCATCTGAGGGAATAATTAGGGCAGCGCGGCTGTCAGGGGCGCCAATCATTCCTGCAACTTTTTCGGTTGACAATGGCTATCACTTAAATTCTTGGGATCGTTTTTTAGTTGCATGGCCATTTGGGAACGGAATTATTCAATGGGGAGACCCTATTGAAGTTCCTCGTGATGCCGACAAAGCTTGTTTGGAGCATGCCCGCTTTCAGGTAGAGACCGCGCTCAACGCCATCACTAAAAACGCAGATGAAAGGGTCGGACGAGCATCTAGTTCACCGGCGAGCACCAAGGCCCCCACGTGAACGTTCTACTTCCAATCTATCGAATGGCAACCATATTGCTGGGACCCTTTGTTCAAATCCATTTACAATGGCGCTTAGCCGCCGGTAAAGAAGATCCGACCCGTATTTTAGAGAGGCTTGGCCAACCAAGCTATCCTCGCCCTAAAGGTAGTTTAATATGGATACATGCGGCTAGTGTAGGGGAATCGATTTCTATGCTCCCTTTAATTGAAGCTATCCTGAAACAAAAATCTGTGCCAAACATGTTGGTAACTTCCGGCACGCTTACTTCTGCAGAACTTTTGGCTGAACGTTTACCGAGACAAGCTATACACCAATTTATCCCGTTAGACCGCGCGCAATATGTAAACACGTTTCTTAACCACTGGTCACCTAATTTAGTGCTTTGGGTTGAGTCTGAATTCTGGCCCAATTTAACCACTTTGGTGGCAGCACGAGATATTCCAATGGTCTTAGTCAACGGACGGGTTTCTCCTGGCTCGTATTCAAAATGGTGTCATTGGCGAGGGTTCTCCCAACAAATATTAAATAGTTTTTCCCTTTGTTTAGCGCAGTCAAAGATAGACGCAGACCGTCTTTCGAGCCTCGGGGCGACAAATGTCATTAACGCGGGAAATCTCAAATTTGCTGTTCCTCCATTACCTGTCGATAATGCCGAACTCACTAAAATGCGAGATGCAACGCGCACAAGACCGATCTGGCTCGCTGCCAGCACGCATGAAGGTGAGGAGGGTGTAGCTTTTGAAGCACACCGCAAGCTAAGCGAACTTCATCCCAATATTTTGACTGTCATTGTACCGCGCCACCCAGGCCGCGGCAGGGAGATTGCTACTGAAATTGAGAGGCAAGGAGCGCAAGTTCAACGTCGAGGCGATGGCGACAATTTAACTGCAAATACAGAAATTTATATCGCTGATACAATCGGCGAAATGGGATTATTTTACCGCCTAGCCTCCGTGACATTTGTGGGCAAGTCTCTTGTTAATCTCGGCGGTCAGAATCCAATTGAACCAGCACGATTACGAAGTGCTATTCTTTTCGGACCACATATGTGGAACTTTCCTGATGTTTCAGACCAACTACTCCGCAGCCGCGGCGCGAGGCAAGTAACAGGCCCCGATAGTCTAGCCCGTGCCGTAAGCGATTTGCTATCTAATCCCGAAAAAAGATATAATCAAGTGACAAAAGCAACTCAGGTCGCGTGCGGGCACAATAATATTCTTGCTAACGTTTTGGAGCAACTTAACCCCCTAATTTCTATAATGGAAGAAGAGACTACATTATGAAAGCGCCCGAGTTTTGGAAGAGCGGTAGCAGTAGCATGCTTCCATCAGTGCTTGCACCGCTTTCCTTGTTATACCAATTAGGGGCCAATTTATATCGAAGCAATACAATACCCGGGCTTAAAACCTCAGCGCCAGTTATCTGTATTGGGAACATAACGGCTGGCGGCACAGGCAAGACCCCCGTCGCCATTGATTTAGGCAAACGAATAAAAAAAATTGGTGCAAAACCACATTTTTTAACCCGAGGCTACGGTGGTAAAACCATTGGCCCATTAAGGGTGGAGAAGTGTCACAAAGCAGCTGAAATGGGAGATGAACCCCTGCTACTCTCGAGATTAGCGGACACTTGGTGCTCACGCAACAGAGCTGAGGCTGCCAAAATGGCCGTGAAACGGGGAGCGGAGGTATTGATAATGGATGACGGTCTTCAACACACTTCACTACATAAAGATTTTTCGTTTCTTGTCGTTGACGGTGGCTTTGGTTTGGGTAATGGCCGCTTGTTACCCGCAGGGCCACTCCGCGAAACACTGCAGGCAGCATTACCACGTATTAACGCGGTAATCTGCCTCGGCGAAGACGTAACTAATATTTTGCGAGAGATACCGGCTCATATTCCAACTTTAACTGCCGTTATTGAGGCCGGCACTGCTGCAGACGGTCTGGTGCCTCAAGTTGAACCTCACAAAGTAACTAAGGTTTCTTATTTGGCATTTACAGGTATTGGCCGGCCAGAAAAATTCTACGAGACCTTAATAAAAGCAGGAGCAAACTTGGCCGATACTGTATCCTTTCCAGACCATCACCCATATACCACGAACGAAATCTTAAATCTGAAGCAAAAGGCAAAACAGCTGAACGCAAGGCTGATTACAACGGAAAAAGATATTGTGCGACTAGACAGCAAAGAAAGAGACGACATTGTCTCTCTTGCAATGAGGCTCCGTTGGGATGACGAAACAGCATTAGACGATGTTCTTTTCAAAATTGTGAAAGGAGTTGATGATGCAGACTCAGCGGCCGGGCCTTAAACGTCTCGTCACAGATCCCATCATCGCCATACTGACCGCAGTCATTTTCATTGTTTTCAGAGTCTTACCATTCAAGTACGCATCGGGACTGGGCGGCTACTTAGCTCGAAAAATCGGACCTAAGCTGAAGCTGCACTCGCTCGCTTTAAAAAACCTTAAATCTGCATTTCCACACAAGCCAATCAGTGAAATTACCTCTATCGCAAAAGATATGTGGGACAATCTAGGTCGGGTCGCTGGCGAATATCCACATCTACCTAGTATCAATATTAATGCTGACCGCGGGATCGTCGAGGTAGTTGGGATAGAACATGTTGAACTCCTGCGTGATGACAATGAACCTGGTATTTTCTTTTCAGGACATATTGGTAATTGGGAGATCGTCTCACTCGGGGCAACCCAATACGGGCTGCCGTTAGATAGGGTTTACCGTGCTGCCAACAATCGAATGCTTGAATGGGTCTTCCGGTTAGGACGTAGGTCAATCACAGGTGAACTTATTCCAAAAGGCTCTATAGGAGCGCGACAACTTTTGAAATCACTTTATTTAAAGCGGCATCTTGGCATGATGGCTGATCAAAAGATGAATGATGGCATCCCAATACCTTTCTTTGGCCGTGATGCAATGACCGCTCCTGGTTTGGCAGAGATGGCGGTACGTTATAAATGTCCCGTAGTCGGGGCTAGGGTTCGTCGATATCCCGGCCCTCGATTTAAACTTATAATTGATCCACCGCTAAATTTTACTCCGAGTGGAGATCGTCATAGGGATGTGAAATCAATAATGACTATGATAAATGTTCGCTTAGAAGAATGGATCCGGGAAGCGCCAGAACAATGGTTATGGGTTCACAACCGGTGGCCAGATTAAAAAGATCTCGCACCGACGACACCCCAATTACAATTCCAATGAAAGGCGAGTTCCCAATCTAAAAGAGCCCATGCCCATCTCTCTAACCATGAGCCGCAAGACTATAGGCTCTGAGATAGTATTCGGACAGAAAGACGATTAAAATCATATTTGTCATGGCAGCTCATGGGCTTGGCATGGGGCCAGTTAGAAGGATAGGGTCTAAGTGAGTGTGAAATAGCGATACACCCCAGTGTAAGTGTGGCCCAGTCGCTCTGCCCGTTTTCCCTACTTTTCCAATTTCCTCCCCCACGTCGACCTCTTCCCCATCTATGACTGAAATAGCACTCATGTGTACATAAATGCTGGTCAATCCATGTCCATGGTCAAGCATTATGGATTTACCCGTAAAGAACATATCTGAATGGACTAAAACCACCTTCCCTGCAGCCGGCGCAAGTATAGGCGTGCCGATTGGCGCCGCGATATCAACACCGTTGTGTGGACGACGAGGTTTACCATTAAGAATCCGCTGCGAACCAAAAATACCAGAAATCCGGCCTTTAAGCGGCCACTGAAATCCTCGCAAAAAATCTGTTCTCCCTGTATCCTTCCGCCTAACCTCGCTGATAATCGCGTTTTCGGCACGAATCCTCCTAATAGCTTTTTGGTCCGGTGTAACCTGCCTCTGCGGCAAGCCATCAATACGTTGAATTTCATAAACTTGGGGTGTTACACTCAGGGTGCACAAATAACTGTGACCATTTAATAAGTGAACTTGCACGTTAATGGGCCTTTGGTGGTCACGACCGAAACCTAAAAGAAATCTTCCCGCGGATGACACCCGCACTCTTTTTCCATCAACTAAAACTTTGGCGCTTTTGGGGACGGTTCCGATCATCAACCCGCCTTGGCGTCCCTCACCCTGAAAAGGTACATCACAAGCGGTAGCTGGAAACCCTAAAATTATACCGAGTCCTACTATTAAAAAAAAACTTTTGTCCATCAAAGAAGGTTACCTTGGACATCATCAATATTAGATTTCGATTTCAATTTTCGCTCCCTTATTTTTTTTTCTCTGTTCCACCACAAATAATCCGTGCCCGAACGGCGCCATCCGCAAGCTGCAGTGTCACATAGTCGCCATGATCAACCACCCCCGCAGAGGCGACCGTTTTACCGTTCGCATTAGTAACAAGAGCAAAGCCTCGTTCCAGAACACGCTGGTACGAGTAGCTCTCAAGAAGGGCCGTGCCTGCTTTTAATCTATCTTTCTCCCGTTTAAGTGTTTGCGACGCTTCTCGCTTCAATGCCCGCAGTTCACCCTGTAGACGTTCAGTTGCTCTTCCAATCATGTGGGCCGGTGACCTCAAGCCTCCCACATGAACTGCCAGCTGACTTCGACGTGCGCCGACCCCAAGCCTTAGAGCATTACTGAGGCGTTCACTCCAATCATCAAGGCGTTGAGTATTTTCAGCAACCGTGCGGCCCAAGTCAGGTAAACCAAGAGACATGGCATGAAGACGAAGACGCCCATCCTTCACTCGTCTATTAACGGCAGTCTGCAGCCGCGCGTTGTCATCAAAAATGTGCGCTAATAATTTATGGCGTTCGGGGACTGCCATTTCTGCCGCAGCGGTTGGAGTGGGCGCACGCTGGTCGGATGCAAAATCAATCAATGTGGTGTCAGTCTCATGTCCAACAGCCGAAATCAACGGAATTTCACTGCTAGCGGCAGCGCGAACCACCGTTTCTTCATTAAAAGCCCACAAGTCTTCAAGACTACCTCCACCACGCGCGACGATGATCAATTCTGGTTTTGGAACGTCGGCCAAATCTCCCAGTTGATTAAGACCCTGAATGGCGGCGACTATTTGCGTGGCTGCAAACTCGCCTTGAACTAATACTGGCCACACCAAAACTTGGCTTGGGAACCGCTCTTCCAGCCGACTAAGTATATCGCGAACCACAGCCCCCGTCGGCGACGTAACGACACCAATTACTCGTGGTAAGAAAGGTAATTTACGCTTCCGATCTGCGTCAAATAAGCCCTCAGACCCAAGCATACGTCTTCGATTTTCTAATAGCTTGAGTAAAGCTCCTTCGCCAGCCAACTCAAAAGATTCCACAATAATTTGATAGCGTGATCGCGCCGGATACGTAGTCAGTCGCCCCGTAACGATCATCTCCATTCCGTCCTCTGGCTGCTGCCGAATGCTTTGAGCTTTGCCCCGCCAGCAAACTCCATCTAATACGGCCCCCTCATCCTTAAGGGTGAAATAAATATGTCCCGAAGCTGCGCATTTTAGACCGGAAACCTCCCCTCTCACCCGAATTCGTTGGAACGTTTGCTCAACAGTAGTCTTCAATGCCTGAGCTATCTCTCCAACACCAAATACGGGTAAATTATGCACTGTCCCACCAGCATCATGGCCAGTCTCGTAAGTTCGCTTGTTATCGGTGAAAGTATGGTCAATCATGATTAGAGTGCAAATTTACATGATATTGCAGAAGAGAAAAAGCCACCTAGTGGATAATTAGGAGTAAAAACGCCATGAGAGTTTTAGTGGTGGGATCAGGTGGGCGCGAGCATGCCTTAACATGGGCGATCGCCAAATCACCTAGATGCAGCAGCCTTTATTGCGCACCAGGTAATGGCGGCATCACGAATATTGCCGAATGTGTAGATATAAAGGCGGACGATATTGACGCTATAGTTGCATTTGCTAAGGAAAAAAAAATAGATTTCGTCGTCATAGGCCCCGAAGGCCCGTTGGTAATGGGGTTGGCAGACCAGTTGACAGCAGCGGGAATAACTGCGTTTGGGCCATCAGCGGGGGCGGCTATGATTGAGGGATCTAAAGCTCGGATGAAGGATCTCTGCGCGAAGTACGATATTCCCACTGCCCAATACGCGTGCTTTAAAGACTTTCACGCGGCAAAGGCATACATTGACTCCCATGGTGCGCCTATTGTGGTTAAGGCTGACGGCTTAGCAGGGGGCAAAGGTGTTATCCTTTGCCACACCAAATCCGAAGCTTACGCTGCCATTAACCAAATGATGATTGAGAAAAAGTTCAAAAATGCCGGGGGGAAAGTCGTAATTGAAGAATTTATGGAGGGTGAGGAAGCCAGCTTCTTCGCACTTCTTGATGGCAAAATAGCTCTTCCATTAGCAAGCGCACAGGATCACAAAGCAGCTTTTGATGGCGATAAAGGCCCCAATACAGGTGGTATGGGCGCATATACCCCAGCCCCGATTTTAAATAAAAAACTCACTAAAGAGGTTATGGAGACTATCATTGAGCCAACTATCATTGGTATGGCCAAAGAGGGGACCCCATTTAAAGGTGTATTATACGCCGGATTAATGATCACCGAAAACGGTCCCAAGCTAATAGAGTATAACTGCCGTTTTGGCGACCCAGAATGTCAACCATTGATGATGCGGTTAAAATCAGACGCTTTAGAAATACTCCTCGCAGCAGCGGAAGGTAGACTGGATAGCGTTGAGATAGAATGGCACAAAGACGCAGCATTAAGTATAGTGATGGCCGCAAGAGGTTACCCCGGAATGTTCGGAAAAGGCTCTGAGATCACGGGTATCAAAGCGGCTGAAAAAATCAGAGGTGTAACTGTTTTCCATGCGGGAACACGGGTTGACGGCGACAGGTTAATCGCAATCGGCGGACGTGTCTTGAATGTTACAGCTATTGGATGCGATATCGCAGAGGCTCAAAAAAACGCTTACAAAGCTATCCGAATGATCAATTGGAAGGAAGGCTTTTACCGAACAGATATTGGTTGGCGCGCGGTAAAAAAAACCATTCAAAATACTAAATAATGTTTTCATAGAGATAAGGATTACTCAAAATATAAAATAAAAATTTTGATGATAAGATGGCTTTCTGAATATCCTTATCTCTCAGTTATTGCTCAGAGTATCTCTAACGTTTCGCACCAAACTTATTAACGGCGCATGGTATAAAATTAGTGTTATTTTATCGAGGATAAAAAGCTAGGCTGGTACTTAAGTGTCAAGACGGCTTATATGAAATGACTAGTTCTTTAATCCTTTTTTAGAAATGATCAAGGGAGAATCAAATGAATGAACAGACCCGTATTGAGCTTGAGGCTGCGGCCTTTAGGGGGCTAATAAAGCATCTTCAAAAGCGCACGGACGCTCAAAATATTGATATTATGAATTTAGCCGGTTTTTGCCGCAATTGCCTATCAAAATGGTATAAGGCGGAAGCCGACGCACGGGGCATTGAACTGTCTTACGATAGTGCCCGGGAAGTGATCTACGGTATGCCATACAATATTTGGAAGACGGTCCATCAAAAGAAGGCATCTGACGAACAAATGCAGAAGTTCGAGGAGACCAAACCCCTACATGCAAGCATCAGTGGACCCAAGTGAGGTTTCAAACTCTTTCTTCTGAACCAAACGATATTTAGCCTAACTCCTATCACAGACTCCTAACTCCCAACCAGGAAGATTGGTGAATAGAAACCTATGACTACCTCCGCACCCTGAAGAAGCGACCAAAGTTTACGATTATCTCAGAGTCGTGTGACGCTAAATGTGCCCTTCATGCTCGCCTCTTGGAGGGTCCGGCAAAGCTATAAGCGACGCTGAACTTTGGAAGTTTGCTAACCCCGAAGCTCAAGACAATTACCGTGTTCTCTCAGGGTTCTGTGATAAGCTCCTAGCTGCCGTTAGTATAGAGGTTTGTTTTCTCGGGATTTTTCGTACAGGCAACTTGTCATTGCCCCATGTATTCCTCGATGCAATGGCATGGACTGTGCTGCTAGCAATTGTCTCCAGATCAAACGACCCGTTCCTCGCACGCGCCAGCGAGCTCTTATTTCGTGAACAGATGCCGACCCTTCCAGAAGCATTCTTTCTGGCTGAAGCAGAGATTGTGTCCCGCCTCGCGACTACTGGTGGTATGGGGAGCCTTGAAAACTGATTGTTGATAGCGCTGTCAATTACACATCTGTCGAATTAAACGTCCTGACAGCGGATAATTCATATATCTATTGGCCACGTGCAGGTGCCTTTAACTGCGTCCTCGAGATTGCTTTTTCAAGACCGGCTTCATATGCTTTAGCCCGAATTTTAGAGAATTGGATCCCGCACTTTCTGAGACTCAACGTAAATATTCCACCAGTACCGGAGATACATGACCAGCTTTGGGTGTGGCACGTGGGTCATGACGCGGATGCAAGTATACTATTTCCTGATATTTACAACGGCAGCGCCGTGGACGATGCCCTGATGAGTCGCTTCCTAAAGTTGTTACGGATAGAATTTAAAGATCCCGGTGTTATAGGTTCCGATCTCGCTGGTGGGCCCGTACATCATAGAGTATGTATGACGGACCCGGGCCGTGTGCGATTAAAATCGCTAATTTTACCGGTTAATTTAACTCTACCGAGAGATATCTAGAATAGCAGTTCAAAAAAAATTTATACTTGTATTTTAAAAATCAGAAAGATATTGAAGAAACGACAATGGACATCCGTATTCGGGATCAACGAGGCCACTCTACGCCTTTGGGGCGAAAACTATTACAAGTCTTAGATATTTGCCGCAATTATCCATAGCTAGAATGGAATCAACCGTGTTTGCACGGGCAGGCGTTACTAAAATGCTGTTTGCTTATTTAATAATTCAAGAAGAAAGAACCTTAGGATAGACTTTCTAGGACTCATTGGCCTCGCTATACCGTCGCAATCACCCAAATTACAATTATAAAAACACAGGCTTAAATCCAATTATCTCTTAGACCGTTTGAGCTAACTGAGGTGCCTAATTTAAAAAAGGAGTTACAAATTTTTGATTAGCGCACTGGTCAGTGTCAATAACATAACCCATTCATCAGTAGCTCACTTCTATTCTATCTCGAGTATGTAAGACCTAATGTGACAATTCTTGTTTCTTTTTTAAAGACGGATTTAACCATGTAGGCTCCGAATAAAAATTATGTGTTTCCAATCCTTTTTCCGATTTTTCAATAAGTTTTTTTATAAAATCAAGCGCCACTAAGGCAAAATCTTTTGCGGAATGAATACTCCGGAATACATAACTTCCATCAATATTCCCGCTGTCCCGGAACTTTGACGCTAGCAGGAGTGTTACTGCCAGATTATCTGCCGGGATTTCCATATTCTGCTCACTCTCAAACGTCTCTAATGTAGTGACCAAATTATGTTGGACAACAACCCGAAATAAGATCTCACGTTCCATTACGATGCACCCCCGCCTAACTTGACGTCAGTTACGATGATGTCCACGGCAATTACCAAAACAATAAGGCTTGTTTTCGGACTGTTTACAGCCACACATGTAAAATTCAGCAGTTATTGGGGCGATAAACTCGAGCGGTTTATCATCAGTCGCAGAATGAGATTGATCACACCAAGGTTGAGACTGACTTCGGCCACAGCTACACCATAGATACTTTTGACCTGCCTTTACCTTCACAACATAAGGTCCCGATTTAGAACAGATTGCTCTCATCGTCGCTTACTTCCCGAACTTCTCGATTTGCGAGAGGCTATGACTTCATCTAAAAGAAAATCCCTCAGAACAGCAATACGCTTAGAATGACGTAATTCCTCTGGATATACAAAAAAGGCCTCAATGCTAGGACCCTGTAACGTGGGAAGGATTTCGCTAAGGTTTGAGGATTCTTCGCTTAAATAGTAGGGTAAGGCCGCTATACCTAGGCCGCTTAATACAGCACGATAAATACCGTAAACACTATTAACCTGCAACGCTGGTGTTCTAGGTTCGTTATCCTCCCGGCCTGCCATTAATAGCCAGTTTAGATCTTCGATAGGTGCGGGAACATCATCGCCATAAACGATTATACGGTGATTATCTAGGTCCTCTTCGTTTTCCGGCGTTCCATTTACCTCTAGATATTGTGACGAGGCAAAAACATGGTATCGAATAGACATCAGTTTTCGCAATACTAGGTTTTGCTGTGTGGGTCGCTGGAAGCGAATGGCGACATCAGCTTCACCCTGACAAAGATCCAATTCTAGATTATCAACTAAAAGTAGCGACACAGAAATATCAGGATAAGTTTCAATAAACCTATTCATTCGGGCGCTCAACCATGCAGACCCAAAAGCCGCAGTAGTTGTAATTCTTAAAGGACCTTCTGGGGTATCACGGAACTCATTTATCTGGCCGGTAGCAAGCGCCAATCTAGATGACATCTCCTCAACTGCACTTTTAAGTTCCGCCCCCGGCTCACTTAATATAATCCCGCTAGCATGACGTCGGAAAAGTATCACCCCAAGATCTCGTTCAAGTCCACCAATTTGGCGGCTAACCGCTGACTGGCTTAGCCCGAGCGCCTTCCCAGCCGCTGTAAAACTCCCTACATCAGCTACCGTAGCGAACACTCGGAGTTGATTCCAATCCATTGTTCGAAGGTCTCCCTTGGTTTACAAATTTAATCGGGGCTGTCCCTCGTTTACCTCGTTAAAATAATCAATCACCACAAAAGCGGGTGATTGATCGGGGGCCTCCTCAATAGCAACAGCTTTCCCATTATCCAGCACAAACCAACGCCTCACATGCTCCTCTGTACCGGGCCAAGATTCGAACATTGCCGAATGTCCATCACAGGGGGATCCTGTATTTAATTTAAAAGCAATAACGGCCACATCTAGAAGTGGTTGTAGATAATTTGGATAGTCAGTTTTTGGAAGAACTTGCTGCAGCGACGGCATTTTAATGACCTAGAGCTATTTGCTGTTAAAACATTGTTTGATATTGTACAAATTTAACGTCATCTATTTAACATCCAGATCGCTCATAAGGCCAGAAAGTGTTAATTTGCGTTTCTGATCAAGTAACTCTTTTTGCGCATTCATCATTCGACCAACTGGTGTTGCACAAGAATGGATTAACCGCTTAGCAGGCACATACGCAATGAATGCGCATGAGCCAAAAATATGGATATACCAAAGTGCCTGAGACGTCATTGCACTAAATCCACCATCCGGTACAAATGGCACCATCGCATAGCCTATAAAAGACAACCAATAAACCGGATCCGGGGTCAAAGTCGCTAAGCGGTGTGCTTCCACTATAAAACCGCTAGACACAACAAAAAGAAGAAAGATCGTGCTCGGAGTGTCGGCAAACTTCTGTTCAGGCTTTCCATTGACCATCACTCGCCAAATCAAAGCAAGAATGCAGCCGAGAAGGACCATAGCCCCGGTAAATTCATACCCAAAATCAAATACCAACCGGATTGGGTGAGTAGTATTCTCCCAAATATCCTCGCCGCCAAACGCAGGCCACGCCTCGCGCACGAGAACAGCCAATAACTCCAAGCCAAACATTGCAATAAAACCCCAAAAAATCAGTGTATGACGGAGCCACCTAAACCAACTTACCGATAGTAGCGAGCGATGCAGGACGACATCATCTATAAAGGTACGCCTCATGGCCGCGGGATCTGATTTTTCACGCGTGACTAAATGGCCAAAACGCCGCCATGTTGGCAAATTTTTCCCTATCAAAAGTTTATATAGACCCCAATCCACAGCAACTATTGAGGCCAATGCCGCAGGACCAAAAAGCACCCACTGTAATTCCATGTCACCAGCATGGGTCTCATGAATGAAAAAACCACTTAATGCTGCAACTCCCCAAACGTATGTCCACGCTCCCCATTTAAGCAACCACTTCCAAAGACGGCTCAGCATCTCTGTCTCAAACTTATGGGTGAAAATAAAGAGGCTAAAGATGCCGATGCCGATACCTAAGAGTAATAGCGCAGCTAGAAACAGAGCATAGCCCCATTCTTCACCGATAATTTTAAGAAGGGCGCTTAAAAACAAACCAAGGCCAACCGCCATCGGCGGCAACTTGCCAACATGGACGGATAATCCAGACGTCATTAGTTTATAAAATCCTCGTTACATGTAATCAGACGGAGTCTGCCTCTAACTTTGCCTGCTCACGCTCCACATCCATAGCAATCATCGCTTCATGAAGCTCTGGATCACCACCCTTCATATTGGCAAGATTAGTAACACAAGCTTTGGCTTTCTCAACAGCAACCAATGCGTCTAAAGCATAGGCATCAGCCCCGATTTTATCACACCAGTTTTGACTGATGGGAGCACCTCCGACAAAGACTTTTAAATCCTCACGTTTACCCTCGGCGGTAATACGTTTCAGCGTCTCCCACTGCATATTCATAGTCGTCGTCAGCAATGCAGAGAACCCGACAATGACCGGGTTGTGTTCTTCAATAGCCTCCATAAATTGATCGGGAGTAACTGTAACTCCAAGATCAACAACCGTAAACCCAGCAGCTTCTAGCATCATAGCGACAATTTTCTTACCAATATCATGCAAGTCACCCTGCACTGTGCCAACGACCACTGTACCGATTTCCTCTGTTTTCTCTGCAACAATTAGAGGCTTTAAGATCTCCAGCGCAGCCTGCATACATTTTGCAGACATCATAACTTCAGGCAGAAAATACTCATCCATCTTGAACCTTCGACCCACCTCCGCAATACCCACAGCCATTGGGCCAGCGATTAAAGTCCGAGCATTAACATCGCTTTCCAGCGCCGTGTTAATAAAATCAACCGTGTCCATATGCTCACCATCAATGATATTCCACTCTAATTCATGGAATAATTCCTTGATTTCCGCGGGCGCATCATCCCAACGATCTGTCGCGCGAGAACTTTCGATATCGTCCTTTAAGTCTCCAAGATCGAATTCTTTTTCAGTATCAATAGCCAAGGGCATGAAATAATCCTCAAGGTAATCTTTATTATGTGGACGACTTGATTAACGCTGTAACTCGAGTAGGTCGTCTCCTACATCCGCACCTTCCGGTGGCTCCTCTGGTAGAGGGTAAGTGCCGTATATTCTTGCTTCATCAATCATTGCAAGAGTGTTTTCAATCGGAACATCATGCTCCAAGCGATGGGATGAACTCAGGAGATAGCCGCCGCCTTTACCCATTTCCCATATGCGTTGACGAACTTCCTTCCGGACGTCTTCCTCAGAACCCCACGGGAGAGTTTCTTGCACATCAATACCACCATAAAAAAACATCTTATCTCCCAACATTAACTTCTTGGACCGCGGGCCAGAATGACGCGCTGCTTTGGGCTGCACCGGATCAAAGCCGTCAACACAAGATTGTCCATTATTGAGCTGTTGACTTAACAAGCCCTCCATGAACGATGTCGGAATAGCCCCGCAACTGTGGAACTGAATTTTCCCGTTCGGGTTTTTCTTAAGGAAGTATTCCTTCGTCTCCATACAAGCGCGGTGATAATGCGGCAATAACTGGCGTTTGAACATTTTTAAAGAGAGAAACGCTGTTTTTTCACTTGCTAAATCTTCCGGGCTGACACGGATCCAATCGATATACTCGCCCATTCGATCGATCATTGCTTTATTGAATGCTATTTCTAGATCGGTCAACTTGGTGAGGAGAGCCTCTAGGAATTCGGGTGCCTCGATAAAGTCGGAAAAAATCTTGGCGTAACCAACCATATATTTTGCTTGTTCAAATAAACCGCCTCGGCCGGCTTGGCCCATGAGCGCAAACGGCGTTTCCTCACGCACATACTTGCAGTAAGTTGCCATATCCATTCCTGGAACTGGTGAGTCTGAGAAACAACTCTCATCATTCGGGTCAGGCCAAGGATAAGCTTCTAATATTTTCAATCCTTCTTCGAGGGGCGCGCTCGTCGCATCGAAAAGAGGATAGCCGATCATTTCATAGTAACTGCCGTTTTCATGGGGGGTGAATTTTCGGATTACACCCCACTCATCCACATTGACCTCCACATCATCACCGCCGGGTTGCACGTCCAAACGAAACGGGAAATCTCCTTCCTTAATCGGTCGAAATCCAGGAGAGCCACCCGGTGGCCCCACAGAAATACGAACAAAATCTAGATCAAGCTTCTCGGCTAAATCCAATTCGAAACTCACATCTGTCGTCCAAGTTGTTGAGCCAGTTCGGTAGTTACGGGCATTCTCATTATATTCCATACCAAGACCCCTACGAAGATTTTGGTACCCCTCAATTGTTCCCCATAACCCCACAGGAACCATATCTGGCTCACGCAGATTAATCGCATCCAGTGTGCGCTGTCGTTGCGGCGAAACCGCATTTTCTTTTATAGCGACCATAAACGCCCCCAGTTTTTAATAACCGTTCCGATTTTACGGATTTTATTATTAACGTCCCTATTGTATGTGGATGAACTCCAATTCTCCAACGGTTACCTGTGATAATTACCGAGTAAGCCCATGCATCATAAGCATGCCTTATGCAAGATTAATAAAGTCACACCTGTTTAAACCCTTTTTAGTCACCTCCAAATTGCTCTTGTGCGCCAACAACAATCCCGGGAAACCCCCGCATATCGGCGCCACTCAACCGCTCAGCCGCACGTTCTCGGCCTTGATTTGAAAGGTCAGCCATGGAACCAGACTTGATTGCACCTGTCGGACATATTTCCTCACAAGCGCGCGGCATATCTAGCGGACGCTCCTTACCGGGGGTTTGACAAAAATTGCATTTTTCCATCTTACCTGCTTGCGCGGACAATTGAGGTGCATTAAACGGGCACGCCCAAGAACAAAATCCACAGCCGATGCATGTATTTTGGTCTACAACTACAAGACCGTCATCAGCACGCTTTGTAATTGCCGAGACGGGACAAGCGTTCCTGCAAGGGGCATCTCCACAATGCATACATGCCATAGAGACATTCATGGATTTTACGTTTGGAAATGTGCCACTCTCAATTTTGACAACTTCACGCCATCGAGGGCCGATCTCCACCTCATTCCATGTCTTACACGCGATTTCACAGGCGTGACATTTGACGCAGCGTTTGTGATCGAAATAAAAACCGTGTTGCATATGACTTTTCTCCCGATCAAATGGCTTGTCGAATGCGAACTTTGCATTCGTTATAACAGTTGGCGCCCGTCACCGGGTTGGTGTGCGTATCCATTAGATTGTTAGAGTGCGCACCCTTGCCTTTTGCTGTCGAACCCATTGCCCAATGCCCAAAAC
Source organism: Magnetovibrio sp. (assembly GCA_002690705.1). Lineage (GTDB taxonomy): Bacteria > Pseudomonadota > Alphaproteobacteria > Rhodospirillales > Casp-alpha2 > TMED8. The sequence continues at coordinate 74,272 of NZFO01000004.1, read as the reverse complement.
CATGACCATGACGAATGGAGATACATCCGGGAACCAAGCCCTCAACAACCTTGGCAAGTATTTCAATGTTATCTTTTGGGCTTTCAATGATACAACGCTCTCCATCTCGAATACCATACTTGGCTGCATCAATACTGTTAATCTCAACCCAATTCTCGCCGCAAACCTCCATCAAGTAAGGATTATTTTGTGTCACTATATTGCAGTGCATTGAGAGCTTCGAGTGGGTGACCTGAAGCGGGTACTCGTCATCGGGAATAACGGTACGATCAGTGTATTCAGGATAGGGGTTAAGGCCCGCATTTTCATAATTTTTTGAATAGATCTCAATTTTTCCTGATGCCGTCGGCAATCCTTCTGGAACCCGATTGTAGCGCACTTCTCCAGCCCAAAATCCTTTCTCCTTCAATTCCCCTAGGGTCATAGGGATATCTTTCATGGCGACCTCGCCCCAATCTTCCCATTTTTCATATGGAAAGTGATGCCCCCAACCCATCTTTTGGGCAATCCCCTTAACGATCTCATAGGCCGGTTTCGCCTCCCCTACGGGCTCCACTACCGGCTGGCAAAGAATAACTTCTGGTCCTAGCCACATGCCTTGGCGAATTTCAGCCTGCTCGTGAAATGATGTTTCTGGCAGTACTATATCGCATTCGAGGGAAGTCTCGCTCATGTAGAGCTCGAGTGACACTGCTAGCTCAAGGTTTTTAAACATTTCCTGCACTCGCTCCCGATTAGGATCACTCATTACGGGATTGCTTGCATGCACAAACCAAGCCTTAATGGGGTAGGGGTGTCCATTTATTACAGCATCAGGCAGACGGGAGTTTGGCAAATCAGGGGCAAGCGGATAGCCCATTGCCACGTGTAAAGGTTCTTTTTCAGGCTGCTTTATTGCGGTTTCTGGGATATTGACCGGAGCACCCAAGGGAGCCCAATCTTTAAGATTAATATTGCCTGGCTTGTCCACCTCGCCACAAATTGCATCTAAAATATAGCATGCTCGGCCAGCATCGTGTCCATTTGTATAATACCCTGAACCTTTGAAAATAGCGGACATAGAGGGCTTTGTCGTTGCAAACTCCCGAGCTAGGCGTTTGATTCGCTCTGCATCTATCCCGCAAATATCCTCTGCCCATTCTGGAGTGTAGCCTTTTTCACTCAAGTGATCCTGAAAACCTGTAAAACCCTCACAATGTGAGCTGACGAAAGCCTCATCGTAGAGCTTTTCATCAATGATTGTTTTACACATAGCTAACGCTAATGCCCCGTCTGTGCCCGGTTGTATAGGTACCCATTCATCAGCTTTTTGAGCAGTTTCAGTGAAATTTGGGTCGATAACAACTAAGCGACATCCCTTAGCTTTAGCTTCCATCAATGCACGGCTCTCCCAAAGACCTTGATTCGCCCCCAAGTTGTTCATACCCCATAACATTACGTATTTCGAATTTGCAAAATCATGCATTGGAAAGACATGCCCAAACAAGTCTAGGCAGGCGGAACGGCGATCTTGCTCACACCCAGAAGTATGCGCATACATATTAGGAGAACCGTACAAGTCCTTCAAAAGATGATGGTAGAAAACCGTGTTAGGGTCATGATGACAGGTCAATGCCACTGATTCGGGGCCCCAGTGGTCGGCTATTTCTTTCAACTTTTTAGCAATAAATTCAAAGGCTTCATCCCAACTAATCCTCTTAAACTGACCCGGCTCACCCTTTGCGTTGGTTCGAAGCATCGGATATTTTAAACGATCAGGGTCCTTGCTGACATACCAACTAGCCATGCCTTTTGCACAACGTGATCCAATATTGTTGGGTGCTTCTGGATTACCTTTTTGATAGACAATCTTGTCATCTCTAACAAAGACCTCCGTCGGGCATTGCCACGGGCAAGTATAACAAAAACTTTTAATCATCTTTGCGCCTTTTATCTCCGCCAGACGCTCGCCAAGATTACGGTCCATGACGTTCATTATTCAATACCTCCGGGTGTTCTACTGTCTCTGGATTAACCTATTATTATAACTAACCTCATATGCAAGTATGATAGTATCGTTTCAAGGGTAGATCGACATTTATTAATACGCAACAACGGGACAAGAATTGGACCAAGAAAAACCGAGAACACTAGTCTTTTTGATCCGGTCCTCGATCTGTTTTATTTCTGCTCCGACCCTATGAGTGTTGTCCCGACTCAGATCACTCGCGAACAAAAAACAATCTTCAAATTCACAAGGTTTTACATCTTACATGAGGTTTCCATTATTCAATTCGCTTTCATCCCAATAAAACTTATTTTTTCTATATTTCTAGATTAATCGAAATACTTTTTTCCGCAAGAAAAATATTTGTGCATTGGTTAGCATAAACATTTTGGTCGGCAAATGGTTGAGTTGAAGTACATCTCCAGTGCCCCAAGACTTAATAAAAATTTAATGTTCCATCACTTAAGAAGGAAGAGTAAACGGCTCATTGAGCAGTTTACTCAGTCCTCAGAGAGATTTACGGCTAAGTCGTCACAATTTTTTAAGCACAAATTCAGCTTTTGCACTCAATTCGAATACTTAGTTTTCAAAGTTTGATTTTTTAACGGGCAAGCGCGATGCAATAAGACGATACAAGCCTCCACCAATTACCGCGCCCATGATTGGCGCGATTATATACACAGTGAAAAAGCCATTACGTGGGCCCGGGATTGCTATTTCCCCCCAACCGAGGAAATATGCAACAATACGCGGACCAAAATCTCGGGCTGGATTCAGTGCGGCTTGGGTCAAGGGGGCGATAACTGAAATTATCGCAGCCACACCGACTCCAATAATAACGGCCCCCATGGCGGAGGGTGGTCGAGCATCGTTCCGCTCATGGGTCACTGTCGAAACTAGAAAAGCTAGCATGGCAGTGCCAATCATCTCGGCTATAAAGGCGGAAGTAGGAGTTATGACCCGCCAAGCATCCTCCGCTGACCCAAAAATAGCAGGATTTGGGAAGTACTCCCCAAACATCATGGCGCTAAGTTCACTGCCGGGCCCCCCTCTCAAGAGACCTTTGGCGCGCTCAAATTCAATAATTACCTCTGCAAACATTGCATATAGTACAAGCGACGCAACCGCCGCCCCCGCTATTTGGGCCACCCAATACGGTATGATCCTGCGAACAGGAAATTTATCGTAGACCGCTGCCATAACAGTTATCGCCGGATTGATGTGGGCACCGGATAGGCTCGCAGCTGTATAGATACCTAGGCTGACTCCGACTGCCCAGACGACAGCAACTTGCCACAGCCCCGCTTGCGCGCCAGTCGCTACGGCCGCCTGCACCGACCCAACGCCAAAAAATACTAATACGAATGTACCAAAAAACTCGCCGATCATAGCCGTTTCTACGCTAGTTGGCTGCCCATCATTCGCAGCCTTTTTATTCAAATTACCATCGAGCTCGATTTTGGGTTTCTGATTTTCACTCACCCTACCTCTCCGTCTTAATAATATCTGGAACGTTAATTGCCGCGTTAGTATTTACATACGTTAATGCAACACTTTGAAATTTAGCACCGGTGAGCACTGATTGCGTAAGGTCCACTCTCTCCATTAGACTATTAGAGAAGTCAGCTGCTTCTAATTTTGCACCCGTCAATTGAGTAAGCATTAGCCGAGCGCCGAGAAACCGGGCACCTGTCATATCAGCTCCATAGCCTCGTGTCCATGAAAGGTCCGATTTTGAGAAATTTGCTCCCTTCGCACGCGCCCAACTCATATCCACCCACCCCAAACGAGCACCGATCAGGCTTGCCCTCTCAAGATTAGAATCCCTCAAATCTGCATTGGTAAGATTAGCGCCTGATAAATTAGCCTTTGTGAATATTGTGCCTTGCAGACGCGACCCATTTGGACCCGGATGGGCTAGGTTTTTTGAGCCCAAATCCGCGTTGCTTAAATTAGCACCACTAAAATTAGCTTGACGAAGATCCACGTCTTGCATAACCGCACCACTGAAATTACTTCCCTTTGCATGAACTTTCTTTGCAACAGCGCCAGATAGAAAAGCGCCAACAGCAATCACCCCCTCTAACCGGGCGCCATCCAAAGTCGCTAATACCAAGATGGCACCACTTACGTCCGCCGAGCGAAGATCAGCTCGCGTCAGGTCCGCATTCCCAAGATTGGCGCCTTTAAAATTTGCTCTCTGGGCATTAGTCTCACGCAGATAAGCCTCGCGTAAATCTGCTTTACTAAAGTCAGCGCCCCGAACATTCGCTCCACTCAAATTGACCCCCCGCAGGTCAACGCCCGAGAGATCAGCACCTGAGAGATCTGCGCCACTCAGATCTGCCCCGGGAAAGAATTTTTCTCCAGCTTTCACTGTAAATGGAGCAAAAGCTAAAAAAATACAACCCAAAATAAGAAGCCTTAACTGCATTATCACTCTACAAAGTTTCTGGGTAGGAGGGAGACCGATTTTAATTCTTCCGGCGCCGGGCCAATCCGGTCAATGTTTGCCCAAGCCCCCTTGTAATAGGGAATAGTGGTCATGGGATCAACATGGTCAGAGACTAAATCTCCCACCGCACCGCGGGGTTGGCCGAACAACATAAAGGCGTGGTTTCGTTTTACAGAGTCCGTTATATACGCCATGGCACGTACCGAACCAATATCGTTGGCAACCCGCAAAAGGTCCCCCGCTGAAATACCCAGCTCGTCCGCATCTGCTGGATTGATCTCTAAACAAGGGATAGGAAAGCGCTCCCTATAGAACTCGATATGCTGATGGTGATAACTTGTTTGCCAGATATGATTAACCCGACCGTTATTAATCCAGAACCGATGTAATTTGCGTTGCCGCTCAACCCCCGCTGCATATCCGGGCCACGGGCGTGGGGCTGGAATGAATCTTGCCTTGCCAGACGCCGTGCCGAAGCGGCCTTTCTCAAACAAGCGCGGCGTACCAATCGGAACGCGATTGATCAAACGAACAGGCGTTTGGATGCCATCATTGCCAAGCTTTCTTAGAAGATCGTACGTAACACCCGCATAGCCCTCCATCGGATCATTACCATCACCTTTAAAACTGTAACGGGCGTGTATAAAAACATCCTCGTCCGTCTGCCACCGGTAATCACGAAATTTATTTGCCATAAGGGTATTGCGGTCCGCTTGATATAAACCACGCAACCGCCCTGCAAACTTAGCCATAATCTTCCAGTCCGTGACAGCGTCACCCGGTGGATCCATGAATTTTTCATACAGCCGAAGTCTTCGCTCGCCATTAATCGAGGTTAAATTCATTTCACCCCACCCGGCAGCTGGTAAAACTATATGTGCGTGCCGCGCGGATGCCGTCATATAAAGGTCTTGTGCAAGTATAAACATACCTCCGTCTTTCAGTGCTTCTATAACTGCGACGACGCGCTCACCCACGGGCCTTTCTTTGCTCCCCTCCAAAGCAGCTCGGACTGAGGCCCCCCGAGCAATCAATGCATTTTCTAATTTCTCGGCTCGCAGAGTTGTCAGAACGGGATTGCACCCACCGATCCAAAAAACCTTCGCTTCGCCCCGGCGTACAGCCTCATCAACATTGAGTGCTGGGCGCCCACCCGGATAAGGTGGACGTACATAAGCTTCTTGGTGCCCACCGAGGCGGCTGCAACCAGTCCCCGGTTTACCAACGTTGCCAGTCATCAGTGCTAGGTCGACAATAGCGGCAATGTTCTCGTAATTCTTTAAACCCCAAATCAGACCTTTTTCGTAATGAAATAAAGAACGACGTCTTTCACCCTGCGCTTTAGGAGCCGCCAACCATTCCGCTGCCTTGTATAAATCTGCCTCCTCAACACCGCATAATTTCGCTGCCTCCGCGACAAATTCAGATACTGGCCGGTCAACTCCGAGAGATGATCGCTGGTAGGACTCAAAGGTCTGCCATTCGGCACGCTGGCGGATAAAAGCAATGTCATGCCAGCGTTTATCCAAAATAATTCGGGCAATGCTGTTTAGCAGTGAAATATCAGTACCCGGTTCAATAGCCAAATGCAGAACGTTCTCCGCACCTCCAGCCGCTTCAGCTGCCGCAACAGTCATAGTTCGCCGCGGATCAACGATAATCATGCGTCCCGATGTTTCAGCCTCCCCCACAAAAGTCGCGCTCTTCAGCGCATCCGCTTCCCCATTTAAGTTGAGCACCATATGATTGAGAAAATAATTGGTTTGTGTTTCATACGGATTGGCTCCGACAATCATTATTGTGTCAGCCAACTGGGCGTCAACATAAGCATTGGTCAGAGGCGCCAAACCAGCATCACCAGCTGCATGTACCTCACTGTTATAGGCTGGTCGGTTGTGAATAGATGCACGACGCGTGCCAATCCCAGAGAAAAAAAAGCGGCCAACAGCCCAATTATTTTCAAAACCACCACCGCCGCCGCCATGATCAAAAAACTTCATGCCAATAGCATCGGGGCCCCAACGGTCTATTACAGCTTTGATCACCCTTGCGCCAAGATCAACAGCTTCTGACCACTCGGCATCACTATGCCCGTTTTTACCGAGTAATTGAGGTTTTAAGAGCCTCGCATTAGTCTCTTGATCCGGCGCATACAAGGTTTGCGCCAAACCTCCTCCGCGAACCGATGCCATGCCAGAGTTCACTTGGCATTCCTTATCAGCAACAATAACTACATTGTGGCGAGAGCCGTCTTTATCTGCGACCACTCTGTGCATATTGGGTGATACCCAAACACCCTCTGGACCTTGGGGTTCACGAAGATCTATGCCGTAAGCGTTGGCATCAGCAGCCGGCCCACCCTCAGTTCCTTCCGGCCATTTATAGACGTTGTACCCGCACCCTACGATACAAAATTGGCACACCGTCTTATAGAGTTTGGCATCTTTTGGCGGGAGTGGGGGGTGGGACATAATCAATTAATCACAGGATATTCGTATGACGTCCATAAATAAGACCCGCAACCCCAACAGCACGCACCATGCCATCACGGATGTCTAGGGCCATTTGCGGTAAACTCTGGCTCGCTTGCCCAATAACTAGGCGACCACTTTTAGCCGGGTCAAAGGCACTCCAGTGGCACGGGCAAACCATCATTTTACGCTCACCAATATAATTCACGGCACATCCTTTATGTGTGCAAAGAATTGAATACCCCACGATATCCTCTCCCGGTCCAACGCCACCTTCGGCTGGCTCCCCCATCCGAATAAGAAGCGCAGGTGAGTTTTCATCTGGGTAATCGAAAGATATTTCTGTCCCCGGCAGGATCGACTTTAAAGGCGCAATATCAAGTTTAGGATATTTAAAGACTGGGTTACCCGAGGCTGCTTTTACAGGCTGCATTTCACTGAGGGCAGCAATACCGGACGCCGCAGCGATGCTAGCAACACCTCCTTTTAGAAAGTCACGCCTTCTTACTTCCCTCATAAAACTCCTCCATGATTAAATTTTTGCACTGCCCACGTGGACCTATAATTTGGTCCGCCTTTTATCTACTCGAAGAAAATTGAATATCACAAATCAATATTGACCTTAAATCCATCCCCCTTTGGAGTTACGTCAAAATGGCCATCGCAGACAGCATAAGACCACTTAGCTGTCTTCTTAACGCCGCCCAAAGGGTACATATGCACCCCAGTAATTCCGCACTTGGGATCTTCCAGCTTGTACCGGGCCAAATCGATCATTTGCTTGTCTGGGGTCGACACGGTCATCAGTTTTGCAACATTTTTCCCCTGACGTTTTAAAAAATTCATAGATTGTCCAACCCCACATGCCTTTGCAAAATTTAATAATGTTTTAATAGTTGCTAGGCCGGGTAAGCCAATACGAATGGGCAATCTATTTCCCTCACTTTGTATTGCCTTGTCCCAAGCTATGATAGGCTCTGCCTCAAAACAAAACTGCGTCACTATGTATAATTCCGCACCACTGCGCTCAGCAAATTCATTTTTCCATGCCAAAGCGTCCCGGATAGCCTCTTGAGTTATATCGGGACTACCCTCCGGATGACCAGCAATCCCAACTTTTTTAATTCCATATTTATCAAGAAGTCCAGTCTCCATAATTTGCATCGAGTCAGAGAAGTCACCTACTGGCTGGTCCACAGCTCCCCCAATTATAAGTACCTCGTCAATGCCAGATTGTTCTGCCAGTATTTTCAAGTTTTCTTCCAAGAAGGCTTTGTTAGGCACGCTTCGCGCTGCGATGTGGGGCACAGGCCTCATTCCCTCGTCCTGGAGGCGTTTGGTGACCTCTAAGGTATCAGTGTAATCACTTCCGGGAAGAAATGTAACAAAGACCGTCGTGCCAGGGCGCAAAACTTCTCTAAAGTCATCGATCTTAGCTGCTGAAAATGGAGTCGTCTCAGCGGTAAATCCATTAACGAATGAGCGAACACTCTCGTCAATAGACTCATCGGCTAAGTTACTGGCGGTTAATGGCATTTTAAACCTCTCTCTCAAAAAAATTCATGCTATTTATGTCACAAAAGATGCGGTTTAAAGCGCGATGCACCCCAGGATCACATGACGACCCAAAAATCATTATAATCTCTCCATACTCTCATGTGACCGCAATCTTTAATACCTCTCGAATTTCCTTATGTCGTCTATAAACGTAAAATTTCACTGCCATCTCGGCTTCTTCAGGATCACCGCGTTCAATTGCATTAACGATGTCACGAACCATGTCCGCATGGGCGCGGGCGATTTCGTGCCATCCGCCAATCTTATCAGAAATCACAAACCAAAGGCGAAGATGCAGATTAAAAATTCGAGGAATGACCTCACCCAAATAAATGTTCTTAGCTGCATTCGCTAAAGTCGCGTAAAATTTTCTGTCATGTTCAACAAACCCGTCAAGATCGTCATTATCAATTGCGCCAGCCAAATGCAATTGAATGGTAAGGAGATCGCGCGTATCTTTTGCGGATGAGCGCAATGCTGCTAATCGGGCTGCCTGTCCATCAATAAGGGCACGGAATTCATAAATATGTTGCACATTCGATGCATCAACCTCAGAGACATACATACCACGATTGGGTATATGGACGACTAACCCTTCAGCGGAGAGCCGCTGAAGGGCCTCACGAATCGGCGTTCTGCCAATTGCCAAAACTTCCATAATGTATTTGTCACTTATTGCAGCACCGGGCTCTAACTCAAGTCGCGTAATTTTACGCACCAACATTTGATACGCTTTTTCACTCAATGATCGAGGATCATTGAAAGTTTCTAATGCTATTTCGGCAGCCGCTCCAATCATAAAAAACCTTCCATAACTGTTTTACGAAAACTTGCCGTAATATCATCTTTATCGATATCCGGACCGATAAATACGATATGATAATTTTCGCGAGGCTTAGCATCAGTTATGTCAAGCTGGCCCATAGTAAATTGTATTAAAACGGGTTGATCATCGAGAATAATAAATCCTTTACAACGCCAGATATTTTCAGGAGCGGAAGAAAAATAACTCTCCACTCCCGAGCGAGAACCGCCGCCAGAGGCATCGAGAATAAAAGAATCAGCTGGCGCGTGTCTGTGATCGTGATCGTGATCGTGATCGTGACCGTGACCGTGACCGTGATCCTTAGCCGGCTTACCAAGTGCCTCCGCCATGACCCGGCTTTCTGGTCCAAATAGCAGCATTTCAGTATCTATGTCGCAATGTTCAGCAAAAACAATTTCTACATCTGGATTGAGCCCAAGCACCTCATGGCGGACCTCTTCTAGGGAGTCCGCCGCCGCCAAATCTGTTTTGTTTAAAATAACGGTATCCGCGTTTTTCACCTGAGCCTCGTAAAACGGACCCAGCATCTCACGGATCCTCATAAACTTTGGAGTGTCAACCACGGTTACCATTGGACCCATATCATAAATTTCTTTGAACGATGGATCAGAGAAAGTCTCGATCATTTCTTCTGGTTCAGCAACTCCTGTAGCCTCGATAACAATTTGATCTACGTCGGATTTATGTCGTAACTCCTCAACGGCAGTCAACAATGAGCCCTTTAGGGTGCAACAAAGACACCCCGACGTCAGCTCAACCATATCAATATTTTCGCCTTGTTCGCGTCCTTCAAGAATCGCTCCGTCAATGCCCACGTCGCCAAATTCATTAACTATTACTGCCATTTTCCGGCCTTGGGAATCGGTTTGCAGGAGGTTCCGCGCAAGCGTCGTCTTCCCTGACCCCAAAAATCCGAATAAAAGATTAATCCGCATGTTAATCTCCCACTGTTACTTTTTCTTGTCTACCTCGGCGGTGTTCGCCGTCAACCGCTTGACCCGGCCCATCTTGCCCACCTAAGAAGCTCATGCCCTCTACAAAAATGTCCTGAAAATCGGGATGTGTGGCCAGCCCCACATGCTCAATCTCACGGGCCAAACGGGATGCTTTCAAACGCTCTTCCTCTGACAATAGTGCAATTTGCGCGCCCATCAGAGCAGCGTTTCCTGAATAGGTAATCCTTTCTATTGGAAGATTAGGAACCAAGCGGATTTTTACTGCGCTAGCTAAGTTAATGTAATTACCAAAACCACCGCACATCATAAGTTCAGTAAGTTGATTATCGGATATTTCCATCACTTTTTGCAACATCGCAATGCCTGAAAAAATTGCGCTTTTGGCTAGTTGAATTTGCCGAACATCACCTTGGGTCAAGGTTATGGGTTCATCCTTTCCAGCATCTTTTGTATGAACCAAAATGTATTCAGTACCATCAGGGGTATCTACAAAACGCTTTTGCAAAGCTTCAGATAATTCTTCTCGATTCTTTCGCCGAAACCGCCCAGAACGCTCCATCACCCCAACCTCAACGAGTTTAGCGCATGCATCAATCAAACCTGACCCACAGATGCCTATTGCGGAGGTATCGCCGATAATCTCGCAGGCTAGATCGTCATCAATTTGAATTTTTTCGACGGCACCTATCGCGCCACGCATTCCGTGACGAATTTGTGCGCCTTCTAATGCTGGACCCGCAGGGGCAGAGCAGGCCATTAAACGACCTTTTTTTCCCATAATAACTTCGCCATTGGTGCCAATATCTACCAAAGCGCGAAGCTCGTCGCTCTCGTAGATTCGTGTCGCCAGAACACAAGCCATGGTGTCCGCGCCAACAAATCCGGCAACAATGGGCAGCAGGCAGATCTGCGCATTGCTTGCAGCTTTGAGAGGCAATTCACTCGCCCCAATGACGATGGCGTCATTAACAGTCGGCGCATACGGCGCCAAGCCGACGTATGAGACATCAATTCCTAAAAGGACGTGATGCATACAGGTGTTACCAACAACCATAATTTTATAAATATGATCTGAGCTTACATCACATTCACTGCAGGCTTCTTTGACGAAATCATTCAATGCGTTGATCACACGAACTCGCAAGGTCGCCAATTTCTTCGCATCAAATTGCGCGTATGCAATACGCGACATCAAATCGCCCCCGTACACCGCTTGGGGATTAACACCTCCCACATTAACAAGGCATTCCCCGCTATCCAAATCCAACAAACTTCCCACTATCGATGTAGTTCCGATGTCAAAAGCCATGCCGTATTTTTTCTCAGTCGTGTTACCCGGCTCAAGATCAATGACGCGATCCCCAAAAATGGTCACCGTCATTTCTCCACCTTTTTCACGCAATGCGGTGGGGATCTTCCGCATAACGTCTAATGAGAGCTTAGGTTCAATATTGTCTGGCAAAACTGCAAAAATTTCATCCCAGTCCGCTGTCTGATTATGTTCGCTAATTGGCGCAGTCGCCGTGATTAAATGCTTTTCTACGCCAGATGCGATGGAGAAGCCGTGTTCCGATGCATCAAGATTGGCACCTAAAATTTGATGGCCAGACTCAGATTTAGGCGGCGCCGCCATTACTACACAGTCGTCTATCAATTTTGTCTGGCAGCCCAAGCGGAGGTTATCCCGCACATCATCATGACCAAGCTGCACGGTATCCTGTATAGTAGCAGGAGGCACTTCACCACTAAGTATTTTGACCCGACATGACCGACACCTCCCACGCGCACCACAAGTCGCTTCGATAGCGACACCAGCAACGTGAGCCGCGTCAAGGATGGTTTGCCCGATTTCAACCGAAGCACTCCGCTCCATACCGTCCTGGTCACTTGCTTTAAAAGTCACCCGATAAGTTTGGGCCATCAAAGCAACCTTTATGTCCAGGCCGCACGCTGTTCACCAACCAGCTTGGTAGCTAACCGCACGGCTTCGACCGCATCTTTCCCCCATCCGTCAGCACCACATTCATCTGCCCATTCTTGGGAGGTTGGAGCCCCACCTATAAGAATATGAACTTTATCTCGGTGCCCAGCCTTTTCGAACTCATCAATGGTAACTTTTTGATAGTAAACCGTGGTCGACAAAAGAGCAGAAAACCCTACCAAGTCAGCTTTTTCTTCAATCGCCGTTTCGATGAATTTATCCGGATGGACATCTGTGCCTAAGTTGATAACGTTAAAACCTGCATTCTCCAACATAATTGTAACGATGGATTGGCCGATATCATGCATATCACCGAGCACTGTGCCCATTACGAAAGTACCGATCGGTTTCTCATCATTGGCCGCGAGGAGAGGGCGGATCAAAGCCAAACCAGCCTTCATAGCACGTGCCGTAATCAGCATTTCCGGGATGAAAATGACCGATGCGCTAAAGCGATCAGCTTGTAAATCAAAACCCGGAAATAAGCCATCATCAAGAATTACGCGGGGGTCAATCCCCGCATCAATAGCCTGTTTAGTTCGTTCATCAGCATACGTGGCATCACCCTCTTCCACAGCCTCCCAAAGCGTTTGCCACTCCCAACCTTCCGGTGCACGTTCCTCCCAGCCTTCAGGGATTTTGAGTACTGGATCTTCCATCCGTCATCCTCCTAAAATTAATGCTGCCTAAACCAGCGGATATTTACCATAGGTTCCAAAGTCTCGCTGCGCCTCCAACATGGAAAAGATATTCTGAATAGGAACATCAGCCATGATGTAGTGTGACGGCGAAAAAATGTACCCGCCGCCAACAGCCAGATTTTTCATAACGTCCAAGACACCTTGACGAACTTCCTCAACACTTCCACGAGGAAGAAGACGTTGAACGTCATACCCTCCACAGAGAGCAAATTTATCGCCATATTCCTTCTTTATTTGGGCTTGCTCTAAATTACCCCCTGTTGGTTGCAGAAGCCCTGATAGGTCAATGTCCAAATCCACCATGTCAGGCAAAATCGGGGAGTAATCACCACAAGAATGCAGTTTAATGAAAATATCTGGATTTTCTTTACGAAACTCCTTGAACATGTGGTCAAGGCGAGGCTTGGCAAGCTGGCGCCATTGCTTCGGGGATATCATCATTGATTGCTGGGCACCGACGTCATCACCAACCCGAATGCAATCGATGCCGAGGCTGATAGCCTTTCGGCCAAGTGCCGTGTAATATTCTGTCAACCCGTCTAATACGCCGTCTATTAGTTCCGGCGAGTCGAACATCTGTAAGAAAAAATTTTGTGTTCCTATAATGTGTGCGTATGCCGCCTCAATTAAAGTAGAGGATAAGTCCACAACCGTAAAATAGTCCTTGCCAAAAGTCTTAACCATATCTGCAATAGGATTCAAGAGTTCCGGATCGTCCGGGTCCGGCCAAGTGTAATTTTTAAGTTCTTCCATCGATGTGACCGGGTGATGTGAAGGAAAATTTTCTGGAACAACTTTTGCCGGTCCCCAATATTCTTGAGTTTTACCAAACTCGATTTCTTCCTCCGGCGTGCGGCCTTGCAAACCGCTCTTTCCATATCCGACGCCGAAATGGTTATACCACGTTTCACCAATTTTGATGTCACGGTGTGAGAACTGAGCATTGATACCTACCTGATACATAACGATATCATTGCCCAACCGGAATTCCAGCTCTGGATTGTGTTTCTCACCAGTAGCTGTGTCTTCAATACCATAAACTCGGGCTAATTTCTCTTTTGCCTCGTGCTTCATACGATAAAATAAAGGTACCCGGTCAACTGGTTCGCGGCGGAGAGTGCGGCATACTCTCTCTTTCGATGTTAATTCTTTCATGACTTCAACCCCCCCAAATTAAGTGCAATTGACCTGAGCTTATCGCGCCACTCACGTCACTGTTTAGCCACGCGCTTGGCTTTTTCCCCACTACGGATAAACTTGAGATACTTCATGGAATATTCATCTAGCCCGAATAAGGCATCGGCAGCGAATTTAAAGGACGTTAGGCCCTCTACGCCGTTCATTACAGGATCAATCATCATTGAGTCACATCCTGCTACGATTGAAAGCGATACAAAAACCTCATTAATTAATTTCCGATTGGGCAATCCAAATGATACATTGGAATGTCCACCAAAAATATGCACGTCAGGATACATCTTCCTCAGTTCACGCACGGCATCAAGATAATGTTTACCAAAATCTGGGCCGGCTCCAATAGGAAAAACTAATGGGTCAAGAAAACGATCCTCGACCTCGATACCGTCTTTATCCATCATATCCATACAAGTCACGAGATTGGCAATACGCTCCTCTGCGTTCTGCGGCATGCCAGAGTTACCACTCGCATTGGCAAACAATAGCGCGTTATGTTCTTTGGCCATCGGCACCAGCTCTTGCCGTCCATCCTCCAAGTTAAAAGAGTTAATCGCGGGCCGACCTTTTGAACCGTCATGCGCCTCAAGGCCAGCATAAATTGTCGTGGAGTCGGAGGAGTCAACAGCCACGATTTTATCCGTCACTGTTTGAGCCGTTTGCACGGTCCATTTGATCCATTCATGCCTTTCTTCCGGGTAGACGGACATTTCGTCTACACAAAGATCAATTATATTAGCTCCGTGAACTTCCTGGTTCTTAATTGCCCAAGAAATATAATTCATGTCTTTATTGCGGAGTGCTTGGGCAATGTGCGGAATTTGGAAACTGTGCCGCTCGGCTGGATCGTCCGGCATAATGTCCGAACAATCTAAAAATTGCTTGTTGCCATCTAAGTCAGTGTAAACGATTCCGGCTTTTCCCTCCTCGTCGACAACTCTTGGGCTAGTCGCCTTAATTTTACGAGTGCTATTAAAATTTTCCCCGATGACAATGAGGCTATCTGATTTCATTTTTAATCTTCCAATTCCCTTTGTTTCTGATAATTACCGCACTGCACCAAATTAAAATAACGACAACTCTTTAAACTCCTGTATCAATAAAGTCGGGGTTGGGCCTCGATCTGACCTCCCGAAGTCAAAGTTGTTTCAAACTGAGTCCGTAGCCCCTCTCGTCAATTCACTAGGGTTAGGCCATAAAGGCCGGAGCGCGACATTTTTGGAAGCATGGCACAGCTCTCCATAAGAGTTACCGGCAAATCAACCCCTTCAAAGACATCAAATAAAAGTCTTTGTTGTTCCAACGGCCAATTAACTGGCTGCCCACCAATCTTGTACTGGTAACCGGGTCCAAGTCGACGCGTTACCCGCACACTCTCCGTTTTTACACGAAGTTGCAAATCTTGCACAAATTTCCTGGTCGCGGCTTCAATCCCAAGCCACCCCGCAGTCTCTAAAAATAATGCGTCCAATGGCTCAAATTCGTCCATAGCAGCAATAACCGCTTCATCAAGACCACGCCCAACTGTCAAAACGACGGCCACCACACTTCTTGCTCCATCGAGCACATGCTCGAAATCAACATCATTAAAGACCGTGCCATTTGACAAAGTGAGCTTATTTTCCTCGTATGCAACAACATCTATCCTGCACGCCTGAGCCTTTGGCGCCATTATTCTCTCGGCCTTCAGCGCTATATCTTCGGCTGCTTGACGAATAGCCGGCCGTACTTTCGCCAAATCGCGATAACCGTGAATCCGTAACATCTTTGCAGGATCAACACTCACCGGCCCGGCTTCAAACGCCCATGATCCACACCTGGACACGATTTCGGCGTCTGCATTATCCATAACTTGCATATCCTGTAACATCGGCAAAAAATATCGTAAATATATTATTTGTCAATTTATTCAGAATCCTTACCTTTTCAACCCTCTAGTCGAAATCATACTTCAACTCAGAACTTCATCGCGAATTTCAGCAAACCGTACCTCGATCTCATCAGCAACTATCTTGACCACCGTTTCCGCATCGCCATCACGTTCCTCAGCTTTAGTCTTGTTCCACTCCTCAAGGTAAGCATCTGTTCCTGCAAGCTCTCGGCGCATGGCTGCCTCATCAATAAGCGCCTGAAACTTATCACTTAACTGTATTTTTTTAACGCCATTTCCATCCTTCGCTTCAACCAAGGATGGGATTTCTTGCCACCGTACGACCTGATATTTAGCCATACTAAACCTCTCTTTTTTATCATTAATGCAACTTCGACAAAACATCGACCGATACAACCATACATTGGATGTTCCTCGATGTCTCGCTGATATTATACCCGCCAAACACTATATACACCCATTAGTCACGTTAAACGTCCCAATTAATAATATATTATTTTTTAATCGTGGCATCATTTAAAAAAAACACATAGTGTTATGCACGGGCAGCATAGATCAATTGAACGAAATCCTTGGATCACGTTTAAGGGTTGGCTAACATGTAACTAATGTTAGGTTGTACGCGTTGCGGGCTACGGGTCATTAGCACAGGGCGTTTAAGGAAATCCTTGGATCATCTTCAAGGGTTGGCTAATATGCAATTAATGCAGGGATGTACTTGCTACAAGTTTTGACACTAGGGGAGATCACGACATGGCTTATGTCCGTTTTCCAATACCAGTATTCGATCACGAGACACTGCGGGGTCTCGAGTGGTCACAACCGGAGCTCATAACCGCCGGTGAAGCCGATGAAAAACTTCAGGATGGCCAACCGTATGGGACGTGCAGCATCAATATTGATGATGCAGTGTTGGCAAGTTTCGGTATTAGCGGGGAACACTGTCACGCTATTATGTGCACTTTTCCTGCTGGTACACTCATGACGGGCGCCTCGCACTCTTGGTGGTTGCAAAGGGCCTTGGTGCTCAATAGCCTCGAGCCTAACGCTGAAATAGTTGCCGATTGGAGAACGCCTCGTCCCATCAATTCACGGCTCGGACCGGACACTGGGATAATTCTTAACCAAAGCCCAGTCTATGTCGTATCCAGCCACAACTTGAGCAACCATTGGGCTGGCAATCGGACCCTGATCCAAGATCAGGAGTTTGGGTATAGAATTCTTGGAGCTTCCAAGGATGACACAGCTAATTTCCACGAATTTATTTTAAACTTTACGTGGGAGATGTAAAATGGCCCGTATATTAGAGAGAAGTGTAAATACGGACTTCTTGAATTTCTACAACGTCGAAGGCCTTGAGAATTGTGATCCCTTAGAATTAACCATTAAAGTATGGGATCGATACGGCACCGTTCCAAAGGACGGCGACCCAGCGTCTGCCAAAGGCGCCTTTATAGCTGCTATCGTAATCTGTGATACCTGCGATAAAGGAGTGCAATTAGATCGTTCAATACTCGGCGGGTAGTTTTTTGCAATAAATGTTGTGTATTATCGCTCTTTGTTTGCGTCTGACAGCGAACTGGCTATTGGCCCCAGTATATATGCCATAACAGTCCTATCCCCAGTAACAATACTGACAGCCATTTGCATGCCGGGAAATAGATTATATCTGGCATCGCCTTTTTCGAAGTACCCTTTATCGGTAATAATCCGTACTTTATAGAATGGCATTCCCTCGGGAGTAGTCAGTGTATCAGGACTGATTCCAATTACAGTACCGTTAAGCCCCCCAAACCGCATTCCATCCGCAGAGGCCAATTTGACCACAGCATGCTGCCCTGTTGCAACGTAGCCAATATCACTGGTGGGCAGTTGAGCTTCAATAATCAATTTATCACCAGCTGGCACAAGCTCGGCTATTGGGTCGCCAGGCCGGATAACTCCGCCAACCGTTACCACATGTAAAGTTTTTACAACACCATCAACCGGTGCACGAACTGTAGTCCGCGCCAAGTTATCCTTAAATTTTTTTACACGCTCCATTAACTCGCCGAGGCTCACGCGAGCCTCATTCAAGGCTCGCTGATTTTCATCGTCGAATACGCTTTTGATATTTAAGAGCTCAGCTTTTGCCTCCTTAAGTGCCGAGCGCGCACGTGCCAGCCCCGCGGAATCCGCAGCAATACCACCCTCTAATTTTTCTGCCTCTTTCAATAAATCTAAATGCTTAAATCGATTCGTTAGATTATCTTTTAATAAGGCTTCACTAATACCAATTTGCTCGCCCACCAACTTCAGACTTCGACGCTGGTTTTTAATCCGCGTTGTGATCTCATTTATCTCTTGGTCACGTTGGATCGTAGCTTGTTGCTGACGTAAAACCTCACTCTTATGGCGGGCTATTTGCGACCTGAACTGCGCGGCAGCTTGATTTACAAGAGCAGGTTCAGCCGTCTCTAAATCGCTTGGAAACAACGGCATCTTCTCCCCTTTTATTAAACCGCTAATCCGGACCTCATCAACACGCAATGAATTTAGGCGAACTAACAGTTCACCCACGTCGGCACCGCTAGCGGTAGGTTCTAAAACAATAAGTGCCTCGCCTTTTTTTATATTCTCCCCTTCCCGCACTAAGATTTTACGAACGATCCCACCTTCTAGATGCTGGATCGTTTTTACTTGGGTTGAGGGGATGACCTCGCCCGTCGCCATACTGACAATATCGATTGGGCTCAAACTTGCCCAAGTACCAAAACCAGCAACAATTACGGAACACATAAGAAACGTTAAATGCGCCGATGAGCCAACTCGCTCGGAGGGAGCCGTCACACTTACATCTTGAGGAAGGTCACTCATTAATCGCCTCCATTTTTACTTGAAATAGAGCCTCGTTTGTCATCATTTTTTAACTCCGGGTTTTCAATCAACTCATCTTTCCCGCTGACTGAATTAGGAGCTGCTTTTTCTAGTGACCCTGTATCCAGTTCCTGCGAGGAAACTGCTCGTTCTGATATTTTTACGCTTTGTTCTGTCGTCTTTAAATCTGGATTAGCTCGGGGAACAGTTGGTTTTTCAGTGGATGCTGACGGTTGTGGCATGGATTGCCCGACAAAAGTTAATTTGGGTGTGGGTTTCTCATTGAGATCAAGAACTCCATGTAGACCTTTCACTATATTCGGGTCGTGCGACATGATAATAATCGTCCGGCCACCTTGAGCCAATTTTGCTAATATTTTATGGACGGCCTTAGCGCCCTCCGCATCTAAACTCTCTGTTGGCTCATCAATAACGACCAGCATTCCAGAGGTTGTTAGAGCACGTGCCAATGCAATACGCCGACGTATCCCCTCAGATAGACGCCACCCGTTCTCAGCTACTTGCGTATCGTAGCCGTCCGCACTTTCATCCAAAAATCGCCGCAAACCGCATTCATCAACAATAGCATTTAGTTCCGTTTCATCGATTTCTGGATTGTTGATTTTTAAGTTCTCGCCGATTGTAGCGTTGAGTAAAGCCGGTTCTTGAGGCAAGTAAACAACTTGCTTTCTCCACCATTCAGGCGCGACTTGTTTGAGATCCAAACCATCAATCAATACTTGACCTCGAGCTGGCTCAACAAGCCCCATAAACAAGCGTGCCAAAGTAGTCTTTCCAGATCCATTAGCTCCGCAGACCACAAGTACCGAGCCCGACTCTAGACAAAGATTGAGCGATTCAAAAATAGGTGTCGGCGCACCTTGATAGTTAAACGCCAAGTCCCGCAATTCTAGAGCACCTGAATACTCACGGAGCGCAGATCCACTACTTGGCTCTAAAGGCGCTTGCATAAGTTTTGAGAACATCTCCAATGATTGCTTCGCTTTGGCGAAACTGGCGCCTAACTGTGAAAACTTGCTGATAGGCTGAAGTGCTTTTCCAGCCATTATATTAGCACCAATCATGACACCAACATCTAATTCACCCATGACAACGAGGAGCGCACCCGTAGTAATCACGGCCACACCCAAAAAACCATTAGCACTTTGCGTTATCGTTTGAACAAGCCCCTGCCGACTAGTGACATTCCGGCGTAAAGATTGGACTTGATAAACATGGTCTCGCCATGTTCGACGCAGAAAATCTCCGGCATTGAAGCAACGAATAGTATCTACCTCTCGGCTTGCCGTGCTTACAAGTGCGCTGCCAACATTAGAGGCTTGCTGTACCTCTGCGGTCATTTGCTGCATACTAATTGCACCAATTACACCAGCAGCGAAAACAATGACTAAAAATGCGACAACAACATAGGCGATTGTTGGTTCCAAAAGATAAAGTGCAAAGACAAATACGAGTGCGAATGGTACATCGAGAACGGTTGTCACATTGTTAGCATTATAAGCCGTCTCGATAGCTTGTGCGCCATTTACTACCTCTCGCCTTGTCTCCGGTGGTAATTGCTCAACCGCACCAGTCTTGGCCATAGTCAGCACTGCATAACCATCAATGGCTGTTTTCTCATCTGGTAGGACACTGATACCGCGGGCTAGATGCATACGAGATTGTCTGAATGCGAATTCCATAATTAGTGCGAATAGCACACCAGTGGTGAGAGTTATAAGCGTTGCGTCCACGCCATGTGCCACGTAACGGTTGAGAACCTGCATAACAAAAAGTGGCTGCGCAAGCGCCAAAATATTGATGAAAAGCGACGCGATGACCAATTCCGCGGTCAAGACAGGTGCGCCCCGAAATCGCCTCCAAAGCTCGCCCATTCAAAAATTCCCTCGTACACTGTTTCAAAAAATTTTGGAGTGACCTAGCGTATTACGAGTATAAACGAAGCACAATTTCATTTAATAATTTGCGCTCTATATCAAAGCATTATAAGCGGCAATTTTTAAAAATCGGGGATTTAGTGTTTACTTTCTGATACTAAAGTTTTTCATGGAGCTCTCTACACTTGTTAACTCAAATACCCGATTTTTTTAGAGCCGATGGTAATTTTATGGGCAGTGATGCCTATTTCGGTCTTAATCTTGGCGCCACCCTAAGGATAAAAATTTTTACGCTAAAGCCGCTTCTTAACGTGTGATCCTAATAATTTTATAAGCCCAAGTTCGCGAAAAATTAGGAATAGAACTGTCCGATTAAGCAGGAAATAATAAAGAGGTATTCAATCATCCCAACCCCATCATACGGAATTATTGAAGTTTTACATTATTTAATTTAGGTCTAAATCGTACGGTCTCAATATCTCAAGGTTGATAAGTTCCAGTGTTTTGGCATTTGTAGACGTCAACCTAATACGCGGCGCAGTGCCGGCTTGCCAAGCTTCTAGCCAGCGGAGAGCACACAGACACCACCGATCACCTGCCGATAACCCCGGAAAACCATATTGTTGTTTGGGAGAAATTAGATCGTTACCCATCATCCTTGAAAAATTTAAAAATTCATCCGTCATAATTGCACAAATCGTATGAGTGCCAACATCCCCGGCCCCCGTATTACAGCAACCATTGCGGTAAAATCCAGTTATTGGGTCGAGGCCGCATAACTCGAGGCATGAGCCAAAAACATTTTTTTGTTGGTTATTCATTGCAACCCCAACTAGTGGATATTTGAAAGCGACTTTGATTCCGATACTTGCGACGCCAAGTTCATCCTTTCTCTCGCATAACTGAGCTATCCGTCAAGTGGGGAGGTGTACCGGTAGATATTTCACAGGCTCTGTAATCTACCTCTTACGCGAGTTACTTGATGCAGAAGAATAACGAGTGCATCGAAACTTCTAGTCTCTTATTGAATTGCCAAAGCCGGAATGTAATAAGGTTTTGATGATATCCTTGGGTTCTCCCCCCGATGAATGGCAACTCAGTTACTATTGTATAAGATCTAAGCCTATTTGGATTGTTATAAAGGGGTTTTGACATATATTTTTTCGTTTTTAATACTTGATATATAGTTTGATCGATTAGTGAGGTTAAATAAAATTCTCGCAGCTCGCAGGTGGGTGACATTTTTTATGTGAATATTACGAAAATACTTTAGTTAAATTTTTGCCGATCGTATTCATACTCAACTTTTTTAAATTGTCCTTTTCTGCAAAACTAGACAGTAGTGCGACAGTCTATGACCAAAAGGAATTTCCACGTCCTTACTATCGGTTTACCCGAAATCGAATAAAGCCCCAGGAACTCTTGCAAGAAATAGAGACTGTAAACCTAAAAATGAAAAGAAACGGTTTGCCCAGTAAAATATGTAAGACCTGCGGTCGCCCATTTAACTGGCGTAAAAAATGGGAGAAGACGTGGACGAAGGTACGATATTGTTCCGAACGATGTAAACGCAATAAATGAGGTGAAATGGCAACCTCGACACCGACATCATTTTCTGATTATCTTAAGGGCATGAAACGGTTAGTTTATGGAGTAATCTTGGGTTTCGTAGCCCTCATGGTTACCTTAGAAACAAGTTACTCGCAAAACTCTCAACAGGGTGTGGTTGCCTTTGAACGTGGCGATTTCACGGTAGCTTATCGTGAATTCCAAGCTTTGGCTAAAAAAGGGAACGCTAACGCCCAGTTTAATCTGGGTCAAATGTACAGAACAGGGATTGGAACTAGCAAAAATTACAAAAAGGCAGCGGTTTGGTATCAGAAAAGTGCTACGCGCGGAAATAGCAAGGCTCTACTTAGTCTTGGAAATATGCATAACCAAGGTCTTGGTGTTATTCAAGACTTCAAAGAGGCCGTAAAGTGGTTCAGAAGGAGTGCCGAAATAGGCAATGCTGGCGCACAATTCAATCTAGGAACTATGTACAAAAATGGCAGGGGCGTTAGTCAAGACTATGAGGAAGCATTTAACTGGTACCGTAGAAGTGCTGAACAAGGTGACCCGGATGCGCAGTATCATCTAGCACTGATGTACAGGTCGGGTGAGGGCGTTACGCAAAATAGCGAAGCCGCCCTCAAGTGGTATATTAAAAGTGCAGAACAAGGGAATGCGGACGCACAATATAATTTGGCGCTGATGCATAGGGTCGGTGAGAGCGTTCCTCAAAACGACTCGCAAGCAGTGAGATGGTATCGCAAAAGTGCAGAAAAAGGACACGAGAAAGCACAAGTAAACCTCGGAGTGATGTACGCCAAGGGCAAAGGTGTTTCGCAGAATAATGTCTTCGCACACATGTGGATAAATATAGCAGCATCTAATGGAGAAATAACAGCCGTGAAAAATAGAGGTATCATCGCGAAAAACATGACGTCAGAACAAATAGCACAGGCACAAAAACTTGCTAAAGAGTGTGTAAATAAAAAATATACGGGGTGTTAGATGACCCCACTATCGGAGACATCATAAAGTTAGAGGAAAACGCCAGCGAAAATACAGGAACCAAACACAGTTTTCTCTGTTATCGAGTAGGCCAATTAAAATCATACCTGATAATTTCAACAAAATTTGTATGATAACAATCACATCAAGGTTGGTGATCCCGGCAAGATTCGAACTTGCGACCCCGTGATTAGGAATCACGTGCTCTATCCTACTGAGCTACGGGACCGATCTTAACAGTTTTCTACTAAACTAACGAATATTAATTACCTCTATTTACAGTGCTTAACCGAACTTTACCATCCTAGATCCTGCAGTCTTGGGTGAACACTGAGCCTATTTCTACACCATTGTTTTGGAGTTGGGGCTTAAAACTTATCAAGTCAAAAAATTTCTTACTGTATATTCCTACGGTGCTTGGCCGTTCGGAAAATGAATTCGCAAAATTTACAAATTACGCAGAAATTTACTTGACTGCTCTCAGCCTTTTTTTATCCATATTGTCCTTTTGACGATCACCAAAGCTTTAATCTAAACTTATCAATTTGAGGAATACCCTTTACCCGGCTGGGAAATATCATCTGGTTCGTGAACTAGATCATTACGGACAGATGCTAAACCTCATACCGTATCTTTTTGCGCATTATTATTTTAATAAATTTCTTAGTTCACTGATCGGTAACGAATAATTGAGAATTAAAGACTCAGTGCCAGGATTACTATCCCCGAGACCTGCATTAGAATAGTGAGAAAACGATAAACCCACGCGCGAACGGTCGTCTAAACGATAAGCAACTTCTAACTGCGAGCGGAATTCAATGGTGTGACCAAGATCAAGGTCATCCGTCTTTCCACGCCATAACGTTGGAGCAAAACTCGGTGTCACCACCCAACGGCGCCCAAAATACGCATCAATTAACACACCCGCGCCAACGAACGTCATACCGTTCGAAACACTCGCCACCGTCCCAAACGGTTTAAAAATCCAGAATTTCTTATCATGACGATATTCTAGACGAAATTCTGCGCCCTGATCCTTCTGACGATTTAAGTCAAATGCACCCGCGCTTAAGGATAAAAATGCCGGGTCATCGGCGCTCACAGGCCCCGAAAAGGCGAAGGCTGAGAAAACGAATAAACTAACTGACGCGACAAATTTCAATGTTTTCATCTCAACCCCAGTCGAATTTTACGCTGATCCTTCGTAAGGGCCAGCATCATAATGGGACATGGGGGCTTGTATCAAGCCGATGAGACACTTTTACCAAATCCTCCTAACCGTTTGAAAGTTTCAGTCGCTTTTACAAGAGCACACCTTATGCCCGGCTCCATGGCTGAATGGCCCGCGTCGTTGACAATTTCAAGTCTCGACCCTGGCCATAATCGGTGCAACGTAAAAGCTGTCTCCATGGGGCAGACCATATCGTAGCGGCCTTGGATAATGGCACCAGGAAAATCTCCAAGATCCGCCGCTGCTAACATTAAATCTTCCGCTAAAAACATCCTGTTGATAAAGTAGTGAGCCTCAATTCTTGCTAACCCAAGTGACGCGGAACCCGATGGTAATATATCCCCTCTCCATTTAAGCGTTGAGCAAGCAGTTTCGTAAGCATTCCATGCTCGAGCTGCCGATAGATTCATATCCTCCTCATCCCGTATCAGTCGCCTATAGTATGACCGTAGCGGATCATTACGTTCTTGTTCTGGCAAATAATTGAGAAATCGCTCCCAAGCATCTGGAAAGACTTTTGCCGCACCACCAAAAAACCAGTTGAGTTCTGATGGACGGCCCAGAAACACGCCACGTAAAATGAGACCCAAGCAACACTCTGTATGTCTCAAGGCATAAGCGATAGATAACGTTGCACCCCATGACCCTCCAAACACTAGCCATTTTTCGATGTCGAGAAATCGGCGCAAAACTTCGATGTCCTCGATTAGATGCGTGGTAGTATTTGCTTCAATTTTAGCATAAGGCGTTGATTTGCCTGCACCCCGCTGATCAAATAGTATAATTCTATACGCGGTCGGGTCAAAAAACCTCCGATGAACCGGCGAGGTTCCCGCGCCCGGACCACCGTGCAAAAAAACTACTGGAATACCACTGGAATTTCCGCTTTCTTCCCAATAGAGCCTGTGGCCATCACCAACATCGAGCATGCCATGCCGAGAGAGATCAAGCGCTGGAAATAGATCCCCATTTCCGTTTATTTCAGAATTTAGATCACGGGTCAGCATGAAGCGTCATAGCTTTCCTTCAAGAACGTATTGAAGAATTGCGGCAATCTGCTCTGGCGTTTCCGCGACTGCCAAAGCAGCGCCGTCCACCTCTTTTAAAGGATGATTTAACTCAGGGTCATGGAGGCTAATAATTGGCGTACCTAACGCATGAGCATACCCAGCATCAAAAGCAGCATTCCATTGGCGGTATTTATCACCAAATCGAACTATGACCACATCCGCCTGTTCGATCATTATTTGCGAGCGAATAGCATTGATGCCTGCGCCCTTCTGATCTTCCCAAAATTTTTTGACCTCAGCACCCAGAATTGATACACCGCAGCCATCACTACATGCGTGATCTGTAACGGGAGATAGAAAACGGATTTCCAAGTCGACCGCGGAGCAAGCTTCTCCAATACGCGCACGCCAGTCAGTGTGAATTTCTCCAGACAAATACACACTTAGGTCTATATTGTGGATCATCGGAATTTCCTTTTGATACCAGTTAAAGTATTAGCCGGAGAGGCACGAAGACCAGACACAATTTTTGCATACCCGGGCTCATGAGGCGTTATAAAACCGTGTCTGAGCAAAAAATCGATAGCCACAAGGCCTGAATTGAATTTAAAAATCCCATCTTTTGCGACCGCTGAGGCGACATCGGCCAAGGGCCAAAGCATGAATTCATCGACTTCACCGTCCATATTTACGGGTCTAAAGTCATCTGGCAACTGTAAATCAAAATTAAATAAAACATCATCACGCAGTCCTTCATCTCGCGTCATACAATAGGAAACTGCGCCAACAGGCCGCGCGAGCATCGCTATTTCACGAGGAATAGATGCTTCTTCCGCACACTCTTTGATAACGTTATCCATCACGCTAATCCCTGAGGGCTGCCCGCCAGCAACCATCTGATCAAGAAGACCCGGGCCACTGGATTTATTTATGCTTCGCCGCCCAACCCACATGGCTGGACCAGTTTTGGTTTCTACCCAGCCATTTATATGGACACCATAGGCTTTTACGCCAAAGAGTGGTGCCGCGGCCCGTTCTATGTGAAACAACGCCGGTGCATCAAATGATTGGGCAACTGGATATAATTCGTCACGCCAACCGCTTATTAACCCACGTTCAAACAAGACCTCTGTCACAGCCGCCATGGCAAGTGTTCGCTCCTCGCAGCCTTGAATGTCTGGACTAATGTGCATGGCATCATCCAAAATCAAGAGAGTCTTAAAAAAAATAGCCAGCTCATCTGCCACTTTAGAACGCACTAAGCCTATTCGCATATCTTCAACAAGAAATGGAGTATACTCTGTCATCTCGAATGCTTGACAATCTTTAATACGTTGGAGAAAAGACAATTACTATCCTTAGGAAAATCAAAATACTGTTTAGAGTTTCTCTGTTCACCTGCAAAGACGCATGGTTTTTACCCTAAAAATCTTTATGTGTCGGTCAGCGGACTTCTTTGGCGCGTTCAATATACCACGTTCGGAGCTTTCAGATCTGCAGAGGATTAATTTTTGTGAAGATTTTTTAGTCACCAATCCTGTGATAGTGGCCAATCCGCTTAAGCTGCGTTAGTGCGCCGCCCAGTGCGCATAGTTTTCACATAGGCTCGCTTACAGTGATTTTCACAGTATGGTTTACCGGGGACATTTGGAAGCCCGCAAAAATGAAAGTCCTCTGTCCCTGGCTCACCCTCCGGCCACGAACACATGCCGGGCCTAAGCGATGCCAAGTCTATAATTTCGGCTGGCCGCGACTTTTGCTTGATGGGCGAGCCCCGTTTTGGTAACCCTAATCTATGAACTTTGCCAACCACTGCATTCTTAGTGACGCCCAACCTCCCCCCGATGATGCTAGTAGAGAGGCCTTCATTCCAGAGCGCTATTAGTGCGCTGACCCGTTGAGGTGTCCATTCTTCATTCATTATTTTTATTGGTTCCGCGCGGCGGGCGCCCCTGAGTTGCCCCTCTATCCGGCAGCGAAAGCCCCCTTTTCTATCTGATTCACCATACGACTGACTGTCAACTTACTTTATATACGAAATATTCACTCAATGATGGGGCAATATACTATATATTGTGGCTCAATCAACATGTTGATTACTTATTCAAGGTGTTTTAGATCAATTTTCGGTGGATAAATCGAGTAAACCTCTATAATTGATGCTACGCAACATTGAAGTCAGCGGTCCAGCATGGCAATTTAACAGTTAGCTTGGGATGATTGATAGGTGATGGAGACGTTATGGCTGCATCGAAAGCACCAGATATGGAACTTTGGGCGAAGACCGCTGCTCGAGAATTACGAGGCCGTGGAATCACAGATTTAACATGGAATACCCCAGAGGGCATTCCGGTCAAGCCATTATATACCGCTGCAGATCTTGAGAATATGGAGCTGGTCAATACGCTACCCGGTATGCCTCCATTTACCCGTGGTCCGAGAGCTACGATGTATGCAAACCAACCGTGGACAATTCGGCAGTACGCCGGATTCTCCACCGCAGAAGCATCCAACAAGTTTTACCGTGAAAACTTAGCTGCGGGTCAAAAAGGGCTATCGGTGGCTTTCGATTTAGCGACGCACCGCGGGTATGACTCAGATCATCCCCGAGTTATTGGCGATGTTGGAAAGGCCGGGGTCGCGATAGACACTGTGGAGGATATGAAAATTCTCTTTAATGGTATTCCTTTGGATCAGATGTCTGTTTCAATGACCATGAATGGTGCGGTTCTGCCTGTGTTAGCGGGATATATCGTAGCCGCCGAAGAAGAGGGTATTGCGCCGGAAACTCTCTCTGGCACAATCCAGAACGACATCCTTAAAGAATTTATGGTGCGTAACACTTACATCTATCCTCCAGAACCATCAATGCGAATAGTTGCTGATATCATCCAATATACAGCCCAAAATATGCCAAAATTTAATTCCATCTCTATTTCCGGCTACCACATGCAGGAAGCCGGTGCGACTGCCGTTCAAGAACTAGCTTTTACCATTGCCAACGGATTGGAATACGTCCGCGCCGCCCAAACTAAGGGCTTGGATATTGATGCGTTCGCACCCCGCCTGAGTTTTTTCTTCGCTATTGGTATGAATTTTTTTATGGAAGTAGCAAAATTGCGGGCGGCACGGTTTTTATGGTCGAAATTGATGCAACAATTTAACCCAAAAGATCCTCGTTCCTCAGTATTACGCACACATTGTCAGACATCTGGAGTATCCCTAACTGCCGACTCGCCATACAATAATGTGGTTCGCACTACCATTGAGTGCATGGCTGCAGTTATGGGGGGCACCCAAAGCCTTCACACAAATGCATTGGATGAAGCCATCGGCTTGCCAACACCCTTCTCAGCACGAATTGCCCGAAACACTCAACTAATTGTGGCCGAAGAAACTGGTATTCCAAAAGTCATCGACCCCCTCGGCGGTAGCTATTACTTAGAGAGTCTAACCACCTCCTTAGCCAATGAGGCAATGAAACTAATCGAAGAAATCGAGGGGCTAGATGGCATGACTAAGGCTGTTAGCGCTGGCATACCCAAACAGCTGATAGAGGAGGCCGCAGCACGTAAACAAGCCCGGATCGATCGCGGAGAGGAAGTGGTTGTTGGTGTGAACAAGTACCAATTCAAAACCGAAGATGAGATCGACGTTCTCGAAATTGACAATGCCAAAGTTCGTGAACAACAGATCGAACGACTTAAAAAAATCCGTCATACCCGTGACGAACAGGCCTGTAATCGCGCTTTAGAGGCGCTGACTGAAGCTGCCGAAAGGGGTGACGGTAACTTACTAGAACTCTCTATTAATGCATCACGGGTCCGAGCAACGGTGGGAGAGATATCGAATGCATTAGAGCAAGTTTATTCACGATTCCGTGCACAAACCCGGCCAATCTCAGGCGTCTACGGACTGGCTTATGAAGGTGATGCAGCATTCAATAAAATTTGCGAAGATGTCGCCAGTTTCGCCGAGGTTGAAGGCCGTCGCCCACGTATGTTGGTGGTTAAAATGGGCCAAGATGGTCACGATCGAGGAGCTAAGGTGATCGCCACGGCTTTTGCCGATATTGGTTTTGATGTCGATTTAGGAGTATTATTCCAAACACCAGAGGAGGCCGCTTGTGAAGCAATCGAAAACGATGTCCATGTGGTTGGCGTCTCTAGCCAAGCCGCCGGTCACAAGACATTAGTTCCGGCACTCATCGAGGAACTTGGCAAAAAAAATGCTGGCAATATTGTAGTTGTTTGCGGCGGGGTTATTCCATTGCAGGATTATGAATTTATGTTCGACAGTGGAGTAGCCGCCATTTACGGTCCCGGCACCAATATCCCAAGCGCTGCCGCAGACATTTTGTCGATCTTGAAAAACAATTAAATAACCGTGGCAAAAGTAAAACACCGGTATTTTGGAAAATTACGGAGTTATTTCAAACTTTAACTGACAGATTCATCACATGTTCTTATAAAAATTATTACATGTTTTTATGAAAATAAAGGTAAATAGGATTAAAGCGGTAAATGCGAGAAGTAATCTCACATGACAAAAGCTTAACGTTCGCTAACGGCAAATGGCATGAGGGTAACCCAGCCCTGCTCCACCCTAGAGATCATGGATTGTGGCTAGGCTCTGCGGTTTTTGATGGTGCACGCTCATTAGGCGGGGCATTACCAGACTTACTCGCTCATTGCCAAAGGTTAATAAAATCGGGGGAATTGATGGGGTTAAAATCCCCAGTCAGCGCTGACGAAATTGCTAGACTTTCGCGCGAAGCAGTCTCCAATTTCCATCCAGAGTCCGATTTATATATTTGCCCACTTTTGTACCCGTCCGGCGGATTTATCGTGCCCGATCCCGAGTCGACCGAGTTTGTTCTGCATGTCAGCATATCCCCGTTGCCTGAACCCAGGGGTTTTTCATCCACAATTACCAGTTTCCGGCGCCCCGCCCTCGATATGGCACCAACAGAGGCAAAGGCCTCATGCCTTTATCCTAATGTCGCCAGAAGTATCAGGGAGGCAAACGGAAAAGGTTTTGATACTGGCATTTCTCTGGACCCAGCGGGTAACGTTGCAGAATTTTCTTATGCTAATCTGTTTATGTGCGAGGACGGTGCAGTCCACACTCCAGTTATTAACGGCACATTCTTGAACGGCATAACTCGACAGCGCATCATTCAGCTGTTGCGCGCTGATGGCATTGAGGTGATTGAGCGTGCGATCCGGCCCCAAGAGCTAGATGGGGCTTCTGAACTATTTGCTTCGGGAAACTATGCTAAACTATCACCGTGCATACGCCTCGAGAACCGTGAATTAGGTTCGGGCCCAATCTATAACCGTGCAAGAGAGCTGTATCTCAAATGGGCAGCTACTTGCTATTAGTTCTTACCTCATTAAATCCTCACCACTAAGTACTCGCTCAATAAGTGAGACGCTCTCTACAATCCCGTAAAGGGCTATAAACGACCCCATTCTTGGCCCTTGGGGCTGTCCCAAAAGCACCTCATACAAGCACTTAAACCAATCTCTCAGATTTTCAAATGCATGACGTTTCCCGATTTCATATAATTCACTTTGAATAGTTTCCGCGCCCGCATCGGCATCCATGTTTTTTAACATTTTTACAACGTCTTTAATTGCAGCACGTTCTTGATCATTCGGCGTACGGTAATTTTTTTTTGGCTTTATGAAGTCTCGATAATAATTAATGGCATATCCTGTCAATTGGTTTAGCATCGGCGCTGTTTCCGGAGAGGCATCTGGGCGGTAGCGGGAGATAAAATGCCACAGCACAGATTGGTCTTCGGTGTGGCAAACGCTAGCGAGGTTTAGCAAGATATTAAAGCTTAAGTGCGCATCCTCAGTTGGCGGAGAACCACGGTGAATATGCCACGATGGATTTTCAATTTGTTCGTGGAGTTCCTGACCCGCAAAAGCCCCTAGATGCTGCAAGTAGTCGTCAACTTGGCGCGGAATGACGTCAAAATAAAGACGTTTAGCCGCTCTGGGTTTCTGGAACATAAACTGAGCCAAGCTTTCGGGTGGAGCGTAAGTGAGCCATTCTTCAACAGACAAGCCATTTCCGATAGATTTTGAAATTTTCTCACCATTCTCATCAAGAAATAGCTCGTAGGTAAATCCAACCGGAGGATTGCCACCTAGTATCCGGCAGACCGCTCCCGACAACTTAGTCGATTCAATCAAATCTTTACCCGACATTTCATAATCTACCCGCAGCGCCTTCCAGCGCATGGCCCAGTCTACTTTCCATTGAAGCTTGCAATTACCGCCTGTAACAAGCGTTTCAGTCTTCTTGCCATCCTCTTCCTCATAAACGACGGTGCCGGCTTTTAAGTTTTTTTCTACAATAGGAACTTGTAAGACCTGTCCAGTTTTAGAACAAATTGGCAGAAAAGGACTATAAGAAGCACGACGCTCTGGCCCGAGAGTTGGCAGAATAACGTCCATGACTGCTTCATAATTCTCCAGAACTCTCATAATCATCGCATCGAATTTCCCCGATCTGTAACAATCGGTTGCAGAAATGAATTCATAGTCAAAACCGAATTTGTCCAAAAAAGTGCAAAGTTTTGAATTATTATGCATCCCAAAGCTATCGTGAGTGCCAAAGGGGTCGGGAATTGCCGTCAATGGCTTGCCCAAATGTTCAGCAACCATGGCTCGCTCTGGTATGTTATCTGGCACCTTGCGGAGACCATCCATATCGTCGGAGAAAGCAAACAAACGCGTCGGCGTATCATCCATTTGCTCGAATGCGTGACGCACCATTAGCGTGCGCGCAACTTCCCCGAAGGTACCTATATGCGGCAAGCCCGATGGACCATAACCGGTCTGAAACAACACATAGCCCTTTTTAAGGTTTTTACCCTCCTTAACTCGCTTCAATAGCATCTTAGCTTCTTGAAATGGCCACGATTTAGCGTTTTCAGCGAGGATACGAATATCAGTCATTTAGGGTAGTTCCATAGCTTTTTGCAGGCGTGATTGCCGTCGAGCCGGAACCTATGCTTGGAGGACCCTAAGGTCAATGGCCAGCAACCAAATCGGTTTCTGCTCCATATCTGACTGCATCCGCTTAATTTTAGCTTTTAGCTCAAAACAGAGAACTGCCATGCGCTAATACGATTTCATCACGCGCTCAACCTTTGACGATAGTCCCGCCGTCTCATCGAGGGGAACTTCAAACTCTATATCCGTATCTGGTATTTTTTCGCCAAGAAGCTATCCCGAACTCACATTTAAAAAACCAGCTAGAATTTTCAATTTATTAGCACGCAGTTATTAACGATCTAATTCCCAATTATTGAATGTTTTGGCCAATACTCCGGCGCGACGCCATAACTAGGTAAGGGGCAGCTGTTTCGAGAGGCGCGCCATTTGAATCCGCCCCGCAAGCGCAATATCTAGATACACGTGAGGCAAAATGTGTGTATTCTTAACTTTTCAATAGCCTAAATCGAATGAGCTATCCCTCAACATTCAACCATGTCGCGCAAAATAGAACATTTGTTACCCAATTATTTCCATATCGGTAACCCGCTGCCGGGAAGATCAAATTCAGGCCATTTACGCGTCACTTCTTCAATAATGTCATCCCTCATTCGAATTGGAATACCCCACTCCCGGCTTGTTTCAGGGGGTAATTTTTTGGTTGCATCAATACCCATTTTTGAACCGAGGCCAGATACTGGAGAGGCAAAATCCAAGTAATCAATTGGGGTATTTTCTATCAAGGTCACATCACGCACTGGATCAACTTGCGTTGAAACTGCCCAGATAACATCGTTCCAATCACGGGCATTTATGCACTCGTCCACTACAATGACAAACTTGGTATACATAAACTGTCGGAGATAAGACCAGACAGCCATCATCACACGCTTCGCGTGCCCCGCATAAGCCTTTTTTATCGAGACCACAGCAACCCGATAGGAGCAGCCCTCTGGCGGCAACCAAAAGTCAACTATCTCAGGGAACTGTTGGGCTAATATGGGCACAAAAACGTCATTTAATGCCTCTCCTAAGACCGACGGCTCATCCGGGGGACGGCCAGTGAAGGTTGAGAGATAAATTGGGTCCTTTCGCATAGTGATGGCGCTTATAGTAAACACGGGAAACTTCTCAACTGCATTATAATACCCTGTGTGATCACCATACGGTCCCTCCGGACCGTAATCTTCAAGCGATACGTGGCCTTCAATCACAATCTCACTCTCCGCTGGAACTTGCAGAGGGACGGTCTTGCAATCAACTAGATCAACCCTCTTCCCTCGCAGAAGGCCCGCGAAATGGTATTCAGAAAGTGTATCAGGTACGGGTGTCACGGCTGCTAATATTGTCCCTGGGTCAGCACCGAGGATAACAGCAGCGGGCAGAGGCTTGCGCTTTTCCTCTTGCCAGCGTGAATGGTGCTGAGCACCGCCACGGTGTTTCAGCCACCGCATAAGTGTCGTATTTTTACCCGTAACCTGCATTCTGTATATGCCGAGGTTAAAGCCGTCTCGAGGGTCCCTCTCGACCCCGCTTCCGCCTGCCTTTGGCCTCGGGCCTTGAGTAACCACCAATGGCCAGGAAATTAGTGGTGCGGGCTCCCCCGGCCAACAGGTCTGAATGGGTAGCTGGGTGAGATCTATATCTTTGCCCAAAAACACAATATCATGACAGTGTCCCTTCGATACTATTCGCGGTTTCATTGTCATCGCTGTCTTGATCAGTGGAAGCATCTCCATTGCTTCTCTCCAGCCATCCGGAGGCTCCGGTTGACGAAGTTGGGCCAAGGTTTCTCCAATTTCACGCAACTGACCCGGCTCGCGGTTCATACCCCACGCTACACGCTCGACTGTGCCAAATAAATTGACTAAAACCGGTATATTCGAGGGTTTGCCATCAGCATTGATCGGGTTTTCAAACAGAACTGCCGGGCCATCCTCAGCCAATAAACGGGTTTGAATTTCTGTCATTTCCAATACGGTAGAAACTGGGGTTGAAACACGTTTAAGGCGTCCTCTCGGCTCTAAGCGCTCGAATATAAAGTCTCTCAGCGATGCGTAAGTCATGAGTTATCCTGCTATCCGGGGACAAAAACTTTGCTGCGAAAATTGTGGCTTGGTTCGTTAGACACTAAACAATAAAATCATTGAAAGCGCTATTTTCTCTTAAAATCAACCAAACTATTCTAACCTACAAATTGTTTTAACTCTGCGTATCAAAAGAACTTAATATTGGGGTTAGCGTTACATGAGCGTCCAACTCATTTGCTTTATCAATATTTACGTACGCCAAATGGAATACTGCATAAAGGCCAAGACCTCGCTAAACCACAGCTTAATTCAACCAAAGCTTCATAACTCGCTTCGGGAGAACAAGAATGAAATCCTTGCGCCGGTAAATCGTTCATATCTGAGAATGGCAAAACACACTTCGTGGACGATGACATCGCCATCTCATCATTGGAATTCCCCTTACCCGTTCTTTCGGTAGGCTCAAACCAAGCCCCATATCAACTCATAAAAAATATGTTAGATAAAATTGGGACTTTATTCCTGTTGTTCGAGTTCATCTAGACAATTTTGAATCCGTTTATTAGCCACATACCTCATCAAACGAGGCCATTCATGCCACCCTTAAATACTTACCCGGCGTCACTGTCACGCTATTTATAACTTGGCTCTCCGAGCCTCAATTGCAACGAATGCATCAGACCGAACTAGCCTCCAATAATTATTGTTTTGGCCGCATAAATAGTGTCGAAATATTCAGCGATATGGGCCCCATACTCGATCACTTTTACACTTATCAAAGTCGCTTCGGCGCGCTTAGTTATGAGGGAAAGCCAATTTATATAGCAGGGATGACCGCAAAAGGCCGCTCTTGGAGTGCCATGTCACAGGAACAGATTTAAGAACATGTATTGCAACGCTTGGCGCCAAATAATGATATTTCATCATTTGTAGACGGGCCTATCGAAAATCCCGGTTTAAGGCTTTAGCGTTCTAATACGCTTAAATACAATCTTAACGCTCTTGATCATAAAAATTTTTCCATTATCCAAGTTTAAGCGGGGACAAAACGGGCAGATAGTATTCCGGCTAAGATTACAAACCCAAAATCTCTGTTTGATTTGAATACAACAAGGCATCCTGCGGGGTGATTAATATCAACCCGCCAAACTTGATTAATCATGTGGAGAGTTCCAAACCCAAGACCTATAAAAAACGGCCAAGTTAATTGCGCTGCCAACCCGGCGGCCCCAATCAAGGTCAAAGCAGCGGCATAAAACAGGCATAACCAAGGTTTAGTGTGCTCACCAAGTGCCAAGGCACTCGATTTAACACCTGCAAACAAATCATCTTGCTT
Source organism: Magnetovibrio sp. (assembly GCA_002690705.1). Taxonomy (GTDB): domain Bacteria; phylum Pseudomonadota; class Alphaproteobacteria; order Rhodospirillales; family Casp-alpha2; genus TMED8. Next base: position 38,323 of record NZFO01000004.1, on the reverse strand, counting down.
ATCTTGATGAGCGTATATTGTGTCGTAGCCTAAAGTCCAAAAAATACCCGCCATATAAAGTAAACTTGGCGCCATACCGAGGCTGCCCTCTACTACTGTCCACCCCATCAATACGCCCCAATTAAATGTTAATCCAAGCCATAGCTGGGGCCAATATGTAATGCGTTTCAAAAAAGGGTAGACAAAAACCAGCCCAAGCGATGTTACCCCCAATTGGATAGCGAATTGATTAAATTGCAAAAGCACCCAAGCCCCAATGACTACCTGAACCCCTAAAAAAGTAACACCGTGTGCGACCGATATTTGGCCACTAGCAATCGGGCGCGCTGCTGTACGGGCAACCTTGGCATCAATATCACGATCAACAAGATCATTTACAGTACATCCTGCACCCCTCATCACTACGGCGCCCAATGCAAAAAGCCCGATGACCTGCCAATCAAGAACATTCGGTTCAGCTAAAGCGAGGCCCCACCAGCAAGGGATAAGTAAAAGCCATACTCCAATCGGGCGGTCTAGGCGCGCAAGACGAAAAAAGGGGCGCGACAGCTCGGGGGCAAAACGATCTATCCAAGTATAGGCCGGGATGTCGCTGGCATTTTTTGCAGTATGGGTGGCACGCTCGTTCATAATCGCAATATAAACTCCAATATCTGTACTGACCACACTCAGTTATGTAAAAATAACCCCATCATGACTCGCTCTTTGCCACGCTTGCACGTTACACAAGGCCTCGCATCGGGCATTGTATTTTCCATCGAGGGAAACCCAGCGCACTATCTTCAACATGTCATGCGGTTAAAAGTTGGCCACAAAATTAGGGTTTTTAATGGCCAAGACGGAGAATGGCAGGCGGAAATTTCTGGATCAAAACGTGACACTGTGACGCTTAACATTTCGCATCAAACCAGAGCGCAATTTACATCGCTGCCCATTGTTCTTGCATTCGCGCCGTTAAAAAAAACTTCTATGGATTTCTTAATTATTAAAGCAACGGAACTCGGTGTGAGTGTTCTGCAACCAATAATTACAGAACGCTCGGAAAATAAACGGATTAATTTAATTAGGCTTCAAGCTCAGATCCGGGAGGCCTCTGAGCAATGTGAAAGATTAGATTTACCTATTTTAAACAAAGCAATCAATTTTTGTAGCTTTCTCGATAATTGGCCAAAATCGAGCCCATTATGGTGTTGCAACAAAACCAGTCGAGGACCCTCCCTACCAGAGGCTTTATTACCTCTTAATAAAAAAATTGCTGCTCATTCACACGGGTTTTTGATTGGCCCCGAGGGTGGGTTCTCGCCAAACGAGCTTGCATCATTGGGTGGATTCGATTTTGTTAATATCGTCAGCTTGGGGCCACGCATTTTACGGGCCGAGACAGCCGCAATCGCGGCACTGACCTGCTGGCAAAGTTTACTCGGCGACTGGTGCCGGTAAAATTAAATTGCACAGGCAAGATTGGCACGCACATGAGTTTTTTTATTCCCCAAAATGGAGCACCGATTAAAACGGCAACAAGGATTACATAATGGCCAATAACCGATGCGATTTACCGCCCATCGAAAACCGTAACGAACTTGTCGAGCACATCGCTAACGGCTGCAAGCCGCCTGAAAAATGGCGCATTGGCACGGAACATGAAAAATTTGCTTACCGGCTCGATGACCTTCGCCCACTCGAGTATGAGGGAGAGTCTGGCATTCGCAAACTTCTCGAGTCTATGGCTCGTTTTGGCTGGAAACCAGTCATGGAAGAAGACAACATTATTTCTTTAACGGACAAAATGGGTGCATCCATCAGCCTAGAGCCTGCAGGACAACTGGAACTGTCCGGAGCACCGCTTGAGAATGTTCATGAGACATGCTCCGAGGTAACAGGTCATCTACAACAAGTAAAAGCTATCGCGCGGGAAGTTGGGATCGGTTTTTTGGGCTTAGGTTATCATCCCAAGTGGCCCAATGAAGAAATGCCATGGATGCCGAAAGGCCGGTATAAAATTATGCGCGAATACATGCCAAAAGTGGGCAGCATGGGACTTGAAATGATGAAATCCACTTGCACGGTTCAAGTCAATCTGGATTTTTCTTCAGAACAAAAAATGGTCGATATGTTTCGAATATCATTGGCATTGCAGCCAATAGCAACCGCTTTGTGGGCAAATTCTCCGTTCAAAAATGGCAAAGATTCTGGTTTTTTATCTTACCGTAGTTATTGCTGGATGGATACAGATCCAGATCGATGCGGAACAATACCTTTTGTTTTTGAAGACGGATTTGGCTTTGAGAGATATGTCGATTATATTCTTGATGTCCCCATGTATTTCGTCAACCGGAGCGGAAACTATATCGATGTAGCAGGATTGTCATTTAGGGATTTTCTCAACGGCGATCTACCAAATTTACCGGGTGAAAAACCAACCATTAAAGACTGGGAGGACCACTTATCTACTGCGTTTCCGGAAGTACGCTTAAAAACCTTTCTTGAAATGCGCGGAGCAGACGGTGGGCCTTGGGCCCGGCTTTGCGCGCTCCCAGCCTTCTGGGTTGGCTTACTCTATGACTCTGAAGCACGTGAATCTGCGTTGGCTTATGTATCAGACTGGAGCCCAGAGGAACGCGCAGCTTTACGTCAAAATGTCCCACGAACAGCGCTGAACACCCCGTTCCGAGAGCGGACCGTGGGCAATATCGCACTGGACGTGCTGGAAATTGCTCACGGTGGTCTCAAGCGGCGCGATCGCCGAGATAGTATTGGGCTGGATGAAACTCACTTCCTTAAACCGTTGTTTTTAATCGCCGAATCAGGTATTACCCCGGCCGAAGAAATGCTACGAGCTTTCGAGCGTCGATGGCGAGGTGACATCGATCCAGTTTTTCAGGAATACGCCTATTGAACAAATCCCCATTAAAAATTAAACAAGTTGATACAAGCTCCATCCTTCCCAAAACCGCCCGAATTATAAATTATTATGAGTAAAAGCATTTTATTCAACCCAAGCTCAGAGCAAAATTGGACATGCAAGAGTTAACCGTCAAGTGTGATGGGTTATTCGGTACGATAATAACCAAGTTTATCGAAAAAATCACTTCGGTGCTTCAGACGTATACTTACTAAAAGACTCGCATGTTCTCATCTATCATCTTACCCAGGGCTTGCAGAAGAGTATGCCTCGCTCCATATCAGGACTTGATAAAATATTTTATTGATGAGGTTTTGGCATGGGCAAGGAAACTTTCTCTTTTCAAGCGGAGGTCAGCAAGCTTTTAGATATCGTTGCACACTCTCTCTACAGTCATAAAGAGATTTTCTTGCGGGAATTGATATCCAATGCTTCGGACGCTTGCGATAAATTGCGATATGAAGCTTTGACAAAACCCCATCTCACGTCCGACGACAGTGAATTTAAGATAACACTTGATGCAGACAAGAAGGCTAAGACACTCTGCGTAACCGATAATGGGATCGGTATGAACCGTGACGATTTAATGGAGACCCTTGGAACGATCGCACGATCCGGCACCCAAGCTTTTATGGACGCCTTATCCGCGGCAAAAAAAACTGAAAAAAAAGTAAAAGGGGATAAAAATTCTGACGCTAGAGTTGATCTTATTGGTCAATTCGGCGTTGGGTTTTATTCAGCCTTCATGGTCGCTGACAAAATCGAGGTAACAACCCGGCGGGCCGGCGAGAGTAGAGCATGGTTGTGGGTATCTGATGGACGGGGGGAGTTTTCAATTGAGGAAACATCTCGCGAGAGTCATGGGACTGACGTCACGGTGCATATTAAAAAGGAAGATAAAGAGTACTTAGATCGCGTGCGCATTCAAACTATAGTCAAAACATACTCCGATCATGTCGGCCTACCCGTAATCCTCAAAGGCGATGGGAAAAAGCAAGAGGATGAAACGCTCAACACTGCAGCCGCCGTTTGGACACGGCAGAAAAGGGACATTACAGCCGAAAATTATAAGGATTTTTACCAACACGTCTCGCACATGTATGATGAACCTTGGCTTATCGTGCACAACCGTGTCGAGGGCGTACAAGCATACACAAATTTATTGTTTATTCCCTCCTCGCGTCCTTTTGATTTATTTCAGCCTGAACGCAAAAGTCAACTGAAGCTCTACGTTAAACGTGTTTTTATTACGGATAATTGTGACGAACTATTACCCTCATACTTCAGGTTTGTGAGGGGTATTGTTGACTCAGAAGATCTACCTCTAAATATTAGCCGCGAATTGCTACAGCATAATCCTCAGTTAGCAAAAATAAAAAAAGCCCTCACCAAACGACTTTTTAGCGAGCTAAAAAAGAAAGCTGAAAAAACGCCTGAGGAGTATGCAACTTTTTGGAAGAATTTTGGGGCCGTAATGAAAGAGGGCCTATATGAAGATTTCGAAAATCGGAAAGCGTTGCTAGATATCTCTCGCTTTAGGTCCACTAAGAGTGACGGGCTAATTAGCCTTAATGATTACATAGCGGGTATGAGGGATGGCCAAGAAGCAATTTACTACATCACCGGTGAAGACGCAGCACAAACAACGCTCAGCCCTCAATTAGAGGGGTTCAAGGCAAAGGCAGTAGAAGTATTACTTCTTACCGACCCCGTTGATGAGTTTTGGGTGTCCTCGGTTGGATCCTTTGAAGAAAAAGTTTTTAAATCCGCCACCCGCGGTGGTGCCGACTTAAAGGACGTGAAGTCAGAAAATGATAAGCTTGATCAACTCGAAGGTGACCGGAAAAAGAAGGTTGCCAGCGTTGAGCCGCTAATTGCAGCTTTTAAAATTGCGTTGGGAGAGAAAGTAAAAGATATTCGCACTTCGGAGCGTTTGACTGACAGCGCCGTTTGCCTTGTAGCTGATGATGGAGATATGGATATTCATCTAGAGCGCCTACTAAAACAGCATAAACAGTTAAACGAAGAAACACCGCGAGTGCTTGAGCTTAATGCGGACCATTCACTCATAACCAAGCTGGCCGCGCGGGTCACCAGCGGTGATGGCAAAGACCCCATAATCGACGATGCAGCACATTTATTACTAGATCAGGCACGGATTATTGAAGGGGAAAACCTATCTGACCCATCTGCCTTTTCGCGCCGGTTATCATCAGTTATGGAAAAAGGGTTTAGCAATTAACGATAAGCCGAGGAGAGCCCCTCGTAACGCACTTTCTAAAATGCACAAATCCTCGGAATATAACTGCGGGCACCTTGGTAATTAATACACGAAAAAAGTTGCCAATACCCTTTTCAAATACTTATTCGTATCTCCCATTCGGGCTGCCCGCATGGCGCTTGACGGGGCCTTGGCTTTATGATGCCATGACTCACTTTCGAACATGCCCGTCTGTAAACTTTTGGACGAGAATGTATGTAAGGGACAGTTTGCAACGGCACAAGGACTAAGAGGACCCGGACCTCTGCAGAGATAAAATTTTGATTGCGGCTCACTACGGTGATATTTTGGTTGCCAGGGTTATATCAGTCTTAAGGTTCAACCAGTATTTTTTAAATTGTTGAGCACAAACTTGAGAATTCCTCCGGCAACGTAATAATCTGCCTCATCCAGAGTATCAACTCGGCAAAGTAACGTGGTTTTGTCACACCCACCATTCTCACGTTTGATTTTAAGAATTACGTTCATTCCCGGTGTTATGCCATCCGCGAGCCCGATCAAGTCAAACGTTTCCGTTCCGTTTAACCCCCAGTGTTGACGGGTTTCACCATTCTTAAATTCAAGGGGTAAAACGCCCATCCCAACCAAATTAGACCGGTGAATTCGTTCGAAACTCTCTACGATAACTGCATCAACGCCCAATAATCGCGTTCCTTTCGCCGCCCAATCACGGCTTGAACCCATCCCGTAATCAGCGCCCCCAAAAACGATCAAAGGAACATGGTCTTCCTTGTAACGCATTGCGGCCTCAAATATTGAGATGATTTCACCACTCGGCTGATGGCTAGTCCAGCCTCCTTCGGTGTTTGGCACCATGTCGTTTTTGATCCGAGGATTAGCGAATGTACCCCTAATCATGACTTCGTGATTTCCACGGCGCGCTCCGAAGGAGTTGAAGTCACGCGGTCGCACTTGATGCTCAAGCAAATACGCCCCTGCAGGGCCCTCCTTGTGAATGAATCCAGCCGGCGAGATGTGGTCCGTCGTGATAGATGAACCCAACATGGCTAGGGGCCGGGCATCAAGAATATCCCGAGGCTCATTGGCTTTTTCGTTTTCATCAAAAAATGGGGGCTTTTGGATATAAGTAGAACCCGGCGACCATTTGTACGTCTCGGACGCCTTAGTTTTAATATTCTTCCAGTTCTCCTCGCCGTCAAACAAATTATTGTAACGGGCACGGAACATTTCTGGTGTCAAAACGGCGTTAACATATTCCTCAATTTCCTTGTTAGTAGGCCAAATATCTTTGAGAAAAACTGCATTTCCGCAGTGGTCTTCCCCGAGTGCATCATTCAATAAATTAAAGTTCATATTGCCCGCCAGGGCATAGACAACAACTAAGGGTGGAGACGCGAGATAGTTGGCTTTCGTCCAAGGGCTAACTCGGCCCTCAAAATTACGATTCGACGAGAGAACAGCGGCCACCACAATGCTATTATCTTCGACAGCCTCAATAAAATTTTCTTGGATCATACCGGAGTTTCCAATACATGAACCACAACCATAACCCACCACGTGAAAGCCAAGCTTATCAAGATATTTCTGCAGGCCACCTTGTCCTAGATACTCACTAACTACTTGGCTGCCGGGAGCCAGCGACGTCTTCACCCATGGTTTCGAACTGAGACCTTTTTCATGCGCTTTCTTCGCCACGAGGCCAGCGGCCACTAGGACGGATGGATTTGATGTATTAGTGCAACTAGTAATTGCGGCATACATCACAGCCCCGTCCTTAAGTTCGTAATCTGTTCCCGTGATGGCAACAGACTTTTGCTCATCGCGCCCTCCGGAGATTTCAGTAAATTGCGATTTGAACGTCGAGCCTGCATCAGTCACTTTGATTCGATCCTGGGGTCGCTTCGGTCCAGCGATAGAAGCTACGACAGCCGCCAAATCAAGATCAAGCGTGTCAGTGAAGGTGGGCTCTTCACTACTTGCATCCCTCCACATCCCTTGCGCTTTAGCATATGCTTCAATCAATGAAACCTGCGCTGCACTCCGGCCAGTAAAAGTCATATACTCTAACGTCGCATCCGTAATTGGAAAAAAACCACATGTGGCGCCGTATTCTGGCGCCATATTGGCAATCGTGGCTTGATCTGCAATCGTCAGATTATCAAGCCCGGGCCCATAAAATTCCACAAACTTTCCAACAACGTCCTTCTTCCGTAGCATCTCAACAATGGTTAACACTAGGTCCGTTGCTGTAATCCCTTCAGTCATAAAACCTGTCAACTTGAAACCGACCACTTCGGGAATTAGCATTGTAATAGGTTGCCCGAGCATCCCCGCCTCAGCCTCTATACCGCCAACCCCCCAACCTAGGACTGACAAGCCATTGGCCATGGTTGTATGCGAGTCCGTACCAACAAGCGTGTCGGGAAAAGCAATTTCACGCCCATTTTCTTGCTCGGTCCAAATCACACGAGACAGGTATTCAAGATTAACTTGGTGGCAAATGCCTGTTCCCGGCGGTACAACGCGCATATTCTTAAAGGCACCTTGGCCCCATTTTAGGAATCCATACCGTTCTTGGTTGCGCTCAAACTCAAGCTTAACGTTTTGCCCAAGGCTCTCGTGCGTCCCAGTATGATCAACCATTAACGAGTGGTCCACGACAAGATCCACTGGACTCAACGGATTGATTTTTAGCGGATCACCGCCAGAATCAATCATCGCGTCACGCATAGATGCCAAATCAACCACCGCGGGCACCCCCGTAAAGTCTTGCATAAGCACACGTGCTGGCCGATATGCGATTTCTTGCATCGAGTCCTTTTTAGCTGCCCAGTTAGCAACCGCTTTAATATCTTCAACCAACACTGTACGACCATTTTCACTCCGCAATAAATTTTCGAGAAGTATTTTCATTGAAACGGGTAATTTCTGAACATCTCCAAAGCCACACTCTGCTAGCGCCTCTAAACTGAAATAGTCATAATCTTTACCCCCTACACACAGAGTGCGGCGCGTCTTTAGGCTATCTTGGCCAACAATAAACATTCAGTTATCTCCACATTTGAGCCGCAAGGGTCTGACAAAATTAGACCGCTTCATGCACGTATTGAGCAGCTGAACCTTGATTTAATACTAAGGGCCCGTCCTCCACCAGACCATGAGATTATATGTCTTAGCTCTCATCACTAGTTACATTAGTAAAACGCTGATTATTTAAAAAATGACAAGTAGCTTCATTCCCTGTGATATTGTTTGACTTGGTTTAAGAGGAAACATTTTTATTCTATCGAATGTTTACACTTGAGTTAAAGACGATCAAACATCAGTATACCTCCGCTGGTTATAAAATTTATAATATGGGACCGGCGTAAGGCTTTACATCGTTAATTCAGTTTTTCGGTCTGAAATAAGCGGAAAACTGAAAAGGGGCAGACTCGGGAGAAAAGCTCATGACAGGGGGCATAGTCGCTAACGAGACGGCGAACACGTTTCCAAAACTTCTTGAACGAAACGCCCACATACGTGGCAAGCGTGTGGCAATACGTGAAAAAGATTTTGGTATCTGGCAAAGCTGGAATTGGTCTGAGGTGGCAAAAGAGGTGCGGTCTCTCGCCTGCGGCTTACAAGTTATCGGCGTTAACCGTGGTGACAAAGTCATGGTTTGCGGTGATAATCGCCCCGACCTCTATTGGTCTTTAACTGCTGTACAAGCGCTCGGTGGTGTTCCAGTTCCGGTATACCAAGACTCCGTTGCAGACGAAATGCAGTACATTTACGAACACGCGGAAGCTACCTTCGCAATCGTAGAGAATCAAGAGCAAGTCGATAAAGTTCTAGGGATTAAAGACAAGATCCCATCTCTCAAAGGGATAGTTTACACTGATACTCGCGGACTTCGGCATTATAATCACCCATCCCTTTATGATTTTGCTGTAGTTCAAGAAGAAGGCCGCAAGTATGACGCTGCCAACCCTAATTTTTACAAGGAAAAAATTTCTTCAGGGGCAGGAGAAGATATATGCATTATGCTATACACATCGGGGACCACTGGCCGTCCGAAAGGTGTAATGTTGAGTTTTGACAACATGATTATTACGTCGGCGAATTGTTCCGAGTTGGAGGGATTGAGTGATCAGGATGACATCCTCGCATATCTGCCAATGGCTTGGATCGGCGACAATATTTTCTCCTTTGCCCAATCCTATGTCTCCGGATACTGCGTAAATTGCCCAGAAAGTAGCGAAACAGTCCTCGAAGATTTGCGCGAGGTAGGACCTTCATATTTTTTTGCGCCGCCACGAATTTTTGAAAACATTCTTACTACTGCAATGATTCGGATCGAAGACTCCGCTGCTATTAAAAGAAAAATGTTTCATTTCTTTATGAACGTTGCGAAGCGCGTGGGCCTAGACGTCCTAGACAGTAAGCCCGTTTCCTTGGGAGATCGTCTGCTTTATTGGCTCGGTGATATTCTTGTCTACGCACCGTTAAAAAACGTTTTAGGTCTGTCAAAAATCCAACTAGCTTATACCGGCGGCGTTGCGATTGGCCCAGATATTTTCATCTTTTACCGGTCCTTGGGAATCAATCTCAAACAGATTTATGCGTCCACAGAAGCCGCCGTGTTTATCACTATTCAGCGAGATGGTGAAGTCCGACCAGAAACATCAGGGAAACCAGCCCTAGGTGTTGAATTAAAAATCGCCGAAGACGGCGAAGTCATGTTCCGCAGCCCGGGCGTTTTTCAAGCTTATTTTAAAAATGCTGAGGCGACGCATAGCACGAAAACTGATGATGGTTGGGTGCACACTGGTGATGCTGGATTTATTGATGGGGATGATGATTTGCGCATCATCGATCGCTCCAATGATGTTGGGAAAATTAATAATGGCGCAATGTTTGCTCCAAATTTCATTGAGAATAAACTTAAATTTTTCCCGCACATTCGAGAGGCCGTTACCTTCGGGGATGGTCGAGATAACGTCGCCGCATTTATAAACATTGATCAAGAGTCCGTTGCTAATTGGGCCGAACGCCGTAATTTAGCATTTTCAGGCTATACAGACTTAGCTGGTCAGGATTTGGTTTATGACTTGATCCAAGAATGCGTCGAATCCGTCAACAAAGATTTAGCTGGAGATGAAAATCTAAAATCCTCCCAAATCAAACGCTTTCTAATCCTTCACAAGGAGCTCGATGCAGATGACGGGGAACTCACAAGAACCAGAAAAGTTCGCCGCTCCGTAGTAGTAGAACGTTACGGAGAATTGATCGAAGCACTATACTCGGGCAAGACCTCGTGCGAAGTCGAAGCTGAAGTGACCTTTGAAGATGGCCGCAAAGACAACATTCGCGCTAATCTAAAAATTCGCGAAGCCATAATTAATGGCGGCACTCAGGCCATCGCGGCCGATACGGCTTACGGGGGAAAATAGACATGTCTCAGGAACGCCGCATAGGAGACGTTATCCTCAAGGTTGATAATGTCTCTCTGGCATTTGGCGGAGTCAAGGCACTAACAAACATTACCTTCGACGTCTGCGAGGGAGAAGTTCGTTCGATAATAGGTCCAAACGGGGCCGGAAAAAGCTCTATGCTTAATTGCATAAACGGCTTCTATAAACCAACGGAAGGTATAATTACGTTTAAAGGTGAGTCCCACTCGCAAATGGAAACGCACCAAGCAGCCAGTCAAGGTATCGCTCGAACATTTCAAAATATCGCATTGTTTAAGGGTATGACTACACTCGACAATGTTATGACAGGTAGAAATTTAAAAATGAGAAAAAACTTTCTGTGGCAAAGCCTATACTATGGCCCAGCTATGAGGGAGGAGTTGGAGCACCGCGAGGCTGCTGAGAGGGTAATTGACTTCTTGGAAATTGAGTCCATCCGCAAAACTGTTGTGGGCCGCCTGCCCTACGGTCTGCAAAAGAGAGTTGAGTTGGCGCGCGCCTTGGCAGCTGAACCAGATATGCTCCTCCTAGACGAACCAATGGCAGGTATGAACTACGAAGAAAAAGAAGACATGTGCCGCTATATTCTGGATGTGAACGATGAATTTGGAACCACGATTGTGCTGATTGAGCACGATATGAGTGTTGTCATGGATATCTCTGACCGCGTTGTGGTTCTGGATTACGGCCAAAAAATTGCCGATGGGGACCCCGACGAGGTTCGGGCAAATCAACGGGTAATTGACGCCTATCTCGGCGTTCAACACGACTGAACTGGGACGCAATATAATGGAAGTTCTTAATACATTTTTCATAGCACCGGTCCTCGATATGGCGGACAGTCCGATTTTTCTTCTAGAGGTCATTATCGGTGGCTTAATGGCGGGTGTAATGTATTCGCTTGTAGCGCTTGGCTTCGTGCTGATCTATAAAGCTTCAGGTGTCTTTAATTATGCCCAAGGTGCTATGGTGCTTTTTGCGGCCCTGACATTGGTCGGACTCTTAGACAATCATGTCCCGCTGATTTTAGCAATTATCCTCACCATGATTGTAATGGTTGGCGTTGCTTTTTTAATCGAGCGCTACATGTTACGGCACCTAGTCAATCAGGCGCAAATAATCCTATTCATGGCTACGATCGGACTCAATTTTGTATTCGAGGGCGCCGGGCAAATAGCTTGGGGCTCCAACGTTAAAAAGTTGGACGTCGGTATCCCAGAGAACTCATTTGAGGTTGGGGGGGTATTAATTAATAGCTTTGATTTATTCGCGGCTGTAACCGCTGCAGTGCTAGTTGGTGTGCTAGCAATCTTTTTCCAAAAAACTTCTGTAGGCCGGGCGTTGCGAGCCGTCGCGGATGACCATCAAGCAGCCCTATCCGTCGGTATTCCACTAAAGACAATATGGATAATTGTGTGGTCTGTATCAGGCTTTGTTGCCCTAGTTGCCGGGATCATGTGGGGTGGAAAGGCTGGGGTCCAGTTTTCGCTCGTTTTGATTGCTCTAAAAGCACTGCCAGTTCTCATTCTTGGTGGTTTTGAGTCAGTTCCCGGAGCAATTATTGGTGGCCTCTTGATCGGTGTCTTTGAGAAAGTTTCCGAAGTTTATTGGGGACCCGCATTTGGTGGTGCCATTGAAGGTTGGTTTGCTTACATGGCCGCTTTAGTCTTTTTAATGTTTCGACCTCAAGGCTTATTTGGCGAAAAGATTATCGAGAGGGTTTGAAAAAATGTTTTATCGCGAGGCTGGACAATTCAAATCCACGTATGGTGCCGATCAGGCTATCTTTCCAATTGTTCAAGACCGATGGTTTATGGTTTTGGTATTGCTGGTATCCTATGTGGTGGTTCCGATGTTCGCTGATGAATATTGGTACCAGGCAATTTTAATCCCTTTTATTATTTTGGCGCTTGCAGCGGTTGGATTGAACATCCTCACAGGATATTGCGGGCAGGTGAGTTTGGGCACAGGGGCTTTTATGGCTGTGGGGGCCTACGCTACCTATAAACTATCCACAGGCTTCCCAGAACTGAACATCATAATCGTGTTTTTAATGTCAGGCGCTATCGCAGCGGCAGTGGGTATTGTTTTTGGGCTGCCGAGCCTGCGGATCAAGGGCTTCTATCTTGCTGTTGCTACTTTAGCTGCTCAGTTTTTTATACTGTGGGTATTTAACAAAGTGGAATGGTTTTTTAATTACAGTCCGTCTGGCACGATAACGGCGCCTCCGCGAGAAATTTTCAGTGTCCTAATAACAGGGCCCGAGGCATCGCCAGAAGCCCGTTATTATGTTGTGTTAGTGTTTTTAACGGTTTTTGCGCTAGCGGCTAAAAATATGGCGCGGGGACATTTAGGCCGATCGTGGATGGCTATTCGTGATATGGATATTGCAGCCGAGATTATCGGTATCCGTCCGCTGCAAACTAAACTTTTGGCATTTGCCATTAGTTCTTTCTACTGCGGGGTTGCAGGTGCTTTGTATATTTTTTGTTGGCTTGGTAGCGCCGAGACAGAGGCCTTTGACATCTTGAATATTTCATTTCCAGTCTTATTCATGGTAATTGTCGGAGGTCTCGGCAGTGTTTTAGGTTCAATATTAGGGGCTGGATTTATAACTCTCCTCCCAATTTTTTTGACCAATGCACCCCCGGTGATCGGTCTGGAAATAAGTACTGAATTGCAAAAACATATCGAAGAAATCATCTTTGGTGTAATGATCATCTTTTTCTTAATTGTGGAACCCCATGGCTTCAATCGCTTGTGGCAGATTGCAAAAGAAAAATTGAGAATGTGGCCATTCCCATATTAGGCAATAAATGTTTTTAAATTTCGCACCGCGTTAGGAGAAATTCCGGTCACATGCTATAATTGCGGTTCGAAAAATAGAGACCGGTAACAGGTCACTTTAACGACTAGGGAGATAAAACATGAAACTTCGCAGTTTACTTTTGGCGGCCGCTGGTTTTGCCATCGGCATCACAGGGATTACGGAAACAGATAGAGCTTATGCTGATGAACTCTTTTTCCCCGTTTTCGTTTATCGCACCGGCCCTTACGCTCCGAGTGGTGAGCCGATCGCTAATGGCTTCCGTGATTATTACGCCCTACTTAACAAAAGAGATGGTGGGATCGAGGGCCTCAAAGTTAAAACCGAGGAATGCGAGACAAAATACAACACTAAAGTTGGCGTTGAGTGCTATGAGAAGCTCAAAAATAAGCACGGAGGAGCTCTATTGGTTAACCCTTACTCAACGGGCTTAACCTATCAGCTCATCCCCAAAGCAGCAGTCGATAACATTCCAATAATTTCAATGGGTTATGGCCGTACAGCCGCGGCTGATGGTCGCGTGTTCAAATGGGTTTTCAATTTCCCAGCCACGTATTGGAGCCAAGCTTCTGCCTTCGTAAACTACGTTGGTGATCAAGAGGGGGGTATGGCAAATCTCAAGGGTAAGCATATTGCTCACGTCCATCACAATTCAGCCTATGGCAAAGAAGCGAACCCTACCTTGGATACGTTGTCCAAGAAATTTGGATTCAAGTTGACGAAGCTGGCCGTTGACCACCCAGGTCAAGAACAGAAAGCAACATGGTTACAGATCCGGCGTAAAAAACCAGATTGGGTCTTTATGTCGGGATGGGGCGTGATGAACCAAGTAGCTATTAAAGAGGCAGCGACCATTGGCTTCCCAATGGACCGCTTCGTGGGAAATTGGTGGTCTGGCTCCGACGCAGATGTGGTGCCAGCCGGCGATAACTCCATTGGTTACAAATCCACGGCAATGCATTCCGCAGGGGTTAAGGCCAAAGTCATGCAGGATATAATCAAGCATGTCTACGGAGGCGATAAAGCTGCGGCTAAAACCAATAAAGTTGGTGAAGTGCTTTACAACCGCGGCGTCTACAATGCTGCTCTGGCAACGGAAGCCGTACGTGATGCTGTAAAGAAGTCAGGCGGTAAAAAGCCAAATGGCGACCAAGTTCGTGCTGCGTTAGAGAGCTTTACGGTTGATAAAGATCGCTTAGCCAAGCTTGGGATGTCCGGCTTTGCCAACCCGGTAAGTGTGAGTTGCAGAAACCACGAAGGTGCTGCCCCCGGCGTATTTATTCAGCAATGGGATGGCAAGCAGTGGAAAGTCAAAGGTGACTTTGTACCAGCCATGAGCGATGTCGTTCGCCCAATGGTTGAAAAGGCGGCAGCCGCCTATGCTAAAGAAAACAATATTAAGCCTCGCGGCTGCTAGGAGTTTTTCCGATTATGGAACAAGCAGTTGAAGCTACTGAGGTTGGGGCGGCTAAGGCCGCCCCTCTTCTCAACATCAATAATATCGAAGTCATATATGACCATGTGATTTTAGTGTTAAAAGGCGTATCGTTAGAACTTTACAAGGGGGGTATTGTTGCACTCCTTGGAGCTAACGGCGCAGGCAAGTCGACGACCTTGAAAGCTATTTCAAACCTACTTCGTGCAGAGCGGGGAGAAGTTACCAAAGGATCCATTGAAGCGATGGGTGAACGTGTGGATAATATGACTTCCAACGAACTGGTGAAACGTGGGATAATCCAAGTTATGGAGGGCCGTCATTGTTTTGAGCATTTGACTGTCGAAGAAAACTTGCTCACCGGAGCTTATACTCGTCGTGATGGCCGTGCGGCAATCTCAGAATCTTTAGAGAAGGTGTATCATTATTTTCCACGTTTAAGAGAGCGCCGGACCAGTCAAGCAGGCTACACCTCGGGTGGAGAGCAACAAATGACAGCTATTGGCCGCGCGCTAATGGCCAGCCCATCTGTTATTCTTCTCGACGAGCCATCAATGGGCCTAGCACCGCAATTAGTGGAAGAGATTTTCGAAATTGTCCGCGACCTCAATCAAAAGGAAGGAGTTAGCATTTTGCTGGCCGAGCAAAACACTATGGTCGCATTACGGTATGCTGAATATGGATATATTCTAGAAAATGGACGTATCGTTATGGATGGCAAAGCTAGAGCACTCCGAGAAAACGAGGATGTAAAGGAGTTTTACCTGGGCTTAAGTTCTGGCGGGCGTAAAAACTTTCGAGAGGTTAAGCACTATCGCCGCCGCAAGCGTTGGCTGTAGAATAGTTTTGAGCGAGCCGTCACATTACTACGACGAGCTAGAAATTCGCTCTGCCGACCAGCGCGAAACAGATCTTGTAACTGCGTTGCCTCGACAACTTAAGAATGCCAAATTAAATGCACCCTACTTTTCTAAAATATTCAAACATATTGACGCTGAACAGATCACATCGCGTGAAGCACTCGCGGGTTTACCCGTCACCCGTAAATCAGATTTAATTGAGTTACAAAAAGCTAATCCCCCATTTGCTGGATTGACATCATTAAAGTCGGGCCAATTAAAACGTATTTATCAATCTCCTGGTCCGATATATGAGCCCGAAGGTTTTGGGGTCGATTGGTGGGGAACTGCTCGAGCACTTTATGCTGGGGGGTTCCGGCGGGGTGATATTGTCCACAACACGTTTTCTTATCATTTCACACCGGCCGGTTTCATGTTGGAAACTGGCGCTGCAAAGATTGGATGCGCTGTCTTTCCAGCGGGCGTCGGTAATTCAGAGTTACAGGTCCGTGCGATGACAGATATGCGCCCGACTGCATTTACGGGAACGCCATCATTTTTAAAAATCTTGCTTGAACGCGCTCAAGAGCTGGCTGTCGACGTCTCTAGTTTAAGTAAATCCGTGGTTGGTGGCGAAGCTCTACCCCTCTCCTTACGGCAGGACATTGAGGGCTTCGGAGTCAACTGCCAACAGATTTATGCAACCGCAGATTTAGGCTCCATTGCTTACGAATCTCCGGCCAAAGAAGGTTTAATTATTGAAGAAACGTTATTGATTGAAATTGTTCGTCCCGGCACGGACGACCTAGCTGGAATCGATGAGGTTGGCGAGGTTGTTGCAACTCGATTTTGTCCAGAATATCCACTCATCCGTTTTGGCACTGGGGACCTATCAATGTTTTTATCTGGGGAGAGCCCCTGCGGCAGAACCAATGTCCGATTAAAAGGCTGGATGGGGCGCGCGGATCAAACGACGAAAGTCAAAGGCATGTTCGTGCATCCCGGTCAAGTCGCCGAAATCAGCCGTCAACATCCAGAAATACTGAGAGCACGCCTCATCGTTCATCAGCGGGATGGAAGCGACGTTATGACTTTAACTTGTGAGGTTGAAAACCCCGAGACTTTTATTGGTACCAACGAACAACTTGCAACCAATATTCGGACAACCATCCGATCTGTCTGCAAACTAAGTAGTGAAGTCGTATACGTTGCGCCGGGGGAACTCCCAAAGGATGGAATAATCATTGAAGATATAAGAGATTTCGATTGATGCGATTACGGGTCGCTTGTCAGACGTGGTAATTTTAAAACGCCATGTTCGCGTCAAGCAATTCCGCTGTGGACCAATGACCTTTAACGCCAAGGATGAATATGTGGGCCGTTCCCTAGACCTTTAGGGTGAATACGCCGAAGAAGAGGTTAGACTTCTGCGCCAAGTTTTAGCCCCCGGAATGGCGGCATTGGATATTGGAGCCACTATGGGAGCCCTCACAGTTCCCATGGCATTATACGTACTTCCCGGCGAGGCTGTAGCTACTTTGGAACCACAACGGGAAATATTTCAATTCCTAGCCGCCAACATAGCCCTTAACGCCCTCCACAACGTTCATACTTATCATTGTGCTGTGATCGGACAACCTAGCGAGATACTGGTAACACTTTTGGATTATGAAAAGGGCGGAAACTATGGTGCAATTTCTCTTGGCGAGCGCACAAAGGAGGAGCGCATTCCCTGTCAGACAGTCGATAGTATGGCATTGTATCAGTGCCACATGATAAAGATTGATGTTGAGGGCATGGAAGGAATTTCGGGCTCAACTATACAATTTTGAATTGAGATTCACTAAAATATTTACGTCTCCCCCGTTTCCGTGGGTTGTCCCAAACCATGCTATAACTCCGAAATAAAAAAATGTTAATCGACTTTTTGATTTATATTGGGATTTGTCCTTACCCCGCCGCATCATCGGCCCCTCTTTTACCGAGACCTGCAGTAAGATCGTTAACCAGCTGCTTTTTTGTTCAACCTATTTAGTATAGTTTTCTATGGAAAACTTATTAAAGGTAGCATAACTCGATGGTTACCTCCTCGTCTGACAGAGAGAACGTATATTTTGCAAGCGACCAAGTAGCTTGTTTTCGTGGTGGGCGAACAGTATTCGTCGGTGTAACTTTTTCGATAAATTCTGGCGGGGCGGTTTTGGTAAAAGGACCGAATGGTATCGGAAAATCGACAATGTTGAGGATATTGGCAGGACTGATGCGTCCAATCTATGGAACATTAAAATGGCACGACCATAAAACACATGTTGAACCGGAGATTCACTTCAAGCGCATTCACTATGTTGGTCATCACGACCCCGTCAAACCGGCGCTAACTGTTATTGAAAACGTCTCCTTTTGGGCTTCTCTTCATGGAACGCGAGACCACGTACAGAGTGCCTTGGAAGAATTTGACATAGCTCATTTAGCGGATGTACCGGCCCGTTTTCTCTCTGCCGGTCAAAAGCGAAAAGTAAATTTAACACGTATTTTAACGGCACCCACTCGACTCTGGCTTCTGGATGAACCCACCACTGGGTTAGACGCGGCAACAGTTGCTAAATTTGAGCAATGTATGGCGGCCCATCGCAATTCGGGAGGAATGATCATTTTATCCACGCATACACCACTGGACCTGCCCGAGGCCCAAGTTCTCAATCTAAGTGATTACCAACCAGAGGCTGCTGCGCATGACAACCTTTATTGAAATTGTACGTCGCGATTTGAGGCTATCTATGCGCCACGGTATGGATACCATAATGGTGGTAATGTTTTTCGTCTTGGTCATCCTTTTGCTACCCCTCGGCGTCGGACCAGAGCCGACTGTGCTCGCACGGATTAGCGGGGGAATGATTTGGGTTTCAGCCCTACTCGCCTCAATGCTCTCTGTAGAGCGTTTATTTCAAACAGACTATGAAGATGGCAGCTTGGAGTTACTTGTTATTCAGCCATTTATGCTAGAATTGACCGTAACAGCTAAAGTTATCTCTCACTGGTTAATCACGGGGCTACCACTCTTAATCATCGCCCCTCTGCTTGCTGGGATGTTACATACTGGAAAAGATGGATTTGCAGCTCTTCTCTTAACACTTGCAGTCGGGACTCCATTGCTCAGCTTAATTGGGTCGATCGGAGCAGCATTGATACTCGGCGCGCGCCAAGGCAGCATATTGCTGTCATTATTAGTTTTACCCTTATATATTCCAATACTCATTTTTGGAGTTAGCGCCGTGGACGCCGCCATACACGGTTTACCATGGCGTTTACCCGTTCTGATATTGGGCTCTTTATTGATCGGATTAGCTCCATTTTCAGTCTGGGCGACAGCGGCGGCCCTCCGTGAAACAATGCGACGTTGATGATACAATTAATTTATTAATTTGCGTCACTCCAAAAAGACACTAAATAACCTCTCAGGCTGTTTATCTCCACAAAAATACTCCCTACTAATAGTAAAAAATCAGCATAGAGCAAACGACTATCAAGGAAATCACGGTAATATGTTAAATCGCTTCGCCAACCCTATTAGGTTTCTCCGTTTAGCAGATCAAATACAACCATGGGCAGCGATTCTGACTCTAGTATTATTTGCGGCGGGGCTATATTTTGCATTATTTAACTCACCACCGGACTATCAGCAGGGCGAGACAGTTCGGATCATGTATATTCATGTGCCATCAGCATGGATGGCGCTTTTTTGTTACACTTTGTTAGCCATAACTAGCGGTGTTGCGATGATATGGAAACACCCCCTTGCCAACCTTGCTGGTCGAGCAACAGCTCCCATCGGAGCTACTTTTACATTTCTAGCGCTAATAACAGGTTCTATTTGGGGTAAGCCTATGTGGGGAACTTGGTGGGTCTGGGATGCAAGATTAACGTCAATGTTTATTTTGTTTTTTTTATACCTCGGTTATATCGCATTACAAGATGCTTTCGATAATGCGGAGGGTGGCTCAAAAGCAGCAGCTATTCTAGCACTTGTAGGCTTTATTAACGTGCCGATAATAAAATTTTCTGTAGATTGGTGGAACACGCTGCATCAACCCGCAAGTGTTATAAAATTTAGCGGCCCCGCAATCCACTCAACTATGCTAACTCCTCTGCTTTTAACGGCGCTTGCCTTTAAAGGGTATTATGTGTGGCTGTTTCTAATAAATATGCGCGGCGAAATCGCTGAGGCACGGTGCCGGGCACTACAAGTGAGTCAAATACAAAATGCTCAAGTTGCCAAAGTAGCAACCTCTGACGCGAGAGATGCTCATGCAGATTGAAGATAAAATATCAATGCACGCTTTTATGGAATTTATCGAGATGAACGGACATGCCGCTTTTATCTGGTCGTCTTACGGCATTGTAATATTCGTCTTAATTTGGCTGTTTATAGTTGGTGTTCAATTCCAGACAAAATCAGAGACAAAGCTAAGCCAACTCAACCCGCGCCCGCGGCATAGATCAGGAGTAAGGTCTGAACGTAAGACCGGGAAACAAAATGAAGCGTAAGAATAAGCGTTTAACATTTGTGATGATTGCGCTTATATTTGTAGGCTCAGCTGTGGCCCTTGTCCTCACGGCATTTGAAGAGAATATTGTCTTTTTTTTCAGCCCAACCGATCTAGAATCCAAAAAAACTCCGACCAAACAAAGATTTCGCCTCGGAGGGCTTGTGGCTAAAGCTAGCGTAAAAAAACAAGGCGGCGGCATTACCCAGTTTCAAGTGATCGATGCTACAAACTCAGTATTAGTTCGTTACAAGGGCATTTTGCCCGATCTTTTCCGTGAAGGCCAAGGTGTAGTTGTGGAGGGGCGGCTGAACGGTTCAGTATTTCAAGCCGATGAAGTTCTCGCTAAACATGACGAGAATTACATGCCCCCGGAGGTTGCCGAAGCCCTCAAAAAATCAGGCCAATGGCAGGGTATCAATACAACAGGGAGCAAGGCTCAATGACTGCAGAGCTTGGGTTATTCGCTCTCACTTTGGCTTTTGCCGTGGCATTAGTACAGTCAACATTCCCAATTATAGGTGCAACGAAAAATTACATCTCTTGGATTACTCTAGCTGGCCCCACCGCGATCACTCAATTTGTTCTAGTGGCGCTAGCATTTGGGTGTCTAACCAAACTTTATATTACATCGGACTTTAGTGTTCTTAATGTCGTTCAAAACTCCAATACCTCAATGCCCTTGTTATACAAGGTATCAGGCGTGTGGGGGAATCATGAGGGATCATTGCTATTGTGGGTTCTAATTTTAGCACTTTATGGGGCGGCAGTCGCTTTATTTGGCCAAAATTTACCCCCAGCTCTTCGCGCCAGAGTTTTAAGCGTCCAAGCTATGATTGCCATTGGTTTCTATTTATTTATCCTTCTTACATCCAATCCATTTGAGCGGGTTTTTCCACCACCCCCGGACGGACGGGAACTGAACCCATTATTGCAAGATCCAGGCTTGGCCTTTCATCCGCCGATGCTATACATGGGATATGTGGGGTTTTCGATGGCGTTCTCTTTTGCCATTGCAGCCCTTGTCGAAGGCAGAGTCGATGCGGCTTGGGCACGATGGGTTCGGCCCTGGACACTCGCAGCTTGGTGCTTCCTGACGGGTGGGATCGTTCTTGGTTCATGGTGGGCTTATTACGAGCTTGGCTGGGGTGGCTGGTGGTTTTGGGATCCAGTTGAAAACGCATCCTTTATGCCTTGGCTCGCAGGCACTGCCTTATTGCACTCTTGTACCGTCGTAGAAAAACGAGACGCCCTTAAAAGCTGGACTATCCTACTTGCGATCATCACATTTTCATTAAGCCTGCTAGGTACATTTTTGGTCCGTTCGGGCGTTTTGACATCCGTACACGCTTTCGCCACGGATCCAGAGCGCGGGGTTTTCATTCTCGCTTTGCTGATAGTGGTAATCGGCGGTTCCTTGTCATTATTCGCTTGGCGGGGCCCACAATTAAAAACTACCGGTTTATTTCAGCCAATCTCTCGCGAAGGTGCTCTGCTCTTTAATAATCTTTGCATGACAACAGCAACGGCCACCGTGCTTTTGGGAACCTTATACCCATTGTTTGTGGATGCTGTTGGCGGGGATAAAGTGTCGGTTGGCCCTCCGTTTTTTAATTCGGTCTTCATTCCACTCATGATTCCAATGATTTTCGCAATGGCTATCGGACCGCTCCTAAATTGGAAACGGGGCGACCTATTTGGTGCTCTGGGACGGCTAAAGCTGGTTGGCATTAGCTCCCTTATTGTCACAGGTGCAACGTGGGCATGGCACAATGATGGTCCAGTTTTTGCGACACTTGCCTTAGGCCTCTCCGCATGGCTCGGCCTCGGTACCTTAGTTGAGTTAGCGGGAAGGATTAAGCTTTTTGTGCCCGGCGCCGGCTCGTGGGCGCGAGTCTGCCGCCTAACTCGTGCTAGTTGGGGCATGACTCTCGGCCACATGGGGCTTGCCATAAGTATCGCTGGCATGGCTGGGGCAGGTGGCTGGACGCAAGAGAGCATCCAAACCATGAAACCGGGTGATACTATCAAGTTATCGGGTTACGATTTTACTTTTAAAGGTGTCCATCAGAGGAAAGGTGCAAATTTTACAAGTGCAGTCGGTACATTTGTGGTCCACAAAAATGGCATTTACGTTACTAATCTAAGTGCTGAAAAACGAAATTATCCTGTCGGTAAAATGCAAACAACAGAAGCCGCCATCCACACGACTTTAGGAGGTGACCTTTATGCTGTTATTGGAGACCACGATGGCAATGATGGAGCTTACGTCACCCGCTTATACTTTAACCCCTTGGTTGTCTGGATGTGGATTGGAGCGATAGTGATGGTTCTAGGGGGAGTTCTTAGTCTCTCAGACCGTCGCTATCGAATTGGAGCACCTCGCCAAAGTAGGCACGGGCATGCAAAAGAACTCGAAGCGAAGAGTATGATATAAATGAAACAACGCGCTATATTCATTCTACCTTTAATAGTGTTTTGTATTATTGGTTTTTACTTAGCAAAAGGACTGACCCTCGATCCTAAAAAAATGCCAAGTATGCTTGATGGCAAACCTGTACCAACGTTCTCATTACCTCCTATTAAAGGGCGGGATAATAACGGATTTTCACAAAACCATCTTTTAGATAAGGTAGCATTGGTAAATATCTTTGGCTCTTGGTGCGTTGCCTGCCGCATTGAGCACCCCTTCCTTATGCAACTGAGTGAGCTCTCCAATACACCCATCCATGGCATTAATTGGCGCGAGGAAAATCCCGATTCAGGCCCGGAGTGGCTAAAACGGCATGGAGATCCGTACGAGTTTGTAGGAGACGACCCTCGATCCAAAGCAGCAATTGCTTTCGGTGTAACTGGCGCGCCCGAGACATTCCTTGTCGATCAGGAAGGAATTATTCGCTACAAACACGTTGGTCCATTGGATCTTCAAACATGGAGAGGTATTCTTTGGCCCTTGATACAGAAGTTGAGTCATAAAAATATACCACGGGGCACCTTATAATTTCGGATGAAATAAATTGCGTATATCTATACTCACGATAGCGTTTAGCGCCTTATTACTTGCGGATTCCCTGGCCGTCGAACCGAGTGAGATACTTGATGACCCTCGGCATGAATCAAGAGCGCGGGAACTTTCAAAAGCCTTACGGTGTGTAGTTTGCCAAAACCAATCGATCGATGACTCCGATGCAGCATTGGCGCGTGATATGAGGATATTAGTTCGGGAACGTATTACAGCCGGAGATTCTAATGAAGAGGTTCTGGATTATGTGGTTCTTCGGTATGGAGATTTCGTACTGCTTAAACCACCCTTTAAGAAAACTACTTTAGTGCTGTGGTTAGGACCAATTCTGATGTTTGGAATGGCGCTTCTTGGGGCTTTATTATTCTTTCGTCGGCAAAAATCTGCCACATCGCTTATGAAATGTGATCCAAGTGCAGAATTAGACGAAACAGAGAGAAAGCGCCTAAATGCATTATTAGGGGGCCAAAAAAAATGATGGAGTTTTGGATTACCATTGGGCTGATCACAATGATCTTCGTCGGTCTAATCCTAGCTCCATTTATTCTTCGGCCACGCATTATACCAGCTCGGGTTTCTTTCGACATTACCGTCTACAAAGATCAATTGGACGAAATTGATCATGATTTAGATCGGGGAACAATCAGTGGTGCCGACGCCAAGGCGGCACGTGGTGAGATTGAGCGACGCATTTTAAATATTAGTGAGGCAGCAGAGACCTTAGACAAAATTAATCCAAGCCCAAGACGTCGAATAAGCTATATTAGTGCAACCGTGATTGCCGTATCTGTTCCATCAATTGCACTGGTATTTTATGTTTATTTGGGCTCTCCACATTTACTGGATAAGTCCGATACAAGCCGAAATATCAAAGCTAGCGCCGAGCAAATTGCAAAATCCTCGCGATCAACGCAAATTTCCCAGCTCGCCGGCAACCTCGATGAATTGGTTGGCGCACTCGTTACCAGATTGAGAAATAATCCAGACGACTTGCAAGGCTGGCTGATTTTAGGTCGCGCCTATATAAGGTTAGGCCAACTTGAAAACGCTACCGCCCCTTTAAGAAAAGCAATGAGTCTTGCACCAAATAATGGCGCGGTTATGACTGACTTAGCCGAAAATCTCGTTGTTACTAATAATAATCAAGTAACACCTGAGGCTTATGCTTTATTTAAGCGTGCCTACAAGCGTGACAAGAGGGGTCCACGACCTCGGTATTACCTGTCGTTAGCGGATGCTCAAGGTGGTAAACTAAAAAAAGCCCTTCAAGGGTGGATTGATTTGCTTGCAATTTCGCCCAAAAATGCTCCTTGGCGAGGGATAGTTGAGGCAAGTATCACGAACGCAGCCAGCGCGTTGAGGATCGATCCCACCTCTATACGACCAACCTTGGAGGCCCAATTATTCGCCCCACCTAGGGCAGATCAAGCCACACAACGCTCAGCTGCCTCCCCAAAATCTAGTCAAGAAAGTTATAAGAAAAGTGTGCCAGGCCCCACACAGGAGCAAATGGAAGCTGCAAAGCAAATGTCAGCAAATGACCGCACTACTATGATCAAAGGAATGGTTGAGGGTTTAGCCGAACGGCTAAGAAATAAACCTGATGACTTAGATGGATGGCAACGGCTTGCTCGGGTTTATCACGTTTTAGGTGACGATAAAAAAGCCGATGCCGCGGAAGTGCACATACGGCGATTAACTCAAAACAATAAAAAGTAGTTCCATATCCAAAGAATCTTCTCGAAATATAATAACACTTCTCTGAAGGACTCGCAAAAAAAACGGCGTTATTCAAAATCACCATAGAAAGAAAAATCATGCCTAATTTCAAGACTATCGACGAGTTAGACGTGCAGGGTAAAAAAGTAATTGTTCGCGCAGATTTGAATGTCCCAATGCGAGATGGGAAAATCAGCGACCTCACACGTATTGATCGCTCAGTGCTTACTATCAACGAGTTAATTTCGAGAGGCGCGTCCGTGATAGTTATTTCTCATTTTTCTCGACCGAATGGACAGGTCGTACCGGGAATGTCTTTAAGACCCATTGCGGCAGCACTTGGTCGGGCGCTTTATCAGGAAGTAATCTTTGCTAACGACTGTGTTGGGCCAAGCGCGAAGAACACAATCGCTTCAGCCCCAGTCGGGAGCGTAATTCTTTTGGAAAACCTTCGTTTTTACAAGGAAGAGGAACAAAACGCAGACGAATTTGCAGACCAATTAGCTGCTTTAGCTGATTGCTATGTCAACGATGCCTTTTCCTCCGCACACCGCGCTCATGCATCAACCGTAGCTATTACAAAGCGCTTGCCAACTGCTGCTGGGCGTTTGATGCAAGCTGAGCTAGAGGCTCTTGAACGCGCATTGATAGATCCTGCGCACCCTGTCGCCGCGATAGTCGGGGGCGCTAAAATTTCCACTAAAATGGCGGTGCTTAGTCATTTAATCTCTAACGTTGATCAACTTATTGTAGGGGGTGGTATGGCTAATACATTTTTACACGCACAGGGGTTTAATGTTGGCTATTCACTCTGCGAACCGGAGATGGCAGACCAAGCCCGTCAAATAATGGGACGAGCGCAAGAAGCAAACTGTGAAATCGTACTTCCAGTAGACACCGTAGTGGGTGTAGAACTAGCCGAGAACACCTCTACCCGTGAAGTTTCTGCACTTGCCGTTCCAGATGACTACATGATCCTTGATATTGGGCCGGCGAGCATTTTTGATCTTAAGAGCAGGCTCAGAGAGTGCAAGAGCCTGTTATGGAATGGCCCATTGGGAGCCTTCGAGATTCCCCCTTTTGATATTGGGACAAATGAGGTTGCACGTGAGGCAGCGCGTCTGACAATTGAAGGGAAACTTTTATCAATTGCCGGTGGTGGAGATACTATTGCGGCCCTAGCAAACGCGGGGGCAGCTGGTGACTTCAGCTATGTATCTTCAGCTGGGGGGGCGTTTCTTGAATGGTTAGAGGGCCGCACATTGCCCGGCATTGCTGCACTTGATTGCTATCCCACCCTCTAGCCCCTCCCCTGAGCACCACACCACACTTCTTATTTTTTGGCCTTTAGCCGTTCTTCCCTAAACTAATCTTTTAGCGTCTTCCGTGTTATTTCTTGATGGAGGCTGCGCCCCCCGATCCTATTTTTAGTAGATGGAGGAATATGATCGATAATATCGGTTAGCATATTTTGGAAGTGTTGCGATTGTGCTAAAAGTTTTTTCGACGCCTCCACAGCTTGATTAGATGCGGTTGTTGCTATCTCTTGAGCAATCGAAGACACATCATTGGTTGAAAGCCGGATTTTTTTAACCGCCTGTTCGACCTGTTTATTGGTTGTCCGAATAAAATTTAATATATCGGGTAGATCCGGGCTGTCATTAGTCTCAAAGTCGTGGTTCTCGGGAGAAAAGGCTGTCGAGTTCTTTTCGACTGTCTCCGATCCAACGTTATCGTGTTTTGGCAACCGACGTTGCACGAAATCAACTCGGTCTGTGACTGACTCGACTAAACTGGCCAAAACCTCAATGTGGTCTGTTGCTTCACTTAACAGACCAATAAGGGCTCTTGTCCGTTCAACATCACGTGCGGCTACAGATGCGTAATCACTATAATATGCTAGTTGCTCGCTGACTACCGAAACAGGCCCCCCATGCGGGTTTTGATCGGATACGGAATTGGATATTCGCGAAAAAGGCACATGTCTATCGCCAGGGGGCGAGTTTTTGAGAGGCTTGTAGATGGCTTGTTTCTCGGCCAAATCATGAGAAGATGTCAGTATTGCATCGTCAGAATACGTTTCCAGTCGAGTATCATTTTTCAGAGTATCGGAGAAAATTTGGGCTTTGTGATCCCATTCCCCTGAGGCACTCTCATTCTTGATTTGAAATCGTTCCAATTGACGGCAAGTTATTTCCAATTCTTGAATATCTTCAGTCCATCTCTGCAAAGCTCGCGCGATTTTTCCTATTGCATCAATATTATCGCTGTTAGGAACCGGGTTTCCTCGGTCGCTATTAGCAAGTTTAATAGCGGTCTCAGCTAATGAATTTATCGGCCCAGATATACCCCTAAAAAGCAGTATACCCCCGCATATTAACCACATGATCACAAGAGCGATACCACCACCAACAACATAACGGCTGCGCACCTGCGCACGGTCAACACGCAAGGCAACTGCGGCCAATTGATCTTCCCCAAGGATAGTCAAAGCGTTTACGCTGGACTCTATGTATGCTGTTATATCCTTGAGTCTCCCGCGCTCTATTTCCAACGCTGAGTGTAAATTCAACACTGCCAACACATCTGTCTCGTGCGCTCGAACTAGGCTTTTATAGCGTGTTTTCTCTTGATTGGTAAGGCTCGAGTCGTCAAGAAATGCATGAAGCTCGTGGTACTCTTTTTTAACCTCTTCGATGCCTTGCTCGGATATGAAATTATTAGTTTTTTGGTTCAGGAGATTAATATTTATAATTTTCCAGTTGCTTTCTGTCGCGTTGAGCTTCGCAAGACCACTTGCGAGTGACCGAGAGCCCGCCTGAATTCTCAGTAACGTCTCATTTCCAGCACGCGTATTAAACTTTTCTTCCGCACGAATAAATTTTCCAAACTGATCGTTATATTGAACTATACCATCACGCAAGGTTGGTATGTTATGACGCAGTCTTGCGATTTTGGTGAATTCATCTAACCTGTTTAAACTATTTTCGACACCATCGATCTCAAACGTAAACCGCTCAATAAGGACCGGTTTCTTATCAGCACTGAATGCTTTTTCGATTACCCTAGCACGTGTAAAACCCAATTCGATTTGCGCAGTCAGTAAGTTAATATCTCGCGCATAACGCCAGTCTTCGATAACTTCAGACATTCTCTCGTCGGCAAAGAGGAGAAAACAAGCAATCGCCAACGAGGCAATAACACCGATTACTGCATAGAGCCTCGTAAGAGTTATCAAACTAACCTTTCCCAAGAATGTCTTACCTCTTAGGTCGAGAAACTGCTGCTCAAAATTTGCCTTAACAGCCATTTGTGCCGCCTAGTTAAGTTCTTGCCTCATGAAGTTTGATGTATTTAACCTAGTTTTACAGGGGTCGCACGGATTTTTCCGCAAATATAGGAATTTGTGGTTGTTCTTTGCTAAGAACTAACGAGAGAAACCTAATCTCGATATCTTTACAATACCTTTGTATCTCGCCAGAGTAGCTCTATGGGATCTTCATATTCAACGGATACTCCAAGTCATCACCCTCCAAAAGGTGGGGGCCTGAAGCAAAGTCGGTGCAGCCAATGTGGGCAATTTCTTGTTCAGCGCATACCCGAAGGTGATGATCGCTCTCGCTTAACGTGTCCTGATTGTGGATTTATCGCATATGAAAACCCGAAGGTAATCGTCGGAGCTGTGTGCGTCTGGAGAACAAAGTTCCTAATGTGCAAACGCGCAATTCAACCCCGAAAGGGATTTTGGACAATCCCAGCCGGATTTCTCGAGGTTAACGAAACCATGGCGGAAGGCGCTGCTCGCGAGGCTTGGGAGGAAGCCAAAACACGAATTCTTATTACTGGCTTGCTGGGCTTTTACGAAATTCCACGAATTAGTCAAATTTACGCCATTCATAAGGCTGACATGGAAGAGGAGGTTTTCGCGGCAGGCCCCGAAAGTGAGGATGTGCAATTGCTTGAATGGAATAACATACCGTGGGAGGAACTCGCTTTTCCAAGTGTTTCTTGGGCGTTACACCGCTATCAGGAGGGGGGAGAACCTGTGGTAGTGCTTGACAGCGTGGCCGAAACAACCACGTAATTTTGTTGCCTTGAGGATCCGTTAACTTTTACAGCCTAAGTTAATCGAAATGACTGATGTCTTAAAAATGTTGAATAATGAATCGGTTGGGGTTGCACGTCGGCCGAATGGGTACTCCTCTACCTCTGCACGAGAAGTGCGGGCCCGGGCATCATTTACTGATCAAGAACAAACCGAGCAAGAACGTCTAAGCTTGCATCGTCTCAACAACGTGCTGACAAATGGTCAACCCCTACACGAGAATGTACCTCGTGGATACTACCTTAATATCGAGATCTAACTCTCCAGTGGATTCAATAAAAAAAATCCCACAATTGTTAGCAGTCGCCGTTACCTCGGCAATACTCAATGCTCCTCTAACATCAGCCGCAGATTTAAGCGTAAAAATAACGGCGCTTCGCAATAATAACGGCGACGTTCATATTGCAGTGTACGACACACCAAGTAAATTTCCTAAAAATGACGGCATGTTGAAAAAAACCGAAACAATGATTTATGGTCAACGTTCCCAGCATATGTTTAAGGGATTGAAAGCTGGGTTCTACGCAGTCGCGGTATACCACGATGAAAACAACAATGATGAATTCGACACAAACTTAATTGGCTTGCCAATAGAAGGGTTTGCTTTCTCAAATAAAGCATTTGTATTTCTGGGTCCACCAACGTTCTCGGCTGCCCAAATCTCTCTGCCGGAAAAAGGGGCCCAAATAGAAATCAAGATGGGTTATTCACTATGGAAAGGGGGAAAAGATAACTAAGTGCCCTTCACACGCTAAAGAGTTTTTGCCAGTATTAAGCCCTTATATAGTTTGCTCGTGATAAAACACTGCTTCATAATTTTTTATAATTAAGTTACTATAAAATTTTAATTGATAATAATCGAATTGATAATCTGCGATTCCGTTATTGAGTTAAACGCAAGAGCTACAAAATTGGCATGATAAAACATCTTTTATGTTCGTGCAGCCTTTCCTTGATACTACACAGCAATCAAACGTGCTGAAAGGGCCTCAAAATGCAAGAACCCGACCCATTCTCAGAGTGGCTAAAGACTAATGAAGGCATCAGACAAACGATGCTATTTTTTGAGCCTACAGACTCGCAAGACGATATCTTAGACTTGATTCAAGCTAATATTGGAATGATCACGTTAGATGATCAAATTAACGCATTTAGGCTCACCCTTGAGGATCTCGCATCCGGGGATATTAAGAATGAGTGACGATCTGTGCTCCTTGACCCTCTCAGAAGCTGCAGAGGCGATAAAAACGAAATACGTTACCTCAGTAAAACTTACAAAGGCGTGTTTGAGTCGAATTGAGTCACTCGACAGCAATATTAAGTCCATTGCTGCAATAGATCCTGACAAAGCTCTGGCATCAGCGCATGAAGCTGACAAAGCACTGGCCAATGGAGATGCTGAGGGTTTATTACACGGCGTGCCGCTCGCCCATAAGGATATGTTTTACCGGGCGGGTCGTATTTCTGGCTGTGGTTCGAAAATTCGTGCAAACTTTGTTCCCGACAAGACTGGAAGCGTGCTCGAACGGTTTGATCGGAGCGGCGCTTTAGATATAGCAAGACTAAATATGGTTGAGTTTGCTCTTGGTGTTACTGGCCACAACAAGGTGATGCCCACTCCTCGAAACCCGTGGAATACCGATTATATCACAGGTGGCTCCTCCAGCGGGTCAGGTGCTGCGGTATCTTCAAGGCTGATCTTCGGCGCCATGGGATCCGATACAGGTGGCTCAATACGTTTCCCGTCTTGCTGCAATGGGATCACTGGTTTAAAGCCTACCTCAGGCCGCGTCAGCCGTTTCGGCACCATGCCGTTATCAGCCTCTCTGGATACATTGGGACCGATGGCACGGACTGCAAAGGACACAGCCATTATGCTCCAGGCGATAGCCGGACATGATGCTCGCGACCCAACTAGTTCGCGCTTAGCGGTTCCCAATTACCTATCAAACTTGGGGCGAGGCATAAAAGGGCTTCGTATCGCCATACCCGAAAACTATTTCTATGACCCAGTCGCCCCTGAGATTGCCGATATTGTTGGCGAGAGCTTAAAAGTCTTTAGGTCTGGCGGTGCGGAAATAGTACCTGTAGTAGTCCCAGATAGTATCGCCTTGACAAATCCCCTCACAAGTATGATCGCCGGAACTGAGGGCGCGTCTATACATCAAAAATGGCTGCAACAAAGGCCTAATGATTACGGAACGCAGACTAAAGCTCGCTTGAATAAGGGGCTTCTAATACCCGCAACCCGGTATTTGCAGGCCAAGAGTATGCGTGCTCCTGTATTAAAAGAGTTTTGTAAAGCTGTATTCGATAAAGCTGACGTTCTTCATTGTCCAGTAATGGTGTCAGCTGTTCCCTCAATTTGCGAAACTGATTTTTCAGCCGCTCCCGGATTTTCCAATTTGATTACTGCTATGGGGCATTGTACGAGACCATTTAATTTTATGGGCTTACCATCCTTGACTATACCCTGTGGGTTTACGTCAAATGGCCTTCCCACAGCCTTTCAAATCGTCGGCAAACCATTCGACGAATCAACTTTATTTCGTGCGGGTCATGCATACCAAAAACTGACCGATTGGCATGAGCAGGCGCCCAATATTTAAAACAAGATAATGGCTAGTCCAGCTATCTTTGACATAATGACCGATCTGATACGTGGGAGCGCTTAGATAAACTATAATCCCAATTAATTGATAAAAAAATGTCGTCGCATAGTTATTTAGAAACTTGAAATTTTAGCCAAATTACTAGAGAACATTGTTTGTTTGTCAGGTTGCAAGAGACTTTATTATGTCCAACTGGAGAGTAAATTATCTAACAAAGCGGCTGGGTATTCGGTACCCAATTATTCAGGCGCCAATGGCTGGTTCTTCATCGCCCGCGATGGCATCCGCCGTAACTCGCGCGGGAGGGGTGGGATCACTGGGGGTAGCGCGCCAATCCTTAAACGCCACGCGCAAGGATTGTCAAATAATGCGTACAGCAACCAATGGCGCTTTCAACATTAATTTTTTTGCTCATAAAAAACCCACCCGTGACAATACCAAAGACCAAGCTTTCCGTAAAAAAATTACCCCTTATTTTAACGAACTTGACTTAGGCACTGTTCCCGATGCTAGAGTTTTATTTGAGCCATTCAATGAAGATCATTTAACCTTTGTCTTGGAGGCCAAACCTCCCGTGGTCAGCTTCCATTTTGGGTTTCCAGAAAAACATCTTCTGGATCCTATTAAAAAGGCTGGGATTTATACACTCGCTTCAGCAACAACTGTCTCAGAGGCGCGTGAACTGGAAGCTGGGGGTATCGACGCAATTGTTGCCCAAGGCTTTGAAGCCGGCGGCAATAGGGGCACTTTCAGGTCGCCATACGAGGACGGTCTAATTGGGACAATAGCTTTAATTCCCCAAATCGTAGATGCAGTCACAATTCCCGTAATTGCTGCCGGCGGAATTGCCGATGGCCGCGGCATAGCAGCTGCAATAGCATTAGGCGCCTCTGCAGCGCAACTTGGCACCGCATTTCTTTCGTGCCCCGAGTCAATAATTCCAGACGTCCACCGTGATGCTTTGGCTAAGGCAAAAGATGGCCAAACGCGTATAACTTATGCTTTCTCGGGGAGACCTGCCCGAGGGATAGAAAATCGTTACATCCGAGAGATGGCGGGGAATGCGGATGAACTCCCTGAGTTTCCTGTTCTTAATACTCTAACTTCACCTCTATCAAAAGGTAGCGCTAAAGCCAATAACCCTGATTTTTTTCCTCTTTGGTCAGGCCAAGCCGGAGCTATGCATCGTGTACTCCCAGCCGGAGAACTATTAGGTAAACTGGTAGAAGAAACGGAAATCGCGCTTCAAAAATTCGGCACGGTTTAAATACGTTCTTTATATTCATAAACCCATAAGCGATCGAGCAAAAACCTTTGCTTCGAATGCTCGCAGATCATCAATCCCCTCGCCAACACCTACAGCATGAACCGGCAATCCAAACCTCTCCGCTAACGCAACGATAACTCCACCCTTGGCCGAGCCATCCAGCTTAGTCATTACTAAACCGGAGACATTAACGCTGTCTTTAAAGGTCTTCACCTGCGCATGTGCGTTTTGACCGATTGTGGCATCCATAACCAAAACCACATCATGGGGTGCGCTTGGGTCCAACTTACTGATAACCCGAATGATTTTTTCTAACTCAGCCATCAAGTCTTTGCGATTTTGAAGACGGCCTGCCGTATCAATCATCAATAGGTCGACACCCGCGCTCTTAGCTTTTTCGAGGGCTTGATAGGCAACCGCCGCAGCATCGGTGCCTCCGCTGTCCGAAATGACTTGGCATCCCGCACGGTCCCCCCAAATTTGTAGCTGTTCCACCGCGGCAGCGCGGAATGTGTCCCCAGCAGCCACCATCACCGATAATCCTGAATCCATGAATTGCTTTGCGAGCTTACCAACTGTTGTAGTCTTACCGCTGCCGTTGACGCCGCATACCAGCAAAACAT
Organism: Magnetovibrio sp.; assembly: GCA_002690705.1. GTDB lineage: Bacteria > Pseudomonadota > Alphaproteobacteria > Rhodospirillales > Casp-alpha2 > TMED8. The sequence continues at coordinate 4,730 of NZFO01000004.1, read as the reverse complement.
GGGGCGCATGATTAAGGTCAACTGCCAATGGCGCCTCGACAGAATTAAGAATTTCAGCGATGTCGTCAGCTAGTGCGCCGCGAATCGCCTCGTCCGATATACCGTCCGGGAACCGCCGATCCGAGATCGATGTGGCAAGCTTGCCAGCTGTTGCCACCCCTAAGTCACTGGCAATCAGAATATCTTCCAGCTCATCTAAGGCCCCCGAGTCAAGTTTCCGCTTGGTTAAAAGATCGGTAATTCCATCAGTGAGCTTTTTGGATGATTTCGACAGCCCGCCTCGCAAGCGCTCGAGCCAACTGCTGATATTCTCTTCGCTCATGCGTCTTCTCCATCAACAGTGCCTATCAAACCTTCTTGTGATACCTCACTAATCCGGACGGGTACGATCTGGCCAACTTCGATATCATCATTTACATTGACGGATAAAAAATGTGGGCTATAGCCAACCCTAGGCTTCTCAACTAAAATATCGAGCGTTTGGCCGATAAACTGTTTTTGGTATTTTGACATGGCTTTTGCACCAGCCGCCCGTAGTTTCGCCGCACGCGTCCTGACCACGCCTCCATCAACTTTGGGCATGCGCTCTGCCGGAGTGCCCTTTCGGGCTGAATATGGGAACACGTGAAGATGACTAAGGCTTAATTCATCAACGGCCGCCAACGTATTTCGAAACATTTTTTCGGTCTCAGTCGGAAATCCTGCAATTAAGTCCGCACCTATGGCTACGTCTGACCGAGCACGGCGAAGACGCTCCACAATTGCGACCGCTCCACCCCGGCTATGGCGCCGCTTCATGCGCTTTAAGACCAAATCATCCATTGCTTGGAGGCTAAGGTGAATATGTGGCATAAATCTTGGTTCATGCTCCAACAACTCAAATAATGTATTATCTATAGTAGCTGGGTCTAAAGAGCTTAAGCGCAGCCGTAACAACTCTGGCACTCTTTCAAGCAGGATTCGCACTATTCCTCCCAGTTTCGGGGCGCCAGGCAAATCATTGCCATAGGAACAAATATCTACGCCGGTCAGGACTGCTTCCCGGTAACCCTCCGAAACCAACGTACGAACTTGGTCGGTCAAATGGTCAAGGCTAACACTGCGGTTCGGCCCTCGGGCGAAGGGAATAATACAAAAGGTGCAACGGTGGTCGCAGCCTTGTTGTATTTGAATGAATGATCGTGCCCGTCCATCAAGGCCCTGCACAAAGTGCGGAACTATCTCTCTGACAGACATTATATCCGAGACCAGATTGGGTTCATGTTGGTCCACGCGAAAACTTTCCAAATTAAGTTTTTCAATATTTCCCAAAACACCGTCTATTTCAGGCATTGCAGTATATTTATCTGGACACAACTGAGCAGCGCAACCGGTCACAATAACTTTAGCACTTGGATTCTTGCGTCGCGTGCGCCGGATGATCTGGCGGGCTTGTCGTTCAGCCTCTGCGGTGACTGCACAGGTATTTATAACAATGGTATTATCTAACCCTGCGCTATAAAGGTGCTCGCGTATAATTTCGGACTCAAATGCATTAAGTCGACAACCCATGGTTATAACTTTCGGTTCGCTCATTGGTTAGATCTCAATCGTAAAATAGAGCGCTGTCCAGCTCACCGTTATACACGGAGACCGCTGGGCCAGTCATCAGCACATGGCCGTTATCAAGCCATTCCACACTCATTAGACCGCCGTCTAGGACTACCTCTATCCGACGACCCGTCAATCCACGCCGATGCCCCGCGACAGCAGCAGCACATGCGCCAGACCCACAGGCGCGAGTAAGCCCCCCGCCACGCTCCCAAACACGCATGCGCAAACGGTTAGGCTCAAGCACTGAAACAATCTCAATATTGGCTCGGTCAGGAAAAAGGGGATGATTTTCAAAAATGGGCCCCATCACTTCGATGTCAATCGCGTCTGCATCTTCAACAAAAAAGACGGCGTGAGGATTACCTATATTTACACCAACGGGGTCACTTAATGGCCCATTCTCGATTCCAAGATGAAGGGTGTCCCTTTCCTCAGAAAGAGGGATATCCGTCCACTCAGAAGATGCTTGCCCCATATCAACTGTTATCATGCCATCATCTCCACTATCGGCATGCACTAGACCCGCAGCAGTCTCAATTATTGCACTGGACCTGTTCGTCTTGGACATAAGCAATGCGGCTACGCAACGAGCACCGTTTCCACAAGCCCGTGCGATACTGCCATCAGCATTCCAAATTTCCATATATGCGTCCGCCAAGTCATCGCTGACCGGTTTGAGAATCAATATTTGGTCACAGCCAACGCCTGTCCGCCGGTCTCCAATTGACTTGGCGGCGTTCGAGCTTATCCCAAATGGGGTTTCGCGGCCATCAATAACCACGAAGTCATTGCCCAACCCATGCATTTTTATAAATGGAATAACAATCATGGGTCGGTAAATATGCCGGTCCAGGGCAGAAGTCCACCCTGATTGATATACTAGCGCTAAAAGATTAGTTCAAAATTTATGAAAATATTGTTTAACGTATCAATTTCTATGACACATTTAACCTTTTATTATCTCAATGTTTAAGATCAAACTTGTTGTTTGTTTGGCACAAGTCTACTTGACAGGAATAATCCAAAAACTTAAATTGCCGGCCATTCCGAGGGCATATCTAACCCTTCGCCTCTAGGGGCTCCGTCAGTCAGCGAGTTTCGCGCACTGGCGTGAGTGCGTGTGAGGTCAACGGCTGGGATACAAGAGGAAGATAAAGGGTCAAAGACTTTAGGGATGTTTGAAAATCTGACAGATAGTCTTGGGGGAATTTTCGATAAACTGAGGAAGCGCGGGTCATTGCGCGAGTCAGATATCGAGACAGCTCTGCGAGAAGTTCGGATAGCACTCCTAGAAGCCGATGTCGCAGTAGATGTAGTCAAAGACCTCGTAGCCGCCGTTCGCGCAAAATCACTCGTTCAAAGCATTCTGAAAAGCGTCACGCCAAGCCAAATGGTAGTAAAGGTGGTGCATGATGAATTAATAAATGTTTTAGGCAACGGGCCAAGTGACGGATCACTATCGGACGGTAGTAGCATTAATATATCGGCCAATCCACCAAGCGCTATACTCATGGTTGGACTTCAAGGTTCAGGTAAAACAACAACCACTGCTAAACTTGCCAAGCGCCTCACTGAGCGCAATCGTAAAAAAGTGCTGATGGCCTCTTTGGACGTCTACCGGCCTGCAGCGCAGCAACAACTCGCCACTCTGGGTGACCAAATTCAGGTCCGATGCCTTGCCTCAGTCCTTGGAGAGAAACCCATAGCCATTACCAAGCGTGCCATGCAAAATGCGCGACTTGAAGGTTTTGATGTGGTTTTGCTTGATACTGCAGGGCGCCTGCATATTGATAAGGACCTCATGACAGAGGTTGCAGACATTCGAGATATTGCCTCCCCTGACGAAACACTTCTCATAAGTGATGCGATGACCGGTCAAGACGCAGTCAACGTCGCACGCGAGTTTAACGAAAAAATTGGTATCAGCGGTATTATTCTCACTCGTGTGGATGGCGATGCGCGAGGCGGGGCAGCACTCTCGATGCGGTCTGTTACCGGGAAGCCGATCAAGTTGATGGGTGTCGGCGAAAAGATGGAGGCATTGGATGAATTTAACGCAGAAAGGATCGCAGGTTCTATTCTCGGTATGGGAGATGTAGTTGGTCTGGTTGAAAAAGCGCAGCAGGTTGTCAACGAAGAAGACGCTGAGCGCATGGCCAAGAAAATGCTCAAAGGCCAGTTTACTTTAGACGATATGGTCAAGCAACTTGGGCAAATTCGACAAATGGGAAGCCTTGAGGGCTTAATGGGAATGTTGCCCGGTGCACAAAACGTTAAGCAACAAATGACGGCTCACAATATGGATGATACCGTGATTACCCACCAAGAAGCTATTATACGCGCAATGACAAAAGCTGAAAGGCGTAATCCTAAAATTTTAAATGGGTCACGGCGTCGGCGAATAGCCTTAGGTTCTGGAACATCAGTTCAACAAGTCAACCGCATGCTTAAGCAATTCAAGCAAGTTAGCTCAATGATGAAAAAAGCTGGAAAAAAGGGGAACCGCGGAATAGCGGGCATGATGCCCACAATAATGCCCGGCCTGCGATAACCGTCGGGTGAAATAACAAATTGATAAGTGGAAAATAACGAAAGGACGAACCAACAACATGTCTTTAAAAATTAGACTCTCACGCGGTGGAGCAAAAAAACGCCCTTTTTATAGGGTGGTAGTCGCAGATTCCCGTAGTCCGCGCGATGGCCGTTTTATCGAGCGGATTGGGTCCTATAATCCAATGCTGAAAAAAGACGATCCTCAACGTTTCGTAATCAACCAAGACCGTGCCAATCACTGGCTAAGTGTAGGGGCACAACCCTCTGATCGCGTCGCGCGACACCTAAGCACCATAGGCATGGCTGATAAGCCATCCATACCTGAGCAAACAAAGAGAGATAGGCCGCGAGCCAAAACCCTTGCGCGTCTGCAAGAGCGCGAAGAGAAAGAAAAAGCGACGGCAGAAACATTAGCTAAAGAAGGTGCAGCTGCGGAGACATCAACCGAAGAATTAGCAGCTGCGGAGACATCAACCGAAGAAGTAGAAGCTGCGGAGACATCAACCGAAGAAGTAGCAGCTGCGGAGACATCAACCGAAGAAGTAGAAGCTGCGGAGACATCAACCGAAGAAGTAGAAGCTGCG